>JAGCSR010000007.1 GCA_017964005.1 Clostridiales bacterium
AAACGTTTGGGGATAATTTACCCATGTTTATTTGAGGAAAAATTTTAGCGAATGCCGGTTTGAGCGGTTCTGTTCCGGCCGGCTTTCGGGGAGGAAAAGATTATGTCTATGATCGCTAAGAAGATCGCTTTGTTCGTGGGAACAGTGGCAATTCTTTTTGCACTGGTTTCTGTTATGGATTCCCAAAAAGTATATGCGGATACAGGTGATCCGTTGCCAAGTGTTGAAGTGGGTTACCATACTGAAGGCGGTGGCGGGGCAGCTGTTTATCTGAACAGTTCTAAACCGTATTATGTTAACGAATCCAAGGAAGCTACATCTGACAGTACAGTGGATTGGAACGCATATTACGATGCTGCACACGGGACCCTTTATTACAGGAATTATGATGGAGTTGGAGTTGATATAAGGACGACAAGAGGCTGGTTGAAGATCGTTCTTACAGGAGATAACAAGATCGAGTGCAGAAGCCAGTTCGGCATATATATTCAGGATAATCTGAGGATATCCTCCAGCACCGGCGGAAAGCTTCTTATTAAGACGGGAACAGACGCTTATTGTCCCGGAATCGAATCCAATCATGGAAACGTAGTGATTGCCGGAGATGCTGAGGTTTCTATTGATGTGCATTGTGAAGGAAATAATAATGTTTTTGGAGTTCGTGCAAGCGAAGGACTTATCAGTATCACGGATAATGCCAAACTTTCTATAAAGACTCAAAACAGTTATCGATATGGTTACAGTTTCGGTCTTTACGGAAAGACTTTATGGATCGATACACCGAATGCCATTGCCTATACCGGTACATGCGATTTGGGTTACGGTTATGCTCTCTTCTTATTTGAAAGCATTTACATGGGTAATGGAGCATCAATAGATATAGATTTGACTTGTTCAAATGATTATTGTTATTTTTCTTCTGAATCAGCACTTCGGGGAATGCTCGCAACATACAATTATCGTGTGAAGAAAACTCTGGAAAGCGATACTCAGCAAAAAGGCGTGATCGACCCCAAGGAATATGTATCGCAATATATAGATATCAAATACGATGATACGGATCTTTCGATGCTTACTCCGGATATGACCGGTAAAGAAGTATCCCAATTATTCTTGAACTCCTTCACATCACCCCATGGCGAGACTATGCCCTCTGATAATCAGGGTTGGTATATCCGTCTGAAAGATATTACCGGATTTGCCGACGACCCCGGTGATTTCCAAAACCTTAAGGACAGCACTGAGCCGCTGGAAAGAGGAGAAACGTATTATTATGTTTTCGAGGTGGTGCTGAACGATGATCTTTATATGTGGAATCCTGATCAGGGGAAATATTTCCTGTTCAACGGCCTTTTGAAGAACCCCGCTTACACGGACTATGTCGATGACGATGGAGTTACCTGTTATATCGTTGATTTTTATGATATCTGTCAGGAAGATATGTCCTCCGGAACGATACAGGATATTCCTGACGGAGTTTACTGTGAGGATTACTATATGCCGGTTCCGGTTGTAGAGTATAAGGGAAATACACTGACAAAATACAATGACTATGTTTACTATTACGTTGATGAGAATGGCACGTATATCTACGGACCTTCAGAAGCAGGTGAATACTCGGTAGTTGTATCAGGAAACGGCAGTTTCTTCGGAGAGATCACAAAAACATTTAAGATCCTGCCTGCAGATCTTTCTGCAGCTGAAGTCAGCGGGATCGAAACGGATTATTCTTATACCGGAAGTCCGATCAAGCCTGTTCCGAAAGTTTCTGTCAAACTGAATGGTCACGATACGGTTCTTTACGAAGGAACAGATTACGAAGTCGCTTACTCCAATAACACAAAAGCAGGAACTGCTTCCGTAACGATCAAGGGTATCGGTAATTTTACAGGAACGGTTACAAAATCTTTCAAGATCAACAGGTTGGATCAGACGATAACCGCATCTGATATTAACAAGAACTCTAATGATGCACCCTTTGCTCTTGGAGCGACATGTTCCGGTGACGGCGTATTGTCTTATTCATCTGATAACACCAATGTTGTTACGGTTGATTCATCTGGTAAAGTAACGATAAAGGGAGCAGGCACAGCAAAGATCACTATAACCGCCTCGGAGACGGATGCCTATAACAAGGTTGTTAAAACAGTAAATGTCACGATAACCTTTGTTGCCACTCCTTCTTCAACGCCCAAGCCTACATCAGCGGCAAAACCGACTTCAGCGGCAAAACCGACTTCAGCGGCTAAGCCTACAGCAGGTCCGACTTCGGATCCTTCAGTTACACTGACTCTCAGCAAGGATACTGACTCTGTCGTATGCGGCAAGACTGATACTTTGAAGGCAACCCTTAAGGGCGCCTCTTCTGCGATCGCCTGGACTTCATCAGATACGAAGATCGCCACAGTAGATGCCAACGGTAAGGTAACTGCAAAGATGGCAGGTGCCGCCACAATTACTGCTACAGCGGCAGGAAAGAGCGCGTCTTGTGTAGTTATTGTTCTTTATAAGGACGTAACGAAGACAAAGGATTTCTGGTTTGCTCCCACCAACTATCTGACAGCTGCAGGTGTCGTTAAGGGCTATGACAAGCAGACCAAGTTCAAGCCCGCCAACGAGTGCACGAGAGCTCAGATGGTAACATTCATCTGGAGACTTATGGGAGAACCCGTACCGAAGTCCAAGACCTGTAAGTTCAAGGATGTCAAGGAGAAGGATTACTTCTATAAGGCATGTATCTGGGGTAATGAGAATAAGATCGTAGAAGGATATAAGGACGGAACCTTCGGACCTCAGATCGTATGTGCAAGAAAGCATGCCGTTACATTCCTTTGGAGACTTGCTGGACAGCCTGCACCTTCTTCAACGAAGAACAAGTTCAAGGATGTAAAGGAGAAGGATTACTTCTATAAGGCGTGCCTCTGGGCTTCCGAGAAGGGGATCCTGGCAGGGTACTCTGACGGAACATTCAAGCCCAACGGCAACTGCCTCAGGCGCCAGATGGTAACCTTCCTTTACAAGTATGATAAGTTTATCAACGGCAAAGGATAAAGAAGATACTGTTGACCGATCGTTGAGGGCTGCCTTCGGGCAGCCTTCTTTTTCGGGTAAAGGGAACTTAAAGATTTTGAAGAGCTTGTTATAAATTAAGGCGATAGCGCCACATTTTATTTACTGACTGTTAATCCCCTTTACTGACGGATGATCTATAATATAACCATCAAGTTAGATTCAAGCTTGAAGTTTATAGATAGGAGGTGATACCAATGGGACAGATTGAAGACCGATCCGTAATGGGCCTCATGTCCCGCGGGTCGTTGACCGGTATCTCCTCTGAAGTGTTTTTTTCCTAAGGTTTTTTTCAAGCTTGGAGGAGGTTATCGCAGAATAACCAAATAACAGTCAATTAAGAGTCGTCGAGATGTAGGCGACTCTTTTTTGGTGTCTGTTTCAGATACAAAAAATGCTGCCTTGCGGGGCAGCATTCTCGTGTTGTTATTGTCGGGAATGATATTAAGTGTTCTGTTCTGTCTTGGCAGAGCTTCCTTTGACCATGAAGAAGTAGATTACCCAGGCGGCTGCGTAGAGTGCCATTGCGGTTCCGATGATGAAAGAATAGTTCTTGCCGGTGTTGTTGAGGATTATCTCGGACAGGTTGTTGCCGGTAAGTCCCGCGATGGCCCAGGCGGAGAGCGCGAGCCCGTGGATCTTGGAGATATTCTTCATGCCGAACCTGGACTCGAGGAGAGCAGGAAGAGTTGAGAATCCGCCGCCGTAGCCGAGGTTGATGATCATGAGAAGGATGATGATAATGAATCCCACATTTGCAACAAGGCTCAGTGCGCAGATGGCGGTGCAGGAGATGAAGATTATGCTGTAGACTGTAGCGCGGTCCTTCATCTTATCGGATACAGTGGAATACCCGATACGGCCGAGAGCGTTGCAGACTGCCGTTACGGAAGGTACGACGCTGATGATGACCGCAAGGACTGCAAGGCCTGCGAACTTCTCATTGAGGAGCTGCTTCTCATATGTGATGAGCATGAGACCGCAGTGGATGTTGATGTAGAAGATGAGCCAGATGCCGATGAAGGTCTTGTTCTTGAGCATCGATGTGGCTTTGAAACTGTCGTTGGTAGCTTTGCTTTCCACCCAGCCTTCCGGCTTTTTGAGGAGGAGATGTCCTGCGAACATCATGACGAAGTAGATGGCACCTAAGATGATGAACATGGCGGAGATCCCGACCTTGTTCTGCAGGAGTTCCATGATAGGGGTTGCGATGGCTTTGGCAAGACCGAATCCCATGATGGAGATTCCGGTCGCAAGGCCCTTATGGTCCTTAAACCAGAGCATCAGGGTCTTGACCGGAGTTAAGTATCCGATACCGAGACCTATGCCCATAATGCATCCGTAGAAGATGTATATCAGAACGAGTGCCAGGGGGCCTGTGAAGAACTTGATGGTAAGACCTGTTCCCAGCATACCTGTCGTAAAGCAGATGGCGGAGATAAGGGAAGATCTGTGGATGTTCATCTCGACGATCTTGCCTGCGAAAGCGGCAGACATGCCGAGGAAGAATATCGCCAGGGAAAAAGCCCAGCCGACGGCGAAAGTGCTCATGCCGATCCTGTCTGCAACTGCTTCCTTGAATGTGCTCCAACAGTACACCGTTCCGATGGAACAGTGAATCAATAATGCGGGTATGGCAGCCCGTGTCCACTTGTTCATAGATGACCCCTCTGTTTTCTTGATTCAGTTGAATGAAATTGCCTTATAAGCCTGACAATTTATATAGTAACACTACTGTGTTATTCTTATTGAAGAATAGTACACAATAATTCGGGAAGGAAATTGGCCATATCATGCAATTTTGGCAATGGGTCGTCATCTGGTATGTTGTAACCAACATCGGAGGGTTCTTAGCGTTTGCATCAGATAAGTATTTTGCGAAGACCGGCAAGCGCCGCATCATGGAACGCGACCTTATCCTGCTCGCTGCCATTGGCGGCGGACTGGGGTGCCTTCTGGGCATGATCCTGTGTCACCACAAGACACGCAAAAAGAAGTTTACGGTGGTGGTCCCGTTCTTCCTCGTGCTGTACATTGCAGCTACATGTTTCTTCACTTATCAGAACAATAATCTTGTCATCACGAAGTACGATCCCGGCACTTCCATCGGTGTTCGTGCGGTTCAGATATCAGACCTTCACAACATGAAGATCTGGTGGGACAAGGACCGGATAATCCGTGAGACGTCTGCTTTGGATCCTGATGTTATCTTCCTTACGGGAGACCTTGCCGATTCGATGCATACCGATATAGATTCAGCGCTCTACACTGCAGGGGAACTTGCGAAGATCGCGCCGACCTACTATGTAACAGGCAACCATGAGTACAGGCTGTCCGAAGCAGATTACTTTAAGCTCACAGGAGGGCTCACGGATGCGGGTGTGAAGGTGTTGTCGAATTCTTATGAGATCCGAACTGACGGCAAAGAGCAATATGCCGTGATAGGACTGGAGGATTATTCTCTCGGGGACGGAACGCTGGCAGCGCTTATCGATGATGCGCGCGCTCAGGCAGGATATGACATTCCGACGGTGGTTCTGGCACATGAGCCCCAGTATATCGATAACTACGCTGCATCAGGAGCGGATATTGTTTTCGCAGGGCACGCACACGGAGGACAGATCGTTCTGCCCGGGATCGGACCTGTCGTATCTCCGGACCAGGGACTGTTCCCGAAGCTGACATCCGGGATAATCGGGAAGGGCAGCACCAAGATGATCGTAAGCCGGGGCTTGGGCAACAGCGCTCTTCCATACAGGATCAATGATTTCCCTGAGATCATCGTGAGCGATCTGTGATATAATCAGAGCATCTATGAGTTTAACCCAAGGAGGATAAAACTATGGCTGACATGAAGATGCCCGATATCGACATCAACAAGATCAAGGAAGGCGCAAGCGATGCTCTGGAGCAGGTATCCAAGAACGAGCAGGCAAATGCCGTTTACGAGAAGGTAGCAGATACCATTGAGGACAAGACAAAGGTTGACGTTCCCACAGCAGGCGATCTGTCTAAGATGCTCGGCAACTGATAACGATTAGAAGAACATTTCAAGGCCGCGCCCGAGGGCGCGGTTTTTTGTTGTGATGATACGGTCTTTACTTTTCTCTGAGTAATCTGATCCAGATTATCACTGCGATCGAAGATAAGCCGAAGAAGAACAGGCACGTTACTGCCGTTAATACATATCCGCCGTTTTTCCTGGTTTGCTGCTGATGTTTAAAGTCTTCGATCGAACGGCAGATCTCATCTTTTTCCGACAACTGATCCGGGTTAAGAGATGCTTCCAGATAGTCGAACTCCCCATTATCGTCAATGTATCTGATCCCGGTTAATTTCCCGGTGTCGTGGATCATCATGAATGATACTTTTGTTCCCGCAGGGAGTGTGACCACTTTGTTATCCCTGTTGGTTCCGGTTACGGATCCTGCCAGTGTATATTCATTCTTAAAGTTTTCATGATAATAGTGGTCGATGCGATATGTGGAAATAGAGGTAACGGCCGCAATTCCCAGAAGAGCTGTGAAAGCCGCAAGGACAGGAAGCAGGATTATCAGAAAGATCTTCTTAGCCATGAATCCCTCCCCACGATGTCGTTGAATGAGTTGTCTCTCACCAATATTCTAAGAGCTGTAGATCTGTATTTCAAGGATATTGATATTATCGCGAAAGAATGTTTACAGGACGTATAGCAGAGTATATAATGTCATTAGCAGACTAACCTTAGCCAAGCAAGGAGGGCCGGATCATGGTACAGGTAAATATGCTGGAAGCAAAGACCAATCTGTCGAAGCTCGTGGCTCAGCTTGAGAGCCGCGAAGTGGACTATGTGATCATATCGAGGAACGGGACTCCAGTGGCAAAGATAGAGCGGTTTAATGCCAATAACGGTGAGAGAAGGCAACTGGGCCTTTGTGACGGTGAGTTTGATATACCGGATGATATCGACTTCATAAATGATGAGATACTGGAGGACTTTGACTTATGAATATCCTGCTTGATACTCATGTTCTCATCTGGTGTTTTTTCTCTGCAAAGAAGATCCCTGATGATATCAAGGATATGATCACAGATCCTGGGAATAATATCTTTTACAGCGTTTTATCAGTCTGGGAGATTGCGCTTAAACACGGCAAGAGACCTGAGCAGATGCCTGTTGCTCCCGAGAGGATCATAAAGGAGTGCAGGAGAGCCGGCTTTATGCCATTGAGTTTTTGCAATGATCATGTCCTTGCCGAAAGCGAACTTATCCTCAAAGACGGATCTATAGATCATAAGGATCCATTCGACCGTATGTTGCTCTCGCAGGCAATATCGGAGGATATGGTGTTCATAACCTACGATCCGAAGATGAAGGCTTACGATGTTCCGAAGATGATATGGTTTTGATTTTGCAACCATGACAGATAAGAAATTGATTTAAACAAATAATGATCATATAATGTTCACGAAGGAACAGGACTGGCAGTGGATATATGCCGGACACCGTTCCTTCTTTATTTGCATCTGAAAGCCTTAGGGTTATATGCGAAAATCCTTCTTGACAAACCGTGCGGCATAGAATATCTTTAGTACCAAGTGAATAACAGTAAACCTGTGATTCGGAAGTAAAGGTGGATTTAGCGCCTACAGAGAGCCCCGTTAGCTGAGATTGGGGCGGAGAGCGGTTCATCATAATGGTCCGATGAGGGCACGGTCAAAGGCGATGCCGAGTATTCCGTGACGGGCGGCTCCGTTATTAGGCCCCGGGTATGTTGGTACTCAGGATAAGTGCACAAGTGATTGTGAATCAAGGTGGCACCGCGGATTATATCAGATGATTCGTCCTTGACAAGAAGCGTTGAACTTTTTGTCGGGGATTTTTTTATTGCCTCCCCGTCGAAAAGCCGATGATAAATAAATAACGACAAGGAGGTAACCGGAATGAAGTTTGCACCTGCAAAAGAAGAGATCTTAAAGATCGCATCGGAAGGGCAATACAAGATCGCGCCCGTTAAGTGCGAGATGCTGTCCGACATGAGAACGCCGATCGAAGTCTTGAGGATCTTGAAGGGCGTGTCCGATCACGCGTATATACTGGAATCAGTAGAGGACCAGGAACGCTGGGGAAGATATACTTTCTTAGGCTTTGATCCCACTTTGGAGATAACCTGCATCAACGGTCACCTCAAGGCCGGAGAAGACGAATATGAGACAGATGATCCCGGCAGTTACATCCGCAGGATCATGGCTGACTACAAGTCCCCCAGACTCGAAGGCATGCCGACTTTTACCGGCGGCCTCGTGGGATATTTCTCATACGACTACATCAAGTATGCGGAGAAGTCCCTGGATCTTGACTGTGACGACCCGGGCAACTTTAAGGATTGTGATCTGATGCTGTTCGATAAGGTTATTGTTTTCGATAACGTAAAGCAGAAGATCGTGATCGTCGGCAATGTTAAGCTGGATGACGCGGATGCCGATTATGACCGTGTTACATCTGATCTTGCGAAGATCAGGGACCTTATCAATGACGGCACCCCTGCTCCCGATGAAGGAGGGCGCCTCCTGTCCGAAGTAAGGCCGCTGTTTACTGAAGAAGAATACTGCAACATGGTGGAGCGCGCCAAGGACCATATCAGGGAAGGAGACATCTTCCAGGTCGTATTGTCCAACAGGCTCGAAGCAGATTACGAAGGATCCATCCTTAATGTCTACAGGGCTCTTCGCACCATGAATCCGTCACCTTACATGTTCTACTTCTCGGGAACGGACGTTGAGGTTGCAGGCGCATCTCCCGAGACTTTGGTAAAGCTCGAAAATGGCGATCTTTACACTTTCCCTCTTGCGGGGACCCGTCCGAGGGGGAAGACAGACGAAGAGGATAAGGCTTTGGAAGAAGAGCTTCTCGCAGATCCCAAAGAACTTGCAGAACACAATATGCTGGTGGACCTCGGCCGTAATGACATAGGCAAGATCTCCAAGTTCGGATCTGTGGAAGTAGTCAAGTACCATTCCATCGAAAGGTATTCCCACGTTATGCACATCGGATCCACTGTTAAGGGCAGGATCAGGGATGACAGGGATGCCTTGGATGCAGTCGATGCTATCCTTCCTGCAGGTACCCTGTCGGGAGCGCCTAAGATCAAGGCATGTCAGATCATCAACGAACTCGAAGGCAACAAGCGCGGGATATACGGCGGCGCCATCGGATATATCGATTTCGGCGGCAACCTGGATACATGCATAGCGATCCGTCTTGCATACAAGAAGAACGGCAAGATCTATGTAAGATCCGGCGCGGGCATCGTGTACGATTCCGTTCCTGCCACAGAGTACCGTGAGTGCATCAATAAGGCGGCCGCGGTCATCAAGGCGATCGAGAACGCCGATGATATGTGAAGGAGGTTATGAAGATGATACTGATAATAGATAACTACGACAGCTTCTCCTATAACCTCTACCAGATGTTGGGCGAGATCACACCCGATATAGAAGTCATAAGGAACGATGCTCTGACAGCAGAAGAGATCCTTGCCAAAGATCCTGCAGGGATCGTCCTGTCACCGGGCCCCGGACGCCCTTGCGACGCAGGCATATGCGAAGAACTTGCGGTCGCTGCCGCAGGCAAAGTTCCTGTATTGGGAGTATGCCTCGGACATCAGGCGATCTGTGAAGCTTACGGCGGAGTCGTAACTTATGCCAAGGAGCTGATGCACGGCAAGCAATCTGATACGAAGATAGACACTTCAAGCAAGATATTCTGCGGGATGCCTTCTGAGATAAAGGTTGCAAGATATCATTCCCTTGCGGCGGAAGAAGATACTCTTCCCGGGTGTCTTAAGGTAACGGCAAGAACATCGGACGGCGAGATCATGGCGGTCGAACATAAGGAATATGAGATATTCGGACTGCAGTTCCATCCCGAGTCGATCATGACGCCCGAAGGCAGGAACATATTAAGAAATTTTATCAACTTAACAAACCGAGGAGGAAATTAAAGATGATCAAGGAAGCAATCGAGAAGATCGTAAACAAAGAGGATCTTACATACGATGAGGCATATACCGTCATGAATGAGATCATGAACGGCGAGACCAGTCAGACACAGAACGCCGCATTCCTGGCTGCGTTATCCACCAAGAGCGCCAAGGCTGAGACGATAGATGAGATCGCCGGCTGCGCTCAGGCAATGCGTGAGCACGCGACACCTCTGGATCATCCGGGACTTAAGACTCTCGAGATCGTGGGAACAGGCGGAGACCGTGCAGGGAGCTTCAACATCTCCACCACATCTGCATTTATCGCCGCAGCCGCAGGCGCCAACGTCACCAAGCACGGCAACCGCGCCGCATCTTCCAAGTCCGGTACGGCTGACTGTCTTGAAGCTCTTGGCGCCAATATCAACCTTGAACCCGAAAGCTGCGCAAGGCTCCTCCGCGAGTCCGGATTCTGTTTCCTTTTCGCGCAGAAATACCATTCTTCCATGAAGTACGTCGGGGCCGTCCGCCGCGAGCTGGGTTTCAGGACAGTGTTCAACATCTTAGGACCCATCACGAACCCCGCGCATCCCGAAGGATATCTTCTCGGTGTGTACGATGAGTATCTTGTAGATGTCGTAGCCGAAGTCCTTAAGAGCCTGGGTGCAGAGCGCGCCATGGTAGTCTATGGTCAGGACAAGCTCGACGAGATCTCCATCTCGGCTCCCACGACAGTTGCCGAACTCAAAGACGGCGTCATCACCAGATATGAGATCACACCCGAACAGTTCGGACTGGAGCGCGGCACGAAGGATGAGATCGTCGGAGGCACTCCCGAGGAGAACGCCGAGATTACCCGCGGCATCCTGAACGGCACCATCACAGGTTCCCGCCGCAATATCGTTCTTATGAACGCAGGATCTGCTATCTATGTTGCAGGCAAGGCCGACAGCATCGCCGACGGCATCAAAGTCGCGGAAGAGATGATAGCTTCAGGAAAGGCAACGGAAGCTATGGATAAGTTCGTAGAACTGTCCAAGAAGGTATGATGATATGAGTGACATTCTTGAAAAGATAGCCGAAAGCACCAGGGCAAGAGTTGCCCGCGCTAAATTGGATGTTCCCGAGGATGTCCTGATCGACAGGGCGTTTGAAAGTTTGGCGGCAAAGGGTGCGGCACCTTCTTTTACCGATGCACTGGCGGCACCGGGAATGAGCTTCATCTGCGAGTGCAAGAAAGCATCCCCTTCCAAAGGGGTCATCGCAGAAGACTTCCGGTACATCACTATAGCCAAGGAGTATGAAAAGGCCGGAGCATCCGCGATCTCCGTTCTCACTGAACCCGAGTGGTTCCAAGGGGATCTCCGCTACCTGGACCAGATATCACGAGAGGTCAGCATTCCCCTTCTTCGAAAAGACTTTACGATATCTCCTTACATGATATACGAGGCATTCCTGGCCGGAGCATCCGCGGTGCTGCTCATCTGTTCGCTTCTCGACGGAGATACGCTGGCAACATACAGGAACCTGGCAGAATCTTTGGGCATGGCAGCTCTCGTTGAAGCTCATGACGAAGATGAAGTTAAGATGGCTCTGGACGCGGGTGCCCGCATCATCGGTGTCAATAACCGTGACTTAAGGACATTCGAAGTGAACGCCTCCAACTGCCTGCGCCTGAGAGACAAGGTGCCGGAGGGCGTACTGTTCGTTGCCGAGAGCGGCATAAAAACAAATGAAGACATTAACCTTCTCCTAAACTATAATGTTGATGCTGTTCTTATCGGGGAGGCTATGATGACTTCCCCTGATAAGACCGCATTCCTTGCTGACCTGAGAGGAGATTGAGGTTAATGACTAAGATCAAGTTCTGCGGACTTAGAAGAGAAGACGACGTAAGATACGCGGCCATGCTTAATGCCGACTTTGCAGGATATATAATGTCCCCGAAGTTCCAAAGGTATGTAAGCGCATTCCAGGTGTTGGAATGGAAGGCTCTTCTTCCGTTTACCACCAAGACCGTCGGCGTGTTCGTCGACGAGACCCTTGAATATGTTACGGAATGTGCGGAAGAAGCACGTCTCGATCTGATACAGCTCCACGGAACCGAAGACGACGGATTTATAACATCGGTCCGTCAGAGGACAGGGCTTCCGGTCATTAAGATGATCAGACCCGAATCGGAAGAGGATATCAAGATCGCCAGGGAAAGCTCGGCAGATTACATACTTCTTGATTCCGGGGTCGGCGGTACCGGCAAGACATTCAACTGGTTCTACGCAGGAAGGCTCGACAGGGAGTATTTCCTGGCAGGAGGGCTCACCCCGGATAATGTGGGGGAAGCCGTAAGACGTCTGCACCCTTATGCAGTTGACGTAAGTTCCGGTGTCGAGAATGACGGATATAAGGATTTTGACCGGATGAACCTTTTCGCTAAGGAGGTAAGGATAAATGAGTAATCCCAAAGGAAGATTCGGGATCCACGGCGGGCAGTACATACCCGAGACACTGATGAACGCTGTGATCGAATTGGAAGAAGCATATAACCACTATAAGGACGATCCCGAGTTCAACCGTGAACTCAAGGATCTGTTCAATAACTACGCGGGGCGCCCCAGTCTGTTGTACTATGCGGACAAGATGACCCGCGACCTGGGCGGCGCGAAAGTATACCTGAAGAGGGAAGACCTGAACCATACGGGTTCCCACAAGATCAATAATGTGTTGGGCCAGGCTCTCCTTGCCAAGAAGATGGGCAAGACCCGTCTCATCGCGGAGACCGGTGCCGGCCAGCACGGCGTTGCCACCGCAACTGCAGCGGCTCTTCTCGATATGGAGTGTGTTGTCTTCATGGGCGAAGAGGACACCAAGCGCCAGGCTCTGAATGTGTACAGGATGAAGCTCCTCGGAGCTGATGTCGTTCCGGTAACGAGCGGCACCAGGACATTGAAGGATGCCGTATCCGAGACGATGCGCGAATGGACATCCAGGATCTCCGATACCCACTATTGCTTAGGATCCGTTATGGGTCCCCACCCGTTCCCGACGATAGTCCGTGACTTCCAGTCAGTCATCTCCAGGGAGATAAAGCAGCAGATGATGGAAGCCGAAGGACGCCTGCCTGATGTGGTCATGGCATGCTGCGGCGGCGGGTCAAACGCCATCGGATCTTTCTATAACTTCATCGAGGATGAGTCCGTAAGGCTTATCGGATGTGAGGCCGCAGGAAGAGGGATCGACACATTCGAGACGGCAGCAACCCTCAACACCGGCAAGCTCGGTATCTTCCACGGCATGAAGTCTTACTTCTGTCAGGATGAATACGGACAGATCGCGCCTGTATATTCCATATCCGCAGGTCTCGACTATCCCGGAATAGGTCCCGAGCATGCGATGCTCCACGACACGGGGCGCGCCGAGTATGTGGCTATAACTGATGAGGAAGCGGTCCAGGCATTCGAATACCTGTCCCGTACGGAAGGTATCATTCCCGCGATAGAGTCTGCTCATGCAGTCGCTTATGCCCGAAAGCTCGTTCCGACACTGGATAAGGATAAGATCGTTGTAGTTACGATATCCGGACGCGGAGACAAGGACTGCGCTGCTATCGCAAGATACAGAGGGGAGGATATCCATGAGTAATATTGCTAAGGCCTTTGCTTCGGGCAAGGCATTCATACCGTTCATAACCGTAGGCGATCCTGATATCGACACCACTTATGAGATCGTAACGGCTGCCGCCGAAGCGGGAGCAGATCTCATAGAACTGGGGATCCCGTTCTCTGATCCGACCGCGGAAGGTCCTGTAATCCAGGAAGCCAGTCTGCGCGCTCTTGAAGCCGGGACCACTACAGACAAAGTTTTCGAGTTGGTTAAAAAACTCCGCGAGACAGTGACGGTTCCAATGGTCTTCATGACTTATGCCAATGTCGTGTTCTCTTACGGCGCCGACAGGTTCATCTCACGCTGCGCCGAAGTTGGGATCGACGGGCTGATACTGCCTGACATCCCCTATGAGGAGAAAGGCGAGTTCGTCGATATCACACGCCAATACGGAGTCGATCTCATATCCCTTATCGCACCGACTTCAGAGGACCGTATCTCCATGATCGCATCCGAAGCTGAAGGCTTCATCTATGTTGTATCGAGCCTGGGAGTCACGGGTGTCCGGAGCAGCATCACTACCGATATATCTTCGCTTACATCTAAGATACGCGAGGTAACGGATGTTCCCTGCGCCATCGGATTCGGGATCTCGACGCCGGAACAGGCATCTGAAATGTCCAAGTGCGCCGACGGTGTTATCGTGGGTTCTGCCATCATGAAGATCGTTGCGGAGTACGGCAAGGACGCGCCTTCCCATGTCGCAGACTATGTTAAGTCCATGAAGGACGCAATCAGGTGATCAATTAACTATCGGCATTTTGACGAATACACTTTTCGAACGCAAGGTGTACAATCTGCCGTATGCTCAGATATATCAAGAAAGATCCGGTTCTGTTTGCCTCGGGGATACTGGCCATAGTGTCCTGCTTTTTCGTACACCCGGATCAGGAATACTTCGGATATATCGATTGGCGCGTGCTGGGGATATTGTTCTCGATGATGCTGGTCGTGGCAGAACTTGTCAGGATCGGACTGTTCAAGCGCCTGACGAATATGCTCCTTGCCAAAGTCCATACGTCGAGAGCCGTGTCGCTCATCCTGGTGTGGCTTTGCTTCTTCATGGGCATGATACTTACGAATGACGTGACACTGGTCACGATGGTTCCCTTTGCCATCGGCGTGATGAGCTCTTTCGGTGACAGAAGGAATACCACATTTACGCTTATACTCATGACCGTTGCCGCGAATCTCGGCAGCATGCAGACTCCGATCGGCAATCCCCAGAACCTCTACTTGTACACCAAGTACTCAGTTCCGTTAGGCGAGTTCCTTAAACTCATGCTGCCTTATTCACTGGTGTCGCTGGCACTGGTGACAGTGGCGGTGTTCATTCTCTGCAGGAATTCCGGTTCCTCCCGTAAGGAGAAGGATGATCTTCAGTCTCTTAATAAGCCCAGGCTGTTCATCAGCCTCGCACTCTTCCTGGCATGTCTTCTTGTTGTCGCAAGGATCGTTGATTACCGCATCGTTTTGGCGGCGCTGGTTATCATAATGATCATCATGGATCGAAAAGCTTTCCACTACGTGGACTTCACTCTCCTCATAACATTTATCTTCTTCTTCGTGTTCGTTGGCAACATGGGCAGGATCGAAGCGGTAAGGGATGTTATTGGAAATGTTGTCGGCAGCGCTCCTGTCCTGACCGCCGCCCTGTCTTCACAGGTGATAAGCAATGTTCCCGCGGCACTCCTCCTGTCCGCGTTTACGGATGACGGGAAGTCCCTGATAATCGGAACGAACCTCGGCGGCTTGGGGACTCTGATCGCGAGCATGGCAAGCCTCATCACATACAAATTCCACAGTGCCATGCCGAAGCCTTCCGATAAGAAGACCCCCGGGTATATTCCCGCATTCTCCGTTATCAATGTGATATTCCTTGTGATCCTCATCGGCCTGTACTATCTGCTAAAGCTTTTGTAAGACGTTCTCCTGTTGCAACTTCGCACAAAAACAGAGGGCCTCAATGGGCTAGTTTTGCTATGTTTTCGCATTGTTTTGCGGGGAAGGCTTGATATAATATTTGGCGTGATAATATAACTTTTATGCGCAGGAAGTGACTGCGTTGTCAGGAAAGGAAATGCATATGACCGATTATCTTGAGATAGTAAGCGTTATCGGACGTGAAGTAATCGACTCCCGCGGCAATCCGACCGTTGAGGCTGAGGTCACACTGGCTGACGGCACGGTGGCAAGAGCCATCACACCTTCAGGTGCATCCACCGGCGAGTTCGAGGCGCTGGAACTCCGTGACGATGATATGTACCGCTTCGGAGGCAAGGGTGTCTCCAAGGCAGTCGACAATGTAAATACGGTTATTGCCGATGCAGTCATCGGCATCGACGCATCAGATATCTATGCCGTTGACGCTGCCATGATCGCGGCTGACGGCACGGAAGACAAGAGCAACCTAGGCGCCAATGCCATCCTTGCAGTATCCATCGCTGCATCCAAGGCTGCGGCCGCATCCCTTGATATCCCGCTTTACAGGTTCTTCGGCGGAGTTAATGCCAACAGGCTCCCCGTGCCGATGATGAATATCCTTAACGGCGGCGCACATGCCGATTCTTCCGTTGACACACAGGAGTTCATGATCATGCCCGCAGGCGCACCTTCTTTCCGTGAAGGCCTGAGATGGTGCACCGAGGTGTTCCACACTTTGAAGAAACTCCTTCACGACATGAACGACGTAACCGCTGTCGGCGATGAGGGCGGCTTTGCACCTAACTCCCTGACAGGCGACGAGGCTGCCATCGAGCTTATCCTCAAGGCCATCGAGACTGCAGGCTACAAGCCCGGCGAGGATTTCGTTCTCGCGATTGATGCGGCTTCATCCGAATGGAAGAGCGAGAAGGGCATCGGATTCTACCATCAGCCCAAGTCCGGCAAGGAATATACATCCGACGGACTCATCGCTCACTGGGAATCCCTGATCAACAAGTACCCCATCATCTCCATCGAGGACGGTCTCGATGAGGAAGACTGGGAGGGCTGGCAGAAGATGACCGCCAGACTCGGAGCCCGGGTCCAGCTCGTAGGTGATGATCTTTTCGTTACGAATACCAAGAGGCTTGCCAAGGGTATCGAACTCGGCGCAGGCAATTCCATACTCATCAAGCTCAACCAGATCGGTTCCGTCTCCGAGACGATGGAGGCTATCAAGATGGCTCACAAGGCCGGCATGACGGCTGTCGTTTCCCACCGCTCCGGCGAGTCGGAGGATACGACCATCGCAGACCTCGCAGTCGCGATGAACGCAGGACAGATCAAGACCGGCGCGCCTTCCAGGTCCGAGCGTGTCGCCAAGTACAACCAGCTCTTAAGGATCGAAGAGAAGCTGGGTGTCTCCGCGGTATATCCCGGATACGGCGCATTCAATGTGAAGAAGTGATCTTGCCTGATCTATAACGGTTCTTAATGTCCCCCGGTTGATTCAGTTCTCCGGGGGATTTTTTGTTTGTTGTATCAAATCCGCGAAAACAAGGATCTGGTACACAAAAATACAGGGAATGATGTATCAAATCTGTGAAAACAGGGATTTGATACACAGAAACGCAGAAAAAGATGTATCAGATTTTCGAAAATGGGGATTTAGTACACAAAAGGCCAGGAAATGATGTATCAAATCTGCAAAATCAAAGATTTGATACACAGATGGGGATTATATCTTTCTCCTCTTATATGCTTCCATCTCGTGGGTCTTGCGCTGATCCTCGGGAGGAAGGGCGGCATAGTTGCCGTACTTGCCGGACAGGTATTCGTCGAAAGACCCGGGGATCGGGTACTTGCGGCCCTCGAAAGGAACATAGCCGATGATGCGTGTGGAAGCTCCGTCACACCTTTCTCCCATGCCGTCGATGGCATAGGTCAGGGATCCGACGTAGCGGGCGGTCCTGTAGTCGCCATAAGAGACGGCGTGGCGGTTCATGTCGCGGATGTAGCGGCGGTTGCCGTATATCCTGGCGGGGATTACCGCAAATGTCTTGGCAAATGCCCGGGCAGCCGAAGTGCCGCGGCCGAGGCGTGCGCGGGACATGCGGATCTTGAACAGGTACTTCTCCATGAGCTTTGCGGCTCTCATACAGGAGTTGTCCTCTTCGGGCCACGCGTCCTGAGGGAACACGTCGACAACGAGGTTGAAGATCTGCATATTCGGACGGATATATTCTGTGGAGCCGCGGGAGACAGTGACATCGCCGATCACGATCTCGGCGAAGGGAAGAGTATAGGTGCCAAGATCGCCTGATATCACAGACAGGCCGGGGGCCAGGCCTTCTTCGGCAGTGAGCTTGATGAACTTATCGTAGTCTTCGCGGGGCATGCCGATGTCCATGTCATCATCCCACGGGATAAAGCCGTTGTGACGGATAGCTCCCAGCAAAGATCCTCCGACCAGATACCAGGTGAGTCCGTGCTTTTTGCAGAAGGCATCGAAAGTATCGGTGGCGGCGAGGAGCTCGTTCTGTATATCTTTGAGACTGAGCCTGACGGGACCTTCGAAGTCCAGATCGTATATTACGTGAGCCTCGCGTTTCTCGGGCGGAGGCGGAGTCATGTAGTCGGGACCGTAAAGCGCTTTGAAGTACGTATCGTATCCTGCCGGCACGAAGAAGTCCCTGCCCTCGAAAACGGCAGGCTCGGGTTTGCAGTATTCTTCACGAAGGTACAGTTCGCCGAAGAAATGCTTGCGCCCCGAAGGGAAAGTCACGAAGCGTGATGAGTTATCTTTGCATCTCGAGAAACACTTCTGTGTGGTGCGGATCCTGTGACGGATAAAAGGTGCAAAGGGCGCGCCGATAGCGCTCTTGAGCTTGATGGAAGAAGTTGCCTTGGAATTGCCTTCGGCAAGGGCAAGGTATTCAGCCTTGCGGTCGTGGATCCTTATGCAGGACAAAAGCAGGCTGTTGAAGTCGCAGGACAGTCCGTGGAAGAATCTCAGTACGGGATTGTCGTATGTGTTCTCCAAGATCCATATGTCGATCTTGATACCGCATTGGCCATCCCGCTGAGACAGGCTCTCGCGGAAAGTCGTGCCGCGCTTTTGCACCTGGCAGAAAGTATAGACATAGTCTTCTGTCCGGTCCGGTGCCATGACGAGATATTTGTCGCCGTACTCGGCCTCGATCGCATCGAGGAGAGTCTTGATGTAGCGGCGCTCCACATTGATATCGACATCGTCGTCCCATGGAATGAAGCCCTTATGACGCACTGCCCCGAGGGCCGTGCCGCCGCCGAGAAGGAAGGGGATATCGAGTTTGGCGCAAAGGTCGGCGATATCGAACAGGATGGCGCGCGTGATGTCCTGCACTTTGGCAGTCTCTTCAGGCGTCAGCATATGCGTCCCGTTGCGGGACAGCTCCTGTTTGAACAAGTCGAGTGTCGACAGCTGCGGCATAAAGCGGTTCCTTCTCCTCCCTGACCGGTGTGCCCGGATCTTACCGAACACGCATATTATAAAGCCAAAACGCCGCAAATGCCTGTTTTAATATGATTTTGCGTAAATTATATTTATGTTTTTGGCCTAAAAGCCCTGCGCACCTTGAACTTTTGCCTCTTTGAAAATAATATTAGAGTCCCGGCGTATGTCGGGATTATTACTGATTAGATAACGGAGATGGAACAATGAAGACATCGTTTTCGACATTGGCTTGCCCGGACTATCCCTGGGCCGAGATATATTCCATGGCAAAAGACCTTAACTTCGACGGTATCGAACTTAGGGGTCTGGGTCAGGATATATTCTCATACAAGGCGGCGCCTTTTCGCGACGATAACGTAGATGCCACCAAAGCAAAGCTCGACTCCCTCGGGATCGAGATCCCCTGCCTGTCTTCCGCGACTGTCCTGTCCGATCCGGATAACATCGATATGGTAATGGAAGAGGTCACTTCCTACGCGAAGCTGGCTTCCAAGTTGGGCTCCAGCTACATAAGGCTCCTGGGCGACAAGAACCCCGGCCCCGAGAAAGCAATCGATGACGATGTGGTCTATAGCGCACTGCAAAAGCTCATTCCCATCGCAGAAGAATATAACGTAACGCTCCTGGTCGAGACCAACGGCGTATACGCTGATACCGCAAGGCTCAAGACTCTCCTGGACCGCGTAGGCAACCGCAAGGTCGCAGCCCTCTGGGATATGCACCACCCTTACAGATATTTCAACGAGTCGCCTGCAGCAACCGTTGCCAACCTCGGCGAACTCATCAAGTACACCCACGTCAAAGACAGTGTTATGGGTGAGGGCGGCAAGGTCTCTTATAAACTCATGGGCGAAGGCGATATGCCCCTCGACGAGATGTTCGAGGCACTCGATTCCATCAACTACCAGGGTTATGTTACTTTCGAGTGGGTATACAGATGGGCCAAAGACCTCCTGGATGCAGGTATCGCGGTACCGCACTTCGCATCCTTCATGGAGCCTTACAAGACCCGCCACAAGCACAGTCTCCAGCGCGATTCCCGTGACACGGGCTACTACCCCTGGCCCAAGGAGACTCTCCTGGATTACACATTCCCGGATATCCTGGACCGAATCTGCGAGGAGTTCCCTAACCAGTATGCGTTCAGATATACGGAACTCGACTATACGAGAACATACCCCGAATTCCGTGACGATGTCGACAACTTCGCAAGAGCACTTCTTGCCATGGGCGTCGGCAAGGGCGATCATGTTGCCATCTGGGCAACCAACGTTCCCCAGTGGTATATCACTTTCTGGGCAACCACCAAGATCGGCGCTGTCCTCGTAACGGTCAATACAGCATATAAGATCCACGAGGCAGAGTACCTCTTAAGACAGTCCGATACACACACGCTCGTCATGATCGACGGCTACAAGGATTCGGACTATATCGCGATAATGAACGAGATCTGCCCCGAGCTCAAGGCTTCCCGCCCGGGCAACCTCAACTCCAAGAGGCTTCCCGTCTTACGCAATGTCATTACATGCCAGTCCAAAGTTCCCGGCTGCTACACCTGGGAAGAGGCTGTCGCAGAAGGCGAGAAGGTTCCTTATACAGAAGTCGAGAAGCTCCGCCGCACGGTCGACAAGCACGATGTTTGCAACATGCAGTACACATCCGGCACCACAGGGTTCCCTAAGGGCGTTATGCTTACTCACTACAACGTTGTAAATAACGGTAAGGCCATCGGCGACTGCATGGATCTGTCCACTGCAGACCGCATGATGATCCAGGTTCCCATGTTCCACTGCTTCGGCATGGTCCTTGCAATGACCGCATCCGTGACCCACGGTGTTACCATGAGTCCTATCACGGCTTTCTCGCCCCGAAAAGGTCTCGACTGCATCAACCGCGAGAAGATCACATGCTTCCACGGCGTTCCCACCATGTTCATCGCAATGCTCGGTCACGAGAACTTCCCCAAGACCGACTTCTCCTACATGAGAACGGGCATCATGGCAGGATCGCCCTGCCCGATCAAGACGATGGAAGATGTTATCGAGAAGATGCACATGCCTGAGATCGTTATCACATACGGTCAGACAGAGGCATCGCCTGCAACTACCATGAGCAAGACCACCGATACCATCGAGCAGAGAGTCAACACGGTCGGACCTTCCATCTTCGGCGTTGAGACGAAGATCGTAGATCCCGAGACCGGTGAAGAACTTCCTGACGGCGTTCCCGGCGAGTTCTGCGCAAGAGGTTACAACATCATGAAGGGCTACTACAAGATGCCCGAGGCTACGGCTGCCGCTATCGATGAAGACGGGTGGCTGCATTCCGGAGACCTGGCTCTGAGACGCCCTGAGGACGGTTACTACAAGATCACCGGACGTATCAAGGACATGATCATCCGCGGCGGTGAGAATATCTACCCCAAGGAGATCGAAGACTTCCTCTACACCTATCCGAAGATCGAAGATGTTCAGGTCATCGGTGTGCCCGATAAGGACTATGGTGAAGAGATCATGGCCTGCGTTATCCTCAAGGCCGGTGAGGAAGCAACAGAAGACGAGATCAAGGAATACGTCAAGACTCACATGGCAAAGCATAAGGTGCCCCGCTATGTTGACTTCGTAACCGAGTTCCCCATGAATGCCGCCGGCAAGATCCTGAAGTACAAGATGCGCGAGCAGGCAGTCGAGAGAAGGTCTCTCGAGGATGCCAGCAAGATCGAGACCGCGTAAAGGATTTATATCAGAACATCCAAAGGACTGCTCCTAATGATTCCGGAGCAGTCCTTTTTTGTGCTATTGCCTGTAAATCGCTTTTCGATTGCCTGTACAGGCAAGAAAATGATCATTTAGAGGCAATAACACTGCTCATTGCTCCCAAACACCGAAA
This sequence comes from Clostridiales bacterium, assembly GCA_017964005.1. Lineage (GTDB taxonomy): Bacteria > Bacillota > Clostridia > Saccharofermentanales > Saccharofermentanaceae > Saccharofermentans. Next base: position 22,000 of record JAGCSR010000007.1, read on the forward strand.
CTATTGCTTCTAAAGGCAACGAAAATGCTGTTTGGAGGCAATAAAGATCTTTACAGGATAAGATAATTTGCAAAGTTTGCCATTTTGTAAAGAAACCGTGATGTAGCCTCGGTGAGCCTTGCCCGGTGGTATAATCTACTCGGAGGGTATCATAGCTTAAACGGAGGTCTGTTTATGCAGCGTTTCAATAAAGCGGTGAGTACACTGTTGACCATAGCGGTTACTCTGTCTTTTATCGCGATCTCTCCTCATTCATCCGGCAAAGCCAATGCAGCGTTAACAGTATTGAGTACCGATGTCTCAGAACCTGAAGACGGGAATCTGTTGGTGGGAGTAGAAGGTACCTTCTACACATCCGGAGCTCAAAATGCGATGAGACAGATCAATCTCATAAGATATCTTGCTTGCCGTAATCAGGAACCCAAATCATACGGATCATCTGTGAAACTTCAATTAACTACGGATTATGGTTCCAATCCTACTGATTCACAATTGGCTTTGGTCAATGGTGATTATTATCCCGTAAAGTGGTCGGCACAACTTGAAAAGGTATGTGAGATAAGGGCATGTGAATCAGAGATCTATATGACTCACACCAGAACAAATGGCCAGACTTGTTGGACCGCTGCTTATAACATCACCGGAAATCAAAATGGAAGAAGAACCGGTTGTCTTGCCTGGAACTATTCTGCTAATTTGATGGAAGAAGGGATCAGACAATGGGAAGATGAACGTAATATCTATTTGGGATTAGAGACGGGAGACGGAGTATATGGGCATTATGCAAATATGATAAACCCCCAGATCAGATATATAGGTTTGTCTGCTTTCAGATACAAGGCTGATGCAAATGGAAACGGTCCAAAGTACAATTGGGGTTCTGTTGCTTTTCAAAGTTGTTCGATCGCATCCGGCTCGGACTCGGAGACACCAAGAAATATATCCGGCAATTATATTCAGACTATCGAGATAGCATCAGAGAATATCAACTCTATGTCTTTACAAGGTTCGTCCGTTATGACTACCGGTGACACTGAATCATTATCTCTTTTTGCGAACTACTCATACACAGACTATTTGACCATCACAATGAATTCTGAAGTGTTAAGCAATATCGCATGGTCCTCTTCCAATTCCAATGTGGCAAGTGTTTCTGCTGCAGGGAAAGTTACTGCAAAAAACAGCGGAACAGCAACGATTACAGCAAATGCTTCCGGTCACATAGCTACGATCGTAATCAAGGTAAATTCTCCTACACCTACGTCAACAGCTACACCCACTGCGACAGCAACTCCAACCGCAACTGCAACGCCGACATCGGCGCCATCACCAACAGATGTGAAGCCGTCACCTGCGGCGGTAACTCCCGAGCCTTCGGAAGCGGTCCCTAAACCTACGGATGCCAAACCGGGTCCGGCGGAAGTGACCCCTGCTGTTACGAAGGTCCCTGACATTACGGATGTTCCTGCTGTTACGGAGGTGCCGGAACCTCCATCTGAACCGGATGATGTTTCCGCGATAGTAGTCTGCGGGAAGACGGTATCGCTGACGGATCTTTTGGATGTATCAGATCAGGATACGGATTGGAAGTCTTCCGATCCTAAGATCGCTTCTGTTGATTCGTTGGGAACAGTTAAAGGGATCATGGCAGGACATGTCACGGTAACCGCGACAGGATCTGACGGAAGCGAAGTTACCGTATCCGTTCAGATACTCTATAAGGACGTAACATCGGATAAGGATTTCTGGTATGCTCCGACCAACTATCTTACGAATGCCGGAGTCGTCAAAGGCTACGACAAACAGACGAACTTCAAGCCTGCCAACAAGTGCACCCGTGCGCAGATGGTGACATTTATCTGGAGGCTTCAGGGTGAGCCCGCACCGCAGACCGAGGTGTGCAAGTTCAGTGATGTCAAGAAGAGCGATTACTTCTATAAGGCTTGTCTTTGGGGCAACGAGAATCACATAGTCGAAGGATATAAAGACGGAACATTCGGTCCTCAGATCGTGTGCGCAAGAAAGCATGCAGTCACGTTCCTTTGGAGACTCGCAGGAAAACCCGCACCGGAATCAACTAAGAACAAGTTCAAGGATGTAAAGGCATCTGACTACTTCTATAAGGCAACTCTTTGGGCGTCCGAAAACGGGATCCTCGCAGGATATACTGACGGGACTTTCCGTCCGGACGGGAACTGCCTGAGGCGTCAGATGGTCACGTTCCTTTATAAGTACGACAAGTTTATAAACAACAAAGGATAACCCGGAGAACAACATCTCGCTCTTCAGGTTTTCGAGGGTGCGAAGATGTTTTACGGGACTGAAAGAGGAGGTTACGATATGAACGGATTCAGAAGGACTTTTGTATCGATCGTTGCGGCAGGAGCAGTTACTCTGTTGCTGCCGGTCGTCGCATTGGCACCTGTTAACAAGGACCGTTTGTCCGCAGCACAGGATCAGGTATCAGGTATCACTACTCAGGAGAAGAGCCTGTCTGAACTTCGGGATCTATATAAGAACATCAAGAGGTATGACAAGCTTTTCGCCAAGAACCCGTCGAGTAAATCGCCTTACGCGGTCGGCAAACTGTCGGACGATGCGGCGCAGTGCGGAGAGGATTGGATCAACTACTACAGATACGCTGCCCGTGTTCCCGGGATATCGCTTACCGATGATCTCAATGAGGATGCATCCTACGGAGCTCTGCTGGATGCGGCTTACGGAATGCTGTCACACTATCCTTTCTACGACGGCTCTTATAACAAGCCTTCTTCCATGTCCCAGGATATGTTCGACAGGGGAGAGTATGTTACTCAGACATCCAATCTGTCCATGGTCGGATCAAGTTCTGACAGGCAGAAATATGTTATCGACTATGCTATCAACGGTCAGATGGCTGACAGCAGCAGCGAGTCGAATATCAACTGTGTGGGTCACAGAAGGTGGCTGCTGAATCCTTATACGCAGACGATGGGCATCGGAAGCGCGGTGGAGAAAGACCGTCCTTACTTCTACTACACTGCAGTAAAAGTGTTTACGAATCAGTATAACGACTTCTATAAGGACTCTTACGCGAAGGTCAAGACGACTTACGATCCCGGGGATTTTTCTTTCGTGGCATGGCCTGCATCAGGATACAATCTGTCAGAGACATTCGGCCCCGGATATCCCTGGTCGATCTCTTTCAATCCCAATAAATACCGTCAGCCCAACGCATCTGACATAACGGTCAAGATTACGAGAGTAAGCGACAATAAGACGGTGACGATCACGAAAGCCGCATATTCGGATTCTTCCAAGAAATTCCTTGTAGACAGCAATCAGAGATATGGCGGGATTTCCTCCTGCATCATATTCTCGCCCGGAACGGATTTCCTCGGAACATCCGATCTTAAGGGCCAGTACCATGTAAGCGTATCCGGACTGAAGAATGCATCCGGTGAGGATACCACGTTGGATTACACCGTGGACTTCGAGCCTGCGGAGGGCAAGGATCCTACGGCTACCCCGACACCTAAGGTTGCCGCAACTGCAACTGCAACTCCGACGCCCAAGTCTTCTTCGGGATCTTCAGATGACGGAACGACAGTAAGCCTGTCCCTCAACGATACGATCGTCTGCGGAAATACAGCAAAAGCTCAGGCTGCGGTATCTCCTTCGGATAAGCAGGTGACATTCACATCCTCGGATCCCAAGATAGCCTCGGTTGACTCTTCAGGCAACGTTAAAGGCATCATGGCAGGTAAGGTTACGATCACGGCAACGACATCCGACGGTGTCAAGGCTTCCGTGACGGTTCAGATCCTCTACAAGGATGTGACTTCGGCTAAGGATTTCTGGTATGCTCCGACATACTACCTTACCGATTCGGGAGTAGTAAAAGGCTACGACAAACAGACGAAGTTCAAGCCGGCCAATAAGTGTACACGCGCGCAGATGGTGACATTCATCTGGAGGCTTATGGGTGAGCCTGCCCCGAAGACTTCCGTGTGCAAGTTCTCTGATGTTAAGAAGAGCGATTACTTCTATAACGCGTGTTTGTGGGGCAACGAGAATCACATCGTCGAAGGATATAAGAACGGTACCTTCGGACCTCAGATCGTGTGTGCGAGACGCCATGCGGTAACGTTCCTCTGGAGGCTCGCAGGACAGCCCTCACCTTCGTCTTCTGCCAATAAGTTCAAGGATGTCAAGAAGAGCGATTACTACTACACCGCAACCCTTTGGGCATCTGAGAAAGGTATCCTGGCAGGATATTCCGACGGCACCTTCAGACCTAACGGAGACTGCCTGAGAAGACAGATGGTAACGTTCCTCTATAAATACGATAAGTTTGTCAATAACAAAGGATAACCTGAGGTGTCCGGCGGGATTTTTTCGCGAAAAGTGATAGAATATGAGTCAGTAATTATCAGGGAGGAAACTGACTTATGAAGATATTCAAGATGGGCAGGACGGTTATTGCCATGTTGTCCCTGGCTATGGCTGCCGGGATCGCACTGATCCCGCAGGGCAGGCTCCTGGCAGACGCGGAGATCCCGATCAGCGGAGATACTTTCCCGGATCCGGTCTTCAGGGATTATGTTGAAAATGTGATCGATAAGGATCACAGCACGTCCCTGTCTGAAGATGAGATCGCTGCCACGAAGATCTTATGTACCGAGGATTTCTATGAACATCTTACTCCGGGAGTCACAGGAGAGTGCAAGGATCTTCAGGGAATCTCTTATTTTACTGCCCTCGAAGATCTGGATTGCCGCGCTCCCGTCGGAGAACTCGACCTGAGCAAGAACACCGCACTGGTGTCTTTAGGCGTTTATAATTCGTCGCTGTCGAGCCTGGATCTGTCCGCCAATACCAAGCTTAAGACTCTGTGCTGCAATAACAACGATTTTAAAAGTCTTGATACATCCAATAATACTGCACTTGAACGTCTTGAATGCAATGACAACGGCATCACTTCTTTGGATCTGTCCAACAACACAAATATCAATACCCTGAATGTATCCCAAAATCCTTTGGGAACCCTGGATGTCAGCAAGTGCACAGCGCTCGTTACTCTTTATGCTTTTGACAGCAAACTTAATGCGCTGGATGTGACGAACAATCCCAACCTTGAACTCTTGTACCTGAAGACCAACAATATTACATCTTTGGATGTTTCCAAGAATCCCAAGTTATATCACCTGACAGTATCCGATAACCCGCTGACGACCCTGGATATAAGCAACTGTCCCTACATCGTGACGGCATACCAGGACGGCGGTGAAGAGTTATATGATGAATATACCATCAGGGCTTTGGAGCAAGACGGAAAGTACATTTTCTTCGAACATAACGGTTCATTGAATATCATATGTCCCGCCAAGCCCACACCTACACCTACGGATACTCCGACACCTACCGCTACGGCAACTCCCACACCCGAGCCGAAGATCGAGATCCAACTCAATAAGAACAGTGCGAATATCGTATGCGGCAAAAGTATCGAACTGAAAGTCGGCTTGAAGGTTAACGGTGTGGTATCCAATGATCCGGTCAAGTGGGTATCTTCCAACTCCAAGATCGCAAGTGTAAGCCAGACCGGCGTAGTCAAAGCCAAGATGGCAGGATCTGCCCTTATCGCTGCAGTCTATAATGGCAAGCAGGCTATATGTAAGGTACAGGTTCTCTATAAGGATGTAACGAAGAGCAATCAATACTGGTACAAGCCCACGAACGAACTTACGAACAGAGGGATCGTACAGGGCTATGATAAGCAGACATTATTCAAACCCCAGAACGTCTGCACCAGAGCTCAGATGGTAACATTCCTTTGGAGACTGTCGGGTCAGCCCGCTCCTAAGAAGAAGACCTGCACATTCAAGGATGTAAAGAGTTCTGCATACTACTATAATCCGGTTCTCTGGGCCGTCGAAAAGGGTATTACCACAGGCGTATCGAAGACGAAGTTTGATCCTTCCGGCGTCTGCACGAGAGCTCAGACCGTTACATTCCTTTGGAGAATGGCAGGCAAGCCCAAGCCGGGCGCTTCAACCTGCAAGTTCAAGGATGTTAAGAAGAACGCATATTACTTCAAGGCGGTTATCTGGGCTAGCAGACAGGGCATCGTTGCAGGATATGCCGGCGACCTCTTCAAGCCCCAGAACCAGTGCACCCGCGCACAGATGGTAACGTTCCTTTATAAGTACGACCTGAAGGTCAACAAGAAATAAGAAGGAAACATTTTTCGATCGAACATCAAGGAGGCTGTCTCAAAAGTTTGAGACAGCCTTATTCTTTTGATCAGGCAACATGTTTATATACAAAGTTCGACATTTGATGCGGAAAAGTCCGACGAATGTGAAACTTTTCGAAGTAATCTGTCGAATCACATATTGAGAAATATCAGGTGAACGAGAATGTCATGATCTGTCCCGGTAACTCCAGAAAATCCGCGATGATCTCCCACATGATATTGGCGGGGAGTTCCGAGACGGGAGATGGTGAGGGGTAAAGCATGACGTTAGAAAATCCTGCCCTCCCGGCGATGCCGCTCGCCCTGTCCATATGGTAGTCGCTGCTGATGAGCACAACAGGGGCTGACGTGTCTGTCATTTGGGTGATATAGGTAAATATATCTCTTGTGGTCTTGGCGTTCTCGACAAGGATCATCTTGTCGGGCGCAACGCCTCTTTCTTCCAAGAGTTCCTGCATTACCTTGGCTTCCGTCCTGCCTGAATCGTCCGCATTGCCTCCTGCCAGGATGAGCGTTGAGTCAGGATACTTGTCGATGTAATCTCTGGCTGTATCGATACGGGATATCAGGTTATCCGTAGGTTTCCCGTTTTGAAGGGCAAGCCCGAGGACGATCGCGTATTGCGCAGGGCTGTCGTTTTTGATGAAGCTTTTGGATATTGCTTTGCCCGCGAAGAACAGGATAGATGCACACAGAAGGACAATGAAGCAACGGAGGATCATTCCAAGTGCCATAGTAAGATTGGATCTTCCTTTGGAAAGGATCCCGAACCTTATGTCCAAAGCGAGGATCATGAACAACAGGCATATGCCAATTTCCGCGGCATAGTTCATGATGTAATTATCCTTCAGCACCACGGATGTGATCCTTGGTATCATGATGACCGATACCCATACTGTAAGGACGGCGACTGCCGCGATAAGTATGTCGCCGATAACGCGCCTAAATATACACGGCCGTGATCTTCCCGAAGAATAGTAAGACATCAATTGTCCCCCTAATGTAATACTTCCGGTGCTATTATATCAGTCGGAATGCGAAAGGTTCAATCGGGGCAAATTTGCGTTAAGTTTGCTTCCGTGGCTGAATACAGATTGTTATCTGATATAATTACCGCCGAAAAATCGAACAGGGAAGTACTGATATGAAAAAGATACTGACATCCATAATGTGTGTTGCGGTCCTGTCTGCAGCTCTTGCGGGATGTGCCGCCAACGCTGTTGAGACTTCTGATGCGACTTCTTCGGAAGCTGTCGCGACAACCACGACTGAGGCAACAACGACTGCCACCACGACTGAACCCACCACCACAACGACCGAAGACCCCAGAGGCCATTACGAGTTTAAACCCGTGGTTATATCGTCCATATTCAGGGATATCATGGGTGAAGACATGTGCGAGGCATACGCCAATTATGTTCACGCGGCGCTCAACGGAGAGGATGTTTTCGAGGTGAAGAGCGAGAAAGATTATGATTGGATGATGGGGCAGTTCCCGACGGTGTGTTCTCCGATCCTGGATGAATATACCGAGTCCAACTATGCCGGCGCATACAAGGACGGGAAGGCGACTTTCCAGTATCTGATCCCCAAGGAAGAGTTTGCCGTCAAGGAAGCCGAATTTGAGAAGATCGTAACCGACATCCTCAATGAGAACTTAAGGGATAATTATTCCGACATAGAGAAAGTCCTGGCGCTCTATATCTATTTCAGCGAGAACTACACCTACGATTACGATACATATGATGATATGAAAGATCGTTATATCGATAACCTGAGCGCATACAGGTTCCTTACAACGGACCACGGTATCTGCAGTGAGTGCGCCCCGGCATTCTCATATCTGCTTCTTCAGGCGGGAGTGGACGCTGCTACTGTCGGCGGGAACACCCCCCGGACCGGCGAAGGACACAGCTGGTCGTATGTAACGATCAACGGTAAGAACTACCATGTTGATCCGACTTACGCAATGAGTTCCGGAGACTATCTGGCGTACTTCATGATGACCGATGAGCAGCGTGAGAATGAGGATGGTTACCAGAAGAAAAACATGACCGTCGGATGCCACTATAAGAAGCAACATAACGGAATGGAATATACTGCCGATGACGATTTCTTCGCGCCGCTTTGGGGAGGGTATTTTACTTCCTTTGACCCGGACAAGAATCTCATCTACTACACAGATTCCGAAGGCAACGATGCCGTTTTCGATTATTCTTCTTTCGAGTAAGGTTTGCGCGCCAGTTCCAGATCCAGCGTATCGCTGATCGTGATCGTACCGCCGTGCCTTAAGACCGCGTCTTCTATCTTCGCGAAAAACTCATGTCTTATGCTGTCTTCGATCGCTATATGGTCGGAGTATGTTCCGAGGAGCTGAATGTATTCTGATGCAGTAAAGACCCTCTTGCGGAAGAAGAGGTGATATTCGATATCCGTAAATCCGTACTTTGCGGGGATAAGCGATATCTCCTTTGCTTTTTCTTCGGTAAACCACGGCTTGGATCCTGATTTGATCCCGTAATATCTGTTGTAGTGAGATTCGTAGATGGAGTCTATCTCCCGCGCAAGTTCCGGATTGTCCTCGCTGGTCCTGGGGCGGTTGGCAAAACGCGCGAAAGCTCCGCCTTCTTTGAGGAGTGAATATACTTTGGGATATCCGGTCTCCTCGGGGACCCAATGGAAAGCTGTTGCCGAGAAGATAAGATCGTATGAGTCCTCTTCAAGTTTGACATCTTCGAACTTGCCGGTCACAACGTTGAACCTGTCATAGTCCTTGTATTTATCTTTCAATACAGCTGACAGGTTCTCGCCATACTCGACAGCGGTAAGAGAGCAGCCTGTCTTGAGGACCGGTCCGGTTGCCTGGCCGGTCCCGCTTCCGACTTCTGCGGCAAGGCTCTTCTCATCGATCTTTATATATTCGAAGATCTTATGATACAGTTCCTGCGGGTACCCCGGCCGCATCTTGTCATAGGCAGAAGCCGCAGTATCGAATGTTGCTCCCAATTCTTTTCTGTTATCCATGATGAACCCTCAGCTTTCCGGCGACCCGGTCTCTGAATCGTAATGAGACAGGAACTCCAACATAAACTCATGTCTTTCTTCAGCCATCTTCCGTGCGGTCTTTGTATTGAGTCCGTCTTTAAGGAGCAGGAGCTTATCGTGAAAGTGCCCGATGCTGTCATCCACAGATCTCCCGTTCTTTCCTCCGTAAGCGAAGGTCCTTGCTATCCCCACAGCGCCCATTGCATCCAGTCTGTCTGCGTCCTGCACGATCTTCCCTTCGATAGTATCCGGGATCTTCCCCCGGTTCTTGCTGAACGAGACGGAATTGATGATGCTTAAGATAAGTTCGATCCTGTCATCTTCAACGTTATTCTCCTTGAGGAAATCCCTTGCGTTGGCATTATCCTTTGTGTCGGTAAGCTTGTGATCATCGGCATCGTGAAGGAGGGATGCTAAGGCCACAAGTTCAAGATCCGCACCGGGTTCTTCGCGGGCGATCTCCATGGCGTTCGTAAGCACCCTGAGGCTATGGTCTATGCCGTGTCCGTCAGAGTTCCCCTCAAACAGGACCTGTATATATTCTTCTGCTTTGCGGATCAGATCGTTGTTCATGATTGACTGGTTTTATATCCCCCAAGGTATCGGTTAAGACAATTATATCAGCTTGAATTCGATAATTCTCGTCATGACCATATGGAGATCGAGATCGGGACATCAGACAGTGTCGAAGTGTTTGTAGCTCCCTATGACGGGAGTGATTACACCGAGACGATCCGCGGTACGGCGGCATCCATTAATGAGAGAGTGGCAATGTTCTATGGATGACGTTTTTGTGTCTGAAGAGTCACTTTATCGTGCGGTATAATATTATCGTATTTTGACAGAGGGTGTTTTGTCGGAGGGGAATATGAAGGTCATAAGAAAGTCTGTTGCATTGTTAATAGTTGCAGCCTTATCTCTTTCTTTGTTCGGCTGTTCGTTTTTCGCGACAAAGGGCGATGCGGGTGCCGTGAAGATCTCTGCTGACATGCCCTGGTATGACTGCGAGATCTTATATCATCTTTCCAGTGTCGATGAAGATGTTTTCGTCGAGAATCAGACCCGGCAGTATCCGATTGGTAAGGCGTCTGATGGTTATGTTTTTGCGGTCCAGTCGAACGATCTGTCAACTTTAAAACTATGCTTATGCTCCGAGACGGACGATTCGGTCGTTGATATGGATCTTCGCGCAAAGCTTCGGGAAACCAATCCCGATCTTAATCTGTCATCTTTCGAGATATCAAGGGATCTGATGATCCTGGACGGCAAGCTTAAGATGAAGGTGAATGATTACAGCAAGAAAGCGATAACGATATTGGATATCGATATTGCGGCAGGGGCCGTTACTTTATCGGATTCATATGAATTCCCCCGGGGCCTGGCTTCTACGTATGAGGATGATAAGATCCAATGGACCAAGTGTGGGGGATACGATCTGTTTACCTGTCTATATGAAGGATTTTGTATCCTTACCGTTGGCCCTGACGGCGAGGAGTATTGTTTTGCGCCCGGAAGCGAATTTGCGAATGATCTTACGGGATATGTATCAGATCTTATCCCCGTGAGTGATACACAGGTGCTTTTCTATGATTATCAGACGCATAACTATTTTATCTACGATGCCGCCGGCAGGACTCTTTCTAAAGAGACATCTGATTATGATTGGATAAAGCCGTATTTTACATGGTACAGAGAAGATATCGTCCATAATACGGGCAATGACGGAAAGATATACTTTGTTACTCCCGATGCTTTTTGCACACCTGATTTTGTCAACAATTGTATGAATAATATCGTTTTGCTGGAGAATGTCGACATAAACCGTACGGTCGTTAATTCGCCTTATAAAACTGCATGTAAGGTAATAAGCGCCAATGAGGAGACGGTTGAGTTTGCAGTGGGTGATTACATCGTGAAGGATTTCACATGCAGATTCGGCATCGGGAAAGCAACAAGAGCTGCAACAAACCCTAACGCCGGAAAGATCCTGATAACGACAGACGGGTATCCGGAAAGCGCGATCTATGATGCAATTCATTCTTTCAATAAGGAGGATAAAGATTATTTCATCAAGATAGTTCCGAACGTCTACGAAGACAAAGAGATGAGTTCATTCGGATCTGATGTCCCCGAGATCTATAACAGAGGTGAAGTAGGGAGCCGCATGATGGTGGATCTTAAGTCAGCAAACACCCCCGATATTGTCTTCTATGTTTCCAATTACGGCCAGCTTAACAACAAAGCGTGCATGACGGATCTTAAATCTTATTACGAGTCGAGCAAATTGAAGGATGAGGTTTTTGACAATATCTTCACGGCTTGCGAAAACGATGGCTGTCTGTATGCAATTCCCTTGTCTTTTGTTCTGGATGGCATTATCGTGGACAGATCAAAGTATGATATTGAAGGTTCCGGAATGACATATGAGCAGTTCGGGCAATTTACGGATTCCTATAGCAACGGAGTGAATGTCATCGCGAGGTCGAAAACTGATTTCATCAGTGAATGTCTCAAATGTGAATACGATGTTTTGGAACATGACGGCACCGTCGATTTTGATTGTCCTGCATTCAGGGAACTGGCAGAATTTGCAAAGGATAACATAAACGATCTTGAATTCGATGATTATCTTAACAGCCTTAAGAAGGACTATGCACCGTCTCTCGGTATAGAAGGTTACCTTGGTTGGTTCAACAGTGTATACGATGTTTCCATTAATCAGAAAAATGCCGATCTTGTGGGTTTCCCGTCTGGCGACGGGCGCGGCCCCTCAGCAGAGATCAGAAGGTTCGTATCTGTATCTCAAGGATCAAAATGTCCCCAGGGCGCATGGAGATTTATTGAAACGCTGTTAAGCCGGGACGTTCAGACTGAGCTTTGCAAACCGACGGATGACTTGGGTAATCAGAATTCTTTCCCGGTCAACCGTGAGGCATTCGATTCAGTCGGGAAAGATTGTATCGATCAATACAACCGCAAAATGAAAGAACTGACCAGTTTCATGGTTTGGGACACTGATTCGACTGACCAGATGGGGACAGATGCACTTGATACCATAAGATCGGTGACCGGATCGGTTAACCATATTGTGAGGTCAGACAGTGACATAGACATTATTATCTACGAAGAGATCCAACCATATCTTGCGCGGGATAAGTCGCTCGATGATGTCATTAAGATAATGAACGATCGTGCAGGGACAGTGATAAAAGAAAGAAAATAATAACCCTCTCATAACAAAAGATTTCGAGAGGGTTGAGAAATTGAACGAATCAAATGAATAATGGCAAAAATTTATGTATGGCTGAAAGTGTTAATTCTGTTTCAAGGAATGAATACCGTATTCCTCGGATAGTTCTTTGAGCGTAACACCCTCTTCAAGGTGTTTTTTTACGATTTCCAGTTTTGTTTCTCGTGTGATCAGCATAAAAGCACCCCCATAAATTGTAACCTATTGGTCCAAATTATGGGGGTAACTTCACATGATTTGGCGGAGACGGTGGGATTCGAACCCACGTGCCGGTTACCCGACAAACGCATTTCGAGTGCGCCCCGTTATGACCACTTCGATACGTCTCCTCAGCCGCTTTATTATATCAACTTTATTAGTTCTGTCAAAAACAGTTTTCTATCAAATAGTCGAAAAAAGCATTTTGATAGAAAGAATCGTCTCAGGTTTTCTATCATTTTCGATTTATTATGGATTTGATAGAAAATAATGCTAAATTTTTCTATCAAATATTCATAATTCAAGATTTGTGAAGTGGTAACGTAAAAGTAGACACCTGACGAAAAGTATATACACCTAAAGGAGTTTCAGCTACATTATTAAGTATCAAATAAACAGAGGTGTAAAAATGTTCGGCATAAAAGAAGAAAGATTAGCCATTGGTAAGCGTGTTCACGATGGTGAATTAACAAAACATGAGGCTTCCGTTAAATATGGCATCCC
>JAGCSR010000056.1 GCA_017964005.1 Clostridiales bacterium
GGTATAAGACTCTCAACCATTCCGGTGGTGATTACGGCGAGGCCACACCTGTTCCCATCCCGAACACAGAAGTTAAGCTCGTTCGTGCCGACAATACTTGACTGGCAACGGTCCGGGAAGATAGGTTGCTGCCGGATTATATGAGGACTTTAAGCGAGCAGCTTAAAGTCCTCTTTTTTTGCCCCATATTATTTTCGAAAAAATGTAATAATTACATTTGCCAAGAATATATTTATTGGTAAAATGAGAAAGTAAAGTTAAATTCTTATGTCGCAAGGGGTGTATATATGACGAAGATATTGATAATAGATGACGATAATCAGATCGTCACCGGAACTTCGGAGATCCTGGACAGCGCCGGTTATGAGGTGTTGTCTGCCACTTCTGCCAAGGCAGGTTATGAGCTTGCAGTGGCTCAGTCACCTGACATAATCCTCCTTGACTGGATGATGCCCGAGATGAGCGGAATGCAGTTCCTTGAGAAATACAGGGAGGAAGGATTCCAGACACCTGTCATCATGCTTACGGGCAAGGGTGATGAAGCGACATATGAGTCTCTGGCCCTTGACGGCGGAGCCGATGTCTATATCGCAAAGCCTTATAATGCCAGCGCGCTCCTATCTCAGATCAAGGCTCTCAAGAGAAGACTTGAGTATAACGATAAGAGAGGCAAGGAGTCTGCTAACAGACGCGTATATTGTGACGGTGAGCTCATCATCGATAATGATGCCATGCAGGCTTTCAAATACGAGGAGAGCTGTGACCTTACCAACCGTGAATTCCAGCTTCTGCAGTATCTTGAGGAGAATGCCGGAAGAGTATGTTCCAGAGGAGAGCTTCTTAAGCAGGTCTGGAAGTATGATTTCTTAGGCGACGAGAGAACTGTCGATGTTACGATCAAGAGGACCAGACAGAAGATCGAACCCGATCAGAAGTATTTCAAGTATATCCTGACCAGAAGGGGCTTTGGGTATTTCTTCCCCAACGACCTTAAGTAATTATCTATGAACCTAATTCTGTCCGTAAGTCTGTGGGACGCCATCAGGGGGAATCTGCCGTTGACCATTGTTATCGCCCTCCTTCTTGTCATGGCGGGTGTTGCTATGGGATATATCGTAGGCAACACGTCCCTGAGGAGGAAAGTCACCGAGGAATACAGTAAGATAGCTGGCCGCGACCTTGTCAAGAAGTCCGTTCTCGAGGAAGTGGGACTGGGTGTCATCGTCTACGACGACAACGGCATGGTCTATGCCAACGAGAAAGTATTCGATCTTCAGGGATTCGGCGGAGGCAAAGGAATTCCAAAGACCTTGGATCTGTTCCTGGACACATATGACGACGGTGACAACAGATTAAAATCCTCATATATCCTGGGATGCGAGAACGGCATCAACATTATCAGGGCCAATTATCTTTGCGACAAACATATATATGAGATAAAGATCGTCAGGAACGCATTTGCGGATGAGGAATATAAGATCTTCCATGACCATGATCTCAAGATAGTCATCATAGACGACATTACTCAGATCAAAGATGACGAGAGAAGGCAAAAGGACCTTGCCGCCAATGTATCTCACGAGCTCAAGACCCCTCTTACAGTCATCAAGATGAGCGAGTATTTCTTCGACAACATGTCGAAGGACAATATGCCTTCCTTTGAGGATATCAAGAGGTGGGGAGACCGTATCTCCGTCAATGCCGACAGGATGCGGGATATCGTCCAGGACTTCCTTGTATTGTCCGAGTGTTCCCACGTTAACAGGATGACGGTCTTCGATATCAAAGACGATGTATCCAAGGCCCTGTCCAACATTACCGACTATCCCGGAAGAGAGAATGTTCACTTCATTATGCCTGAAGATAAGCAGTATCCTCTCCTGTACGGTAACGCAAGTCTCGTAATGAGGGTCATCATCAACCTGCTCACCAACGCCGTTAAGTACATAGATTACGAGGGCAAGACGGTACCCAACGAGATCAAGATCATTATCGCGGTGATCGGAGACCAGATCAGCGTACAGATCGAAGACAACGGAAGAGGGATACCCGAAGAGTCCTTAAATCACCTTTTCGAGAGATTCTACAGAGTGGATAATTCCGGATCCCGTGAAGTCGGCGGTTCGGGCATAGGCCTGTCCATTGCAAAAGAGATCGCGGAGATGCATGGCGGTTCCATAAGCGTTGTGTCCGGTATCGGATCGGGTTCCGTGTTCAACTTCACCATGCCTACGGCAGAAGCCGTCTTTGAGACAGTTCATAAGGATGCGGCCAGCGGAGTCATAAGCGAGGTCCAGATCTATAAGTCTGCCGCCCAGTATCTTTGCATGCAGATAACCGAGGCCGTCAAGTCCTTCGAGTATGAAGATCTCTATGACAAGGTCAAAGATTATGAAGAGTGCACGGCAGAAGGCAAGCACAAGGCGATGACGGCGCTCCTCCGCGGATTCAGTGATGACAGGTTCAAGGAGATGACCGATGAACTCCTGTTCACAGATGATATGGACGATGTATCCGATTACGGCGAGTACGATCCCGAGATAGGCGTGACAAGAGAGCCGCCCGCCCCGGACGATACGGCTGATGCCCTCTTTGACAGGGTTGCCCAGGCTCATGCGGAAGCTCCCGCAGAACCGGTTCTTGTGCAGACACCCCCGGAACCCGTTCCCCAGCAGCCCGTGATCATCGAAAATCATCCACAGGATGTACAGAATGAACCTGCGGATAATACGAAAATTCTTCAGAATGTAATCGCAGAACCTTCCACAGATGATGTATCCTATAGTCCCGAAGAAGATGAGGCGGAGGAAATCCGCAGGCGCAAAGAAGAGGCGCGCAAGATACTCACGACTCCGGTGACACAGTTGAGTGCGGCACCGCAGCAGGCTTCAGGAAGAGCCGCTGTGGAGATGAAGAAGGAGAAAGCGGCGATCCATCCCGAATCCGCTCCGAGAAGATCGAAGAAGAAAGAATCGGAATCTACTCTTAAGAGACTGCTGGATGATTCGGCACCGCTGGGTGAGAACTGAACGGGCGAGTCCCGGGATTTCGGCAAAAAAGCAACAAAGAAAAGGCAATATAAGTGACAGAAGAAAAACTGGATAGATCCCGTCCCTACGCATATAAGATCACGGGCGGAACTCCCCTTAGGGGAGATATAGAGATATCGGGAAGCAAGAATGCCGCTCTCGGCATTATCGCTGCTGCCATGATGGTCGACGGTCCCTGCACGTTGGAGAATGTCCCCGACATCTCCGATGTCCACGTTATGGTAGACCTCTGCAGATCCCTTGGCGCAACTATCGAAGCCCCGGATATCCACACTCTGATCATCGATCCCAGAACGATCAATACATATAAGGCTTCAGGTGCGCTCGTATCCAAGATAAGGGCATCCTACTATCTCATGGGAGCGCTGCTTTCCCGTTCGGGCAAGGCATCCATAAGGCTTCCGGGCGGCTGCAACTTCGGTCAGAGACCCATAGATCTGCATCTTAAGGCTTTCAGGCTCATGGGTGCCAGAGGATCCAGACCCGACGATATTGACAACGGTATCGTTAATCTCAGCGCCAACCCCTTGCGTGGAGCCAACATATTCTTCGATATAGTAAGTGTCGGCGCGACCATCAACGCGATGCTGGCGGCATGCAAAGCACAGGGAAGGACCGTGATCAACAATGCGGCCAAGGAGCCTCATATAGTTGACGTAGCCAACTTCCTCAATGCCATGGGCGCCAGGATAAAGGGCGCGGGTACCGATATCATCAAGATCGACGGTGTTCCCGTGCTTCCCGGCAACTTCACATATTCGATAATCCCCGACCAGATCGAGGCCGGAACATATATGATCGCCGCTGCCGTAACGGGCGGTGACATCACCATACATAACCTGATCCCGCCTCATATGGATCCTCTGTCCGCTAAGATGCGGGAGATGGGATATACGGTGGAAGAAGGCGACGATACCATAAGAGTCTATAATCCTTTCCCCGAAGAGGAACTTTATTCGATCAATGTCAAAACATCTCCTCATCCGGGATTCCCTACGGATCTTCAGCCTCAGACGGTGGTACTCCTCTGCAAGGCTTCCGGTATGAGCCGTATGCATGAGAATGTCTGGCAGAGCAGGTTCCAGTATATTCCCGAGCTTGCCAAGATGGGCGCGAACATCACCGTCTACGACAGGATAGCTCTGGTAAACGGCATCACTTCATTCAAGAGCGCCACGGTAGAGGCGACTGACCTTCGCGCCGGCGCGGCTCTGGTTTGCGCCGCCCTTGCAGCCGAGGGCACTTCATATATCAACGATGCCCAAAGGATCGACCGCGGGTATGAGCATATCGTAAGCAAGCTTACCGCCGTGGGAGCCACCATCGAGAGGATCAATGTGGATTATACCTCGGAGGATACCGAAGCATGAGGGACGGACTGGAACTCATACCTCTCTATTCTTCTTCCGGCGGCAATTCAACACTCATCAAATGTAACGGCAGCTGTTTTCTCATTGACTGCGGCAAGAACTGCAAGCAGACGGAAGCAGCTCTTATGTCCGTCGGCGTCCTTCCCGATGACATAGAATGCATCTTCGTAACCCACGGACACGGTGATCACATAGCAGGTGTGGATGTCTTTGTGAGAAAACACCATTCGGCGGTACTGGCTACATCCGTAACACACAGGAAGATGCGCGAGATCGCCACAAAAGAAAACCCGGCATCCAAATACATAACCATTGAAGAGAATGAGATCGTGACACTGGACTGCGCCGCGGAGGTCATGGCGCTGCCCACACCTCACGATATATCAGGATCTGTCGTATATAAGATAAAGAACCTTATAACCGGCAAGACTGTTGCGGTCATGACCGACCTTGGAACCTTTAACCCTGCAATGGAAGGTTTCTCCAAAGGAGTGGATGCTATCCTTATAGAATCCAATTACGATCCTGTGATGCTCAGGACCGGCCCCTACCCTTACCCTCTCCAAAAGAGGATCAGCGGCGGCAGGGGTCATATAAGCAACGATGAATGTGCAAGACAGGTCAAAAGACTCTACGATTCAGGCACAAGAAAATTCATCCTGGGACACCTGAGCCCCAATAACAACACTGACGAGAAGGCTTTGGCCTGTACCACTGATTACATGCTGCAGTTCGGTATAAAGGCCGGAAGAGACTTTGAACTCAGGACAGCAAGAAAGACAGGTCCTACCGAGGGGTTCTCCGTATGAAGATCAGGATCATAGCCCCGGGCAAGATAAAGGAAAAATGGCTCAAGGACGGCATTGCGGAATACATTAAGCGCCTGTCAGGTTATGCTGAAGTGGAGATAACAGAAGTTCCCGATTCCCCGGATTCTATCCCTGAAGCAGAAGGAATCAGAAGGGAAGGCGAACAGATCCTGTCCAAGATCTCCGATAAGGATATAGTCTGGGTAATGGATCTTCACGGTAAAGAAGTTACCAGCGAGGAACTCTCTGAATACCTGATAAATGACATAGAGCGGGGCGGGGCAAAGATCACCATCGTCATAGGAGGCTCCTGCGGTATATCTGATGAAGTAAGAAAAAGATCCCAAAGGAAGATCAAATTCGGTGATATTACCCTCACCCATCAGATGACAAGACTCATCCTGATGGAGCAGCTCTACCGTGCTTTCAAGATCGCAAGGGGCGAGAAGTACCATAAATAGTCAGTCTTAACAAACATCAGTTGACATCACCCTTTTAACATGCTAAAGTCCCAATTAGGGTTGATCTTAGTCCAAAACAGTATCTGGGGGTAAAGATATGTACAGTTCAAGAGCTAAGAAGATGGTGGTTGGGATGATATTATCAGGGCTCTTGATGGCCCCCCCCTGCTGATATGTGTACCAAAGTCCTGGCAGAAACTATGGATCAGACAGAAACTTCTGAGAGAACTTTTAGAAGTGTGGAAGAGAATGATTTCATTGCTAAAGTAAAAACAGTCAACTCATGGCAGGGACATGCCAATATAGAGATCACTTTCACAAACAAGGGACAGAAGACGATCCACGACTGGTATTTCACATTCGACTATCCATATACCATAGAGAATCCCTATAACTGCTCAATAGAAGAACATAAAGAAGATCTTTATACTGTGACCAATAAAGACTGGAATCAGGATATCCTTCCCGGTAAGTCTCAGACAATTGGGTTCACCGCATCTTCAAAAGACGGCAATGACATAACAGAAGAACCGTCATTCTATCTTCTGAATACCAAGACCATTACATTGGACGAAGATGACCTCTCATACAGATATGAAGAATATTCAGACTGGACATCAGGATTCAACGGAGCCCTGATCTTAAAGAACAGATCAAATAGAGATGTCCGGGATTGGACGATAACCTTTAATTCCAATAGACAATTAACACAGGCAGATTCATCTGTCTTTTCAGCTAACGCTGACGGTTCCTATACTATAACGAACGACGGGAACAATCAGAATATTTCCAAGAGGCAAGAGTACAGGATAGGAATACAGGGCGGACAGCACGATCCTTCTGTTTCGTTTGAATTATCGGATTATTCTGTATCAGCCAAGACATTGGCATTTGGGTTGGACGAGGATAACAACGGTAACGGAATATGGGATGTAAGAGAGATCGAGCATAATGGGACTGTAACTGTCCCTTCACCGACCGCGACAGCAACACAGGTCCCGACGGCAACAGAATCACCTTCACCGTCTCCAACAGATACACCTGCTCCTACTGCAACATCTGTTCCGACAGCAACAGATGCTCCTACAGCAACACCTGTAATTACCGTAACAGATACTCCATCGCCGACAGAGGAACCTACCGTAACGGCAAATCCAACAGTTACTGTATCCCCTGGAGAGATCGATTACGACAAGGATACTGACGGAGACCTTATTCCTGACGACCTTGAACCGAATTACGGTACTGACAAGAATGATCCTGATACGGACAAAGACGGATTAAAGGATGGTTATGAGTTGTTTCTAGGCTTGGATCCTTTGAAAAAGGATTCAGATAATAACGGGATTACTGACGACAGGGAAGATTACGATAAGGACGGGCTTACAAATAAGGAAGAACTTGATTTAGAAACGAATCCCATGTCAGAGGATACCGATTACGATAAGTTAACTGATGCAGAGGAAGTTAAGCTCTACGGAACCTCACCTTTACAGTATGACACGGATGAAGACGGTATCAGCGATTACAATGAGGTCAGGATGGGAATCAACCCCAAAGTAAAAGACAGTGATTCGTTAAGATATCAGACGCTTTCCTATAATGTCCCTGATGATTCCAAGTTAAAAGGAGTAACATCCGTAACTGTCAGAGGAAGCATCAGCGGCTGTATAGATGAGAATACAAGGATTAAGAATGTTTATGCTGTAGATACCTTGTCTTCCCGAATAAAGGCGCTGGTAGGTGTACCTGTGGATATTGAATCAACAGGTGATTTCGGAAGCATGACGATAGTATTCAAGTATTCTGATGAAGTAGACGAAGAAAACCTCAAAGTGCTCTGGTATGATGAGGAAAACAATGAGTACAAGATACTCAGGAATTCTGTTCAGGATACTGAGGAGAATACTGTCAGTGTTTCTACGACACACTTCTCAAAATATATGCTCATTGATGAAGCCGTATGGGTCAGGACCTGGGCGAGTGCTTGTGACAGCACAAATAACTATTACAACCTTTTTGAATGGGGCTATGATATGCCAAGGTATATCCACAGCCTGGAGAATAAAGATGACACAGACGGAGACGGCCTGCCTGATTGCATAGAAACAGGAGGAATGATCAACAACATAGGCGAAGTAGTCCGCACAGATCCTTCATTAGCCGATACTGACGGGGATACCGTTAGTGACGGTGCAGAAATGGGTAGTTTAGGCTTTGTTATCGATGCAGTTCCCAATATAGAATCATCTAAATACAACGAGTGGATTCCTGTTAGCTACGATATCAGGTGGTCAGGATATGTGTATTACAAGCAGAAGTCGCATCCAGGTAATGCAGATTCGGATAATGATGAGGCTGATGATAATGATGATGCTACATTAAATGAGGTAAATAGACCGATCAATTATATTTTTATTGGTCCAGAAACCAATGGAGATAAATCAATAGAAATAACTGCTAATTGGTACAAAATACAGATGATTTTATTAGGTATGGATTGTGTGCCTATAGTAGTTAAGGATTTGAACCACTTTGGTAATATATGGGGAAACCTTGATAGAATTCTTCCTGATGGAACCATTGATGAAGAAGGCCGAAGATACTCTTATGTGGATAATATCATAATAGTGGCTCATACTGATATAAATAAACATCTTATCATTGCTGACGGTGTAGCCTTCCCACCGTCGAATGCTCAAGATTTTGGGGCATTACAGAAAATGAGAGAAATACATATAAATGCGATTGATATTCAAGCATGTTACAGTGCAGATATAAATAAAACTGATAATTATTGCGAACAATTCTCACAGGAATGCGATGTTGACGAAGTCTATGGTTGGACTTGTGAAGTGAAATTTAATCCGTTGTTTTGCTATAACATTACTAATCCACCAGAAGGCGCATATGTTTATTACACCAACAACGGAGCTAGTCCTGAGTGTCATCTTATCTCTGGGTTTGGTCTACCATTTCAGCATTGCTATTGGGCAGATATTCACAGCAAAAAATCAATGAATCAAGATTTTATTCAAATATGAAAAAGAAATATTGTATTGTAATATTTTTGTTTTTTCTCCTTATGCTGGTTGTATGTGTATGTTTGTGCATCAACATTGGGGTTGGCAATTCATCAGGAACGGTTCCATATACTGTTCCAACATACGAAGTTAAAACTGTTTTTAATGGTGTTATAGATTTGATTCAAACGGATATGTATATTGGTTCCTCGAAGAGAGAGAAGTTAAATATGATTAATGATTATCTTGAATCTATTTGTGATCATCAGGATAATAGTGATGACTATGTTACCAAAGTTGTACCCGGCACTATCGAAGTAAATGGAGACTATATAAGTTACGGTGAGGGATCCATATATGTAGTCTTTAAGGTTGATGATTCTCAAACAGAGTATTTCTGGTATCACAATAAGGATGAGTATGATTCAAATCAGAAACCATTTAATTATTCTATTGTAAAATAGCTACGATGAGAAGATATATATTTATAGAATTTATTATGGTATTTATAGCCTTTCTGTTGCTGTTATCACTAGCACCGATGCGAGAAATGATACGTCTAAACAGAAAAAACTATTACAAATACGAGAAGCAATATGTATTACAGTCATCTATACATATAGATACTTACTCCAATATCAACGCTAATGACCTATCTCAAACCAATACTCTTTCTGCTGGAACCATTATTAATTCATATTTGATAAATGATTGCGGCGAATTGATGGGTCGTTATTATGTGAATGAAAAAGGAGAAAATATACATATAAATAACAGAATACCAGCAGATAGATTCAAAGAAGGTGGTTTAATTGTTAATGATTTAGAACAGCTGAGAATTGACAAAGAAGAACAGATTAATACAAACAGAAATATTCTTATAACATTAGCTGTTATATCATTGGTTTTGTCTAGTATAATTACTGTTTTTACAGCTAAGAAAATAGTTAAGAAAAATACCTATCACGTAATTTGTATTTGTATGTCATTAATTATTTTGTTTATTGTAATGGTGTATCTGGTAGGATTGTTTTTGGTTAAGTGAAATTCCATCGCTGCAGCTTCTGCCTTTGCAAAAGTCACCAGGGATCGCATAATGGAAGCCTATGACTAAAGAACATCTGGCTCTTATTTTTTCAATCATATTTGACAAATCACGGATTGATGATTATACTTGTCTACGTCAGATAATTCTTTAGTCAACTAAAGAAAATTACAGAACGAGGGAAATAATATGGGAGAAAAGTTTTATACAGCCGACGGTTTTTGCGACATGCTTCCGTCATCATGTGCTTTTCAGAAGGATTGCGAAGGCAAGCTCCGCGATCTTTTCGCATTGAATGGTTATAAGGAGATAATGACCCCCGGGATAGAATATTGCGATATTTATACATCCACGGGATTTGTTGCTGAAGAAGAACTTTATAAGCTTACCGATCAGAAGGGAAGGCTCCTTGCCGTAAGATACGACGGTACTGTACCAGCCGCACGTTTTGCGGCATCCACATATAAGGATGCTGACCTTCCGATAAGGCTTTCTTATATCGAGAATATGTACCGCTTCAACCAGATGGGCGGAGGAAAGCAGAGCGGGTTCACCCAGGCGGGTGTGGAGCTCCTTGGGGCATCAGGTCCTGAAGCCGACGCCGAGGTCATTGCTTTGGCTATTTCTTCTGCCAGGGAGATGGGGATAGAGGACCTTCAGATCTCCATAGGTCAGGTAATGTTCATTGAGTGTCTTGGAAGACAGATGGACATTGGTCAGGATGATCTTGCTTCCATAAGAGAAGCTGTTGAAGCCAAGGATTCTGTTACCATCGACAAGACCTGTGACAGACTGAATCTTTCGGATGAGGACCGCAAGACCCTTCTTATGCTCCCCGAGAGCCAGGGACAGTACGATGTCATAGATTCTTTCATGGAGAGGGTCACGGATGAGACAGCCAAAGGGGTCCTCAATTACTTAAGAGAAGTCCTTGACTGCCTGGCCGAATACGGTGTTCTTAAGTACATAACGGTCGACCTGGGGCTTATCGGCAGTATCGATTACTACACGGGCGTTATATTCAAAGGTTATACCTATGAGGTGGGATTCCCCATCATCTCCGGCGGCCGGTACGACAATGTGGTATCCAAGTTCGGAAGAGATGCTGAGGCTGTGGGATTCTCTTTGTCCATTACTTTGGCAGTTACGGCTCTCATAAGACAGGATGCGGAGATGCCTGATCCTGCACCTGATGCAGTAGTGGGATATGACAGGAACATAAAGGGCGCCAGGGCTTCCGCTATCGCATTGGCCCAGACTATGAGAGCCGACGGATCCAAGGTTGTATTGGATTCCTGCGGAATGAGCGAAGAAGAACTGGAAGAATATGCAGACAAAGAAGGTATAGATGCCGTCTTTTATGTGAATGAAGGAGGGCAGGATCAATGATAACGATAGCTTTATCCAAGGGAAGGCTTGCAGAACAGGCATTGGATCTTCTCGAGAAGGCAGGTTACGATGTATCTGCAGGAAGGGAGAAATCCAGAAAACTCATATTGGAAGACCCCAATACGGGCCTGAGGTTCATCCTGGCAAAGCCTGCGGACGTTCCTACTTATGTTGAGTACGGCGCTGCAGACCTGGGAGTCGTAGGCAAGGATACGCTCCTTGAAGAAGGAAGGCAGCTTTATGAGGTTATAGACCTGGGATTCGGCAAATGCCGCATGTGCGTTGCGGGTCCTGCGGAACTTAAGGGCAAGCTGGACACTATCCCCAACAAGAGGGTAGGTACCAAGTATCCCAATATAACCAGAAACTATTTCGAAGGCGTGAAGAAAGAGAGCGTTGAGATCATTAAGCTCAACGGTTCCGTGGAACTGGCTCCCCTTATAGGCCTGTCTGAAGTAATAGTTGATATAGTCGAGTCCGGAAGGACTCTCTACGAGAATGGTCTCGATGTTTTGGAGACCGTTGCGGATATTTCTGCAAGAGTTGTCGTCAACCGGGTATCCATGACGATGAAGGCAGATGAGATCAAGCCCATGATCGCCAAGCTCAAAGAGCAGGTGGAGATCATGAACGCCAATGAGAATAAGGGGGAATGACAAGATGAAGTGCAGACTCGTAAAAGGCGATAAGGATAACCTTAATGAACTTACCGATCTTCTCGGAGCCCGCGGGAAGATGGACTTAGGTCCCATCATAGATAAAGTTACCGTCATCATCGATGATATCAAGAAGAACGGCGATGAGGCTGTCCTTAAGTACACGAAGAGGTTCGATAAGGCCGAGCTTACTGCCGAGGGCATGAAGGTAACACAAAAAGAGATCGATGATGCAATGGCAACGATCGACCCTGCCCTTCTTGAAGTCATTAAGAAAGCGGCAGACAACATTAGGACATTCCACGAGAAGCAGAAAGAAGAAGGCTTCATGATGGAGACCGGCAAAGGCGCCGAGGTAGGTGTCAGGGTGCGTCCCATATCCGTAGCCGGTGTATATGTTCCGGGAGGCACCGCGCCTCTTCCGTCAACAGTCTTAATGGATGTTATCCCGGCATCCGTTGCGGGAGTCCCGAGGATCGTGTTCTGCACACCCCCGAGAGCTGACGGTACCATCGCGCCGGTCATCCTTGCTGCAGCGACGATCGCGGGAGCCACGGAGATCTATAAGGTGGGAGGTTCCCAGGCAGTTGCCGCCATGGCGTACGGCACGGAGACGATCCCCAGAGTCGATAAGATCTGCGGCCCCGGCAATATATATGTAAATACTGCCAAGAGACTTGTTTTCGGACAGGTGGATATAGATATGTTCGCAGGACCTTCGGAGATCCTGATCATCGCGGACGGTACGACCGATCCGGAGTTTGCGGCGGCGGATATGCTGTCTCAGGCAGAACACGACAAGATCGCTTCGGCTATCCTCGTAACCACATCCGAAGACTTCGCAAACAAAGTGCTGGAGGCAGTGGACAGAAGATCCGAAGAAGCATCCAGAAAAGAGATCCTGGCGGAATCCCTTGCAAACTACGCTTCCATCATCGTCTGTGACGATATCGATACGGCTATAGCTTTCTCAGAGAAGATCGCTCCCGAACACCTTGAACTTTTGGTTGAGGATGCCGATGCCGTACTAGACAAGATAAAGAATGCAGGCGCCGTGTTTGTAGGGCCCTGGTCACCCGAGCCTTTGGGCGATTACTTCGCAGGTCCCAACCACACCCTTCCCACATCGGGAACGGCAAGGTTCTTCTCGCCCCTTAACACCGGGGACTTCTACAAGAAGATGAGCGTCATCCGCTATAACGAGGAGTCGCTGAGGGAAGTCTATAAGGATGTGGCGGCATTTGCCGACAGCGAAGGACTTACTTGTCACGCAGAATCCGTAAGAGTGAGGTTTGAAGATTGAGTAACTACTGGAACAAAAAGATAAACTCCATTGAGCCGTATGTGGCAGGCGAACAGCCTGCAGAAGGCGTGCGCGTGATAAAACTCAACACCAACGAGAACCCTTATCCGCCTTCGCCTGCATGCCAAAAGGCGCTGGAAGGGTTTGATATTGCAAGCTTAAGGCTCTATCCGAATACGGATGCCATGGCGATCAAGGAAGCTGCGGCAAGAGCCGAAGGCGTTGCCCCCGAAAACATCTTTGTGGGCAACGGGTCCGACGAGGTCCTGGCTCTGGTATGGCAGACATACTGGGAGAAAGAATACGATCAGGACAAGGCCGTGCTGGTACCGGAGATATCCTACAGTTTCTATCCTGTGTATTCGGACTTCTATTCGGTGAGGTGCAGGAAGGTCCCTTTAAGAGACGGCTTTGCGATCGATGCGGCAGACTATATCGGCGTTCCCAACTGCGGTATCGCCATAGCCAACCCCAATGCTCCCACATCCAGGGTCATGCCATTGGAGGACATCGAAAAGATCCTTAAGGCAAACCCCGATTCTGTGGTCATGATCGACGAGGCATACCAGGCTTTTGCCGAAGACTATGTATCCGCAGTAAGCCTTATCGGAAAGTATAAGAACCTTATAGTCGTTAAGACGATGTCCAAAGCATATTCCCTGGCGGGACTCCGAGTAGGATATGCCATAGGAGATAAGGAACTTATCGAAGGTCTCTTAAGGGCCAGGGATTCCTTCAATTCCTATCCGGTCGACAGGCTCGCCCAGGTCATAGCAGCCGCGGCACTGGATGACAGGAGTTACTACGAGGAGACGAGGAAGAAGATCATCGCTACCCGCAAGAGGATAGCTGAAGAACTTAAAACTTTGGGATTTACCATGCCGGAGTCCGGAGCGAATTTCCTTTTCGCCAAGCCTCCTGTGCCGCTTAAAGCCGAAACGCTATACAAAAATCTTAAAGCAAAAGGTATACTTGTAAGGTACTTTAATAAACCTCTTATAGGCGATTATCTTCGTATCACTATAGGAACGGACGATGAGATGGATGAATTCATCAGGAACGTAAGAGAGGAGATCGACAATGCCAAGAACAGCTAAGATCAGCAGGAAGACAGGCGAGACGGATATTACCGTAACCCTCAATATCGACGGAGAGGGCAAGTCCTCTATCGATACCGGGATCGGATTTTTCGATCACATGCTGACGGCTCTGTCCAAGCATTCCGGTATGGACCTGGATATCACATGCAAGGGCGACCTTTATGTTGACGGACATCATTCCGTAGAAGATGTGGGCATCGCACTGGGCAAGGCATTCGCAGAGGCAATAGGCGACAAGGCCGGGATCGTAAGATTCGGCAACGCCAGATGCCCTCTGGATGAGGCTCTCGGAGATGCCGTGGTCGATATATCCGGAAGGCCTTTCCTGGTATTTGAGTGTGATTTTACTGCCGAGAAGATCGGCGAACTCGACACCCAGCTCGTGGAGGAATTCTTCCGCGCATTCGCAATGAACGCCCTCATCACACTGCACGTCAAGTGCCTTTACGGCGTCAACGATCACCACAAGGCCGAGGCCATGTTCAAGTCCTGCGCGAAGGCTCTTAAGATCGCAACCGCTATAGATCCTTCCCTTAACGGTGCAATAGCATCCACCAAGGGCGTGCTCTGAATAAAGAAATAACATTTAAGGAGATAAAAATATGCTTATCAAGGACACAGATTTTATCGATCTTCCCGTATTCTGCAAGGGCAAGGTCAGGAATGTTTATGATCTCGGGGATTCCCTCCTCATGATCGTTACCGACAGGATCTCGGCTTTCGACGTCGTTTTCGACGAGCTGATCCCCGACAAGGGCAAGGTATTGTCTTCGATCTCGGCCTTCTGGTTCGATTTCACCAAGGATGTCATCGGCAACCATGTCATCACGACGGATGTTTCCCAATATCCCATGGGACTTGATAAGTATAAGGAAGAGCTTTCCGGCAGATCCATGCTGGTAAAGAAAGTGGACATGCTTCCCGCAGAGTGCATCGTAAGAGGATATCTTGAAGGTTCCGCTCTCAAGGAATACAAGAAGTCCGGCACGGTCGGCGGCATCAAGATGCCCGAGGGCATGGTCCAGGGTGATAAGCTCCCCGAGCCTTTGTTTACTCCTTCCACCAAGGAAGAGAGCGGCCACGACATCAACATCACTTTCGAGCAGCTCAAGGACATCATTGGCGAAGAAGATGCAACGGCTCTCCGTGACGCTTCCCTCGCTCTCTATAAGAAGGTATCCGAGTTTGCTCTTACGAAGGGCCTGATCCTTGCCGATACCAAGTTCGAGTTCGGTAAGATCGACGGCAAACTCGTAGTTGCAGACGAGATGTTCACTCCCGACTCCTCGAGATTCTGGGATCTTGAGGATTACGAGCCCGGCAGAGCTCAGAAGAGCTTCGATAAGCAGTACTTAAGAGAATGGCTCGAGACCTTGGATTGGGATAAGACATATCCCGCTCCCACACTCCCTGAAGAGATCATCGAGAAGACTGCAGAAAAATACCGTGAGTGCTATTCTCGCCTGACGGGAAAGGAAATCTGATAAGTGATATCGATCGTAGATTACGGCATGGGGAACCTGGCTTCGGTGTATAAAGCACTGAAGTATATTGGGTACGATGCAAAGATAACAGCAAGCCCCGAAGACGTATTGTCGTCTTCGGGACTGATCGTTCCCGGAGTCGGAGCTTTCGGTCCTGCCATGGAGGCTTTGAAGAGCAAGGGTCTGGACGAAGCGATAAAGGAATTTGCTTCCTCCGGCAAGCCCACTATGGGCATATGCCTCGGGATGCAGCTGTTCCTTACCGGTTCCGAAGAGGGAGCAGAAGAAGGTAAGCTCATTGAAGGTTTGAACATCATACCCGGCAAGGTCTTGAAGTTTCCTAAGGAAGAGACTGTCGATGCAGGACTCAAAGTCCCACAGATGGGATGGAACAGCCTTGAGGATGTAAGATCGGACATCATGCGTGAAGGCGACTATGTCTACTTCGTACATTCCTTCTACTGTCTCCCGGACGATCCCGCGGATGCTCTCGCGAAGACCACATACGGCATTCAGTATGCCGCGTCAGTCGGAAGAGACAATATAATCGCGACCCAGTTCCACCCGGAGAAGAGCGGTCAGGCAGGACTTCAGATGCTCATAAGATTTGCAAGAAGGATAGGATAATGATCATTTTTCCCGCGATAGACATAAAGGATGGCAATTGCGTAAGACTCGTAAAAGGAGACTTCGGCACGGCTCAAAAGGTAGCCGATGACTACCTGGAGACGGCAAAGTCTTTCGAGAACGCCGGCGCGGAATGGATCCACATGGTGGATCTGGACGGTGCTGCGGCCGGTCGTCCCGTAAACAAGAATATCTATATCGATGTGGCAAAGAACACGAACCTTAAAGTTGAGGTCGGAGGCGGGATCCGCAATATGCAAACCGTAGCCGAATACTTAGATCTCGGTGTTACAAGAGTTATCCTGGGATCGGCGGCTCTCAAGGACCCGGATTTTGTAACCGAAGCTGTTGCCGGGTTCGGTCCGGAAAAGATCGTTGTCGGCATCGATTCCATGAACAGGATGGTCGCCACTGAAGGCTGGATGGAAGCATCTGATGTCAACTACATAGACCTGGCCCTCAAGATGACGGAGGCAGGAGTTAAGTATTTTATCTTTACCGATATCTCAAGGGACGGAACACTGACAGGTGTTAACCGCGAGCAGCTCAAAGACCTTGCGGATGCTCTGGGTGACAAGGGCAATATCGTTGCTTCCGGCGGCGTAAAGACCATGGAAGATATCAGGGCATGTAAGGAGATGGGGCTTTACGGGACCATATGCGGTAAGAGCATATATGCCGGAACCTTAGACCTCAAAGAAGCGATAGATTATGCAAAGGAGGAAGACTGATGCTTGGCAAAAGGATAATCCCCTGTCTTGACGTAAAAGACGGAAGAGTCGTCAAGGGCGTTAACTTCGTATCCTTAAGGGATGCGGGTGACCCGGTAGAGTGCGCCAAAGAGTATAATCTGTCAGGCGCCGACGAGCTCGTCTTCCTGGATATTACGGCAACTCTCGAAGCCAGAGATACCGTAATCGACATGGTGGAACGCGTGGCATCGGAGGTCTTTATCCCCTTCACTGTCGGCGGCGGCATCAGGACGGTAGATGACATAAGAGCTATCCTTAACGCAGGTGCCGACAAGGTATCATTGAATTCCGCCGCAGTCAGGAACCCTGATTTTATAAGGGAGGCTTCGGAGAAGTTCGGAGCCCAGTGCATAGTCTGCGCCATCGATGTCAAAAGGCGCGAAGGACAGGAAGATAAGTTCCCGTCAGGTTACGAGGTAGTTGTTGCAGGCGGAACAAAGCCTGTAGGATTAGATGCTCTGGAGTGGGCGAAGAAAGCCGTATCCCTGGGCGCCGGAGAGATCCTGCTGACATCCATGGATAAGGACGGAACAAAGAGCGGATTCGATAATGAGATCACAGCTCTTATCGCAGACAATGTTCCGGTTCCTGTGATCGCATCGGGCGGCGCAGGCTCCATGGAAGATTTCTACGACGGAATCGTCAAGGGCAAGGCAGATGCCGTTCTTGCGGCATCCCTGTTCCACTTCGGCGAGATAAGGATCAAGGACCTTAAGGAATATCTTAAAGGCAGAGGCATTCCGGTAAGGACCATCGGCAAAGAACTCGACATGTGGGCCCACATGAAGAAGAATTCCGACGGAATGGTGCCCGCCATAACGGTTGACGCGGCAAACGGCGAAGTCCTGATGATGGCATATATGGATTATGAGGCTTTCGAGCTTACTTGCAGGACGGGATTCATGCACTATTATTCCAGATCCCGCAATACGCTTTGGAAGAAGGGCGAGACTTCAGGTCATGTCCAGAAGGTCGTATCCTGCAGGATCGACTGTGACAGGGATACGCTCCTCTACGAGATCGAGCAGACCGGGGCGGCCTGCCATACCGGCAACAGATCATGTTTTTACACAAAGCTCGAAGAGTGGAACTTTGAGGGCGACAACAATAAGGAGGAATGATCAATGGAGATCATCAATGAGCTTTACAGAGTAGTATTAGACAGAAAAGAACACCCCGCCGAGGGTTCTTATACCAATTATCTTCTGGACAAAGGCACCGAGAAGATCGCCAAGAAAGTAGGGGAGGAAGCGGTTGAGACCGCTATCGCCGCTGCCAAGAACGACAGGAGCGAGATCGTAGCCGAGATCGCGGATCTTCAGTACCATCTTCTGGTGCTGATGGTCGACCGCGGGATCACTTTGGAAGACCTGGAGAAGGAACTTCGTTCCCGCAGGGGATGAAATCCTTCCGCAAAGCTAATATTTTCAAAGTTTTATTTGACTTTTAATATGGCGCGTGATAGACTAATCGCGCTAAAAACCGCTCACGGTCTTTTTTATTGCGCGCTTTTTTGTGGGCAAATGCAATGAATAAAGGGCTTTGACAGGCAATAAACGGAGGTATTCTGACATGGCAAAGGCAAGCGCTCGCGATAAGCTGACACTCGCATGTTCCGAATGCAAGCAGAGGAACTATCAGACATATAAGAATAAGAAGAACGATACAGACAGGCTGGAACTGAAGAAGTACTGCCCTTTCTGCCGTAAGCACACGATCCACAAGGAAACCAAGTAATCTTAGCAGAGGGTTATTAAGATGGCTGATAAGAAGAACATCTTTGGCCGTATAGGTCAGAAGTTTAAGGAAGTAATAGCTGAGTTCAAGAGGGTTCAGTGGCCTGATAAGAAGAAGCTGAAGAATACTTCTGCTGTTGTATTGCTCGTAATCCTCTTCTTCGCCGTATATCTGACACTTATCGGTGACGGCGGAAGGTGGCTCCTTGATAAGGTCGGATTCTACGATGTAGTAGAGACGACTGCTACAACGGAAACAAGCGCAGAAGAGACATTTGATCCTTCTGCCACTGTCAACTCGGATGAAACATCCGCAGCTACAGAGGATACCGCTACTACTACAGAGCCGGCAGCTTGATGATTGGCAGGGAACAAATTGTTCTCTGAATAAATGGGAGATTTGATAAATGCCTGAAGAAAGAGAAGCCCGTTGGTATGTAATCCATACTTATTCGGGATACGAAGACAAAGTAAAGCGTTCTTTGGAGAACATTGTCACGGGTCAAAACCTCCAGTCTATCATCCAGGAGGTATCGGTTCCTGTCGATAAGACAGTCGAGACCCGCGACGGCAAGAGATATGAAGCAGAGCACAAGAGGTACCCGGGTTATGTGTTCCTCAAGCTCGTTTACGGATATGATGATGAGGGCGACAAGAAACTGTGGTATCTCATCAGGAACACTCAGGGTGTTACGGGATTTGTAGGAACCAACCCCAACAAGCCCCTTCCCATGACCGACAGCGATCTTATCGCAATGGGTCTTGTGGAGCCTGAGAAGGTCGAGGTCGATTACGATGTAGGAGATCTCGTAAGAGTAACAGACGGACCCTTCCGTGACAACAAGGCTGTTGTCAAGGAGATCAATAAGGACAAGCAGCAGGTTACTGTTATTGTTAATCTCTTCGGAAGAGAAACACCTCTTACGCTTGACTTTGTCAACGTAAGGAAAGTATAAGACTTAACCGGATAACATCCGTTAAGATAAAACATTAATTAAATGGGAGGCACGCTTTATGGCTAAGAAGATCACAGGTTATGTAAAGTTACAGATACCTGCAGGTAAAGCAACACCAGCGCCGCCGGTAGGACCAGCTCTCGGACAGCACGGAATCAACATCCAGCAGTTCACGAAAGAGTTTAACGAGAGAACACAGAAGGACGCAGGAATGATCATCCCTGTTGTTATCACAGTATATGCTGATCACTCCTTCTCGTTCATCACAAAGACTCCTCCGGTACCGGTATTGCTCAAGAAGACGGCAAAGATCGAGAAGGCTTCCGGCAGACCTAACACACAGAAGGTTGCAACGGTTACTTTCGACGATTGCAGAGAGATCGCTAAGATCAAGATGCCTGACGTTAACGCATCTGATATCGACGCTTGCGCAAGAATGGTAGCAGGTACTGCCCGCAGCATGGGTATCGTCGTTAATTACGACTGACGGGAAAGGAGTATAAGAGTATGAAACAAGGAAAGAGATATTCCGAGATCAAGCAGCTCGTTGACAGATCAGTACTCTATGATCCCGCAGACGCAGTAAAGCTTGTTCAAGAGACTGGTAAAGCGAAGTTCGACGAGACAGTTGAGCTCCACGTCCGCCTGGGTGTTGACTCCCGTCACGCTGACCAGCAGGTCAGAGGCGCTGTAGTCCTTCCCCACGGTACAGGCCGTACAAAGAGAGTTCTCGTTCTCGCAAAAGGCCCCAAGGCTGACGAAGCTAAGGAAGCCGGCGCAGATTATGTAGGCGACGACGATATGATCGAGAAGATCCAGAAAGAGAACTGGTTCGACTTCGATGTTATCATCGCTACCCCCGACATGATGGGTAAGCTCGGTCGTCTCGGTAAAGTCTTAGGTCCTAAGGGCTTGATGCCTAACCCTAAGGCAGGTACCGTTACGATGGAAGTTACCAAGGCCGTTAACGACGTTAAGGCCGGTAAGATCGAGTACAGACTCGACAAGTCCAACATCATCCACTGCCCTATCGGCAAAGTATCTTTCGGTCAGGAGAAGCTCGAAGAGAACCTTAAGACCGTTATGAGCGCCATCATCAAGGCTAAGCCTGCGGCAGCAAAGGGACAGTACATCAAGAGCTGCTCGCTCTCATCCACGATGGGCCCGGGCATCAAGGTGAACGCCCAGAAGTTTATCAACTGATAAACGACCGAATTAATTAAATATCCTTAATCTGCCGAAGACAGCAGGCAGGGGCAACCCTTCAAATGTCAGCAACTGACAGCCAGCCGAGGAAGAGACAAAGCAAAAGCTTGTTATCGCCCCGTTCCGTCTTCAGCGCGGAACGGGGTTTTTAAAACAAAAATAATACAAGGAGGAATAAACGAATATGGCCAGTGAGAAAATTCTTGCCCAGAAGCAACAGCATATTGCAGAGCTTGCCGATTCCATGTCCGGTGATAAGACATTCGTCTTCGTTGCTGCCCGTGGACTTACGGTTGCCCAGGATACTGCGATGAGAAGAGAGCTTCGCGAAGCAGGCGTTACCTACAAGGTCATCAAGAACACAACTCTGAAGCGCGTTTTCGAGAAGCTCGAAGTTGAAGGTCTTGATGAGGTCTTCGAAGGTCCTACTGCTGTCGCATACTCTGACAACATCACAGCTCCCGCAAAGATCCTTTGCAAGTATGCAGAAGACATTGAAGTACTTCAGGTTAAGGGCGGAGTCATCAGCGGCAAGGTAGCATCCGTTAACGAGATCGTTGCACTTTCCAAGATTCCCGACACCGAAGTTCTTTACAGCCAGGTTGTCTATGGCTTGCTTTTCCCTCTTACAAAGCTCGCTATGCTCATTAAAGCAGTAGCTGAGAAGAAGGAAGAAGGCGGCGAGGCAGCCCCCGCTAAAGAAGAGGCTCCTGCAGAAGCAGTAGCTGAAGAGGCACCCGCAGCAGAGGAGGCTCCCGCAGAGGAAGCACCTGCAGCTGAGGAAGCACCCGCTGAAGAAGCACCTGCTGAAGAAGCAGCTGCCGAAGAAGCACCCGCGGAAGAGCCTTCTGAGGCACCCGCAGAATCTTAAGCCAACAATTACATTAATATAGGAGGAAATCTAAAATGGCTAGTGAGAAGATTACAAGTATTCTTGAAGAGATCAAGACATTGTCTGTTACAGAGCTCTACGAGCTTGAGCAGGCTATCGAGGAAGAATTCGGCGTTACAGCAGCAGCAGTTGCAGTAGCAGGTCCCGCAGCAGGTGCTGCAGGCGCAGGCGCAGCAGCTGAGCAGACAGAGTTCACTGTTGTTCTTAAGAGCTTCGGTGAGTCCAAGATGCAGGTTATCAAGACCGTTAAGGATGTTATGGGTCTTGGCCTTAAGGAAGCTAAGGAGCTCGTTGAGAAGGCTCCTGTTAACCTCAAGGAGAACGTTGCTAAGGACGAGGCTGAGTCTCTTGCTAAGAAGATCGAAGAGTCCGGCGCTGAGGTTGAGATCAAGTAATCTCAGCTTAATAAGCTAATCTCTCATAAGGGGATGCCAACAAAGGGCATCCCTTTATTTTTTGCGGAAAGAAGGGGATCTTTCCTATATAAATATATGTATATAGGCGTCTTGTTCTGTCAAGCGGTCCTGTTATCTATCTTGACCAATGTGGAATAATTTTGGTCAAATCCGAATTGTGAATCCTGTATATGGTCGAAAATCCGATTCTTTAGTACACTAAAGACGTGGAATAGAGAAGTTCAGATCTATGGGAAAAGGGAGGTAAAAAATGAAAAACATCAGGAAAGTATTAACCGGTATTATGGCAACGGTCATAATGGCCACCGGGTTCTCTGTGGGAAGCGTTCTTGCATCGGTAGAAGATCCCAATGAACCCAACGACAAAGTCAGCAAGGCAACAGAACTTACCCCGGGTGAGATCGTGTTAGGAGAAATCGGAGACTACGACCTTTACCAGAAGGCGGCAGCAAGTGATGTTGACTGGTACAAGTTCAATACCGTCAAGGGCAAGACCTACAGACTGTGCGTAACGGGTGTCGCAGGAAGGTTCAGGGCAAAATCAAAGAAAAATGCGGATCTTGACATGACCTCACTTCTGATCACCGGCTACCATAACAAGAAGGATGCCGAAGAGGGAGCTTCATGGCGCGGCGACAGGATCGAATATGTCATGAGGGATAACAAGGTCGATTACTACGACATCACTGCAAAGGAGACGGGAACATACTACCTGGAGTTCTGCAACTGCATCAATTCTCCTAAGGTGACTCCGATCGAAACAACATCTTATACAATCTCCATCGACGGAATGTATAAGGATGTAACAAAGATCTCTGATTTCTGGTACGAACCGACCTACTATCTTTCCGCATTAGGCGTAGTCAAAGGTTACGACAAGGGAACGAAGTTTAAGCCGAACAACGACTGCACAAGAGCTCAGATGGTAACGTTCCTGTGGAGACTCAACGGCAGCCCCAAGCCTAAGGCAACAAGCACAAAGTTTACCGACATCAAGAAGAGCGATTACTACTACAACGCAGTCCTCTGGGCAGTCGAGAAGGGCATTACGACAGGAACATCAAAGGACAAGTTCGGTCCTTCCGGCGTATGCACAAGAGGCCAGACGGTAACATTCCTTTGGAGGATGGCAGGCAAGCCCTCCGTAGGTGATGCCAAGTGCAAGTTCAAAGATGTCAAGACAGGCGATTACTTCTACAATGCAGTCATCTGGGCATCTGCTCAGAAGATAGTGGCAGGATACAGCGACGGTACATTCAAGCCCGACGGCAAGTGCGCAAGGCGCCAGATGGTAACATTCCTCTATAAATACGACAAGTATATCAACGGAAGAGGATAAGGATAGAAAGAGGAGAGAACCCGGGGCATTATGCCCCGGGGGATCACCAAAACAAGCCGAATGCAATCATAATCAAACAACCATTCCATAGTTATTCCACGCTTTGCATTTTGCTTGATTGAGACAATCAGAAAAAGTATAATCAGAACAATAATATTATTATGGGAGGACTATCATGAAAACTTTCAAGAGATTATTAACTGCGGCCGTAACAATGACCATGATGATCGGCTGCTTTTCGGCAGGAAGTCTCCTTGCTTCGGTAAAGGACCCCAATGAGCCTAACGATTCACCTGATAAGGCTACCAAGCTTAAGCCGGGCGAGATCGTTCTCGCAGAGATCGGTGATCCTGATCTGTACAAAGCAGATTATCATTTTGATGAGGACTGGTATAAGTTCGAGGTTGTAAAGGGAAAGACATACAGATTGTATGTTACGGGTTTTACGCAAAGACTGTCGAAGGAGACAATGATCCTGATCGACGGTTATTATTCCCTGAAGGATGCTAAAGACGCTACGATCTATCATGACTATATCGGTTTTGCTATGCAAAAGAGCAAGACCGACTATTATGACATCAAAGCTACCAAGACAGGTACGTATTACCTTCAGATAAGCAACTGCGTAGATACCTTCAGCAAACTGCCGACAACTTCTTATACCATCTCCATCAACGGCGGGTATAAGGACGTCAAGAAGACTTCCGATTTCTGGTACGATCCTACTTACTACCTCTCTTCACTCGGTGTAGTCAAGGGTTACGATAAGGGAACCAAGTTCAAGCCCAATAACGATTGTACAAGAGCTCAGATGGTTACGTTCCTGTGGAGACTCAAGGGAAGCCCTGCGCCCAAGGCATCGAGCACAGAATTCAAAGATATCAAGAAGAGCGACTACTACTATAAGGCAGTCCTTTGGGCAGTGGAGAACGGTATCACTACGGGAATGTCCAAGACCAAGTTCGGACCTTCCGGTGTCTGCA
The DNA here is from genome assembly GCA_017964005.1 of Clostridiales bacterium. Lineage (GTDB taxonomy): Bacteria > Bacillota > Clostridia > Saccharofermentanales > Saccharofermentanaceae > Saccharofermentans. The sequence continues at coordinate 24,598 of JAGCSR010000056.1, forward strand.
CAAGAGCCCAGACGGTTACATTCCTTTGGAGAATGGCAGGCAAGCCTTCCGTTGGCAACGCCAAGAACAAGTTCTCTGATGTAAAGCAGGGCGATTACTTCTATGATGCAGTCATCTGGGCATCCAGCCAGAAGATCGTTGCAGGATACAGCGACGGAACATTCAAGCCTTCCGGCAAGTGCGCAAGAAGACAGATGGTCACCTTCCTTTATAAGTACGACAAGTACATCAATAACAAGGGTTGATCTTAGGGGAACAAATTAAACAAAATAAAATGATTGTGGGAGGGAAATTATGAAAACAATCAAAAAAACTATCACATCGCTGCTTGCGGCAACTGCCGTAGTCGGCGCAGTCGTAGGTTCGGTCATGGCAGCCCCGACGCCGCCGGAAGATCCGTATGAGCCTAATAACACGTATGATACAGCTACCCAGGTTACCTTAGGACAGGAGTATAAGGCTGAGATAGGCTCTATGGATAACTACTTATCAAATAGATATAAGGTAGACGAAGACTGGTATAAGTTTAATCTCGAAAAGGGTAAGACATACAGGATCACAATGTCCGGTTATACAGCCAGATATTCCGAGACAACTCTGCTGATCAGCCTGTTTTATCCCGGCAGTGAACTGGATCCCATGAAGAACACGTTCGGTGATGTCAGTGTCAGAAATGACATAAGAGATAGGAAGGTCGACAATTACGATTTCGAGGCTCCGAAGAGCGGAACATACTACATCAATTTCTATAATTTCTTTGACCTGGATAACAAAAAGTTAAACAACGATACAGGTTACATCTTTTCTGTTAACGAGATCAAATCTCAAGTCGAGTTCGATAAGAACGTAGCCGAGGTTCCCTGTGGTAAGAGCTTTACACTGAAGGCAACCATAAAGGGTAAGAAAGAGAAGATCACATGGAAGTCTTCCAATACCAAAGTAGCTACCGTCGACAGCAATGGCAAGGTAACGGGAAAGATGGCAGGAAAGACATTTATTACTGCAACCCTTCCGAGCGGAAGCATCGCAAGATGTGAAGTTCAGGTCCAGTATAAGGACGTAACCAAGACTACTGATTTCTGGTACAAGCCTACAAACTATCTTACCAATCAGGGTGTAGTCAAAGGCTACGACAATCAGACCAACTTCAAGCCTGCTAACGTATGCACAAGGGCTCAGATGGTAACATTCATCTGGAGACTCCAGGGCTCCCCCGAGCCTAAGGCCAAGACATGCAAGTTCAAGGATGTCAAGAAGAGTGATTATTTCTACAAGGCAGTTATCTGGGGTAATGAGAATCATATCGTAGAGGGCTACAAGAACGGAACATTCGGACCTCAGATCGTATGTGCCAGAAAGCACGCGGTTACATTCCTTTGGAGACTGGCAGGATCGCCTACGGATATACATACAAAGAAGACTTTCTCTGATGTAAAGAAGAGCGATTATTACTACACCGCAACTCTTTGGGCTTCCGAACATCTTATCCTCGCAGGATATAAGGATGGAACATTCAAGCCTAATGGTGACTGCCTGAGACGTCAGATGGTAACATTCCTTTCCAAGTATGATGCCAACATCAACAACAACTGGAACAAGCAGCAGAATGTTCACTGATCTCGAATCCGGCTGATTAAATGAAAAGATTCCCGGGGTTTTCAAAACCCCGGGATTATTTACGGTAAAGTGCCTGTTTTCTGCGAGTGAAGAAGTATTGACATTGATATATAAACTAGATATAATTCTTAGGCACTTCTTCGAGTGTGCACGTGGCGGCATAGCTCAGTTGGCCAGAGCGTCCGGTTCATACCCGGCAGGTCGTAGGTTCGAATCCCACTGCCGCTACCACTTTGGCCCGTTGGTCAATCGGCTAAGACGTCGCCCTTTCACGGCGGAGAGACGAGTTCAACTCTCGTACGGGTCACCACGGTACCATAGCCAAGTGGTAAGGCCAGGGTCTGCAAAACCCTTATGCCCCGGTTCAAATCCGGGTGGTACCTCCAGATGAGGCTGTCTCAGGATATGAGGCAGCCTCAAGTTTTTTTGCACTTGCGTGTTGCCGTTATTTGTTTGATAATTCTACTTGGTACGGAGGATGTAATATGGACAACAGCGTTAAAGACATACTCAAAAGATATGATGAACTTGAGGCACTGATACTGGAGCAGAAGATAGATGAGTTCTCCGACCGTCTGGATGATGTTCCGCCGGATGATGACAGTGTTTCCTATGATGAATATATAAGCCTTCTGGCAGAAGACGAGACAAAGACTGCGACCAAGGAACTCGAAGAGACCCCGGATGAGAGACTCGGAGGGATATCTCTCCATGATTTCTTCCGCAATATGACTTTCGAAGAACTGGCCGAATGCTTGGAATACTGCGCGCTTAAGCTTGACCGCGGAGTTCCCGAATCTCTCATTGCAAGTCTTGCCGAGTTCCCTGATACGGATAGAGTGTCTTCCTATTGTTCCGAAGTGATAGGGAATAATGCCTGGACAGAAGAAGAGATGAGGACGGAAGAAGCGATCTTCGAGATAGAGTTTGCCAAGGTAAAGGCATGCTTTTCGGTATTGATCGCCAAAGGGGACGCATCTTTTGTCAAGGCGGTCCTGGATAAGTTCATGAGCTATCCCATGACCCGCGAATTTGTAGCCGAGGCTGTTGCCGAATATGTTGAGGCTTTCCCCGAAGTTGCAGTTCCTTTCGTTATCGAACTCATGGAGCAAAACTTCGGTTCCGGCCTGACCGGTCCTTCGGAAGACCTGGTGATAATGCTTACTGCTATGGGGCAGAAGGCTCCTTCCGAAGAGATATATCAGGCATTAAGACATGCGTTCAGGTTTATGGACAATAAGATCTACGCGGTCATCTGCCTTGCCGACTACGGAGACAAGAGGGCAGTCGATATGTTCAAGAACTATATCAACCGCAACCAGAAGACGATCACCCGTGACCTTTTCTATGAGATGATGTCCGGGATACAAAAACTCGGAGGGGACATATCCGATATCGAAGATCCTTTCGGAGATTTTACGGCCAAGGGCGGCAAACTGTAAGATATGATCAAGATGAAGTACAAAAGGTCCGATGAGACTTTGGCGCTGCTCGGGGTGCTCGGTGAGTATTCCAAGTCCGGCAGGATCATGTTCGGTCATCAGAACGCGGGACACATAGGTGTCGGGATAGATAAGACCGACGGATCCGAGTCTGACGTGAAGAATATCTGCGGTCGGCATCCGGCGGTAGTGGGGATCGATACTCTGAGCTTTACCGGATATGAGGGCAATATGCCGGACCTTATAAAGTGCGTAAAGAACCTTCACAGACAGGGCTGCATCATAACTTTATCTTCCCATATGCCCAACTTCGCGTTAGGCGGCGACGATTTCTACGATTATTCTCCTAATATCACGGAGGGTGACTGTGCCCACAGGATAATGGAGGGCGGGGATCTTAATCCCAAATATCTGAGGTTCCTGGACATGATAGTGGAATTTGCCGGCAAGTGTGTGGACCTTGAGGGCAATCGGATCCCTATGATCTTCAGGCCCTTCCATGAGAGCAACGGATCGTGGTTCTGGTGGGGAGAAGAGTTGATCGCGGACAGCCATTATATCGAGCTTTTCCGTTATACGACGGACTATCTTATGGAGAAGAAGGGCGTGGACAACTTCCTGATCTGTTACTCTCCCAACGGGCCGGTCGAGCGGGCCGATCAGTATCTCGAGCGTTATCCCGGAGATGATGTCATCGATATCATGGGAGTTGACCTTTATCACGATCATCCCCATAAGGGAGACGGGTTCTCCGGCATCCTGGGCAAGACCTTGGATACGCTTGCAGCCTGCGCCGGGGAACACTTCAAGGTTCCGGCTTTTACCGAGACGGGATACAGGACCTTTGATGATGCCCCCGAAGGAGGATACTACGAAGGCCTGGCGCCGTCAGGAAACCTTGTTGATACCTGGTTTACGGGACTCCTTGATACAGTGATGTCCTCCGAGGGCGGAAGAAAGTGCGCATATATGCTCTGCTGGGCGAATTTCTCGGACCTTCAGTTCTGGGTTCCGTATATTAAGGACGGGGTCAGGCATGAGATGACCGGCGACTTTGAGAAGTTCATTAATGACGACCGCGTAGTAACTGCTCCCGTGTTCTTACACGCGACAGATGTTTGACAAATCGGTTTCTAACCATTATATTTTTACCTATGCGGGTTTAACTCAGTTGGTAGAGTGTCAGCTTCCCAAGCTGAATGTCGCGAGTTCGAGCCTCGTAACCCGCTCCATTTTTCGAACAAACCCGTTGTCGTTGCGAAAAGCATATTGACAAAGAACAGGCTCGCTCATATAATATTCAAGCGCGCGGGATTAACTCAGTGGTAGAGTGTCACCTTGCCAAGGTGAAAGTCGCGAGTTCGAATCTCGTATCCCGCTCCAGATAAAGCCTCTTCTGCATAACGCAGGAGAGGTTTTTATTTGCTCGTGATATAATTACAGATAGTTCTTATTGACGGGGGAACCTTGGGTTTGAGATATAAGTCTTCCGACATCCGCAATATCCTTTTGAAGTTCACGTTGCTGTTCGCTCTGTGTTCTGTCCTGATCTGGATCCCTTTTATCGTTCAGGGGAAGACTTTCGTATGGAATGTTGACGGAATATCCCAGCATATCCCCGCTTTGATCTTCTTCCGGCACTGGCTGGGGCAGATCGTAAGGAGCACATTGGCAGGAGCTCCCGATATCCCGATGTGGAGCTTCAATCTGGGAGAAGGATCCGATGTCATCAATACACTGCATTATTACTGCATAGGCGATCCTTTGTGCCTCATCGTTGTATTGTTCCCCGCAAAAGTTATGGGCATTTGTTATACCGTTCTGTCGGTGATAAGGATGTATCTTGCCGGAGTCGCGTTTCTGTTCTTCGCAAGACAGATAAAGCCGGAAGGTTCCGTTAAGGCTTTTGTCCTGGGCGGACTTACGTATTCTCTCTCCAACTGGGCTTTGTACTGCGCGGCAAGGCATTCGTTCTTCTTAAATCCTCTGATCCTTTTGCCCCTTATGCTTTTGGGGATAGAGAAGATCGGGCGCGGCAAGAGACCCTACCTGTTTATCGTTGTGACTGCTCTTTGTGCTGTCACCAGCGTTTACTTCTTCTACATGATCGTTATCATCAGCATTATATACGGGATAGTAAGGTACCCGAAGATAAAGGCTCTTGCGGTAATGCTCGTATCAGGAATTGCAGGCAGTCTTTTGGGAGCCGTGATATTGCTGCCCCAGGCGATCTTCCTTATGAGTGACGGAAGGTCAGGGGATAAGGGAGGCGCGGTCTTCTTCTATGATCTGATGCACTACCTTAAGATCCCCGCAGGCTTTGCGGCGGGGGGCGATTCGGATTATCTGCTCATGGGGTTCGGCGCGGCAGGAGTTATCCTGCTGATATTCCTTCTTCTGAACAAAGGGAATGTTAAGCTCAAGATCTTCTCGGGTATCGCCTTGCTCTTCATGATATTCCCGCTGTTGGGATCTGTCATGAACGGAATGAGCTATGCCACCAACAGGTGGTCCTTTGCCCTGACGCTGCTCATATCCTTCATGATATTCGGGCTTTGGGATCAGTTCGAAGAAGGAGCCGGGAAGTGCTTAAAAAAACTGATCATAATATTTTGCATATACAGTGTCCTGATCACAGGGCTGTCATTTGCCTGCGGCAATACCCTTATCTGCATAGTCCAGGCAATCCTCGGAGCATTGCTGATTCTCTCAGTATATAAGACAGGTATGAATCCTTCCGGGATCGAAGGGCGCGCCTGCGCCGCCATCCTTGTCGTCAATCTTGTTGTCAACGGGCTCATCCCCAATACTGCGCTGGGCGGAGACAGGACATCCGATTTCTTAACGAATGATATGGTAAATCTTGCAATGGATTCTTCGGACTCCGCGGCAGTCTCAAAACTCGTAAAGAGCGGGAAATATCCTGTCAGGTATTCCGGTCCCTACCTTAACGAGAATACATCCGCGGTCAAAAGGACATATTCCACCCAGTATTACTGGTCTCAGACCAACGGCGCTGTGACTGAGGCAAGAAGGGCGATCGCGCTTCCCGAATACCGTGATTACTACTATAACGGCTATGACGGAAGGGCGGGAATGGATTATCTTGCAGGCGTAAGATACTATGTTGTCCCCGAAGAGTCGGCTGATTCGATCAAGGCGCCTTTGGGTTACGGTGATCCCGAAACCCAAGGAGGATTCGTTATTTACCAAACGGACAATGCTGCCCCCTTCGTGTCTTTCTTTGATGAAGCGGTATCCCGCAAGGCCTGGGACAAGCTGAGCGTGACTTCAAAACAGGATGTTTTGCTGAGCGCGGTCGTTACCGATAAAGGCGGAACGGAAGATCCCCAAACCTGCGGGGTTACTTTGAGGTCTGAAAGCTCTGTGAAGGTTACATCTGACGGAAGCTATGTTCTGCCTTTGGATGTAGAATGCCCCTGCGAAGGAGAACTCTATGTCGTAATAAAGGGGCTGGGATTTACCGGCGCTTCGGGAGTGGACAGGGCGGACCTGTCAGTATCCGGCAAGGGGATCTCATATTATACGAAGGACTTCAACTGGTATAACGGCAAATCCGATTTTGCGGTATGCCTCGGAACCGTGGAAGACGGGCAGAGAAAACCCAAGATAACTTTCACGACCCCGGGAGACTATACATTGGATGAAGTTACGGTCGAGTTTATCCCTTCGGATATCATAACGGGCAAAGCTCAAGATCTTATTGCCAGGTCTTCAGTCATCAGCGGTATCAAGGCCAAAGGCGACAGGGTGTATTTTGCGTCATCTTCCGGATCAGACGGGTACGCTCTGCTCCAGATCCCTTATTCTTCAGGATGGAAGGCTTATTGCGACGGCAAAGAATGTGAGACATTCCGGGCAGACGTTATGTATACCGTGATTAAGATTCCTTCCGGATCCCACAAGTTCGTGCTGAAGTACAGGACCCCGGGGATCGAGGCGGGCGTCCTGATATCGGCAGTAACCGCCGTTATACTGATAGCTGCGGCAATCTTGGATGTGACTTTGCTGTCCCGCCGCAAGAAGAAAGGAGCAGCATTATCTTCAGATAAGATCCTTATCGCAGTTGCATCCCATAAGAAGTACGACATGCCGCAAGGTGATATGTATCAGCCTGTGCTGGCCGGGGCCTCCCGTTCCTGTGTGGATCTTCCGGAGGGCTGGAAGGGCGATGATACAGGTGACAATATATCGGATATGAACCCGTTCTATTGTGAACTTACCGCATATTACTGGGCTGTCCGTAATGCCGCCTCAGATGTTAAGTATATCGGGCTGGTCCACTATCGGAGGCTTTTCGGGAAAAAGAAGAGGGGAGCCGTAACCGAAGAGGAACTTAAGGCATATCTTCCCGGCGCAAAGGTGTTCGTGCCGCGCCCGAGGGATTATTATATCGAGACATTAAGATCCCACTATGTCCACACTTTGGACGGATCCCAGCTTGATGCCGCAGGGCGCGCCCTGAAGACTGCTGCACCGGATTATGTCCCGTCCTGGGATAAGATCCTTTGTGAGACATCCGGGTATATGTTCAACATGAACATTATGGAGAGGTCTTTGGCGGAAGACTATCTTAAGTGGCTCATGGATGTTTTGGGGGAAGTGTGCCGGCTTAAGGACCCGTCAGATGAATCTTCCGATTTTGATAAGAGGTTCCCTGGAAGACTTTCGGAGCTCCTGTTCAACTGCTGGCTGGATCATGCGGTGGCAACCGGCAAAGTCACCCCCGGTGAGATCGTCGAACTGGACTGTTATTCCCCTGAAAAAGTGGATTGGCCGAAGAAGATCAGTTCCTTCCTGAAGGCTAAGTTTTTGGGCAAAAAATACCACAAAAGCTTCTGATTCGGGCGATTTTTGGAACAAATATGGTAAAATTGCGACAAGGCTTGAAATAAGAGGACTTTTGGTATAAAGTTGCGTTTGTTATGGGACAGATAAAAAAATCAGTTGAGGGTACTATCAGCAGGCTCAAGGGAAACGGATTCCTCTTTGAGCAGCTTGTTAAGCGTGATTTTGCCCAAAAGTATAAAAGGACGATCCTCGGAATGGCATGGAGCGTTCTTTCTCCGTTGCTTCAGTTACTGGTCATGAAGCTGGTCTTCCAGTATTTTTTCGGCAGGACTATCAACCACTTCCCGATATATCTTCTTGCAGGTAATATCGTTATGTCCTACTACAGGGAAGCCACCACGGGAGGAATGACATCCCTCCTTTCCAATGCGGGCATTATCACAAAGATCAATGTTCCCAAATATCTTTTCCTTTTGTCTAAGAACGTGTCGGCACTTATGAACTTCGGACTGTCGATCATTGTCTTCTTTGTATTCTGCATAATCGACAGTATTCAATTCGGATGGCATTTCTTCTTGCTCTTGTATCCGATCGTATGTATCCTGCTCCTCAACATAGGAGTTGGAATGATCCTGTCGGCGCTTTATGTTTTCTTCAGGGATATGACATACCTTTACAACGTATTCCTTATGCTGCTGACATATATGTCCGCTATCTTCTATCCGGTTGATTCTCTACCTGCGGATATCCAAAGGCTTTTCCTTTTTAATCCGGTCTACGTTTTCATCAAATATTTCAGGACTATAGTTATAGATGGTCTGATCCCTTCAGGTTCCTATCACCTGCTGTGTGCTTTTTACGCTGTCATCTTTATCATCATCGGAAGCATTATCTATAAACTGAACAACAACAAGTTTGTCTATTATCTATGACAGGTATCTTAAATGAAGACTTCGATCGAGTGTAACAACGTCAGCATAAAATATATAACGGGCGACCTTAAGGCCATCGGTCTCAAGGAATACGTCGTCCGCCATCTTGTCGGCAAATATCACGTTGAGGAATTCTGGGCAGACAAGAATATCACTTTCAAGATCAACGAGGGCGACATGCTGGGGATCATCGGAACCAACGGTGCCGGCAAGAGTACGCTCCTTAAGGCGGTCACCGGCATAATGAAGCCGGGAGAAGGGAGTATCCATACCAAAGGAAGGATCGCAGCCCTCCTTGAACTTACCTCAGGATTTGACGGGGATATGACCGTAAGGGAGAACACCTTCCTCCGCGGAGCCATGTTAGGCTATACGAAAGATTTCATGGTCAAGAAATACGATGAGATCATCGCTTTTGCGGAACTTGAAGAATTCCAGGAATATACTTTCAACCAGTTATCGAGCGGTATGAAGAGCAGACTTGCATTCTCCATCGCCTGTCTTGTCAACCCGGATATCCTTATCCTTGATGAGGTCCTTTCCGTAGGTGACGGTGCTTTCAGGGTCAAGAGCGGTGAGAAGATGAAGCAGATCCTCGAGACGGGAGTTACGGGTATACTGGTCTCTCACGCGGTTTCCCAGATCAGGGAGTTATGCAATAAAGTTCTCTGGATAGATCACGGCAATCAGATCGCATTTAGTGACGATGTTGAGAAGATATGCAACGCTTATGAAGCATTCCTTATGGATAATCCTCTGCCGACAAATGATGAAGAGATGACGGCTTTGGCATCTATATTTGAGAAGAAGATGGAAGAAGAGAAGCTCGAGAGGATCAGAAGGCGAACCAAGAAGCTGGAGAATCTTCTGGAGAAAGGATCTAATATCTCTCCGGTATCCGCAGCCATCAACGTAGTTGCAAAGCACAATCCCGAACTGTTGAATGCCGAAGCAGTCAGAAGTTCTCAGTTTGCGGCATCAGTAGAGCTGTCTATGCTCGAAAATCTGGAACAGCTTGAGACTGAGAGTCAGGAGAGCGGAATGGAAGTTCCGAATGATACCGGAACATAATAAAAATCATTTTTTTGTGTTAGCATATTAGTACTAAATATCGCAGGAGAAGCAACCGAAGATGAAGATACTCAATCTGCACGGTGTCGGGGACATCAGGCTCGAGGAAAGGGATATTCCGGAGTTATCAACAGGGGAGGTCCTCCTTAAGATAGGCGCCTGCGGTATATGTTCTTCTGACGAAGCAAGGATCTTCGAGACGGGTACTTATCATTTCCCGACGGTTCCGGGTCATGAATTCGCAGGCACCATTGTCGATGCGGCGGATGATGTTGATAAGTCTCTTTTAGGGCGCAAGGCATCGGTGTTCCCGCTCCTTCCCTGTATGGAATGCGATTCCTGCCGAAAGCATGAATACGAGACATGTTCCAACTATAAGTATTTCGGATCACGCAACGACGGCGCTTATGCCGAGTATCTGGCAGTTCCCGTGTGGAATCTCAATCTGATAGACGATTGTGTTGATATAAAGGTTGCGGCATTAAGTGAGCCTGCGGCCGTTGCTCTCCACGCTGCGAAGAAGGGGAAGATATCCCAAGGATCTGATGTCGCCGTTATCGGAACGGGGGCCATCGGTCTTATGATCGCCTGCTTTGCCCGCAATATGGGCGGCAATGTTACAGTCTTCGGGAGAAGACAGTCCAGCCTGGCTCCGGCAGAAGAACTCGGTTTTAAGATCGGCAATTCTTCTGATCTCGAATCGCAGGATCCCGCGTTCGACTGTGTTTTCGAGGCTGTCGGAACTAATCAGGCCATGTGCCAGGCTATCCTTGCAGCACGTCCCGGTGCTGTTATCGTGGCCGTCGGCAATCCCCACGGGGATCTTGAACTTCAAAAGGATGTTTATTGGAAGATCTTAAGAAGACAGATCATCCTGGTCGGAACATGGAATTCTTCTTTCAAGGGTGACCTCGAAGATGATTGGAAGGATGCGGCAAAGCTCATGGCGGAAGGCGATATCCCTTTCGCAAAACTTATAACCAGGACATTTACTTTGGATGAGTACAGGGAAGCGTTTGGTTTCCTGCGTGATAAATCGGTCTCCAAGTCCCGCGGAATGTTCGTGATGGATGATGAGTCATAATGAAAGGAAGGTCGGCAATGGGGCAGATCAGGAAGAGAAAGGGCATGATATCCGCATCCATGATGTGTGCGGGTCTCGATAAGATCTTCTATTACATCAGTGAATTTAAGAGCGCAGGTGTTGAATATCTGCACATAGATATAATGGACGGCGAGTTCGTTCCGAACTTTGCCCTCGGAACCGATTATGTAAAGAGCTTAAGAAGGATAAGCGATATTCCCTTCGATTATCACTTCCTTGTTGTTGAACCCGTAGAGAAGATGAGCTGGTTCGATATAAGGGAAGGTGATAATGTATCTTTCCATATCGAGCGCAATGAACATGTAGCCGAATGCATACAGGCTGCCAAGAGACTTGGTGCCACTTCATTCATCGCCATTAATCCGGAGACACCTGTGGAGGTATGTGATCCCTACCTTAATGATATCGACGGGATCCTCTTCATGACAGTCAAGCCCGGATTCGCCGGCAAGAAACTCGTAAAATCAACACTGGATAAGGTTAAGAACGCAAGAGAATACTTCGATTCCATCGGCAAGAGTGATCTTAAGATCGAGGTTGACGGCAACATCTCCGTTGAAAATGCCGCAAAGTTCTACGAGCGCGGTGCGGATATCTATGTATCGGGATCTTCATCCCTGTTCCGTAAGTGCGAACTGGAAGTAAAGGAGATCATCCGTAATAAGCGCCTGGCTATCGGGTGGGACGAGCAGGAGGTGGATAAGTGAATTACGCCGCGATCCTTGCAGGCGGAGTCGGATCGAGAATGGTCCGCGCCGACAGACCTAAGCAGTTCCTGGAACTGAACGGAACGCCCATCATCATCTATACGGTAAGAAGGCTTCTGGAGAAGAGGTTTTTCGATAAGCTCTATATCGCGGTTCATCCCGAGTGGATGGAGCATTTGACCGACCTGCTCGATAAGTACGGGATCGTGGACGATTACGTTGTCGTTATCCCGGGTGGCAAGGAGCGTCTTGATACCATCACCAATGTCATTAACGCGATCGATTCCGATCACGGGATAAAGGATGAGGACAAGATCTTTATCCATGACGCGGTAAGGCCCTTCGTTACTGATAAGATCATACGCGACTCCCTGGATGCCCTCGATACCTGTGACGCGGTCGTTGCCGCAGATCCTGCTGTAGATACGATGCTTTGGATCGAAGACGGCCATAAGGATGTCTCTAAGATGCCTGCGAGGAAGAACCTCTACCATGGTCAGGCTCCGGACAGCTTCAAGCTCAAAGTCCTTGCCGATTCACTTTTCGCTCTTACCCCAGAAGAGAGGAAGACCATCACCGGTACTGCGCAGATCTGTCTTACAAAAGGGATCCCCATTAATACGGTTCCGGGTGACAGGTCGAATATCAAGATCACCACGGATGTTGATATGGCCATCGCAAAGGCTATATTGGAATATAACGTAAAGCTTAAGTCGGAGGGAACTCCCTACGAGCCCACGGCAGAAGACGATAAGATACAGAACAGCCTGTCAGGTGCCGTCCTGACGACCGTGGAATTCAAGAGGGTAATGCTCAATATCTCGGGGTATATCTCGGATGATATCTCAGGGGACATAGAGCAGGCTCAGCTCATCCTCAAAAGTGACAAGGTGACGGCTGCACCTCACCATATAAAGGTCAGTGTCAAACACAGGACTTTCGATGCGGCTTTCCACATCAGTGATATGGTGGACCGCGCGCCTCTCCCGACAGGAAGTTACAAGCTCCTTCTGGTGGTTGACGGCAAAGAGTATCCTTCTTATCTCGATACCAGGCTCCGTCATGCCAACTTTGAGGTCGTGTCGTTAATGAACTTCTCACATTTAAGGGAGACTAAGAAACACGGCATCGAGCGTTACGAGATTACCCGAAAAGTGGATAAATCCACCGGCATGATCGGTTGGAATGTCGTTCTCGAGACGCAAAGGGATACCCCTACGTTCAAAGAACAGATCATTGACTTCGGCGGCGGTTTGGTATCTTTGGGCAAGGCGATCAAAAGAGTGGTAAAGGACGCGGTCATTCCCATGAGGGAGAATTCCCTGATAAGGCTGTTCAACCGCACATCAAGAAAATACATGTCCACCCCTCACGACAAGAAGACTATCCTGTTCGCCTCAGACTCCAGATCCGAACTCGGCGGTAATGAGGAGCTTATCTATAACCGCATGATCGAACGCGGCATGGCAGATGACTTCAATTATGTGTTCAACTATTCCAGTTCCATCTCCCACAGGCGTTCTATCCATGCCATGAGAAAGTTCACCAGGATGCTGGCAACCTGCGACATCCTGATCATCGACGACTTCCTGCCGTTCATATATAAGTTCGATTTCCCGCCCGAAGTAAAGGTCGTTCAGGCATGGCATGCCTGCGGAGCCTTCAAGTCATTGGGATTTGAGAGGATCGGCAAGAGGGGTGCCCCGAAGATCGATACCAGGGTTCATAAGTGCTATACAGATATGCCTGTAACTTCCATGCATTCCGCGCTTCACCATGCGGAAGGCTTCGCTCTTCCCGAGAGTGTTTTCCGTCCTATCGGAGTTCCGAGGACAGACCTGTTCTTCGATGAGGAATACAAAAAGAAGGTCAGCGAAGAACTTTATGAACTGTATCCGATGCTCAAGGGACGCAAGGTATATCTTTATGCTCCGACATTCCGCGGACGTAACGCTCTGAACGCGACATTCCCTTATAACAAAGTGGATTTTGAGACATGGGGAAAATTCCTTAAGAAGGAAGGATCAATCCTTATCCTCAAGATGCACCCCTTCGTTGAAGAACCTGTACCGATCCCGGAAGAGTACGCGGACTATATGATCGATCTGTCCGAATACCGTGAAGTCAATAACATCCTGTTCATCACGGATGTGCTGATCACGGACTATTCTTCGGTAATGTACGAGTTCTCGCTCCTGAGAAGACCCATGTACTTCTTTGCATTCGATCTTATCCCTTACATAAGATCCCGTGACTTCTATGAGGATTACGAGAGTACCGTTCCCGGCTATATCTGTGAGACTTTCGCATCTCTTATGAGGAGCCTTTACGAGGAACCAGATTATGATTTGAGCATCATCGATACTTTCGTTAAGAAGAACTTTACTTATACTGACGGCAAAGCGACCGACAGGTTCATCGATGAGATAATCTTAAGATAAGTTCATCCCGGAAAACGATAAAACTAACACGGGGCTGCATTGCAGCCCCGTTGCTTTTCTTACAGATTATCCGTTATTTGTAGACCTTAACCGTTGTTCCGACAGGTACGTTCTGATAGACGAACTTGGCGAAATCTGTATTAAGCCTTACGCATCCGTGAGACAGATGCATGCCGAGCCTGCCGTCCTGAAGAGTGCCGTTTCTGTTGTAGAGGATACTGTGCATGCCGTAATTGCCGTGGAAGAATGAGGCATAGTGGCACCAGGAACTTCCTGATACGAAGGTCCTGACCTTGCTGTAGATCCTGAAAGTTCCGATAACGGTAGGCGTTGAAGCTTTTCCGGGTGAACACTTAACGTAGTTCACCAAAGTCCAGTTGCCCTGATAACCCTTATAGAGACCCAAACGGCAGTGGGTGTAGTCGACCATGACGAGCCATGATGTTCTCGAAGACACGGACTGTGCTTTCTGGGTCATCTTGTACTTGACCGCGTCAGCAACGCCGTTGCCGTCGAGGGAGTAACCGTCGATATTGCAGTTGGTTGCCATGGACCCCCTCGGGTGACCTCCGGTCTCAGTGGTATAGAAATAGAACTTGTTGCCGTTGATCGTCTGCCAGGAAGTTGCCATAGCCCCTTTGTTGTGGGCTGCTCCGGAACCGGTCGATCCTGACATGAAGAAATAGTAACGCTCGCCATCAAGGGTCTGCCATCCCGTAGCCATGGCGCACTTGCTGTGGGCCTTGCCTGAAGCAGAAGATGCGGACTTATAGAAATAATACCTGTCACCTTCGACAGTTAACCATCCGGAGGCTGCGGAACCTTTGACATGACCGTCCGTGTCGCTCGGATAGAAATAGTACTTCTCACCGTCGACCGATGTAAGCCCTGTGGCAAACTGTCCCTTAACATGACCGTCCTTGTCTGACTTGAAGAAATAGAAGAGTCCTTCGGAAAGTTTCGTAAGTCCCTTAGCCATGGAGCCCTTAACGATATCGCCCTTGTTCTTTACATTGTAGTAGCGCATAACACCGTCAGTCTCAAGCCACCCGGTGGCCATTGCTCCCTTGGGATGGTCTTCGGTGGCGCTGTCATAGAAATAGAAATCGTTGCCGCTGATCTTGACGGATCCGGTTACCATCTGTCCCTTGGCATGGTCTTCGGATGCTTTCTTATAGAAGTAATATCTGGAACCTTCATATGACAGCCATCCGGTTGCCATCTGTCCTTTCACATGACCGTCTTTCTTGCTCTTATAGAAATAGAAGTTTGAGCCATCGATCTCCTGCCATCCGCATGCCATGGCGCCGGCTTGCTGATCTTCTGTTGCAGTCTGCAGCAGATAATATCTTACGCCGCTGTCTGACAGGAATCCTGTTGCCATCTGTCCCATCTTGTGCTCGCTGTTGGTCGTCTTATAGAAGTAGTATCTGTCACCGGCTATTTCCTGCCATCCGGTCAGGGCGATCCCGTTCTCGTAGTAATATGTGATGTCGGAATCCGTTACCCATCCGTCCAGGACAGGAGTATCTGTCTCATCAGCTGATACTTTGTTGCCGCCCAGCAATACCGGAACAAAGATCATTGTTGCGCAAGCAGCAATTATACCTGCCGTCTTTATCTTCGAAAAGCCGATCTTCATATAGATTCTCCCTTTACTGTGATAATTCCTAATTAATATACACTATATATCTATATAATGCTCTGACAAATTAGTAAAATATTTTGTATCATATATAGGTGTTCGGAGGTATTTTATGAAAAGATCGGAGATAAACGCGGCCCTTGCCGAGATGGAAGGCTTCATAAAAGACATGAAGATCTCGCTGCCTCCTTTCTGCGCATTTACTCCCGAAGAATGGAAAACCAAAGGTCATGAGTATGACGAGATCCGTGACAATATGCTGGGTTGGGATATCACGGACTACGGCCTGGAGAAGTTCTGCGAGGTTGGATTCTCCCTTATTACCCTCCGTAACGGCAACGTTAATATGAGTGACAGATACCCGAAAACATATGCCGAGAAACTGATCTATATCAGAGAAGGACAGTATTCGCCGAACCACTTCCACTGGAAGAAGATGGAAGACATCATAAACAGGGGAGGCGGAATACTGCTGATAAGGGTATATAATTCCCTGCCCGATGAGGGGATCGACCGTGACTCGGATGTGACCTTACAGCTGGATGGTGTTACGTCGGTTGTCCCGGCCGGCACTCAGATCTCGCTTGCCCCGGGACAGAGCATAACCATCCCGCCTTTGCTCTATCATGACTTCGAAGTCAAAGAAGGCACCGGTCCCATATTGCTGGGAGAAGTGTCACAGTGCAATGACGACAATACCGACAACAGGTTCAATCCCCCGGTGGGAAGGTTCCCGAAGATAGAAGAAGACGAAGCGCCGGCAAGGCTTCTTTGCAACGAATATCCTGCCGCGCCGGATACATGAATACAAGATAAACGAAGGGAGATAACATATGGATATCAAATCTATCAAGACCAAGAGCATATTGGTCGATATCATCCTCATACTGGTCGGGGCGATCCTGATAGTACTTAATCAGTTTATAGCGGGCATGTTCGTTCAGATCCTCGGAGGCGTATTCGTCATGATGGGGATCATCGGCGTTATCGTATTCTTTATCATGAAGCAAAAGACCATAGGTGATACATTTATGATGGCAGGGTGCGTTGCATCGGCTCTGGTGGGACTCTTCTTCCTGTTCAAGCCGGATGTGGTTGTCTCGGCTTTCAATTATATATTCGGATCCATCATGATCGTGGCGGGTCTCGTGGTAATGATAACTTCTCTGGGCAACAGCCGGCACGTCGGCAAGGGCTGGTGGGTCACGGCTCTGTTCGGGATGGCCGCCACGGTTATGGGATGCATAGTCCTCTTCGCCGAGATCGGAGACAACGTTATCTGCATCCTTACGGGCATCGCGCTGATCTTGTGCGGTGTTGCCGCGATCATCGAGACCATCAGGATCAGCAAAGCCGCCCAGAAGGTGGCCAAGCAGAGTTTTACTCCTCCTCCGGGAGACCGTGTGGGACCTGTATAAATCAACAAATAAAAAGGCGATTTTCGTTAATAAAGACGAAGTTTATCCCGGATCGTTTGTGCTAAAATTATTTGCGAAAAAGATATCTTGAGGTGCTGCCATATGTATAAGATCGGTTTTGACAATGATAAGTATGTAGAATTACAGAGCAAGAACATCAGAGACAGGATCGAGAAATTCGGCGGCAAGCTTTATTTGGAATTCGGCGGCAAGCTTTTCGACGATTATCATGCATCCAGAGTCCTTCCGGGATTCGCTCCCGACAGTAAGATCCGCATGCTCAAGGCCCTGTCCGAGGACTGCGAGATCGTTATCGCCATCAATGCGGATGCCATCGAGAAGAGCAAGAGGCGCGGTGATATAGGCATCACTTACGATCAGGAAGTCTTAAGGCTCATCGACGCTTTCACCGAGTTCGGTCTCTTCGTCGGATCTGTCTGCATTACCCAGTACACGGGTCAGAGCCTCGCCGAGACATTCGAAGCAAGACTCCGCCAGCTTGGTGTAAAGGTATATAAGCATTATCCCATCGAAGGATATCCTTCCAATATCCCGCTTATAGTAAGCGAAGACGGCTACGGCCGCAACGATTATATCGAGACCTCGAGGAAACTCGTTGTCGTAACGGCTCCGGGTCCCGGTTCCGGAAAGATGGCAACATGCCTGTCGCAGCTCTACCATGAGAACAAGCGCGGCATCAAGGCAGGCTATGCCAAGTTCGAGACATTCCCTATCTGGAGCATTCCTCTCCAGCATCCCGTTAACCTCGCATATGAGGCGGCAACGGCTGACCTTGCGGATGTCAACATGATCGACCCGTTCCACCTGGAAGCTTACGGCAAGACCACGGTCAACTACAACCGCGATGTCGAGATATTCCCCGTTGTAAATGCCATCTTCGAAGAGATCTTCGGACAGTCCCCCTACAAGAGCCCCACGGACATGGGTGTTAACATGGCAGGTTTTGCCATAGTCGACGATGAGATATGCTGTGATGCTGCCAAGCAGGAGATAATAAGAAGGTATTATAAAGCGAAGTGCGCCGCAAAGCAGGGAACTTCCGACGGAACGGAAGCTGCCAAGATAGAGCTGCTCATGAAGAAGGGCGGCATCGACATCTCCGACCGCAGGGTCATCAGCGCTGCACTCGTAAGAGCGGAATCCACGGAAGGTCCGGCTGTTGCCATAGAACTCCCCGACGGGACCATGGTCACAGGCAAGACTTCGGATCTTCTGGGCGCTTCGGCGGCGGCTCTCCTAAATGCCCTGAAGGCTTTGGCAGGCATATCCCACGATATACCGCTCATATCGCCCATCGTTATCGAGCCTATCCAGGATCTTAAGATCAACCACATGGGCAACCGCAACCCCAGACTCCATACGGATGAGGTCCTGATCGCCCTGTCCATATCGGCTGCGACCAACCCCGTGGCAAAGCTTGCCATCGAGCAGCTGGGGAACCTTCGTAACTCCGATGCCCACGCTACCACGATACTGTCTTCCGTAGATGCCAACATGTTCAGGAGACTCGGCGTGAACATCACATGCGAACCGGTGTACCAGACCAAGAAACTGTACCATAAATAACAGGCTCTGAAGGCTTTTTGCCTTTTTCGCAAAACAGGCTAATTTCCTGTTGAAAATCAAAAAGATTCTGATATAATTTTTTAGCATGCGCTTTTTGGCGCTTGTTTTGTGTTGAAAAAATAACAACAGGCAGGAGGTTCTAACATGAAAGTCAGACCGTCAGTCAAGCCGATGTGCGAGAAGTGTAAGGTCATACGTCGCCACGGCAAGGTAATGGTTATCTGTTCCGATCCCAAGCATAAGCAGAAGCAGGGATAATAACGGATAACGGATCTTCTAGTCCGGATTTAGCCCCGGGCGCTGCGGGAGATCAAACAGTCACAAGCGCGGAACTGCTCTAACCGCCAAACAACACTTTATTGGAATTACATATTACATAGGCGCCGTAGGGGCGGCTGCTCTTCCTAACCCGAAGAGTTCCTTACAAACCGATGTCGTATATAAAACCAAATATAATACCATTATTCGGAGGTACACCAAATGGCTCGTATAGCCGGCGTAGATTTGCCCAATGATAAGAGAGTTGAGATAGCTCTTACTTACATTTACGGCATCGGAAGAACAAGCGCTTCCAAGATCATTGCTGATACAGGCATCAATCCCGATACCAGAGTTAAGGATCTGACGGAAGCAGAAGTCGCGAAGATCCGTGACTCCATCGAGAACGATTACAAGGTCGAAGGTGATCTTAAGAGAGAAGTCCAGAGCAATATCAAGAGATTGACGGATATCGGCTGCTACCGCGGACGCCGTCACAGAATGGGACTCCCCGTAAGAGGCCAGCGCACAAAGACGAACGCTCGTACCCGTAAGGGACCCAAGCGTACTGTCGCAGGCAAGAAGAAGTAAGGGAGGTTCTTAAGATATGGCTAAAGCAGCAAAGAAGGCAATCAGACCTAAGAGACGTGAGCGTAAGAACGTCATCGACGGACAGGCTCACATCCATGCAACATTCAACAACACGATCATTACGATCACAGACAAGCAGGGTAATGCCATTTCATGGGCATCAGCCGGTGAGCAGGGCATGAAGGGTTCCCGTAAGGGTACTTCCTACGCCGCTCAGGTAGCTTCCGAGGAAGCTGCAAGGAAGGCTGTTGATCACGGCATGAAGACTGTTGAGGTTTTCGTTAAGGGCCCGGGTTCCGGAAGAGAATCCGCAGTTAGAGCTCTTGCAACAGCAGGACTTCAGGTAACCATGATCAAGGACGTAACTCCCGTTCCTCATAACGGATGCCGTCCGCCCAAGCGCCGCAGAGTATAATCTCGCGACGTTAATGAAATCATAATAAAGAGAGGATTATCGACATGGCTAGAGATATGACACCGGTCCTTAAAAGATGCAGAGCACTGGGTATTGAGCCTGCTGAATTGGGATACGATAAGAGATCAAAGAGAAAGGGCAAGCAGACCCGCGGCAAGATGAGCGAGTACGGGATGCAGCTCAAAGAGAAGCAGAAGGCAAAGTTCATTTACGGCGTTCTTGAGAAGCCTTTCAGAAACTACTTCACAAAGGCTCAGAAGCTCAAGTACGGTACAACGGGTGAGAATCTCATGATCCTCCTCGAACTCAGACTCGACAACGTTTTGTTCAGAATGGGTCTGGCTCGTACAAGAGAAGAAGCAAGACAGATCGTAAGCCATAAGAACGTTCAGGTTAACGGTAAGACGGTAAATATTCCTTCCTACAGCGTTAAGGTCGGAGACGAGATCGCTATCAAGGAGAGCTGCAAGGGTTCCCAGAGATATAAGGATATCGTTGAAGTAACAGGTTCCCGCGGAATCCCCGAGTGGGTAGATTCCGACAGAGAGAATCTGACAGGTAAGATCACGGCAATTCCCACAAGAGAGCAGATCACTGTTCCCGTCAACGAAGTTGCCATCGTCGAGCTTTATTCCAAATAATAAAGACGACCCGACTAAGAATACTTCAAGGAGGATAAATCATGATGGACGTATGCGAACCTACCGTAAAGTGCGTAGAGACCAACGAAGACAAATCATACGGCAAGTATACTATCGGGCCGCTTGAGAGAGGCTTCGGCATTACACTCGGCAATTCAATGCGCAGAGTACTCCTGTCGTCACTTCCCGGTGCAGCCATCACGGCGATCAAGGTTGATAAAGTAAAGCATGAGTTCGATACCGTTCCCGGTATTATCGAGGATATGACGGAGATCATTCTCAACGTCAAGGGCGTAAGGGCAAAGCTCCATTCGGAGTCTTCCATCGTCAGCGTAAGCGTTGCAAAGGGCAAGGCCGGCGAGCTTACGGCAGGTGATATCGTTCACGGTCCCGATGTAGAGATCATGAACCCCGAGCATGTTATCGCTCACCTCAACGGTGCATCCGATGTTTTCATCGAATTCACACTCGAGCAGGGCAGAGGCTACAACACAGCTGAGCAGAACAAGCCCGCAAGACAGGAAGCAGGATTGATCCCGATCGATTCCATCTTCACACCTATCAAGAAGGCTAATTATTCAGTAGAGAATACCCGTGTAGGCGACCGTTACGATTACGATTCGCTGAACCTCGAGGTTTGGACCGACGGTACCATCGAAGTTGATGAGTCCCTGTCGTCTGCAGCTAACTGGCTTATAGATCACTTAAGATTCTTCACCGGTCTTGCAGAGACAGAACCCGCGATCAGCTTCAAGAGCCCCGAGCAGAAGGGTGAGACTGACACGAAGCTCACACAGCCCGTTGAGGATCTTGACTTTACGGTACGTACATATAACTGCCTCAAGAGAGCGCAGATCAATACCGTAGGCGATCTCGTAGGACATACCAAGGAAGAGATGATCAAGGTCAGAAACCTCGGTAAGAAGTCTTTGGATGAGATCGAAGACAAACTCGAAGAACTCGGTCTTTCTTTGAAAGATCAGGATTAATAGCAGGAGGACAAAAGAATGCCTAACAGAAAAATGGGCCGCGCTTCAGATCAGCGCACCGCCATTCTGAGAAACCTGGTTACGGCCATGGTTATAAACGGTAAGGTCGAGACCACCGTTGCAAGAGCAAAGGAAGTTTCCGCTATCGTTGAGAAACTCGTTGCCGATGCAGTCAAAGAGCAGGATAACTACGAGACAAAGGATGTTACCGTATCCGCTGCAAAGCTGGACGGTAAGGGCAAGAAGGTCCTTAAGACAAAGACATCCAAGAACGGCAACAAGTACGAAGTCGTAGACCGTGAGGTCAAGACTGTATCCGTACAGGTTGACGCTCCTTCCCGTCTTGCTGCCCGCAAGCAGATGAGCTACTGGCTCCGCAAGAGCCACGACGCTGAGGGCAATGTTGTTAACCCCGTTAACAAGATGTTCTCTGACATCGCTCCCAGATATGCAGGCCGCAACGGCGGTTACACAAGGATCGTCCGCATCGGCACACGCCGCGGTGACGGTTCCGAGATGGCTATCCTGGAATTCGTCTGATCCGGAATAAACAATTGTAAAGTTAAAAAGACGGAGGGAGTTTACAATTCCCTCCGTTCTTTTTATAATTATCGCTATGCCACACCTGACAGACGACAAAAGGATAAGAGCAGATAAGGTTTCCTTCTCGTACAAGAGCGATGAGGAGAATGAGGCAGTCCCGCAAAGAAAAGCGTTGGACGGCATCAGTCTTCAGATCGAGAAGGGTTCTTATACCGCGGTCGTAGGTCCGAACGGCTCCGGCAAATCAACCCTTGCCAAGTTAATAGATATCCTGGAAGAACCGGACGAAGGCAGGATAGTCGTGTTCGGCAGGGATACCTCGTCCGAGGATGCGTTCTGGGACATAAGGCGCAAGTGCTCCATCATATTCCAGAATCCCGATAACCAGATAGTCGGTACTACCGTCGAAGAAGATGTGGCTTTCGGTCCCGAAAATCTGGGCGTTCCGCTTCCGGAACTACGGGAGCGGGTAGATCAGGCCCTGAAGGACGCGGGCCTTTACGAACTCCGTACCAGGCAGTCTTCCGCTCTGTCGGGAGGCCAGAAACAGAAACTTGCTATCGCCGGTGCCATAGCAATGCACCCGGATATCCTGATAATGGACGAATCCACCGCAATGCTGGACCCCAGGTCCAGAAAGGAAGTCCTGGATATCGTCGAAGCCATGAGGATCCGGGATAACTTAACTCTCATAACCATTACCCATGACATGACCGAAGCCGCAAGAGCCGGGAAGATCCTGGTCATAAAGGACGGGAAGCTGGCCCTGGAGGGTACCTGCGGACAAGTTTTCTCACAGAAAAATACCATAGAGGAAATGTCTTTGGTCTTGCCGGTTGAGTATTCATTCGCGTATAAGCTTGCCGATATGTCCAAAGGGACACTGACAGAAGAAGACCTGTCGGGGAAAGAAAACCTCAGGAATGCATGCGTAAGGGAACTTAAGAAAATCCGAAGAGAAGATATCCCGGCTAAGCCCCCCTCCATGAGCAAGGCTGAAGATGAAGTGATCCTGTCGGCCGAAGACCTGACATATTCTTATGACGGCGGAAAGACATTGGCCTTAGATCATGTAACCCTGGACGTAAGAAAGGGTGAGATCCTTGTAATTGCCGGAAGGACCGGGTGCGGGAAGACCACGCTCATAACCCATTTCAACGGGATAATAAAGCCTTCTTCAGGCAAGGTCACTGTCCTCGGCATGGACAGCCGGGACAAGAAGAACGTGATGAAGATCCGTCAGAAAGTGGGACTCGTGTTCCAGTATCCGGAATATCAGCTTTTCGATGAGACGGTGTTCAAAGATATCTCATACGGACTTAAGAAGGCAGGGGTACCCGAGAGCGAATTCGAACAGAGGGTTCATGAAGCATGCCGCAAGACCGGGTTCCGTGAGGAGTTTTTGTACAAGAGTCCTTTCGAACTGTCGGGAGGCCAGCAAAGGCGCGCGGCCATCGCAGGGGTCCTGGTAATGGAACCTGAGATCCTGGTCATGGACGAGCCCGGGGCAGGTCTTGACCCCAAGGGCAGAACGGCAATGTTCAACATGATAAAGGCTTTAAGGGATTCCGGGACTACCGTCATAATCGTATCCCACAATATGGATGATTCGGCGATAGTAGCAGACAGGATCTGCTACATGAAGGCAGGCCGCATCGTAAAGATCGCTCCGCCTTCGGAAGTGTTCGAAGGAGACGATGTTCCCAAGCCCTATATAACCGAATTCGTAAACGAGGTGGCAGACCTTGCGGGAATAGAAGGATATAAGTCGGAAGGAGACTTCACCCCTGAAGGTGAAGCTTTGGCACTTGCGGCATTCTGCGCGGGAGGAGTGAGCTTATGACAGGCGATTCTGCTCTCGGAAGATACTGTAATACCGATTCTCTCCTTCACCGTACGGACCCGAGGGTGAAGATCATTTTGTATGTATTCTATCTTGTGGCGATATTCATGCTTAGTAATCCCATATCGCTGCTGATGCTGGCGGCAGTGACACTGCTCCTTATATATCTGGGCAATACCGGACTTAAGGTAATATGGCTTACGGTAAAGCCGATACTGCTCCTTGTCGTGTTTATAACGGTTATCAACATCTTTACGATAAGGGCAGGGAAGCCTTTGTTCTCCTGGCAGTTCATAACGGTCACCGAGGACGGTCTTAAGACCGGCATACTCATGGGGACCAGGCTTATCTTCCTTATAATCATCACCAGTATCTACCTTACTCTTACGACTACGCCTCTTAAGATATCGGATTCTCTGGAGAGCCTGTTCTCCTGGATGAAGGTGTTCAGATTCCCCGTACATGAGATGTCCATGATGATGTCCATAGCCTTAAGGTTCATCCCGACCCTGTCGGATGAGACCCGGAAGATCATGAACGCCCAGATGTCCAGAGGCGCGGACTACGACACTGGCGGTGTCATCAAAAGGATCAAAGGATATATCACGGTCCTTGTTCCCCTGTTCGTGTCCAGTTTCAACAGGGCGGAAGACCTGGCCACCGCAATGGATGCCAGATGTTACAGAGGAGGAGAAGGCAGGACCAAGCTCAATCCTCTCAGACTCAAAGGCAGCGATGTTGCTACAGGCATAATCCTTGCCCTTGTGGCGGCGGGTATGGTTGCTGCAGACCGTCTGCTCGGGTAAATCAAGGTCGCATTAACCTGCGCCCTGTGTTAAAATCTCCTTGTTTGAAATTCCCTTTATGAAAGGAATATGATCTATGGCTTATTATGTCGGAATAGACCTCGGCGGCACCAATATCAAGGCCGGTGTCTGTGATTCGGAAGGAAACCTCCTCAACAAGCTCAGCATCAAGACGCATGCCGAGAGGACGGAAGAAGAGATAATCCACGATATGGGCAAACTTGCTCTGGATGTCATTAAGGATCTGGGCAAGGAAGTTGCCGATATAGAAGCCATCGGCATCGGTTCCCCCGGAACCCCGGATAACGATGAGGGACTGTTGGTATATTCATCCAACCTTCCTTTCAATAATTCGCCTATGCGTAAACTGATCAGGGAAGTAATAGATCTTCCCGTCTATATAGATAACGACGCTAATTGCGCCGCCATGGCTGAAGCCGTTGCGGGCGCTGCCAAGGGGTCAAAGGATTCAGTTACGATCACTCTCGGAACCGGTGTCGGTGCGGGTGTTATCGCTAACGGCAGGATCTATTCCGGCTTCAATCAGGCCGGCTCCGAATTCGGACATACGGTTCTCGTATCCGGCGGCGTGCAGTGCGGCTGCGGCAGACGCGGATGCTTTGAGCAGTATGCTTCGGCTACGGCTCTCGGAAGGATGACCGTTGAAGAGGCCGAAGCCCATCCCGAATCCATCCTTAAGGATGTCCTGGAAGAGCAGGGCGGAACTAATGCCAAGGTTGCCTTCATCGCCATGAAGAGAGGCGATAAGGTCGCGGCAGATCTTGTTGACAGATATACGGATTATCTGGCTGACGGTCTTGCCAATGCCATCAACGCTTTCATGCCGGAGGTCCTGGTCGTGGGCGGCGGCGTATGCAACGAAGGCGATCCCCTCCTTATCCCCATGCGTGAGAAGACCATGTCCCGTCCTTACTTCGGTCCCGGAGTAAAAAGGACGACGATCAAGCTGGCCGAGATGGGCAATGACGCCGGGATCGTAGGAGCCGCCATGATGGGCAGATATTGCCTGGAAGACGGTAAGAACGGCAAATAAACTATCCATGAGACTTGCCATAATATGCGAGTATGACGGCACGGACTTTGTCGGATTCCAGTCACAGGTAAACGGCAGAGCGGTTGCCGATGTATTGGCGCAGGCGGCAACGGAGTTATATAAGCAGGATATAAAGATAACGGGGTGCTCGAGGACTGACGCCGGTGTCCACGCCAGAGGACACTTAAGCCATATGGACGTGCCTTTCGAGATCCCCGAAGATAAGATCCCCCTGGCGATGAATGCTCTCCTGCCGGATGATGTTTCCGTTGTAAAAGCTTTCTATGTGGGAGACGATTTCTCCGCAAGGTTCTCCAATTACGGCAAGAGATATATCTACAGGGTCTATTACGGAAGGGTAAGACATCCCTTATATTCAAGATACGCATACTTCGATTCCTATGATCTCGATATCGATAAGATGAAGAAAGCCGCAGAAGCTTTTGCCGGCGAACACGACTTCGAGGCGTTCTGTGCCGCAGGCAGTACTGCCGACAACTATGTAAGAAGACTCTACGGCGTGGAAGTCAGGAAGTCTGAAAAAGACCCTTTCCTGATCGAGATAGAAGTCGCAGGCGAAGCATTCCTTTACAACATGGTAAGGATAATAGCAGGAACCCTGGTGGAAGTCGGCGAAGGCAAGATCAACCCGGAAGACGTTGCCGCCATTATCGGGTCCCGCGACAGGAAGAAGGCGGGAAGGACGCTCCCTGCAGAAGGACTTACCCTGGAAGAAGTCTTCCTTGTTCCCCAAAGCCCGTTGTGACGGGATACGATTTTTATATACAGGGCATTCCAATCTTGATATAATCATTTTCGGAGGGTCTCGGTCTTATGACCGGGCTCTCTTATGGAATATTAGGGAGAAAGGAGTGAGGAGAATGTTTAACATTCCGATGTGGGTGATCTGGCTCGCTTTGCTTATCATCGCGCTTATCATCGAAGCGGCCACGATGGGACTTACCACTGTGTGGTGTGCTGCGGGTTGTCTTGTTGCAATGATCTTAGATCTTTGCCATGTTGACGTTATGGTTCAGATCATAGTGATGCTCATTGTCACGGTTGTCAGCTTTATCATCTGTATGATATGGATAAGACCTGCGGTGGATGCCAGGCGGATGGGCAAGATCCAGCCGACCAATGCCGACAGGATCATCGGCAAGGAAGGTGTCGTGATCAAGGCTATCGATCCTGAGGCTGCCAAAGGCCAGATCAAAGTTGAAGGACAGATATGGAGCGCCAAGTGCGCATCGGCTGTCGAGGAGGGCAAAAGGGTTAAGGTCCTGGCTCTCGAAGGAGTAAAAGCGGTTATAGAACCGGTAGAGGATAAGGAGGAATAATATGAATACTTTAGGAATCATCAGTGTGGCGGCGGTAGCGCCTTATGTACCGTTCGTTATCGTAGCAATAGTGCTTTTGCTTGTTTTCATCATCTCTTGCATCAAGATCGTTCCTCAGGCGACGACCTACATCATCGAGAGACTGGGTGCATACAAGACGACATGGGAGACCGGACTCCACTTCAAGTGGCCCTTCATCGACCGTGTCGCAAAGAAGATCTCCCTCAAGGAGAAAGTTGCGGACTTCGCGCCTCAGGCAGTTATCACCAAGGATAACGTTACGATGCAGATCGATACGGTCCTGTTCTATCAGGTAATCGACCCCAAGCTCTATACATACGGTATCGAGCGCCCGATCACCGCTATCGAGAACCTGTCAGCCACGACACTCCGTAACATCATCGGTGACCTGGAACTCGACCAGACACTTACTTCAAGAGACATCATCAACACAAGGATGCGTGAGATCCTTGACGAGGCGACAGACCCCTGGGGTATCAAGGTCAACCGTGTCGAGCTCAAGAACATCATCCCGCCTAAGGAGATACAGGCAGCGATGGAGAAGCAGATGAAGGCTGAGCGTGAGAAGAGAGAACAGATCCTCATCGCCGAAGGTCAGAAGGAATCCGCTATCCGCGTTGCGGAAGGTGAGAAGGAAGCCGCTATCCTGAGAGCCGAGGCTAAGAAGCAGGCTGCCATCCGTGAGGCTGAAGGTCAGGCTCAGGCAATCCTGGAGATCCAGGAAGCCAAGGCAAGAGGTCTTCAGATGATCAAGGATGTGGGAGCAGACGATTCCGTTATCTCCCTCCGCGGTCTCGAAGCTTTGGAGAAGCTGGGCGAGGGCCCTGCCACGAAGATCATCATCCCGTCGGATCTTCAGGGTGCAGCAAGCCTTGCAACCAGCATCAAGGAAATAGTCAAAGACAAATAAATCATAAAAGAGGTGAACCTTATGTCACAGAGCGCCTGGTCGGATAAGACCAACATGAGTCTTCTTACGGACTTCTACGAACTTACGATGGCAAACGGATATCTGGACAACGATGCCGGAGATGTTATCACATACTTCGACATGTTCTTCAGAGATGTTCCGGAACAGGGAGGATTCGCGATCTGCGCAGGTCTTGAGCAGGTTATCGACTACCTGTCGAATCTCCATTTCTCGGAGGAGGATCTTGCTTTCCTTCAGGCCAGGTACGGCTTCGATGAGAGGTTTATCGATTACCTCCGCAACTTCGAATTTACATGTGACGTCTGGGCGGTTCCCGAGGGCACCGTCGTGTTCCCGAGGGAACCCCTCATTAAGGTCAGGGGTACCGCGATCCAGGCTCAGCTCCTGGAGACAGCCCTCCTTTGCACCATCAACCATCAGAGCCTTATCGCAACCAAGACCGCAAGGATCGTAAAGGCTGCCGATGGCCGTCCCGTTATGGAGTTCGGAGCCCGCCGCGCACAGGGATTCGACGCTTCTGTATTGGGAGCAAGGGCAGCATATATCGCAGGTGCCGCCGGAACTTCCAACACCATCTGCGGACAGCAGTTCGATATCCCTCTGTCCGGAACCATGGCGCATTCCTGGGTCATGCTTTTCGATAACGAATTCGACGCTTTCGCAGCCTACGCGAAAACATACCCCGAGGGAACTGTCCTCTTAGTCGATACATACGATGTATTAAGACAGGGTATACCCAATGCCATCAGGTGTGCTAAGGAAGTATTGGAACCCGCCGGCCACCGTCTCAAGGGGATCAGGATCGACAGCGGCGACCTTACCTATATGACACAGCAGGCAAGAAAGATGCTGGATGAAGCGGGACTTACGGACTGCAAGATCACCGTATCCAATGCCCTTGACGAGTACATCATCAGAGACCTCATAAGCCAGGGCGCCTGCATCGACGCTTTCGGTGTCGGCGAGAGGCTTATAACGTCCAAGGCGGAACCTGTCTTCGGCGGTGTATATAAGATCTCCGCGGTAGAGGATAAGGACGGCAACATCATCCCGAAGATGAAGATCTCCGAGAATGCCGCCAAGGTCACCAATCCCTGCAGCAAGAAGATCGTAAGATTCTATGACAACTATACCGGCAAGGCTCTGGCTGATCTCATCATGTGTGAGGACGAGGAGATCCCGAACGGCGAACCTTATGAGATCTTCGATCCGATCGAGACCTGGAATTCCAAGGTAGTCGTTGACTACTATGTAAAGGAGATCATGGTCAGGATCTTCGACGGAGGTAAGCTCGTTTACGACAAGCCTACGATCGCAGAGATCCGCGAATACTGTGCCAAGGAAGTCGATTCTCTGTGGGATTCCGTCAAGAGATTCGAGAATCCTCACAAGTACTACGTTGACCTTTCCCAGAAACTCTGGGATATCAAGAATGACATTCTGCATTCTTATAAGAAGAAAGCATAAGAGGAGGAAGGAATATGTCTAACCCTATCGTAACGATCACAATGAAGGACGGCGGAATCATCAAAGCCGAACTCTATCCGGATATCGCGCCCATCTCGGTCGAGAACTTCGTAAAGCTCGCAGGCTCAGGATTTTATAACGGACTTATCTTCCACAGGGTAATCCCGGGATTCATGATCCAGGGCGGATGTCCCGACGGAACAGGAATGGGAGGTCCGGGATACACCATCAAGGGAGAGTTCGCATCTAACGGCGTCAAGAACGACCTTAAGCATGAAAGAGGAGTCCTGTCCATGGCAAGGGCAATGAATCCTGATTCGGCCGGATCCCAGTTCTTCATCATGCACGAGACATCACCTCACTTAGACGGCGATTACGCGGCTTTCGGCAAGGTCATCGAGGGTATGGATGTTGTCGATAAGATCGCATCGGTAAAAACTGATTATCACGACAGACCCCTGGAACCCCAGGTCATCGAGATCATGACGGTCCAGCTTTGAAAAACTTGTTTAACCGATAACATATTGTTATAGTTAATATACTTTATCTGACGGGAGGTCACATTTATGAGCAGGTATTCAGGAACACAGACGGAGAAGAACCTTCAGGCGGCTTTCGCAGGCGAGTCCCAGGCAAGGAACAAGTATACATATTTTGCATCCGTAGCAAAGAAGGAAGGTTTCGAGCAGATCGCAGCCATCTTCCTCCATACTGCAGATAATGAGAAAGAGCACGCTAAGATGTGGTTCAAGGAACTTGAGGGCATCGGCGATACAAAGGCTAACCTCGCGGCAGCTGCTGACGGCGAGAACTTCGAGTGGACAGATATGTACGAAGGCTTTGCCAAGACAGCTGAGGAAGAAGGATTCAAGGATCTGGCCATCAAGTTCAGGCTCGTTGCAGCAATCGAGAAGCAGCATGAGGAGAGATACAGAGCTCTCATGAACAATGTTGAGACAGCAGCTGTATTCGAGAAGAGCGAAGTCAAGATCTGGGAATGCCGCAACTGCGGACATATCGTAGTCGGAACAAAGGCTCCTCAGATCTGCCCGGTATGCGCTCATCCTCAGAGCTTCTTCGAAGTAAGAGCTGAGAACTACTGAGTCCGAAAAAGGGTAATATACAGGGGCTGTCTCGACAATGATCATCAGAGGCAGCCTCTTTTAGTCGGACCGGAATGATATGTGAATTGTAAATGAATGGGGGGGAATAGATGTATAAGTCGAGAAGTAAAGTTTCCTGGTTTTATGTAATTTTAATGATCTTGTTTTTCGTAATTGGTTCCTTTTTGTTGCTCATAGGAGGTGTCACCTTCATGATCAATAAACCTCTTACAGACAGTTGCACAGCCGTAACATATGGTGTGGTGGTAAGTGTTGATGTGGACAGAGATAGGATAGGTACGAGCAGAACTTGGAGAGCGCGTCGTTATGCTGCTAAAGTTGAGCCTGAAGACAGAAGTATCTTCTATAATAATTCTACGATTACCGGCGGCAGGACAGACCATTATTACCGTAAGGGTGAACGGGTTGAGATATATTACGATCCGTCCAATCCTTACACCTACTATATACAGTATGCGAATCCTGTCTCGGAAGGCGGATCTCTTCTTGCCTACGGTGCTTGCTTGATTGTTTTCGGTCTTGGTGCTTTAGTTATCAGCAAGATAAAAAGATGAATGTTTTTTCGAAGAACAGTTCTGTGTCAGAGCAGTTCTCCTGATCAGTTATAACGGTTATCCAAAAGGATTTATTCTGTTGTTTTCAAAAAACTGTTGACAAGTGAAAAAGAGATGATAAAATAACTTACATAAACAAAACCTACCAAACCGATAGGTTTGTGGGAATTACAAAGAAAGAAGGAAATTACAATGGCATACTTTGAATCGATCACAGAATTAGTAGGAAAGACCCCCATCGTTAAGCCCGTTAACTACAACAAGAAGAACTCTCCCGACGCTAACATCTTCGTTAAGCTCGAATACTTAAATCCCGCAGGATCCGTCAAGGACCGTATCGCCAAAGCAATGATAGAGGATGCGGAGGAGAGGGGACTTCTCAAGGAAGGTTCTGTTATAATTGAGCCCACCAGCGGCAACACAGGTATCGGACTTTCCGCTATCGCAGCTGCCAAGGGCTACAGGATCATCATCACGATGCCCGAGACCATGAGCGTTGAGAGAAGAAATCTCATGAAGGCATACGGCGCTGAACTCGTACTTACCGACGGCACCAAGGGCATGAAGGGCGCTATCGCAAAGGCCGAAGAACTGGCAAAAGAGATTCCGGATTCATTCATCCCCGGCCAGTTCGTTAACCCTGCAAACCCGGCTATCCATAAGGCAACCACAGGTCCCGAGATCTGGGAAGACCTGGACGGCAAGGTTGATATCTTTGTCGCAGGTGTAGGTACCGGCGGAACCATTACCGGTACAGGTGAATTCTTAAAGGCCAAGAACCCCGATGTAAAGGTCGTAGCCGTAGAGCCTGCAGGATCTCCCGTACTTTCCAAGGGAGAGTCAGGCGCCCACAAGATCCAGGGCATCGGCGCAGGATTCGTACCTGATACATTGAACACGGATGTTTACGATGAGATAATCGCAGTGGAAAACGAAGATGCCTTCAAGACAGGCAAGGCTATCGCAAGAACGGACGGAATACTTGTAGGTATCTCTTCCGGTGCGGCACTTTGGGCAGCAACCGAGCTTGCCAAGAGACCCGAGAATGCCGGCAAGAATATCGTAGTACTCCTTCCTGATACGGGAGACAGATATCTGTCCACACCTTTGTTTGCAGATAACTGATATATAATCACATAACTCCTAAAAGAAGCGACAGGGCAGGGATTGTCAGGATGCACAGGAGCGTACTGAGAAGTATGCAATTGGCGGACAGTTCCTGCTCTTTGCCGTGGATCTCTGCCATGCTCAGGATAACGGACGCGCAGGGAACGGCGCTCAATATGAACAGACTTGCCTTAAATGACATGGGTACAGGCAGGAAGAAAGCGGCCAGGAACGCAAGGAGCGGGAAGATGATGAGCTTGCCCAGACAGATAAGATAAACAAAAGGCTGGGTAAAGAGAGTCTTGAATCTGATGGTCGACAGGCGGATCCCGATGATGAACATGCAAAGAGGTGTTGTCATTTTCCCGAGAAGGTCGATGGCATCCATGAACTGCGTGGGGATATATTGTCTTGCGCCGATGACAAACAGAGGGATCGCTCCGAGGACAGACAGGGTCACGGGGTTTAGCACCGCGGTCTTTACCGATATGTATTTACGGTCTTGTGTAAGACAATAGACCGCGAAAGTGAATACGAGGATGTTCATCGACAGGATGTAGATTGAAGAATAGCAGGCGACTTCCGGGTTATCCGGAAGCAGAGCCTTGATCAGGGGCATTCCGAAGAATCCGCAGTTGCCGAGGGTCGACGCGGTTGCCAGCATCCTGTATTTACTGATGTGGAACTTTTTTCTG
Source organism: Clostridiales bacterium (assembly GCA_017964005.1). GTDB lineage: Bacteria > Bacillota > Clostridia > Saccharofermentanales > Saccharofermentanaceae > Saccharofermentans. Next base: position 57,754 of record JAGCSR010000056.1, read on the forward strand.
AGTATAAGCCATATCCCCAGCATGACCAGGACCTGGAACGCGAAGGATACAACGAAGAACAATGCCATATTGACTGCAGTCTCCCGTGAATAATCCATCGACAGGAACGCAGAGACGATCATGGCGGGGGACAGCACATATATGAGGATTGCAGCCATCGTCGGAAGATGGTCTGCAACAGCTTTCTTCATCTTCCCGAGAACAAAGCCCGGGAGCATATAGAGAAGGGCTGTGAGAACACTTGCAAAAGCGATGGTAAAAGCGGTCATGTATCAATAGCCTTTCGTTCTGTCAACGAGGTTCGTAAGGGGCTTGCCTTCCATGTAGTTCTTAAGGTTATTGCAGAACATATCCACATTCTTGTTCAGCGTGTGCTCCAAAGTGAGGTTGCCTGCGACATGGGGGGTTATAAGGAGATTTTTTGTCTTCCAGAGGCGGCTTGATCCCGGGAGCGGTTCTGTCCCGAAAACATCAAGGGCGGCTCCGGCAAGATGCCCGGATTCCAGCGCGTCCGCCAAGGCGTCTTCATCGATGGCTGAGCCTCTGCCCACATTAACGACGAAAGAGCCTTCGGGAAGGCGTGCGATCCTGTCCTTTGACAGTATGTTCCGGGTCTCGGGTGTGCCGGGAAGGCTCATGGCAAGAAGGTCGGTGCAGGGAAGGACAGAGTCGAGATCTTCTGTTTTCAAGACCTTGTCGTAGACCGGATCTGTATTGATCCCGCTCCTGGATATCCCTGTTACGGAAGCAGGCTCGAAAGCCTTGACCCTTTTGGCGAAACTTGTCCCGATGTCCCCTGTGCCCAGTACGGTAATGCGGCTGTCCTTTAATGACCTTTGGGGTCTTTGCGGTCCCCAGATCCCGCCAAGGGATTCTTCGTAAACATCCGTCAGATTCCTCATCATCATGAGGGATACGGCTATCATGTGCTCTGCTATAGTAACTCCGTATGCGCCGGAAGAATTAGTCAGGATGCAGTCCTTGTTGGCAAAGGAGTCCGGCTTCATGAGAGCGTCGCATCCTGCGTAAGGGATGCAAAGCCACTTAAGGTTCTTATTCGTTCTTGCGGTGTCTAAGCCGTAACCGTACATTATTTCCGCCTCGGCAAGATCTTCGGGAATATCCTTTTCTTCTTCGGTGAAAAACACTTCGGCACCCAGGCCTTTGGCCGTATCTTCGATCTTCTGCCTGTGTTCGGGCTTCAGCATCTTATTCAATACGATTATCTTTATCATCTTGTGCTCGATCCTTTGTTTTTGTTTTCCTATGATATCATCTGTCCGATATTTTACTACCCGTTTATTGAAGAAGATTTATCATAATCCTGCCTTATTTACTCCATATTTTAATAAAGGATAGAATTATTCTGTAAAAGTAATATAATAGTAAAACCGCGATTACGGGCGGAATTTTCGACGGGGGAGCTGCAGTTGGACCGTAAGCCGAGTTCAAGGATCAAGCATATCGACTTCATCATAATCGATCTTCTTGCATTGGAAGTATCGTTCCTTGCGGCATACTTCTTAAGATTTTCGAACGACTTTGACACGCCCGCCAATTATACCCAGCTCAATATCTACGCTCTTCTGATATATCTGATCATCATCTTCCTGGTGCCTTTCCACAGCGGGATCTTAAAGAGGGGACACTTTACCGAATTCTATATGGTTTTGTTCCAGGATATTGCGGAATTTGCAGCCATCATCCTCCTGCTGTTCGCTTTGCAGACCATACAGATCCACTCGAGGATCTTTGTGGGAACTTTCTTCCTCCTGAATCTCGTCTTGCAGTTTATCGCAAGGTTTGTCTGGAAGAAGGTGGTTTTGCGCAGGATGAGCAGGTCCGGCAACAAGATACATGTCCTGATAGTCACATACCGGGAGAATGCCCAGTTCATGGTGGATAATCTTACCGGAGGGAAGCTCGATATATACCAGGTTGACAGGATAATGCTCCTGGATAAGGATACCCGGTACACGCCGATCAACGGGATCAAGGTTGTCTACCGCAACGATATCGCCGAACTCCTCAGGACCCACATCGTTGATGAAGTATTCATAGGTTCCAAGTCCCGCGAGATACGTGACACAGGACGTCTTATATCCTGGTTCCTGTCTATGGGTATCGCAGTCCATGTCATGAGTGATATCTTCATCAATGAAGTTCCGAACATGACCGTCGATAAGATCGGGAACATGACGTTCATCAGTTCCACCATGACGCCTATTACTCCGGAACAGAAAGCGATGAAGAGGGCTTTCGATATCTTCGTATCCATCATAGGACTTATCCTGACGGGGATCTTCTTTATCATCTTCGCCCCCATCATCCTCATTCAGTCACCGGGACCTATCTTCTTCAAGCAGACCAGAGTCGGTCTCAATGGCCGTAAGTTCACCTTGTATAAGTTCAGGTCTATGGAAGTGGGAGCTGATGAGAAAAAGGGCGAGCTTCTCAAGGACAACGAAGTAAAGGGACAGATGTTCAAGATCCACGATGACCCGAGGATCATTCCCATCGGAAGGTTCTTAAGGAAGACCAGCATAGATGAATTCCCTCAGTTCCTCAATATCCTCAAAGGCGATATGAGTCTTGTGGGAACCAGACCTCCGACGCTGGACGAATATGCGCATTACAGACCCGATCATATGAGCAGGCTTGCAATGAAGCCAGGGCTTACCGGGATGTGGCAGATCTCCGGAAGATCCGAGATCAAGGACTTTGAAGAAGTCTGTGAATTGGACAGATACTATATCTCCAACTTCAGCATTCCCATGGATATGGAGATCATAATAAAGACCATTAAGGTCCTGCTTACGAGAAAAGGCGTATAAGATCAGATGACGTAATCGTCGCCGGCACCTTCCGCCTGATTGATGATGTCGGTAATGGTAATCCCCTCAAGATATTCATTTATAACTTTGGACAGTCCCTTCCAGACGGGAAGAGTCGGACAGTCTGCCGTGCGGTTGCAGAAAGATTCGGGATCGCCGGATTCGAGACACGCAACAGGTTCCAGGCTTCCTTCCGTAAGCTTTAAGATATCGGCTGCTGTTATGTCGTCAGGACTTTTGGCCAGACGGTATCCTCCGCCGAATCCACGCTCGGTAATAAGGATCCCGCCCTTATTGAGCAGGGGGACAATCTGCTCAAGATATTTCTTGGATATATCCTGTCTGTCTGCAAGGGTCTGTAAAGTTGTAAGCCCGTCTTTATCGTGCCTTGCAAGATCGATTATTATCCTCAGCGCATAACGGCCCTTTGTAGATATCTTCATAGCCCCGTTCTTCCTTGTTGAATATTTTTTTACATTACGATTATAATACTAACATGAAAGAAGTTACATCCTTAAATGAGAAAAACAGAACAAATCCTTTGGCAGGGAACATAAGCTTGAGCTATAAGATCCTGGCTTCGGCCGTATTGGTCTGGCTTGCTGTTCCGGTCATAGTATTCTGCGCAGGGTACTTAAAGATCATTCCCGCGGTTATCTTCTCTTTGGTGTTTGCCGGCGTTGTCTTTTTCGCGGCAAGAGGTATGGATGACACAAGATTTGAGATACCCGTAAGATATGTCATTGCGTTTGCCGTTGCTGCCGTTCTTGTAAGCATTCTGATGGGTGTCGGGGAATATATCTGTTCTCTGCAGGATCACTCTTACAGAAGGGCGATCTTAAACGATCTTGTAAACTATAAGTGGCCCGTGATATACGATATGTCCACCCAGCAAAATCCCGATGTCATCAACATCACCGGAAGTTCCGGGAAAGCGGCATTCTGCTATTACTTTGTTTACTGGATGCCGGCAGCTGCCATAGGGAAACTTTGCGGGGGAAGCATAGCTGCAGCTAATGCCGCTCTCCTCATATGGACTTCAATAGGCGTATTCCTGACATTTACCGCAATGTCGGTTTACTCGAAGAAAGCTTCGATGTTCTCAGTCTTCTTCTATCTGTTCTTCGGAGGCCTTGACCTGATCCCGTTCATCATCCATGAGATCAACTCTTATTCCGACTGGCTCTGGCTCGAAGGGTGGGTCCCTCACATGAGCTATATCTGTAACTTCGTAAACTTAGGCAATGTCTTCCATCAGGCGGTTCCCTGTTATCTTATCTGTGCCATGCTCCTTATCAGCCGCCGCCCCAAGGCTCTGGGTCTGGGGTGCGGGATACTGTTCTGCTATTCACCCTGGGCAGTCATCGGGATACTGCCGGTAACCATAGCCAAGATCTTCGATAAGGAGAACCGCAAAGCAGGGCTTAAGTCATTGGTAAAGGATATCCTGTCTCCTGTTAACATCATCTCCGTCATAGCGATACTGTTTGTGTTCGTGCCGTTCTATATGTCGACATCCGGGCTTTCTCAGGAGAAGGGTCTTACGGCTTCATTCTATGACAGTATTCCCAAGTTTATCCTCTGCTATCTGGCATTGATCCTTTTGGAGGTCGTTCCTGCGGCGGCGATCGTGTTCGCAAGAAGGAAGAAGGATATCGTATTTATCGTATCCGCTGCGACTCTTGGGGTAATACCCCTGATCAAGATCTCCTATCAGAATGATTTTGCAATGAGGGCTTCCATGCCGGCATTGTTTGTTCTGGCGGTCATGGTCTATGAACTGACGGTCAGGGTTTTCGAGCAGGATAAGGAAAACAATGCCAACAAGGTCAAAGGAAAGACTTCAGATAAGATAAAGATACTGGCTGCCACATTGCTCATAATCGCGATGTCGTTCCCTTCGGCCTTTGAGATATTCGTTGTAACAGGATCCACTTTGACAGGGGATAAAGGCCCGCAGGAAGTAATAGGATCATTCGGCAACATAAGATCGGCCGAGCTTGCGCCCAACATCAAAGAACAGTTCTATGTGGAAGATTATGAAGACAAGTTCTTCTTCAAGTATCTTGCTTAAGGTTGTCTTCTGATTTGATATAGATCGGACGGGCCTTGGTCTCGACATAGATCCTTCCGATATATTCACCGATAAGTCCCAAAGCCATCAGCACGAGTCCGCCGATGAAGAGGATGAAGCACAGTAATGACGGGTAACCTGCATTGACTGTCCAGATCCTTCCGATTATAGCTTTTATGAAATAGTAGAGCATATATCCGAAGGCTCCTAGAGCCAATGCCATGCCGGTATAAGTCGCGACCCTCAAAGGAGCGATGGTGAATGCGACGATCCCGTCCACCGCATATTTGAACAGCTTCCAGAAACTCCACTTGGTCTCGCCTGCGACCCGTTCCACATTCTCGTGCTCGACCCATTTGGTCCGGAAACCAACCCAGGCAAAGATACCCTTGGAGAAACGCTGGCGCTCTCCCATGGAAAGGATCGCATCGACGACCGGACGCCTCATGAGGCGGAAGTCCCTGGCGCCGTCCGCGATCTCCACATCGCACATCTTGTTGATGAGCTTATAGAACATCCTTGCAAAGAAAGACCTGATCTTAGGCTCGCCCTTGCGGGTGACCCTTCTTGCGGCGATGATGTCGCATTCGCCGGAATCCAAAGACCTGATCATGTCGGGGATAAGGGAAGGGGGATCCTGCATATCCGCGTCGAGGATCGCGATATATTCGCCACGGGCGGCTTCCATCCCGGCATACATAGCGGCTTCCTTGCCGAAGTTACGGGAGAAGAATACATATCTGACATCTTTATCCGATGAAGCCAGGTCCTTTATGACCTTGGAGGTGTTGTCGCGGGATCCGTCGTTTACGAAAATGAATTCGAAAGTATTGCCGAAGGCCAGTTCGGACGAGCGGACATCGCAAAGAGCTTCATACAAAAAGGGAAGAGCCGCTTCTTCGTTATAACACGGTATGACCAGGCTTATGAGCATATTAAATCCGACCCCTCCTTTGATTGAAAGATATGCGATAATTCATTATAATCAAAAAACAGCAGGAATTGTATTAAAAACTGATAACGAGGAACTGGTCGGATGAAAGAAGTCGGGACACTCAAGGGGACAAAACAGGTCAATATAAAGACCGCACCGTTTATCGCGGCGGGACTTACGCTTATCTGTTACATCTTCTTAAGCCTTATATGCGAGGTGTTCCCCTTCGGTAAGTTCCTGTTCTCCATAAGCGACATGACCGCCCAGTATGTTCCTTTCCTGGCGCTCTACCATAACAAGATGCATGCCTTGGATCCCGCCCGGCTTATCTCGAATCTGACATATTCGTCCCAGTCGGGCCTCGGCAAGAACTTCATGTCCACATTCGGATATTATCTTGCAAGTCCTTTCAACCTTATCTATCTGCTCCTGGATTCTTCCGCCGTTGAGGCTTATGTTGTCATTGCAACTATCCTGAAGTTGTCTTTGGCTTCGGCTTTTATGTGTCTCTTCCTGGAAGAACGGGCCGAAGATAAGAAGTCCAAGATGCCCATACTCCTGTCGGTAGTCTATGCATTCTCTTCTTATGCGGTTGCATACGGATTCCAGATCATGTGGCTCGACGGATATATGCTCTTGCCTCTGCTTTTGTATTTTGCGGAGAGGTTCATGAAGACCCGGAAGTTTACGGGACTTACGATAACCCTGATAATCCTTTTCGTATCCAACTACTATATCGCTTATATGGTCGGTATCATGAGCTTTCTGTATCTTGCGGCAAGGCTTTATACCGAAGAGTACAAGATAAAGGATGCATTGAAGATCCTGGGAAGATTTGTGCTGCATGCGGTCCTTGCTGCAATGACTGTCTGCTTCATGCTGATCCCGACGGGGCTGGATACCATAACATCCGCGGATAAGACCGTATATGCTCAGTCCAACGATTTCATAAGATATGACATAACCCAGTTTATCGATCAGATGTTCCTGGGTGAGACCGGAGACTTCGGGGATGTCATGCCCTATAATCTCCCCTGGCTGTTCTTATCGATCCTTGTTACTTCACTCATCGTTATCTACCTTGTAAGTCCCGTGTACAAGGGACGCGTAAGAAGGGTCCATATAGCGGGACTCGTATTCATGTATCTGTCAACAGCAGTGTCTTTCCTGGATGTTGCCTGGCAGGTCTTCGATGAACCCAACTGGTTCTCACACAGGCATTCATTCGTGTTCTTCCCTCTGATGCTCGTGATTGCATTAAGGACTATAACATCCATAGCCAAAGTGTCCCGGAAGCATCTGGCAATATCCTTCGGCATCATGGCCGTGTTGTTGTTCGTAGCAGGAGCAGTCGGCGATATGAAGAAGTATGACGAGGTCTTCTTATATAACCTTGTGATACTTTGCATCTATTTTGTGATCTTCTTTCTCATGGGCAAAAAGGAGTGGGGAAAGCAGTTTGCCGATATGCCTAAGATCCTGCCCTTCCTTCTGGCGCTCCTGGTATGTTTTGAGACTGTCTATCTGGAACCTATGCTGTCCCATGATCTTGCGTCGTTTACGGTCTACGGCGGGACCGCTGCCGAATATAACGATTCCATCAAGGCCATGCGCGAAGTCGGGGATGTTGCAGGGATGGTCAAGGAGAAGACAGGGGCAAAAAGGGCCGAGAATGAGAGGATAGAAGCATATACTTCCAGGTTCAACGTGAACGAGGGAGAGGCTATGTTCGGCGATTACCACGGCATGTCCTTCTTCAACTCCAATTCCAACAAGTACATGCACAGGTTCTTAAAGCAGCTGGGATACACGGTCAACTTCAATTACTTCGCAGCGACCTATAATCACAGTGCTCCTTCGACTGACGCGTTCCTGTCCGTCGGCACCGTTGCGTCCGTTCGGGACTATACACTTGCGGGTAAAGCGGGAACGGATTCCTACGGCGCAGGATTCGGCATATATGTAAACAACAATGTCTTAGATCTCGGTTTTGCGGCAGACAGTGCATGTTATGATTTCGATTTCTATTCGCTCGAACGTGGTGTAGAGGACAAGAACTACTTCGATCTGCAGAATACATGGTACAGATCCATGTTCCCCGAAGAATTCACTGAGGACTTCTTTATCAGCCTGTCAGATGAGGATATAGGCGAGCCTGTTCTTACGAACGCCATGACATATGATCCTTCAGATTATAAGACGAATGCCGAGATACAGGATGAAGCACAAAAAGCTTCCGGTAAAGATAAAGACGATAAGGACAAAGTATTCGATTCCGATCCTCTCGGTCTCGAAAACACGGTGGCCGACAAAGCCCTGGCTGCATCGGATGTCTATTACAGACAGTCTGATAAACTTCCCATCGTCATAGAGTATGAGTTAGAGGCACCTACGACCCGCGAGATGTATATGAATATGTCGGTTCCTTCTGCCATGAACGACTGCAAGATCTACTGCAACGGCATAGAACTGGCATACGCGACGGACGGGACATTCTATTCCGAGGTCATAAGGCTGGGATCCTTTGAAGAGGGACAGAAGATTAAGGTATCGATCCTTGCGGACTGCGACAAGTTCACATTGCAGGATATGAATGTCGGATACTTCGATTATGATGTTTTCGATGAGCAGTTCGATAAGATCGACAGGTCACAGGTTACCCTTAAGGCTTTCGAGGACGGTTATGCCGCATTCGACTGCAATGTTAAGGCGGGCAATACCGTCATTACGACAATCCCTTACGAGAAGGGATGGACTTTGATGATCGACGGCAAACCTGCCGAGATCCGGCCTTACCAGGATGCGTTTATAGGATTTGATGTTCCGGAAGGTGCACATACTGCGGAACTTACATTTGTCGCCCCAGGAACATATGCCGGGATCGCGGTGTCCTGTACGGGAGTGATACTGCTCATAGCATATGCGGCAGCCGACACCGTTCTTCGTAAAAAGAAGACAACGGCGAAGTCCGACGCGGACGCAAAAGAAGATAACAACAGCAAATAATTGTCAGGAGGAATTAACATGACTTACAAGGAAACATACGATCTTTGGGCCAATGATCCTTTTTTCGATCAGGCAACCAGGGATGAACTGGCATCCATCAGGGATAACGAGTCCGAGATAGAGGACCGTTTCTATAAGGACCTCGACTTCGGAACCGCAGGCCTTCGAGGCGTGATCGGCGCCGGCACCAACAGGATGAATGTCTATACGGTAGCCAAAGCGACCACCGGTCTTGCCAAGTATATCCTGGATTTGGGACCTGAGAATGTAAAAAGAGGAGTTGTTATCTCATACGATTCCCGTAATTTCTCGCCGGAGTTCGCGGAGATTACCGCAACGACCCTGGCAGCATACGGTATCCCCAGTTTCCTGTCGGACGAGCTCCGTCCCGTTCCGGTTGAGAGTTTCTCCGTAAGGTATTTTAATGCAATAGCAGGTGTCATGATCACCGCTTCCCATAACCCCGCTAAGTACAACGGCTACAAGGTCTACGGTGAGGACGGCGGACAGGTTCCCCCGGAAGCTGCAGGCAAGATCATGGAATATATCGAGGCCATAGATGATCTTACGACGATGAAGTCAATGTCCCTGGCGGATGCAAGGGCTCAGGGTCTTGTAAAGGACTTCGGTCCCGAGATCGACGAGGCATACAACAAGATGCTGACCGGACTTGTCATAGACAAGGAATCCATCGACCGCAACAAAGACATGAGCATCGTATATACACCTCTTCACGGATCAGGCAATAAGCCCGTAAGAAGGATCCTGGAGTCGGTGGGATTTACGAATATCCATGTGGTCAAAGAACAGGAACTCCCTGACGGCAACTTCCCGACGGTAAAGCTTCCGAACCCCGAAGACCCGGCAGCTCTGGCAATGGCTATCGAGCTTGCGAAGGAAACAGACGCGTCACTCGTATTCGGTACTGACCCCGACTCAGACAGGATCGGTGTTGCGGCCAGATGCGAAGTTGACGGCCAGGTAACATATAAGTGCTTCACCGGCAACCAGATGGGCCTTTTGCTCTTGGATTACGTTCTGTCCTCGAAGAAGAGGCTTGGAACATTGCCGGATAAGTCTTTTGCGGTTACGACCATAGTGTCCACAAAGCTTGCCGGCGCGGTGTGCGCGGCTTTCGGAGTCGAACTTCAGGAGACCCTTACAGGATTCAAGTTTATCGGCGAGAGGATCAAGAACGATGACGAGTTCGGAGACAAGCACTTCCAGTTCGGTTTCGAAGAGAGCTACGGATATCTGTCGGGCCGCGATGTGCGTGATAAGGATGCCGTTGTCGCGGCTATGCTCATCTGCGGAATGGCAGCCCAGTCCTTTGACGAGGGCAAGACCCTGGCAGACAGGCTCGAAGATGTATATGCCAAGTACGGGTTCGGTGCCGAGAAGACACTTAGCTTTACTCTCGAAGGCAAAGAAGGCATCGAGAAGATCGCATCCTGCATGACAGACATGAGGGCTTCCGTCGAAGGCTGCGGCAACATAGAAGAAGCAGCAAAGCTCCTGCCCGGCCGCGATGTTGTGGCTGTAAGGGATTACAAGACTTCCACAAGATATGAATTTACGGCAAACGGCGTAAAGAAGACCCCCATCGACCTGCCTGTATCCAATGTTCTCCTTTATGAGCTAGGCGGCGCAAAGGGTATCGACTGGGCTTGCGCGAGACCTTCCGGTACGGAACCCAAGCTCAAGGTGTACATGGGAGTTTACGATTCAGACAGGGCTCTCGCTTTGGATAACCTTGCCAAGGCTGAGAAGGATATAGTCTCTTTCGTGGAGGATGAACTCAGATAAGGCCTTTGACCTTCGGAATAACAAAATTGAATACGGCATCCGCAAAACCGTTCTCCTCACAGGATAAGGCAATGTAGGATGCCTTTTCTTTGATTTCTTTGTCGGCGTTGCCCACGGCTATACCGTAACGGGCGGATTCGATCATGGACAGGTCGTTCTCCGAATCTCCGATGGCAAAGGTGTTGTCACGGGGGATCCCGAGGTAGTCGGCAAGCTTGAGGAGGGTTCCGCCTTTGGTGGTCCCTGAAGTCATGATATCCAGAAGAGAAGGACCCGAGAAGACCACTTCAAGATCAGGATCCTGCAGGAGTTCGTCCGTCATGGAAGGGTCGGGATTCTGAAGAAGGAATTTGTTGACAGGAGGGATAGGACTTGTCTTATCTATGGGGAACAGCGGTGCTTTGAGGTCATCGGGGACCCCTTCGTTATAGTGTTCGCAGAACCACCATCTGTCTGACTTTGGCGCGAAGAATATACCTTCCGTGCTGTAAAGAGTCGCGTCTGCATCGGCGTCCAGCATCTTATACAGGATCTCTTCTGCTTTCTCGGGAGCAAAGTCTGCCGAGAAGATATGTTTTCTCGTTTTATGGTCGAAAAGAGTCCCGCCGTTGCCGGTAATAAGAGGGACCTCGATCCCGGCCGCGTCCGCAAACTTTCCCACGAGGAAAGAGGACCTTCCGGTGCCGAGGGTAAGGGCGACTCCCGCGTCCTTCAGGGCTTGGCACGCCCTAAGGTTCTCACCGGGGATATCTTCCCCCGGCATAAGGAGCGTATAATCCATGTCTGCTGCGAATAACCAGTTGAATTCCATGGCAATATGATATTTGAAACAACCCCGATTGACAAGAAGGACGATTTTTACCATTCGCTGAACTAAAATTGAGAGATTTTTCGACAAAATGTGATTATAGTCTGATTGAAATAATATAAGAACATGAGTATTATATGTTAGGTACGAAATCATATCTATCGGAAAGAGGGTCATGAGTATATGAAGAAGAACGGAACGCAGGGCAGCGGTGCACCATCCAGAGGCAATGTAAGGAGCGTGAACAACGTATCACGTTCATACGGCAGCAATGCAGGCACAAGACAGGCTCAGCGCTCTTCTTCAAGTTCCGCGTCTTCCAGGAGTACACCCAAGTCCTCATATTCCGGTTCCCGTAAGAAAAAGAAGAAATCAGCCGGCGGCGCGGTCGCGGCCGTTATCGCTTTCCTGGTAGTCGGCGCAGGTGTTGCCGCTGCAGTCCTGTGGTTCAACGGAACCATCCCTTTCTGGCTTGCAGACAAGGTTGATGTCGTTATGGCTGATGGTTCCGAAGATACCCTTGTCGTGGCAGATGCTTTCGATGCCATCAATATCGACACTTTCGCTCCCGGAATCGTTATCGATAATATCGCAGTAGGCGGAATGACTCTTGAAGAAGGTAAGGCAGCCGTTGCTGCCGCCCAGCCCGAGCGCCCTCTCGATATAAACATCGATCTTGCTCTTGACGGCAAGACATTGGACCTTGATCTCAATTCCCTGGGCCTGGAGTCCAATATGGATGAGGTCGTTAACGAGGCATATTCGTATCTTAAGCCCGTTCCCGGCACCGAAGAGGATCCTGATGCGATCGCATCGATCTACAATGCCATGGAACAGCTCAAGAACAACCCTAAGAGCTATAACACGGCTTATACCGTTAATCCCGACGGACTTAACGGCATCGTCTCCCAGGTCCTTACACCTTATATCGTTGAAGTTCATGATGCCCAGATCACAGGATTCAATTCCGAGACACGCAAGTTCGAATATACTCCCGAGAACAAGGGATACAGCATCGATATAGACAAGGCGGCATCCCAGGTCAAGGAGATGCTGGATTCCGCCCAGTATCAGGGTGTTGTAACAGTCGATGCCCAGATCACCGAGCCCAAGCTCACCGCAGAATATATCGAGGCTAACTTCGGATTAAGGTCTTCGGCTTATTCGACTACTTCCAACGTTACCAACCGTAACAAGAATATCGCAAGAGCCTGCCAGAAGATGAACGGCACTGTCGTAAATCCCGGCGAGCAGTTCTCATATAACGGCGTAGTCGGACAGAGAACGAAGGCCAACGGTTTCTATGAAGCTACGGTAATTTTGGGCGGCCAGTACGAGAAAGGCATGGGCGGCGGCATCTGCCAGACCAGCACAATGCTCTACGATGCAGTCCTTAAGGGTGACCTGAAGGTCGTCGAAAGACATACTCATGCATGGCCCTCTTCTTACGTAGATACCGGACTTGACGCTACAGTCGACTATGGCAGCCTTGACTTTGTTTTCGAGAATAACTCCGGATACCCCATCGTGGTAATCGCTTACTGGGATTCTTCCAACAGCACCTGCCACGTGGAGCTCTACGGCAATAAGCTCCCCGACGGCAAGAAGATCAAGCTTGCAAGCAAGATCACTTCCAAGACCGAGCCTTCCGGAACAGAGTATGTTGCCAATAACGACATGCCGGCAAACTCCACCAATACTGTCCGTTCCGCACACACGGGTTATGTTGCGGTCACATATCAGGTTTGGTATGATGCCAACGGCAATGAGATCGAGCGCAGAGAGATCACCACATCAAGATACAGCGCTCATAAGAGGAAGATCGAAGTCGGAACCAAGTATGCCGACGGCGTTATAGGCAAGATGGATCCTGCTACCGGCAAGGTTACAAGACCTGACGGATCCGACGGTCCTACGGACACTTCCGATACATCCGATACCACACAGCCTACAGATACACAGGCAACGGATACAACAACAACGAAGACGAAGCCTACCGATACTTCGGCAACGGAAGCGCCTTCCGATACAACAACAACCACAACGGAGAAGCCTGCGGATACTTCGGCATCCGAGACTCCCGCTGATACTTCAGCTTCCGAGAAGCCTAAGGACACTGAGAAGCCTAAGGATACCGAACAGCCGCAGGATACCGAGAAGCCTGCTGACGGCGGTGACAACGGCGGCGGCGAGGGACAGTGATCTTCCCGGCGTAAAGTAAGATACCAAGGACTGTCTTTTCGAAGACAGTCTTTTTTTCGGCCGAAAGGTTAAACGACATATGTCGCTATAACGTCGCTAATCGTTAAAACTATGCCGTGTATATGCCATAACTCAATCTTATATTTTTATATATAGGTGCTATAATACTTAAGTTAAAAACAGTAACGTTTTTTCAGCAAAAAAATCTAATATAAAGGAGAACAATCTATGGCACGTGAACTTAAGAAAATGACCATGGACGGTAATACGGCTGCAGCTTACACCTCGTATGCTTTCACTGAGAATGCTGCTATCTACCCTATTACCCCGTCATCGCCAATGGCTGATTACACGGATCAGTGGGCCCAAGAGGGCAGAAAGAACATCTTCGGACAGACAGTAAATGTCGTCGAGATGCAGTCTGAAGGAGGTGCAGCCGGTGCGGTTCACGGATCATTGGCTACAGGTGCTCTTACCACAACATATACGGCATCCCAGGGTCTCCTCCTCATGATCCCTAACATGTACAAGATCGCAGGTGAGCTTCTCCCTTGCGTATTCCATGTATCTGCAAGAGCTCTTGCAGCTCATGCTCTCAACATCTTCGGTGACCATGCAGACGTTATGGCTTGCCGTCAGACAGGTTTCGCAATGCTGTGCTCCAACTCCGTTCAGGACGTTGCTGACCTCGCAGCTGTTGCTCACCTTTCAACCATCAAGAGCAGAGTACCTTTCCTGCACTTCTTCGACGGTTTCCGTACATCCCACGAGATCCAGAAGATCGAGCTTATGGACTATGCTGATCTTGCTGAGCTCGTAGATTACGATGCAGTTGCAGAATTCAGAAAGAGATCTTTGTCTCCTAACCATCCTACACTTCGTGGTACAGCCCAGAACCCTGACATCTACTTCCAGGGCAGAGAGGCTTCCAACCCCTTCTATGAAGCTATCCCTGAGATCGTTGAGTACTACATGGGCAAGATCAACGAGATCCGCGGCACAGATTACAAGCTTTACAACTACTACGGTGCTCCCGATGCTGAGCGTGTCATCATCGCTATGGGTTCCGTTGACGAGACCATCGAAGAGACAATCGATTACCTGACAGCTAAGGGTGAGAAGGTCGGACTTGTTAAGGTTCACCTCTATCGTCCTTTCGCAACAGCAAAGTTCCTCGAGGCTATCCCTTCTACAGCAAAGGCTATCGCAGTCCTCGACAGAACAAAAGAGCCCGGTTCTTTGGGCGAGCCTCTCTACCTCGACGTTTGCGCAGCATTCGCAGGCAAGAAGGATGCTCCCGTCATCATCGGCGGCCGTTATGGTATGGGTTCCAAGGATACAGTTCCGAACCACATCTATGCAGTTTATAAGGAACTGGCTAAGGCTGAGCCTAAGCCCAGATTCACACTGGCTATCAACGACGACGTTACCTACCTCTCACTCGATGCTTCCGAAGCTATCGACGTTGCTAACGAGGGTACGATCTCCGCTCGTTTCTGGGGTCTTGGTGCTGACGGTACAGTTGGTGCTAACAAGAACTCCATCAAGATCATCGGTGACCACACAGACATGTATGCTCAGGCTTACTTCTCTTACGACTCCAAGAAGTCCGGCGGTATCACCATCTCCGATCTGAGATTCGGTAAGACACCTATCCGTTCCACATACCTGGTTAACATGGCTGACTTCGTTGCATGCCACAACCAGTCCTATGTTTACAAGTACGATATGCTCTCCACTCTGAAGCCCAACGGCACGTTCCTCCTGAACACACAGTGGACAGCAGAAGAGATCGACGCTAACCTCCCCGGCGAGATGAAGCGTTACATCGCTAACAACAACATCCAGTTCTACACGATCGACGCTGTTGCAAAGGCTAAGGAGATCGGTCTGGGCGGACGTATCAACACCATCTGCCAGTCTGCATTCTTCAAGCTCTCCAACATCATCCCCGTAGACGAGGCAGTCGGATACATGAAGGCTGCTGCTAAGAAGTCCTACGGCAAGAAGGGTGACGACATCGTTAACATGAACTATGCTGCTATCGACGCAGGTGTTGATGCAGTCGTTAAGTACGACGTACCTGAGTCCTGGAAGACAGCTGCTGACTCCGAGCCCGTCAAGAGAGACGTTCCTGACTTCATCAAGAACATCGTTGACGTTATGAATGCACAGAAGGGTGACACTCTCCCTGTATCCGCATTCAAGGGTTACGAAGACGGTACATTCCCTCAGGGCACAGCACAGTATGAGAAGCGCGGCACAGCAGTTGATATCCCTGTATGGGATGCAACAAAGTGTATCCAGTGCAACCAGTGCTCTCTCGTATGTCCTCACGCTGCTATCCGTCCTTTCCTCCTCAACGAAGAAGAGGCAGCAGGCGCAGCATTCGCACTTGCAGATACAAAGCCTAAGGCAAGCGAGTACAAGTTCCGTATGCAGGTTTCCGCTCTCGACTGCTTGGGCTGCGGCGTCTGCGTAACAGTATGTCCTGAGAAGGTTCAGGCAATCTCCATGGCTCCTCTCAAGGACAACATGGCTGAAGCTGACAACTGGGAATACTGCACAAAGCTCTCTTATAAGGAGAACACACTTCCTAAGACAACTGTTAAGGGCTCTCAGATGGAGCAGCCTCTCCTCGAATTCTCCGGCGCTTGCGCAGGATGCGGAGAGACACCTTATGCTAAGCTCATCACACAGCTCTTCGGTGACAGAATGCAGATCTCCAATGCTACCGGATGTTCTTCCATCTGGGGTGGTTCTGCTCCTTCCATGCCTTACACCACTAACCACTTAGGTTACGGTCCTGCATGGGGCAACTCCCTCTTCGAAGATAACGCTGAGCACGGTCTCGGTATGTACTTCGGTTACAAGCAGCTCAGGAACAGAGCTAAGAACCTTGTTGAAGAGACAGTAGCTTCCACTTCTTCCGAGTCCCTTAAGGCAGCAGCACAGGCTTGGATCGACGGCTTCACAACAGGTGAAGGTGCTCGTGCATTAGCTGATGCACTCGCTTCCGAGCTCAAGGCTGAAGGTTCCGATGCCGCTAAGAAGGCACTCGAGTATGAGGACTTCTTCATGAAGAGATCCCAGTGGATCATCGGTGGTGACGGATGGGCTTATGATATCGGTTACGGCGGACTTGACCACGTTCTGGCTTCCGGCGAAGACGTTAACGTTCTCGTTCTCGATACAGAGGTTTACTCCAACACAGGCGGACAGGCTTCCAAGTCCACACCTCAGGGTGCTGTTGCTCAGTTCGCAGCAGGCGGTAAGAACATCAAGAAGAAGGATCTCGGCATGATGGCAATGAGCTACGGCTACGTATACGTTGCACAGTGCGCTATGGGTTCCAACTCCGCTCAGACCATCAAGGCATTCACTGAGGCTGAAGCATACCACGGACCTTCCCTGGTTATCTGCTATGCTCCTTGTATCAACCACGGTATCAAGGGCGGTCTCAAGGTTGCTCAGATGAGAGAGAAGGCTGCTGTTGAGTGCGGTTACTGGCACCTCTACAGATTCAATCCTACTCTCACTGCAGAAGGCAAGAACCCCTTCACACTGGATTCCAAGGATCCTCAGGGCGGCTATGAGGCATTCAATGCATTCCTCATGGCAGAGGTCAGATATAACTCTCTCCTCAAGAAGTATCCTCAGGATGTTGTTGAGGGCCTCTTCAACAAGTGCTATCAGGATTCCGTTGAGCGTCTTGCTTCTTATAAGAGAAAGGCAGCCAACATCGAGATCTGATCTTACTGGATAAGATACGATTAATTACCCGCCCGGAGCGTTAGCCCCGGGCGGGTTTATTTATGCATCAGGTTATGGAGAAGAATAGATTACTTAAGGGACATCTTGAAGTAGGGTTTGCCCTTGGCGTCGTCTTTTTTGTAGCAGTAGAGCATGTCCTTTTCGCGGTCGATCTTAACGGATTTGGATTTCCACAGAGGCTTTAAGGTCTCATCTGTTATCGGAAGATAAAGGTCAGTAGTCTCATTTGACAGACCTATAAAGAAGGTCTTGGGGTTGTAATCTCCCATCTTCTCTCTTTGGGCATTTGTCATTCCGAAGTATTTAAGGTTATTCTTTTCCAGCGTCTGGGAAGTCGGATCGCAGTGATAGTATTTATCGCCGACCTTTACGATCGCCCACTCGTGTCCCCATTCCATGTCGTGAGTCAGGCCGCTGCAGGTCGTGGCATCGATCCCTACCTGCAGGAGCAGGTAAGCGTATGCTCCTGCGATCTCCTGACAGATGCCCATATCTTCCATTATCGCGTGATAGGGACCTGTTGTTCTGTCTGAAGGTTCATTCGGGTCTGCTTCCACGGCATCATAATCGTAGTCGATCCTTGTTGCCGTAGCCATATAGAGAGCCAGGGTCTTCTCCAAGGGAGTGTCGTCTTCTTCCACGGTGCTGTTTATTAGTTCTTCAACTCTCGCTATAAAGGCGTCTATCCTCGGTCCGATCTCTTCTTTGGGGATCGTGTATTCCAATTTAAAGGTTCCGTCTTTGTTGTCGGCCTGATCCGCTTCCGGATAACCTACATAAGAGTCTGCGACGGGAAGGCAGTACCTTATAGCATACCGGCATCTGTCGAAGTTCTCTTTATCTTTCAAGGCTACGGAATCCTGTCCGGTGAGGACCGCGTTGCAGAAGGCAAAATAGTCTTCCTTAAATTCTTCGCCGAATGATTCAACATACATATCTGACAGGACATAAGGGTTGAAGTTATATCCCTCATGGGGAGCCTTTGTCTCAAAAGACGGGGCGGCCGTTGTTTCGGATGTTGAAGAAGTCTCCGGGGCTGAAGTTTCAGATGTCTCAACTGATGATGTTACCGTAGTCGTTTCAGTTGAAGCCGGAGTGGTCACCGCCTCTTTTGTTTGTGCGTTCGAGCATGATGTCAGGATGAGTGTGAAGATGAGTGCCAGGCTTACCGGCATCGTTTTCTTGTTCATATGATATCCCCCTTATATCTTCCCAAAAGATAATCCATACTCATTATATACCAGTAATGAATGCGTGATATAATAAATACCTGATTACTTTTGGAAAGGATCTTATATGTCGGACAAACGCAATGACAGGCTGCTGTTATCGGATACCGGTATCCCGGATATCTTTATCGCGAGATACGCGTCGTCTTTGTCCGGCGATGCGCTTCTGCTGTATCTTTGGATCATTATGAAGTTCGGTCAGGACGGATCTTTCGATGACAAGGATGTAAAGAAACTCAATCTTATCCCCGAGAGCGATACCGATAAAGTAATGGCGGAACTGGTTACCGCAGGCGTCCTGATCCGAAATGACAGGAAATTCTCACCGGCAGACCTTAAGACTGTCGAAGTTGACGAGTATGTCTCGGCCAGGATGGCAAAAGGATATGTCAACAGTGACGGCGGCGTAAAGTCCGATGAGAAGCAGAGGAATGTCCTTGCCGACAGTATCAATACAACGTTCTACCAGGGTTTTATGCCTTATGTCCTCTACAGGCTCGTAGATAAGTGCCTGTATGAATATAAGTTCGAAGGACAGGTTGTCTACAAACTTTTCGAATACGGCAGGGATAACAGGATCGACAGGGATTATCTTGCGATGGAAAGGACTGCCGCCGACTGGTATAAGAACGGTTATACCACATGTGACAGACTGGAAGTATTCCTTGAGAAGAGCACCAGGGTAACAAAGCTTACGAAGACTTTGGGCAAGCTCATGCGCAGAAGGATGAACGACAATGATATCTCCCACATCACAAAATGGATTATGGCATATGATACAGATGAAGCTATGTTAAGATATGCGTTCAAAGCCAATGAGTATAAGGGCGACATAAGGACTACGGATGTAGAAGACACTCTGTCTGCCTGGTATGAGGCGGGGGTTACCGATGTCGCATCTGCTGCAGTTTACGAAGAAGAACGGCATAAAGAAAATAAGAGCAAATATTCCAGGAAGAAGGGAAGAGCCGGGTCTTCATGGAAGACCGGGGCTGAGGCCGGGATCTCGGAAGAGGCGCAGGAACCGTCCGGCAAGGAGGATAACTCCGCGAAAACCTCAAGTGAAGATCACATCATAGACGATATCCTGGATATGTTCGGAGGCAGCGATGGTAACGATTAGAGAACTTATTGAACTGAGCCTGGCCGAGATCGAGGCTCAAAGAAGGATCGACAAGGACAGGAAGGTTTCCCTTTATTACGATAAGTATCCCGAACTTCGGGCCATCGATACCGATCTTGTGGAACTTAGAAAATCCAAGATCATGGCGTCCCTGGACGGCAGGGAGGAATATGCCGATAAGATAGGAAGCAGGGAATCAGCTTTGCGTTCCAAAAGGGAGAAGTTCCTTCATGATAACGGCATTCCTTCAGACTTCGATTCCGAAGACTATATCTGCGATAAGTGTTCCGACACAGGCTATACTGCGAGCAAAGAAGGAACAGTCAGGGTATGTTCCTGCAAGAACGCTCAACTGGAAGAGTGTTATGACAGGTCCGGGATGAGAGATTACAGCTCTGTAAGGCTTGATAACTACAGGGCAGATTACCTGGGTGATGCCGAACAGCGCAAAGCGCTTATGAGCGGGCTTCTCAGTGCATGCCTCGGGCGCGGGGATAAAGAGGATAAGGATCTTTGGATATACCAGGGAGCCCCTCAGACCGGAAAGACCTTCCTTGCCGTCTGTGTGGCAAAAGGGATAATCAAGCTCGGCAAGAGCGCATATTACTGTAAATGCGAGGACATCGAGGAAATGGATGAAGACCTGATAGCAGATCTTAAGCGATATGATGTCCTGGTCATAGATGATTTTGCCTCGGACATCTCCTCAAGGAGGAGGATCGCGTATGTCCTTAATACCGTTTTCGAGGTGAGGAACGCGGCAGGGCTTAAGACAGTGATAGTAACGTATGAGAACAAGAACGACCTTATCTCCAATTGTGATGTTCGGCTGGCCGGAAAGCTCAAGAATGCGGGATATATATCGTAAAGGCAAAGACCTGATATCATGAAGAAGAGGGATAAGAAGAAGATTACCGGCGGCAATTCGCCTTTTATACAGGATAAGCCTTTCGATAAGCGCGACAAGGGGAGCCTTGGCGTGCGCTATGTCGAGCGTCAGGTCAGGCTTCCGTTCCTGGCGGATTCGGATCCGGAGACCGGAGAAGACTACGGCACCACTGAGGATATGTACGAGCAGTGGGGACTTACCGACAGCCAGTCGACATTAAAGAGGGGCAAGAGAAGGGCTTTGCTGGGATTCATACTGGCCGTGTCAGTCTTTATCTTCCTGTTTACTGCGATATTCTTCATACTTCCGAATGTCCTTCCGGGTGTATTCCGGGGAACGAATATCGGTGAGCTGTTCGAAGAACCTGTTGTCAATTATGAATACAAAGACCCTTCATACCGTGTTATCACCGAATCGAGCGTGAACATCATGAGCGAGCCGGATGTTGAATCACAAAGGATTTCCCAGGTCCTTTATAACGAACCTGTAAAAGTAACGGGCAATTCCGTCAACGGCTTCATTAATATCAAGACAGCGGACGGGATATCCGGATATATCAAGGATGACACGATGATCGCCGACATGTCCTCGGTCGAACCGGATCTTCATGTATATAAGCTTGTTGTATCCGATCTGTCCAAGAATGTTATGACACACGCTTCCAACGGGACTTTAATATGCCGTGTCATGATGAACACAGTTCTTTACGCTGACGTAAAGAGAGAAGGCGTTTACAGGGTATATCTGCCCGGAGGAGATATGGGCTGGATCGGATCTTCCGGTGTTATCGAGACTGAACCCCGTGGCGAAGTAGGAAAGGTTCCTTCCAGATATTTCGTAGGTTCCCTCCTTTTGTTCGTGAATGCCACATATCTGGACAACGGCCTTACCATGAACGGTATATCTGTTAACGGCGCCATATATGTAGCCTCCAAGATCAACGGCGTTAAGATGCCCAGGACAGCCGAAGAGCAGGCTGCGACAGGCGAGGAAGTTACCATAGAATATGACGCCGTCAGCGGAAATATAGATCTGGACTGCATCAAGAAAGGCGACATCGTGTTCTTCAGAGGAAGCAATACGGGGGAGGGCACCCGGGTCATCGATTCGATCGGGGTGTGTACGGACAAAGGAGCTTTCCTTATGAAATCAACGGCCGGAACCACCTTAAATCTGCGGACTTTTGAGGCAGATAATGAGATTTTTGACAGAATAATCACGATAAGACGCATTTTTGATACAGTTGATTGATTTTGCGGTTGCAACATTCGATCTTGTGTGATATTATCTTCTAGCGTTAAAAAACTATACAGGAGGTGTTAATATGGCTAAGTGTGATGTTTGTTCCAAAGACATGTTCTTCGGCAGAAAGATCAGAATTACACGTTCACAGATATCACGTCGTGCGCTCACACAGCAGCAGCCCAATGTCCACAGAGTCAAGGTTGTTGTTGAAGGCACCCCCAAGACGATGAATGTCTGCACTCGTTGCCTTCGTTCCGGCAAGGTTAAGAGAGCATGATCTTCTGATATATATCGGACAACAACAAGGCTCCGCGATGCGGAGCTTTTTAGTTGCAGTAAAAAAGCCCGGCATCTGCCGGGCTTTGAATATCATAAGAATGATCCGTCAGGGTAAGGCTATGACGTCCTTGCCGCCCATGTAAGGCCTTAAAGCCTCGGGAATCCTCACGGACCCGTCAGCGTTCAGATTGTTCTCGAGGAAAGCGATGAGCATTCTCGGGGGAGCGACGCAGGTGTTGTTGAGAGTATGGGCAAGGTAGTTGCCGTTCTCTCCCTTAATGCGGATCCTAAGTCTTCTTGCCTGGGCATCACCTAAGTTAGAGCAGGACCCTACCTCGAAATATTTCTGCTGTCTCGGGGACCATGCCTCGACATCGCAGGATTTGACCTTGAGGTCAGCCAGGTCTCCGGAGCAGCACTCGAGGGTCCTTACGGGGATATCGAGTGAACGGAAGTAATCCACGGTGTTCTGCCAGAGCTTGTCATACCACATAGGGGATTCTTCGGGGCGGCAGACTACGATCATCTCCTGCTTCTCGAACTGATGGATGCGGTAGACTCCGCGTTCTTCGATGCCGTGGGCACCGACTTCTTTTCGAAAACAGGGTGAATAGGATGTCAACGTCTGGGGAAGGTCCTTCTCATCGATCATGGTATCGATGAACTTACCGATCATGGAATGCTCGGAGGTTCCGATGAGATAGAGGTCTTCGCCTTCGATCTTGTACATCATGTTCTCCATCTCGGCGAAGCTCATAACGCCGTCAACGACGGAAGAACGGATCATGTAAGGCGGGATGTAATATGTGAACCCGCGGTCGATCATGAAGTCTCTTGCATAGGACAGGCAGGCGGAATGAAGCCTTGCTATGTCGCCCTTAAGATAGTAGAAACCGTTGCCGGATGTATCTCTTGCGGGATCCAGCTCAATACCGTTGAGCTTCTCCATGATGTCAACATGGTAAGGGATCTCGAAGTCGGGGACCAAAGGCTCGCCGAAACGCTCGATCTCCACATTCTCGGAATCGTCTTTGCCCACCGGAACGGAAGGATCGATGATGTTGGGGATGACGAGCATGATCTTGCGGATCTTCTCTTCGTATTCAACTTCTTTGGCGGAAAGGTCTTCCAATTCCTTGGCCATGGAAGCAACTTCGGCCTTGGCATTCTCGGCTTCTTCCTTCTGGCCCTGAGCCATGAAGAATCCGATCTGCTTGCTGATCTTGTTGCGCTGTGAGCGCAGATATTCGGCGCGTGTCTTCGCTTCCCTGAATTCCTTATCCAGTTCAATAACCTCATCCACCAGGGGGAGTTTGTCATGTTGGAACTTCTTCTTGATGTTGTCCTTTACGATATCGGGATTTGCGCGAAGAAACTTTATATCGAGCATTCTTTTGGCCTCCTATGATTAAGTCTTGTCTATTGTATCACTGATCAGTCGTTGTTGCCCCCGTAATTTCCGGTGGGATATTCCACGGATGCGTTCCAGAGGATATATTCATTGATCCCGTTCTCCTGGATCGCTTTGATCTGGGCATTGATCTGAGGATATTCGTACTTCATGTAGTTGCCTTCGCCGATGTAAGATGCCGTGAAAGCCTGAACATAGGGTCTTACAGTGCAGTATCCCTGCTGGTTATGGACTTTGGCGGACACCTGAAGGGCGTTGAACATGATGTCGTGGGGGTTCTTGTCGGGCTTGTCGAACTTGATCCCGTTAAGGACCGTGCCCAGCGCGTAATGGGAAGGATAGATCATGGGGCACAGGGAATCTATGCCCGTAAGTCCCAGAGTATCCCAATCCTGTCCCAGGATATCACCGTCAGAAGAACTGGTTACCGCAATGCCGAAGATATCTGCCGTTACGGGGATCCCGTATTTGTCCTGGATCCTGATCCTTGCGGTCTGCAGGAACCTGTTTATTGCATCGGCTTTGGAAGGAACGGTTCCTTCCTCACCGTAATAAGGCTTTTCTCCTGTGGTGGAACCGCCGGTAGGGAATCTTACATAATCGAACTGGATCTCATCGGCGCCCTTTGCTATTGCTTCCTCGGCAAGTTCGATGTAATAATCCCAGTTTCTCTTGTCATAAGGACTTGCGAAAGCCTGCTTGCCTTCGTTCTTGAAGTAGAGGAGGTTCCCTGAACTGTCGCGGATGGCGCGGTCGGGATATTTCTCAACATACTTGATGTCCTTGAAGCAGACGATCCTGGCTATAACATGAAGTCCTGCGTCGTGGCACTTGGCAACCGCGTCTTCCAGATTATATCTTTTGTCGACGCAGCCGCAGTCAAGAGCCGTGGCATTGTTTGTATTGAAATATACGGCTTCCGATTCCTTGAGGTCAACGACTATGGAATTGATCTGGGAATTGGATGCGATCTCGATGCACCTGTCAAGTCTGACAGCCTCCCTGGAATAGATCCCACGTACTTCAAAGTGCTTACAGGGGACGGGGTTCTCGCATACGGGAAGAGGTCCCCAGTAATTGTCTGCAACGCTGTTGGGGGGAAGGTTCTCCTGGACGGTATATGTAGTCGTTGTGGCAGTAGTCGTCTCACTGGTCTGGAACGTGGTCCTGCTGTCGGAGGATACTGCCGTGTCCTGAGGTTTTGAAGATCCTTTCTTGGAAAGGGATGTTGCAAGAAGACCTATAACGATGATCTCGGCAATGAAGAAGAGGGCAAGCACACCGATGACGGTATACTGCTTTCTCATAACACGTCTGTATTTTGCGGACTGGGCGGCTTTGCGCCTGTTCGGAGACGTATTGCGGTACCCGTTCGGAGAACCTTGCGGACCTCGGGGTGCTCTGGGATAATTGCCATACTCGTTGTAACTCATGATATAGATTATATAAGCATAAGTAATAAAACGCAAAACATAAGTTTACGAGGGTGATGTATATTATCTCGGGTCTGTGATAAAATCTAGACAGGAATTACAGGAGGTTACGGGTTATGATAGTACGCAATTGCGCCGGCGGATTGGTCTTCGCGGGAGACAAGGTCCTCCTGATCCGTAACGACAAGCACGAATGGAGCTTTCCCAAAGGAGTCTGTAAGACAGGTGACCGGCTGGTCGATATAGCCAAGGCTCGGGTCCTTATCGAGACAGGTGTCGATGCGGAGGTAGTGGCTCCCTGCGGAAAGACAAGTTATGAATTCTACTCGGCTTCAAGAGGCAAGCCGGTTCACAATAATATATCGTGGTTCGTAATGACATGTCCCTCGGAAGAGTGTACTCCCAATGTGTCGGAGGGCATATCGGAAGCCGGGTTCTTCACTGTCGAGGAGGCAATGGAGAATGTTACATACAGTCAGGATAAATCCCTGCTCATGGTGGCTTTCCAGAAGATGAGGGAGCACGGTTAAGTGGCTTATACGCTGTCTTCCCGCGGAGATTCCAGGATCGAGATCAAACAGTCGGTTTTCATAGGATGCGCCCGAAGGATACAAAGTCCCGAAGACGCATCGGATTTTATTGCAGAGCAAAGGTCTTTGTATCCGGACGCAAGGCACAGCTGCTACGCCTGGGTGCTTTCCTGCGGAGTCAACATGAGCAAGTACAGTGACGATGGGGAACCTTCGGGAACGGCGGGGATGCCGCTCCTTAATATCATACAGAGCAAGGGACTTACGGACTGCGCGGTGTGCGTGACGAGATACTTCGGAGGGATCCTTCTCGGCAAGGGAGGATTGGCCAGAGCATATACCGAAGCGGGGACATCTGCGCTTGCAGGCGCTTTGCCGGTCGAAGTCGCCCCCGGGACCTTGTTTACCGTTAAGTTAGAATATCCGGACTACGATAAGTTCCTTTTCGAGTGCAATAAAAGGGGATACGATCCCAAAGACTCCAGGTTCGGGGACGGAGTCGAGCTTGATGTGCTGACCGAAAGTTCGAAGGAAGAAGAATTCCTGACGTTCGTTACGGACATTACATCCGGAAGGGCAAAGGGCGAAAAGAGCGGAACGGCGGAACTGGTCTTGAGGACTTTGGAACTGTTCTGACTTTCATTTTTCCGGAATTCGACTATAATTTGCTTTGGAGAAGGTATATTGCAGGAAGCTGCATGGAAAGGCGGAAAGATATTATGGATGAACAGGATATGAATATATTGAACACCCCGGAAGAAGCCGGTGAGCAGGGTGCGGCAACTATGCCGGAAGATGAGGTTGTTGAAAGCCCCGCTAAGACGGATGACGGATCCCTGTCTCTTCTTACGGAGCAGGAACCAGTACATCTTGATACGGAAGACCTGGAGTCGGATATCCGTTATCAGACGGTATCCGTACCTTATCCTCCCAAGCAGCAGAAGAAGGGAGGGGCCGGCAAGTGGATCATTATCCTCGGTGCGGCTCTCCTGCTGACGATCGCATATTCCGTAATCCAGACGGTATATATCTATAAGCTCAACACCGGATCGGAAGGGATAAAGTCTTATATCGCGGGCCTTACGGATAAGAAAGGTCAGGAGACGGCGGCGCCTTCGGACAAACCCGAAGACATGTCCGACAAGAAGAACTATGAACCCTGGTTCTCCCTGGAGGAAGCCACAGCCGACTATAAGGATATGTCAAGGCTTTCCACGGTCGAGATCGCCAAGAAATTAACGCCTTCCACCGTATCCATAGAGATCATGGAACCCGTCAACGGCAAGGATACCGCAACATCCGCGGGATCCGGATTCATAATCACCAAGGACGGATATATCGTTACGAATGCCCATGTCGTTGAGGATGTCACAAGTCCCGAGATGTCGATCAAGGTAAAGATCCCCGCATTCAAGGATATGTTCGATGCCAAGATCATCGGGATGGATGAACAGACCGATGTAGCTGTTATCAAGATCGAATCCGGCGAAGATTTACCTGTCGCGGAACTCGGCAATTCCGATCTCCTCGAACCCGGAGAACTGGTCGTGGTCATCGGGAACGCCCTCGGAACATTGGACGGGACTGTTACGGCAGGAGTTATCTCAGCCCTTGACAGACAGATACGTAACGGCGGATATACCATTCCCGTAATACAGACGGATGCCGCCATCAATTCCGGTAACTCAGGCGGGCCCATGATCAACTCATACGGACAGGTCATCGGCATCACGAATGCCAAGATGGTGTCCGGAACTGCAGAGGGCCTGGGATTCGGTATTCCCATCAATAAGGTAAAGACAGTCATCGAATCCATCATCAATTACGGAAAGGTGATCAACAGGCCATTCCTCGGCATGACACTGTCGAGGATAGAAGAAGGGGCATATTACGGCGTTGAACCCGGAGTATATGTTGTCGATATGATCCAGGACGGTCCTGCGGTCAAGTCGGGACTTGAGGTAGGAGATCAGGTGCTGTCCTTTGACGGTGTTGAAATATCTTCGCCTTCTGATATTATTGGTATCAGAGATTCACACAATGTCGGAGATAACATTGATGTCGTTATCATAAGAGACGGTAAGAAGCAGACGATCGTGTTCACGATCGGTGATTCCGGAGACTACGAAGGTTCGTCGAGCTTATCGGATCTTCCGGGTAATGATGGTAACCCTTTCAATAACGGCGGCAGCGAGCCGACCAGGCCGACTGACAGGCCTGACGGCAGTGCCCCTTCCGACGGTGATTCCCCCAGGGGACTCGATATTTTCGGGCAAGAGTGATCTTTAATCTTTACAGTAACCGGAGACATTAACATGGCAAAAGAAGGCAAGAACAGTACAACAGTTAAGGTCGTATCCATCATCCTGGTCGCAGCGATGATATTGACGTTTGTATCCGCGTTGATCGCAGCCATTATGGCAATGTCGGGAACCTGAGGATACTTATAACATCGAACTGACAAAAAGGGACTGCCCGGAAAGCAGTCCCTTTAACTTTGCATTGTTTCTGTCAGATCACGGGATATCGCGGATCTCGGCAAGTCCCGATTCGTCGAACTGGAAAGTATAGATCTCTTTTTGTTCGTCGATGAATTTCTGGTAGTTGTTCATCCTGATGAAGCTGTTGACCCTGTCATACCATTCGGGATTAGCGGATTCATTCACATAGTACAGAACATTGAATGTTCCGGCACCGTCATCGATGATGGTCTTGTCTCCGCTCTTACGGTCAGGTGAGAATATCCAGTTGTCTATATTCTCATCGAACTCGTGGAGATAGGAATATTCGTTATGCATAACGGACAGAGCGCCTGACAGGACATAATCGTTATACGCGTTCTCAATCTCGGAGACCTGGGATTCACGGGTGATGTAATCGTAGATCTCCTGGGCAAGGCTCTGGGATGCCGTAACATTGACCGAACCGTCATCTTCGGGCTGGGTATATACCGTTACCTGATAGACATTTCTTACAGGGGTCATCATACGGTCGCGGCTGACGAATACCAGGATGATGGGGAACCCGTCCTCGTCATCGAAGATCACGGAATCTCCGCTTTGTCTTGCGTCATCGAAAAGCCAATCTCTGAAGTCCTTATGTGATATGTCCTCATATCTCATGTCAGGTACCAGCTGGGAATTCTCCACGGCGATGGCTTCCGCAGTAGCGCCGGAGAAATACTTAGATGCGATCTCTTCGAACTTGGAAGTGTCCCTGTTCATCTTGGAGATGATCTCTTCGGCGTGGAGTTTTGCGGTCTTGATGAATGCTTCGTCACGGGACTCATATGTGAAGCGGAAGAGCTTATAGCTTACAAGGTCATAAGTGTTCCTGTCGGCAAGGTAAGCTTCTTCGGCCTGTTCATTCGTAGCGGACAGTTCTTCGAGCTTTGCTCCTGATGCGTAATCGTCGGTAAAATATTTCTTGGCGAGGGTGTTCAGCACACACTGTTCATCGACCTGAGCTCCGTAAACACCGTGGATATATGTGTCGACCGAGACTCCGAGATCGTCGGCATTGCCCTTGATCCAGTTGATATATGCCTGGGCTCTCTCGTAATGTTCCTGTCCGATGGAAAGGCCTTTGGATGTCGCGTCATCGTAGAGTATGAACATCTGCTGGAAGTCCTTGGCGGTTATATCGCGGAAATAGTCTCTGTATGTTGCGAAGTCGGGATTCTCCTCACAGGGTGAATCCAGCATCGCGCCGGTTCCGGAAGCGAACATATCAACACCGTAATTGATCAGTTCATAGTGATACATGAAGCTGAATTCGTCCGAACGGACAGCCTGACCGTGAACTGTAAGGGGGCTGTTGAGGTGTTCGTCGATATCCGCTTCGTAAAAGATCGTAAGTGCAACAGTGATGAGTACGGCTATAGATGCCAGAACCACGAAAGCCAGTCCGAGGCTTCTCTTCCTGCTCTTTTTGCCTGTATCCTGATCCGGGGTTGAAGATACTTCGTTTGCGTCTTCTTCCAGGCTTATGGCGACCTCGGGGACTTCGTTCTTTGTGACCTGCTTGCGGGATATTCCGCGAAGCCTTGCTTTCTTAGTCTTGGTATCCGGAACGATGTCTGTTTTGCCCGTAAGAAGATCAGGGTCGATATCAGTAAGATCGTCTAAGGTTATCTTTTTGTCTTCGGCATCTTCTTCCTGCTCGGCAGGCTCTTCATCTTCCTTCACCGCAAGACCGGTCTCTTCGGTCTCCGAATATACCGAAGCCGAAGCTTCGTCTTCACCGGAGACATCCTCAGGTTCAGTGGAAGCATCCGGGGTTTCTTCGGGTTCGGTATCCGAGGCGGGTGCGGGAGCGGCATTCTCCATCTGATCCATGTTGAGATCAGCCTGTCTTACTCCGCGGTTCTTGTCTTTTCTGCTTTTCACGGTTTACTCCTCTCCGGGAACTATGAGTTTGATGGCGTCTTTTACGCATTCGATCGTGACGGGAAGGGAAGGACCTTCTTCGCCGTCAACATCCAGAACGGCAGAGGCGCCGTCAGCGGATGATATGTCGATCGCAGATGTCTGAAAATAGATTACGTTATCGGAAGCCAGATGGTCTGAGATCATCATCTTTCCGATCAGGGATATTGCTTCTGTGGCGTCTTCGATCCTCTTGAGGATGAGTACATCGAGCTTACCGTCCCTGATATCCGCATTGGTCATAAGATTGCGGAACCCGCCGACAGAAGACGAATTCGATACAAGGAACAGGACGCATTCTGCGTCATCATTGAATTCGGTGCTGTTGAAGTGCAGCTTTATCGTCCTGCCTGCGCTGGGGAGGTCTCTCATTGCCGCCATCCAGTAAGCGGCAGGTCCGAACACGGTCTTAAGGTCGACAGGGGCTTTATAGGGAACATCCGTAAGGAGTCCTCCTGCTATGACATTGAGAAAATACATATCGCCTGCCTTGCCGCAGTCGACGTTAACGACTTTCCTGTTCATGAGCATCCTGGCAAATTCGGACGGCTCTCTGGGCTGGGCCGTAGTAGCGGCAAAGTCGTTCATTGTTCCGGACGACATTATCGCCAGGGGAAGATCTATGGGATTCCTCATCATCCCCGTAATGACCTCGTTGACCGTGCCGTCTCCGCCGGCAGCCAGGATCATATCGTAGTCGTCGCTGTTGGTATTCGCGGCAAAGTTCGTCGCATCGAACCTGGAGGAAGTATAGAAGATGTCGGCGCGCTCCAATGCGGACTGCCTGGACAGATATGACAGGATGTCATCTATCTTGGAGCCGGCGGTCTCCCTTCCCGATGAAGGATTAAGGATGATCTTGATCCTCAGTTTCATAAAGCGATATCAAACCTTTGCACGTATATTAACTGCAAGACATACTCGCAGTCGCTACCACTTTAACATAAAAGAGGGTATAGAATGAGGCAAAGTGTGCTATTATTAACACGTTTGTCTTATTAAATAGGATTTGTAACATAATATTAATCTAAGAAGGGATGTGCGGGTTAAGATGACCTCTTCCGAACAGAATATAAACGAAAGCGTCACATATGAGGCGCCCCGATTAAAGACCAACAATCTGCCGCAGTATATACTGGCCTATCTCTTTCCGTTCCTGACGGTGATCTCGGCTCTTGCCATCAATGAGTGCTATCCTTTCGGCAACAGGACTATGCTTACCGTGGACCTTTACCACCAGTATGCTCCGTTCCTTGTGGCATTCCGCAATAAGGTGCTGAGCGGTGATTCCCTTCTCTACAGCTGGTGCGACGGTTGCGGCAATGAGTTCTTCGCGGCATATGCCAATTACACCGCAAGCCCCCTTAATATCCTGTCGCTCTTTTTTACCCCGAAGACGATGCCTGTCTTTATCGGTCTGGTAACATCCATAAGGGCGGGCCTTGCTTCGTTGTTCATGACAATGTTCCTCAAGGAAAACGACGAGGGAAGGATCGATAATGTTACCGTAGCCTTTGCATCTGCATATGCCCTTTGCGGCTGGTTCGTAACGGATTTCTGGAACATCATGTGGGCGGATGCCGTAGTCATGCTGCCCCTCATAATACTGGGACTTCGCAAGCTCTTTATCAAGGGCAAGTGGGGACTGTTCACCATCAGTCTTGCAGTGAGCCTTATATCCAACTACTACTCCGGATATTTTATCTGCCTGTTCCTGATATTCTTTGCACCGATCTACTGGCTGATGCTCTATAAGCCGACCAAAGATAAAGAAGATCCTCTGAGGATATCGGTCAAATCATTTTTCATATGCGCCGGAAGGTTTGCGGCAGGGTCTGCTCTGGCAGGCGCTCTGTCCGCGTTCATCACGGTTCCGACTTACCTTATACTCCAGCACTGTTCCGCTACCGGGGATTCTTTGGAGGCAAACTTCAATCTGCAGAATAATCTCTTTGATTTCCTCGGAAGGTTTATGGTATCCGCGAATCCGAACATAAGGGACGGCATGGCGAATGTCAACTGCGGTCTGGTCGCGGTGATCCTTCTGCCTTTGTTGTTCTTCCTGCCCAAGAAGAGCGGTATCGGATTAAGACACAAGATAGGCTTTGCAGCAGTGCTCCTGATCCTGTACCTGAGCTTTTCGAACAGGATGCTCAACTTTATCTGGCACGGAATGCATTTCCCGAACCAGATCCCTTACAGGCAGTCGTTCCTCATGTCCTTTGTCATCGTATTCGCCGCACACACGGTCATAAGAAGGCTGAATATGCTGTCGGCAGGCAAGATCATGGGGTCCGTGGGCGGTGCGGCCGTCTTTCTGGTGCTTTTCGAGAAGTTCGGCGAAGGCAACGAAGGATATATCCAGATCGGACTTACATTGCTGTTCCTGTTCATTCAGGGCGCAGCACTTTACGTTATCGGCAAGAAGCCTGCCAAAAGTCCTTTGTTCCGCGAGACCCTGATCACAGTTACCATGATGATCGAGATCTTTACGGCATCCGTCGTTACCATCTCTTTGGTGGCGGATAACGAAGGTTTTGTGTCCTACGATTTCTTCGGGCAGAATAAGGATCAGATCACCGAATATGTCAACGAGCACGAAGGAGCCGATGGGCATAAGACGTTTGAGAGGTCTGAACTTTATCCCAACAATATCTGCGATATCCAGTCCATCTATAACGTAAAGGGAATATCCATTTTCTCGTCGACGGCCAGAGAGAACTTCGTCAAATACATGAGAAACTACGGGTTCCACAACAACGGCATCAACGGATTCCGTAATGCCGGTCTTACCCGCGTTACCGCTTCCCTGCTCGGTATCCGCAATCTCATCGAGATAAAAGAGACCCAGACGGTCCCGGCTCTGTTCGATCTTGAGTACGAAGAGGGCACAGTTAAGTCCTACGGCAACCCGGACGCTTTGGCAGTCGGATATATTACCGACCGGGCGGTAGTGGATTACTATCCTGAGAATGACACATCAGATGTCTTCGACAAGACTAACGCATGGGTACGCGCCATGGGATCTGATCTTCCCGTATATACGCCTATCACCATGACTCCGGTGGAGGCGCAGGGATTCACGACAAACGATTCCGAGGGCCAGACCCTGCAGTACATTACCGCGGCAGGGGACGACGAGGAAGTGTCCTTTACGGTTAATATCGACAATGTTCCGGCCGGAAGGGATGTATATGTCTACGTTAATTCCAACAAGGGAGGAACGGTAGCCATAAGCCAGGGTGAGATCTTCAGGAATTTTGAGATCAGGAGTTATCAAATAATCACCTGCGGAGTTGCCGACGGCAATCCCATCACCCTTACGGTGAACTATTCGGACAATCCCGGGACCATAACGGCTTACGCATATTCTTTGGATCCCGAAGGCTACCAGGCCATGCTCGATATCCTGGGAGATGAGGAACTTCAGGTAACCCACTACGATTCCACGAGCCTGGAAGGACAGATCACCACGGAAGGCGGATTCCTTTTTCTTACGATCCCTTATTCCGAGGGATGGACATGTACCGTTGACGGTAATCCCTGCGAGATAACAGATATCGGCGATGCCCTTATGGGAATAGATCTTGGTGCCGGAACACATACAGTCAAGCTTGTCTATGCACCGGCCGGTATTACCGCCGGTATAGTGATATCTTTCGTATCCCTGATCGCGCTGGTTGCCATCCTGCTTCTTACCAATGTCAAAAAGAAGTCCGTCAGCGATATAGAGCCTGTCATTACTTACGAGGAGGTCCCGGCGGAGATAAAGGAGGAAGAGATCCCGTTTGCGCAAGACGGCGGTGAAGGTCAATGAGAAGATCTCTGGCATCCAGGAAATACTATATAGCGGGATTGATCGCGGTCTTTGCGGTAACTTGTCTTATCGCGTCTTCCGTCGTATTCCTGTGCCGTAATACGGATCCGGGCAAGATCATTCCGAAGGAACTTACCTCAAGGGGAGGCAAGTTCGATGAGGATATCGTCGGAAGGACGGCGATCGAAGCTTCGGACTGCATTGCGTTCAAGAACGGAACCCTCGACTCCGGGGTGCTCCTCGACGACTACATCGATCCGTTCTTCTTCATAGGATCGCTCCTGCCTGAAGGGGCTTTGGAAGCTTTTTTCTATGCGGTTTACATATTCAAGTTCGGTCTGGCTGCCTCTGTTATGTACTCATTCTTAAGGAGGAGGCTTGCCCTCAAGAGGACTTTTGCGATCCTCATGGGAATCTCTTATGCCTTAAGTTCCAGGGTGATATTCGTATCATCCCTTTCTCAGGCTCAGAATGCGGTGATACTGATCCCCGCTGCGCTGTCATTCATCTATGCAGCCGCAAGAAAGAATGATATCAGGAGTCATGTTCTCGTTGCCGTGTCAACATTCCTTTTGTGCCTGTCAGGTATGTCCGGAACTTTATCGGGGACGCTATTTGTTGCCGCGGCATCGCTCATAGTATGTTTTGCGGTTATTCCTTCAGGCAGGAAGGCTTTGGCAAGATGGGGGAAGATCCTGGCCTTCGGATTCTGCGGCATCTGCTGTTCCCTGTGCATGATCATACCCAGGGTCATAAGTTACGGGATCACATATGACTTCAAACAGGTAATAGAGGACCGCAGGGTGTATTATTCGTTCTTCGACATGATATCCACCGCGTTCTCAGGTGCCGGGGGATCTTTGGATTACAGCGCGGTCCCGACTCTCTACTTCGGGATATTGCCGCTTATGCTTCTGATCCTGTTCTTCTTCAACAGGAAGATCCCGGCAAGGCTCAAGTTCTGCGCTCTCCTGCTGATCGCCCTGACCCATATATCCTGCGCGGTCTCCGTAGCTGATCTTACATTGACATTCTTCGGCCAGTCTTCGATCGTAACGGATCTTCGCCTTATAGGGCTTTATGCGGTAGTGTTCTTCCTTGCATCCCTTTGCCTTGTCAATCTTGAGGGATTATCGGATATTGCAGTTCTTGCGGCGGGGATATGCCCGATCCTGGCGTTGATCCTGTTTAACGGTCTTGGCGGCGCGGTCTCCTACAATTTCACGTCTTTATATCTTCCTGGCGCGGTATGTATAGTGCTGGGCGCTCTGATATACCGCTACAGGAAGGACTTCCTTCCAAGGAAATTCCTGTATCCGTTCCTTGCGGCCGGGATCGCTCTCATATTCGTTAACACATTCATCATCTACGCGTCCGGGTCCGTTGAACCCGGAGATGTATCCGCTTCTTTCAGAGGCGAGGAGGAATATGCGGTAAATGAACTGATCTCTGATGAGGATCTGTCCGTGTTCAATTCGGAAGAGGACATGTATCTGGTCATTCCCGTCACGGGCGCCAACCTTCTGGAACCTTCGATCCTTCCCGTATATATGGACTCGGTGTCTGCCGCGTCCACCGGGCAGAAGCTTTTCGCCAAAAAGGAGTTTGAGATCATCTCAACGGACGGCATCAACCGTGAAGAAGACGGATATTTTACGGCCGAGTCCGATTCGGCGGAACTTGTGATCGGGATGGATAATCCGGACGGGAAGGAGCTTTATGTATACTGCGGTTTTGACGGTTCCAACTATTTCGAGGAAGATGACGGTTCCGCTGTGTCCTCCATCTATATTGACGGTGCGTTCTTAAAGCAGATCACCCGCAGGGGAGACCGGATCGAGGTCGTGGTCGGGATAGACGACAGACAGTCTGTTACGGCGCCCATCGAAGTCCTGGCTCTTGACCGGGAGGTTATGGATAAGCTTGCTGCTAAGTCCGGGGTGATGGGCGGCAAGAGGTTTACCATACCCAAATCGGCCATCGGAATGGGCGAGCAGTATATGCTGACCAATATCCCTTACGATGACAGATATGAAGTCTATATCGATAACAGTAAGACGGTGACTTATTCCGTGCAGGATAATCTCGCGGTAAGATTTGAAGGACATAAGGACGGATCTGATGTTGAGGTCCGTATAACCAGGGGCGCTCAAGGCGGGATCTTAGGCATATCCCTGAGCCTGATCGCCGTCGCCGTGACTGCCTCTATTGCAGTCATCGGAACATTGTACGAGAATAAGAAGAAGGGCAGGGTTTCCCTTGCCGCAAAAGAAGAAAGCGGGAATAACACATCATGTTGAGCAAGAAGATGATCGACGGGACTGAGCTGGTAGTCTTTGATATGGAGTGGAACCAGCCGTTCTCGGGAAAGACCGTGAGCAATGAGATTGCGGTCCTTCCCGGAGAGATAATCGAGATCGGAGCCGTCAGGTACGAATATTCTGACGGAAGGCTTAACAGGAAGGGAACATTCTCCTGCGACATCAGACCGGTGGTCTATAAGAAACTCCATTACCATGTGATGAAGATCACCCATAAGACAGATGCCGACCTGAAGAAAGGCATAGGCTTTGAAGAGGCTGCCGCCAGGTTCCGCGAATTCACAGAGGGCGCAGACCTTCTGGTAGGCTGGGGCAATTCCGATCCCAAGATATTGAAGAACAATCTGAAGTTCTTCGGACTCGATGATCACCTGGGAATGGACTTTTTGGATCTTCAGCCCATTTTCTCCGTGTTCTGCGGCCAACCCGGTCAGCAGAAGAGCGTTGAGTTTGCGGTAGATTATTATAATATACAGAAGCAGGACATATTCCACAGCGCCACCGCAGATGCCAGGTACACCGGCGAGGTCTTCGAGGAGATATTCAATCATAACAAGCCTGCGGAAGTAATATCAGCAGTATCAAGTTCATCCGTTAATCCCGACATGCCCACCGAATTCTCGTTCACGGGATCTGATGTGGATGAGGCGGAGGCCTGTTTTGCTGAGGTATCGGATAAGATCCTGATCTGTCCTTTGTGTTCCCGTAAACTTACCGGAACGATAAACCCCTTCAGGATCAGGAAGTCACAATATGCGCTCTTAAACTGTACAGAACACGGCGATATGTTCTGCCGCGTCCGGGCCAAAAGGAGGACGGGAGGAAAGTATTACGCAGCCGCCGTAATGAGATTTGCCACTCAGAATGACTACTATCTGGTGGCATCCAAGAAGGAAGAATTTGACAAATACGGCTCGAAAGGAGCCCCGATTCCGGTCCCCGAACCCGCTCCTGAGACAGATGAATAAGACAAATATGAATAGTTTGTAAACAAATTATTGAAAAAAAGTTAGCAAAATCTGAAATTTTTATTGAAAAATGATTTCACATGTCGTAAAATACACGTAACGAATTAGGATTACCGTGTCTTCGGACGCGGGTGAACATACATTATAAGAAGGAAGGTACACTTCTATGATGAGAATGATCAAGAACAGCCCAAAGGGGCACAGAGCAGATAAGAAGGGTGTTATCCTTGTAACTGTTCTGTTTATCCTTGCCATGGCGATGATA
Source organism: Clostridiales bacterium (assembly GCA_017964005.1). GTDB lineage: Bacteria > Bacillota > Clostridia > Saccharofermentanales > Saccharofermentanaceae > Saccharofermentans. The sequence continues at coordinate 95,129 of JAGCSR010000056.1, forward strand.
TTCATCTCATGCGCACTGTTGCTGACCAGCGCTACGAGAGGCCGTGTCTATGAAGGGACTGAGAAGTCTCAGGCAAGACTTACTCTTACATCAGCGATCGAGTCTTTCTACCAGGCTCTCCAGATGCAGGAGATCACGGACGATGCTCTCGAAGCTTATGCTGATGCCAATGCAACGCTGCAGGTAATCATGGATGATAACACCATCCCGGGTATGTACGCATCAGGTCCTGCCGGCGGAACGGATAATGTTACGAATGCGAAGTTCTACAACACCACCGTTGGCGGTAAGGATTATGTTGTTGTTGACTTCACAACAACGATCGGCGACAAGACAGAGAATGCAAGAGCATTCCTGTATGAGAATGAGATCCCCGAGCCTCCGCAGCTCTTCAATTCCCAGGTTGACTACAACGGCCCTATGGGAAACAACTTCCGTGGCGGTATCGGAAAGCACAATTTCTCTTCGAATCCTACGGACAATATAGTTGTTTGGAGAGGCGATTACCATTCCAATCAGTCTCAGGGAACTCCTACTTATTCTGATATGCTCTTTATCGGCGGCAACGGCGCCGGTGCAAAGAAAGCATATTTCGAGAACAATGAGCATATCCTGGGTGATATGATCTTCATGGATAACTACACATTATCCTGGAGTTCTACAGCCGGCAATTTCGACGGTGACGTATATTTCCTCGGACCCGGAGGAAAGGCCGGAGCTTTCAGCGATTCATCAGATGCCAGCAGGTCGTATGCGAAGAGCAATTCCGTTTGGCTGTTTGCGAACAGGACCGGTAATGCCGGATCCGGCGAGAGCCCTAAGATAACATTCAATATGCTTACAGGTTCGAAGGCAACATTGTTCCTCAAGAGCCCCACAGGCGGATGGGATGCAAGCTTGGCAAGTGCTCTCAGCAGCGGCAACAACTACTCTTCCAAGATGAGTTCATGGCAGACTGCTTACAACAACGGAACATACACATCCAAGGTAAACAAGGCTAAGAGATTCTATACAACAGACACCAGTTCTCTTGTTCAGGTCTATCCTACGACAAGCCAGATGAAGTCACAGTATGGCATGCCTATATCTGCTTCGGATTGCACAGGATATACATCCACAACTCTCGGTGCCCTTTGCTCCACATACAGCGGGCAGATGATCCCGGCCGGTAACTATCTCATTACTGCCGGCGGCGGAAACCACGAGGTTGGCGGTGACAGTGTTGCTGTAACCAAGTTGTTCCTTGACGGATCCGCGGATTATATCTTCTACTTCAATACATCAGTAGATATCAACGGTATTATCTTTGCTGTCGTAAATCCTTCTCAGGATCATCACCAGTATTTCATCCTTGGTCCCGGAAAGAGTATGACCATCAGCCATGACAACAATAATGCTTCCAAGGTCACATCAGGATTTATGTCTGTATCCAGAACCGGAAGCAGCAGCCCTTCGACATATTCTTCTGCTATTGACGGACTGTCTCCGGCTGCCTGCAAGTCTGCATATGACGGAATAAAGAAGCCTACCATCCAGATCTACTGCATGGATAATAACTTCGTCCAGATAAAGAGACAGAGTGTAGTTGAAGCTTATGTCGGAATGTTCCAGAGCAGTTATAGCAGCCAGACGAGTGAACTCAATGTAATGAATCTGCAAACATCGCAGTTTGCCTTCTACGGAAGAATAATGGCAACAAAGATCACGAATACTTCCGGTGATTTCGGTATGCCTTACTGCCCTGCTCCCAATGTTCATAACGCTGAGGAGTACACAGAGGTTTCTTCCAAGTACAAGGTTGCATCACTCCAGTACTACTACGGAGACGGAACGATTCCGGATTAATGAAGTAGCTGATACTTGTATCTGAATCAGATCAAAAAAGGGTTGTCCTAGCGGGACAACCCTTTTCTCATTATGAATTATGAAGAATGATCATTCCAAAGTGATCAGCCTGACCGCACCGATGACTTCAATGGCAAGGTCCGGTGCAGTATAAGAAGTGATCCGGATATCAGTAGATGAAGGGTCGATCCCGTATTGTTCCATACTCTCGACCGAAGCTCCGGTGATCAGGGAATTGCCGGCAAGACGGGTAAGATCATCATGAAGAGGGTGATCTCCACTGATCATCCTGACAGAAGAACCGGACAACAGGAGGATCGCAACTTTCTGAGCCGGATCGGAAAGAGCCGTCATAAAAGAAGACAGCAGGGCACGTCCGTGTTCTGTGTCCTCCGAATACCAATCATGTTTGATATGGACTGTCAGGTCCAGGTAAGATCCCGGATCAAGTGTCTCTTCCTGAGGCAGGAGCTCAAAGTCAACAACGGTTGACGGATCATTGTTTTGACCGCACTTCATCAAAATCCCTCCTGTCCGAAGATAAGAATCTCATGGAACGCTGGATGGCATTCTTGCTATTGCCCCAGGGCTTGTCTTTATTCCTGTAGTCGAATTTCAATGTGAACCATTCCACATCGTCTTCCAGAGTCTTGAATGCCGAAGCTGCATTGTTTTGGATATCGGAAACGAATTCCTGAGCATCAGACTGCGACATGGAGGTGGCAGCCCGAAGGAGCAGCGCGGTGTGGGGAAGACAGCAGGTCTTGTTCTTAAACTTTGCCTTGAACTGGTCATCATGCTTATACATCCAGATGATGACATCCGTATAATGTCCCATCGCTTCATTTATGTTGTCACATATGGGGCAGGTCGCAACTCTTTTGTCGATAAGATCGGCAGCCTGATTGAGCTTGGCTTTGAAATCCTTACCTTTAAAGAGTCCTCCTGATGAAGGTGCCGCGGATTTTGCCAATGTGTCGCAAACCTCTGCGTCCATGTCTTTGAGGTGTGTATGGAGCATCAGTCCTAGACCGAGCCTTCCGGCTTCGCTGTTGTTGAGCATTCCCATGTGGACTGGGCAGAAACCGGTCTTGTTGGTTATGACTCTTGTATCAGGTTCCATGAGCGATGGTCCCAGATAGTAGTCGAGATAATTCTTCTCGGAATTGTCCCTTAATGTACAAAGGGGACATTCACAGTCTGAATCATATGCGTCATTAACGGGGATCATATAGATCTTTTCCATATCAGTCTTCTCCTTTATGCAGCAGGTGTCCTGCTCTGACATTTACACCAACTATGGTAATGGAAGTGAATTCCTCGATCGCGTGTCCGACCTTTTGCTGGGCCTGCATAAGAGCACTTCTTGCATTGAACCCGTAGTACAGCGCGAGTTCAAGGCTTATCTCGATGCCGTAAGTCCTTTTCTCCGTCTTAAAGGATTCGACCTTGGCGATGCCTGATACGGACTTAAGAACGATCCTTATAAGATCCAGGAGCGCTTCATCTGAGATAGAGTAAGCTCCCAGTGAAGAGAAGGTGGGACGTACTACGGTTCTTTCAAAATCCTGGACCTGAGGGACGACTCCGCGCTCTCGGTCGAATCTTTGGCGAAGCTTACTGAACGGGTCGGAAAAGTATCCCGAGAATTCGTGTTTGACTTCCATGCTGGGGACGGGGATCGTATGCATTCCTTCAGTCATCCTGGTATTGCGTGCGACCTGACGTTCTTCTTCGGTGGATACGTCTTCGATCCTTATGAGCATGGAAGGCTGGTTGAGCCAGAGGTTATCGCATATCTTGGATAACATCGAATCGGAAGTTCCCAGTATCATCAGGGCAGCGGGGTTGCACTCGACTAGAGCTCTTCGCATTACGGAAGATCTGGTCTCGTCGGTAAAGATAGCCTGCCTTACGGATTCCATCTTGGTCGGAGCTTTCTTTGCCGAAGTTCCGGCTACGATCTTGGATCCGTTGATGAGAAGACCGTCATCGATGATGTAATAGATGTTGTTGGCCGAAGCTACGGATATGGCCCTGGTACTCTTTCCGGTTCCGGAAGGACCTACGAAAGAGACGACCGCGATATGGGACAGCGCTTCGCGGGTCAGCGCTTCGCTGTCCAATATAAGTTCTATGTCTCTTACCTGTTCCTGTGATGAGGATTGGGCGGCAGACGTTCTGTCAAACCTGTGCAAAGTAGCACGAAGCTCCGGGATCAGAGCCTTAGGTTTGCCGGTGTTTGTCTTCTGTCCGTTGTCGCTCACCTGATATTATGACTCCCAGTTATGGTAAACCTCTTGGATATCTTCGTTATCGTCCATCATATCCAGCATTTTCTCGAGTTTCTCACAAGTCTCTTCGTCATCGACCTTGGCAGTTGTCGTTGCAACCGGGCCGAGGTTGGAATCGGCGAATGTATAGCCCTTGGCCTCCAGAGCATCCTTAACCTGGTAATAATCTTCGGGTGCGGTGATGATCTCGTAATATTCATCATCTGCGGAAAAATCAGCGGCGCCGCAATCCAGAGCATCACCCATGACCGTATCCTCGTCTTCGAAATCTTCTCTTGAGATAACGATGACACCCTTCTCTTCGAACAGGAAGGATACGCTTCCTCCGACACCCAGGTTTCCGCCGTTCTTATCGAAAATGTGTCTTACATCGGCTGCTGTCCTGTTACGGTTATTGGTGAGGGCTCTTACCATGATGGCAACTCCGCCGGGACCGTAACCTTCATAAGTGATCTCTTCGTAGTCGTCACCTTCGCCTGCGCCCGCAGCCTTCTTGATGGCACGGTTGATGTTATCGTTAGGCATGTTCGCGGCCTTAGCTTTGGAAATAACGTCTTTGAGCCTGGAGTTGCCTGCGGGATCGGGGCCTCCGGCTTTGACCGCAACCGCGATCTCCTTGGCGAGCTTCGTATAGACTGCGCCTTTTGCTGCGTCAGCAGCTTCCTTCTTACGTTTGATGTTACTCCATTTTGAATGACCGGACATAAAAGACCTCCGTTTTATTGAAATATCTTAACGAGACAGAATCTTACTGCCATGTAAGCCAGGAAAATAATGAATGCGGTGATCGCAGAATACTTGCGTCTCTTGTCGGAACGCATAAAGCACATTAATGATGCGTAGACACAGGCGGTGATCACTGTTCTTACGTACTCGTTGCCTGCTGAGAAGAAGAAACCGTAATAAGGGATCGAAAGCATTACGATGTCGATAAGAAGCTCGGCTTTGCCGTATTTTCTCTTGAATGCCAGACACAGCAATGCCGTAAGTCCTACGGACAGCGCGATCTTACCCAAGGTGATGACTGTCTGTTCAAAAGACAGGATAACAGTGTCGGCATTATACCCGTAGAATCCCAGGATATAGGGAAGAATGCTGGCTATGATCTTCAATATGACCGAAGTTACCGCAAATCCCGTAAAACATTTGCCTGTATCGTAGAGGATCATCATCGACGAGATGGCAACGGAACAGGCTGCAATGAACATCAGGAAGTAAATTGTGTAGAAGATCAGGGAGAGATTGTCGGGCCATAAGATTATCGGTGCCGAATACTCGGCGGAGATAATTGCCGCAATACAGAATGTAAGCCCCGTAAAACTCTCGATCTTTGCGTACCTGGACGCAATGGGGGCGCCGCAATAGCGGCACTTACCGCGGAGGAACAGCCAGCTGAATACGGGGACGAGATCCAATGCGCCCAAAGTGTGGCCGCAGGTCATGCACATCGAATGACCCCGGGATACGCTGCGTCCTGCAGGGATCCTGTATATGATGACGTTAAGGAAGCTTCCGATGATAAATCCCAGGAGCGTGAAGAATACTATGAAGAAACCGTATATAAACCCCGTCAAGACAAATGCCCTCCATTTATATTTAACAATTTAATATACCATATTATAATGAGAATGTGTAACAAATTGTGTCCTTGACGGACCGGTGAAGGCGATGTTCAGGGGGTCTGATCCTTGTCATATTCCTATCATTTTTGTCACGATATTGTCAACCGTGAAAATTTATGCAAACTGCCAAAATACTTGATTTTTAATCGGAATCGCTATATAGTTTTATAGAATATGCTCGCCAGGAGTCTGTCTTGCGTGCCTGCAAATGCATATTCTCGTTTTAAACCATGACCTGTGGGGCCTTAAACGGAGGGTTAAATGAAAAGATTAGGAGATATCCTCGTCGAGAGCGGGTTCTTAAACGCAACGGAACTTGCAGAAGCTCTTTCTCAGCAAAAAGAGACCGGAAAGAGATTAGGTGAAGTAATCGTAGAGAGCGGACTTCTGTCCGAATTCGATATCTTAAGAGCCGTATCGTCTCAGTTCAATTACCCTATTATCGATCTGACCAGCCTGGAGATAGACCCTAAGGCGACGGCACTTCTCGATGAGAAGTTCTGTTCCGAGCACGCGGTGCTCCCGATCGGATTCGACGGTGACAGCCTGGTTGTCGCGATCGATGACCCCATGGACTTTACAATAGAAGAAGAACTCCAGTTCCGTACCGGATATCAGGTAATCCTGATGCTGGCTACCAGATCTTCCATTCTTGATGCCGTTAAGGTTAATTACGGTAAGGAGATTGCCCAGAAGGCTGCAGAGGAACTTGGTGTTGAACTTGAAGCCGAGGTATCTGCTGCGGATGCCGAGATGGCAGAAGCCATTAACTCCGCTCCTGTCGTTAAGCTCGTTAACTCCATGATCGACTACGCTATCAGAGCCGGATCTTCGGATATTCACGTTGAGCCTTTGGAGGACAGAGTCAGAGTCCGTATCCGTATCGACGGCGTTATGCAGGAGGTCATGAGCAACCCGATCTCCGCAAAGGATGCGATCACCACGAGAATCAAGATCTTGGGCGGTATGAACATCGCAGAGAAGCGTATCCCTCAGGACGGACGTATCAGGACCGAGATCAACGGCGAACCTGTCGACATGCGTGTATCCATCCTTCCTTGTATCACAGGTGAGAAGACGGTTATCCGTATCCTTGCGAAGAATGACGGTAACCTCAACAGAAAATATCTCGGTATCTCAGATCATAATAATGAACTTATCAATAAGATCATCAAGGTACCTCAGGGAATCTGCCTGATCTCGGGACCTACCGGATCCGGTAAGACCACCACACTTTATACACTCCTTTCAGAGAAGAATACTCCCGAGACAAATATCATCACGGTTGAAGACCCTGTCGAGATCAGGATCCCCGGTATCAACCAGGTTCAGGTTAATACCAAAGCGGGAATGACATTCGCCAGCGGTCTTCGTTCTATCCTGCGTCAGGACCCCGACATCGTTCTCGTCGGTGAGATCCGTGACGGTGAGACCGCAGAGATAGCAATGCGTGCCGCCATCACGGGACACTTGGTTTTCAGTACCATCCATACCAACGATGCCGTATCGTCCATCAACAGACTTATCGATATGGGTCTGGAGCCCTATATGGTCTGCTCCGCTCTTGTCGGAGTCGTATCACAGCGTCTTGTCAGACGTATCTGCACCAATTGCCGTGAAGCTTATGAGCCCGGCGAGGACGATATCGTTCTGCTGAGACTTGAGCCCGGTCAGAAGATCTACCGCGGCAAAGACTGTTCAGAGTGTAATGACAGCGGATATAAGGGAAGAATCGCTATCCATGAGATCGTCGTAATGACGAGAGCCATGAAGGTTCTTATCGAGAAGCGTGCAAGTGAAGAAGATATGAGAAACCTGGCTGTTTCCGAAGGAACACAGATGCTTCAGGATTCTGCAAGAGCTTTGGTTCTGGAGGGTATCACCACCGTCTTCGAACTTAACAGAGTTGCTTACACAATAGATTAATATACAGAGGAGGAGTTATTAAAGTGGAAGGATTTAGTTTATCAATGGAATCCGTTTTGTCCGAAGCGGTGAGAATGGGCGCATCCGATACCCATATCACGGTCGGGCTCCCGCCGATGATCCGTATCGACGGTACCCTGATGCCGTTGGGTAATCAGCCTTTGACTGCTGCAGATACCGAATATCTGTGCAAGTCAATGATCAACAAGTCCAGACAGCAGTATTTGAACGAGAGAGGCGAGATCGACTTCTCTTATGTTGTTGAGGACTACAGCCGTTTCAGATGTAACATCTACAAGCAGCGCGGTACCTATGCGCTTGCTGCAAGATCCATCTCGAATTCCATTCCTACATGCGAACAGTTAGGTCTTCCTGATATCTTCAAGGAATTCGTTATGAAGCCGAGAGGACTTATCCTCGTTACCGGCCCTACGGGTTCAGGTAAGTCCACGACACTTGCTGCCATGATCGGTCACGTTAACGGCAACAAGAAGTGCCATGTTCTTACACTTGAGGAACCTATCGAGTATCTCCATGATCACGGAGAAGCCATGATCAACCAAAGAGAGATCCACGAGGATACGCTGTCATTCGCTAACGCTCTGAGAGCTGCCCTCCGTGAGGACCCTGACATTATCCTCGTCGGAGAGATGCGTGACCTTGATACTATCAGTACCGCTATTACCGCAGCCGAGACAGGACACTTGGTTTTGTCAACACTCCATACCTCATCCGCTTCCGATACGGTTAACCGTATCATCGACGTTTTCCCTCCTCACCAGCAGGATCAGGTAAGAGTTCAGTTGTCCACCGTTCTGGTTGCCGTTATCTGTCAGACCCTCGTTCCGAGGATCGGCGGCGGCCGTTGCGCAGCATTTGAGATCATGATCGCAAATGACGCTATCCGTAACAACATCCGTGAAGGTAAGACATATCAGATAGACAGTACTTTGGCTACATCCCTCCAGCAGGGCATGTGTCCTTTGGACTTCTATCTTGCCGAGCTTATCAAGAGAGGCATTATCTCAAGAGATACGGGACTCCAGAGATGCCGTATCCCCGATGACCTCAAGCGTTATATCAACAACGTCGGCGGAGCTACCAACTCGCCGTTGTTCAACGATCTTGATTTCGCTTAATGCGCAACCAATATCAAAGTCTTATAAGGAGGAAATAAGTATATGGCCAATTTTAAATATACGGTCATTGACAGTGCCGGTAAAACGTCTGAAGGCCTGATCGAAGCCGAGAATATCGGTGAAGCGTCACGTAAGCTTAAGTCAGACGGCAAGTATATAGCATCGCTTAAACTTGACCGAGGCACATTCGGGAACATCCAGATCGGCAGCCCCAAGCTCAAGACTCAGGAACTCGTTGTTATCACAAGACAGTTGTCTTCACTCCTGTCGGCAGGTATCACTGTAGTCCGTGCTCTTGACATGCTTTATCAGCAGCTCGAGACTCAGAAGGCAAAGAAGTGTATCGGTGAGATCTATGAAGCTGTACAGGGCGGTAAGTCTCTTTCTGAAGCTTTTGCTGACCAGAGGGGTGTTGTTCCCAACATCATGATCCAGATGATATCCGCCGGTGAGGAATCCGGTCGTTTGGATGAAGTTATGTACAGACTTGCTGAACACTTCCAGAAGGATTCCAAGATCAAGAACAAGATCTCTTCAGCAATGGTTTATCCTAAGATGCTTGCTATCGTTACGGTTTTGGTTTCCGTCGGATTGTTGACATTCCTTGTTCCGGGTATTGCTAATACTATTGCTGAATTGGGCGGTGAGCTTCCCGGACTTACCAAGGCTATCATGGCTATCAGTAACTCGTTGGTACATTACTGGTATATATATGTAGCTGTAATCGGTGTCTCGGTATATTCGTTCAAACTGTGGCGCAACTCGGAGAAGGGCGCATATCAGTGGGATACTATTATGCTTAAGGCACCTGTTGTCGGCAAGATGACAAGAATGAATGCTTCTGCCAGATTTACAAGAACAGTCTCCACACTTCTTCGAAGCGGTATCTCTGTTCTTACCTCTGTCGAGATTACCGAGAAGTCTCTCGATAATGTCGTTCTTGAGAAGAAACTCGCAGATGCCAGGATCGAGATTAGGAAGGGTACTGCTCTTTCCAAATCCATCAGAGGAATTACCGAGTTCCCTCCAATGATCTACGCTATGGTATCGATCGGTGAGGAATCCGGTACATTGGACAGCATACTTGATAAGGCTGCAGACTTCTTCGAGGACGAAGCAGATGCTGCAACCTCCAAGTTTGTTGCGACACTCGAGCCTGTCATGATCATCATCATGGCTATCATAGTCGGTTTGGTTGTCGGCGGTATCGCAATGCCTATATTCAACATGGCATCTTACATCTGATCAGAAGAAAGGAGATAATAAATGGATTTTTCATCATTTGGAAAAGGCGGCACAGAATTAGTTCTTGACTGTTCAAGTTCTGATCTGAAAGTCGTTCAGGGATCTTACAATCCCAAGACCGGAAAGATCGTAATCGATAAATCCGGTATAGTACCGTTGGAGGGCGACTCCATTTCTGACGGTGCCATCTCGGATTCCTTCGGTATCGTAATGGCATTGAAGCATGCTTTCGCTAAACTCGATATCAGGGCTAAGAGTGTTACTCTTACGACAGAGGGAGCTTTCCTCCACTCAAGAGATCTTGAGCTTCCTGTCGTAAAGGAAGACCAGCTCAAGGATATGGTTAAATATGAGGTTATGGGTCAGGGTTCCAACCGTGATCTTTCCATAGACTACATTGTTTACGGAACGACACAGGACGAAGAGACCAACGCCGATAAGCTTAAGGTCAGAGCTACTGCTGTTCCCGTAGAAGTCATCGCTGACTTCAGAGAACTCTTAAAGCAGTTGGATCTGGCTCCCGATGCAATGGATGTTAACCCCAATGCCATCAGGAAGCTCTTTGCAAGCACGATCATCAACGGCAATCACAGCACGGCTCAGTCCACATTGATGCTCCTTGAGCTGTCAACAAAGACAACGACGGTTACGATCCTTGATAAGGGATTCCCGGTATTGAGCAGAAGACTTCAGTTCGGTCACCAGAATATCCGTCAGGTAGCTGATTCCGTAAGAAAGCTTCAGGGCGGTGAAGTCGGTCAGTCCTCCCTTGCGAGAAGACTTAACATCTCCAAGTCAGACAACGATTCTTCCGTACCGATCGAGGATATCGATGTATGGAATGAGACCGTTGCCGAGCAGCCTGCACTGCAGAGTGCTGTAAATGCTTACTTTAAGAGCCTCGTGGATGCGGTATCCCGTACGGCTCAGTTCTCGATATCGAAGTTCCGCATCGATGCTATCAGCACCTGCTTCATCTACGGATCAGGTTCCGGATATAAGAAAATCGATAAGGAACTTTCACGCCAGCTCGGTACTCAGGTTGAGATCCTCAATACCCTGAGCAACGTTGAGGGCAGAAATTTTGAGCTTCCTCAGTTCGTTAACTGCTGCGGTGCTCTTATAAGAGAAGACTAAGGAGGGAGTTAAAAGATGGCTATTAACAAAAGACTGTTAGCCAAGAGGGATATGAACTTCTTCGCGGAATTTACCGCAAATGCCGCGAAGATGAGAAGAATGTTCGGTTATGCTGTTGTTATCGGTGTAATCGTCGTCGGTGTCCTTCTTGCTATCGTAGGATATGACCTTGTACGTAATGCACTTATCAAGGCCGAGATCACTTCTTTGGAACTTATTCTCAATTCCGAGGAGTATGCGCATCTCGAAGAGAGAGCTCAGGAACTTGCAAGAGAATTGGAAGAGAAGCAGAATATCTACTATGCTTTGACACAGATGAGAAAGCAGGTTGATACAACGAATTCCGCTCCTGTCGATCTCCCTGATATATTGAAAGCAAGCATCCCCAGTGATACTTATGTAGAGCACTATGCGATCACTTCCAATGAAGCTGCGATTTCCGGTGCATCTTTCTCATATTACAGCGTAGTCGATATGGTACATAAGCTTAATGAGTCGGATGTATTTACCACTGTACCCAAGCTTCATATTGCAACTGTCGATCCTACTTCTATTGCAGGTGTAAGTGATTTTATCCAGACAAAACCGAGTGCTGACGGAAAGACCAGTGTTACGACTTTTAACCTGATCGACAATTATTATCAATTCGAGATCCAGGGAACTCTCCTCGGAGAAGTCTATATCTCCATCGGACGTTATGCTAACGGTGATGTTGCTACGAGCCTTTCCGGTATCGAGACCATCCCGGTCAAGATCGGCAATCCTTATGAGATCGCAGATGTTGCAACATATACAACAGGCGGTATTACATATAACCTTGCTAAGATCACCGTAAACGGCATTGCTGCAGATCAGAACAGCGTTGACGGCGCTAAGGCCAACAACAAGATCGCAGGAACTGCTTATAACAACATCGAGATCGGCTTGTATTATGATAAGCCTGTCGAGACGACGGAATCATCTGAGGGAGGTGAAGGTAAATGAACAACCTGACAACTAGAGAGAAGGCCATGGCCTTCGGTATACTTCTTATCCTTGTCATATTCCTCGTATACTTCTTCGGTATCCGTATCCTTAACGACAACTACAAGCAGTATCAGCAGGATCTCAAGACCTTGCAGGATAAGAAAAAGTTCTTAGATGAACTTAAAGAAGAGAATGCCAACACGGAAGAAGAGATCAAGCTCCTCAACGCAAATATCGAGAAGATCGAGCTGTCCTTCATCGACAAGCTCGAGACAGAGAATATCGAACAGTACCTGTTTGATGTTTTCGAGAAGAACAACTGTCCTTACATGTCTAATGTTGATGTAGAAGACATCACCATGACACCTATCGTTCTCGCAGACGGTTCTTCATCAGAGAATGCGGTTCTCAGAAGGAGCATTAAGATCACATATGTAACGACTGACGGATTCCTGCCTGCTACTTATAACGGCGATCCTTCATTCTGGAATGAAGACGGAACACCTAATGAGCAGTTGCTGAAAGATCTTATCAAGTATGTCGAAGACAGATTCGCACGCGCGAAGGCTGACAAGAAGGCTGAGACAGATCCCAATGCAGCTCCCGGAGATCCTGAGACCGAGATCGTATATTTCGAAGGTTACGACGGATTTATCGATTCCCTGAAGCAGATCGCTGCAGAGAATAAGGACTGCATCAAGGTTACAGGTATCGAGGCGGAAAGCACACACGGATATCTGAAGCTTACGGCTACCGTTGACTTCTTCGGCGCTACATTCAGCAACAGGGTATCTGTTGATAATAACAAGGCTGCATATACCTGGTGGTGCGGTAATACAAATATCGATACCAAGGGCGGCTTCATCGGCAGACCTTACTATGTTAAGAATCCTGACAGCAAGTGGAACCACACAGCTGCATACGGCAAGGATGTAATCGGATTCTTCGACAGACCGTTTACACACTATGTCATCAATGCTTACTTCTCGAAGGTTCTCATGGATCTTAACAGCATGGATCCTGTTACCGGCGGTGCAGCTACGATCAACGGCCAGAATCAGGATGCAGCCAATAATCCGGATGACTTCCAGCAGGTCTCTAACGACTGATCAGAAAGGAGTATTTGACCCCGTTTTCAAAATTGTGGCAAAAATTTGAAGAAAATTGAAAAAAAGTGTTGCAATTCTGAAATAAGGTGATATACTAAGCTTACAAACCAAATAAAAACCTTAGGAGGAAATTACCATGAAGAAGATTTCTAAGTCCAAGAAGGGTTTCACCCTCATCGAGATGGTTCTCGTCATCGCTATTATCGTTATCCTCGCAGCAGTTCTTGCTATGAGCATCGGTACATACCTGACAAAGGCTAAGGCAGCAGCTTCCTCTGTTTCCTTGCACAACTACTCCATCTCTTCTGTAAACGCTGCAGTTGACGCTGAGCTCTAATAACAGATTAAGGTGAAATACCGGGGCGGGATTTGATCCCGCCCCTTTTCTTTACTCAAAAATCGTGAATAAGGGAGATCTGCCGGGCAAAAAAAGATTTTGCCTAAAATTTGAACAAATTGTAAATTAGTTGTTGAAAAATATTGAAAACCAAGTATAATGTAATTGAAATAAAGATGAATTAGTTTATTCTTTACCATACGGAGGAGCTTATGAAAAGACTATCCAAGACAAAAAGAGGTTTCACAATGGTTGAGATCTTGATGGTTGTAGCTATTATCATTATACTTGCTGCCGCTGTAGGAATCTCTGCCAACGATATATTGCACAATGCTCACGAAGGTCAGGATTCAGTCTCCCAGAGATTGGAAGATGATAAGCAGGGGATCTCTGCCAGCGAGCAGAAGCTGCAGGATTACGGTTTCTAAGGAGGACGACATGCTTAAGATAGTAAAGGTTAAGAAAACAAAAAAAGGTTTTACGCTCCTTGAGACTTTGTTGTCCGTTGCTCTTCTCGTTATCATCTCTTCAATGATGATGAACGGTTTTATGGCATCGATCAATTTCTCTCACAATACATCGGTTTACGCAAAGTCTGCCGGAACGAACTACAGGGATGCTATGTCTGATCTTGCTTACTATGCAACCAAGGCCGGTACCAACAAGAAAGCGGCATATTCAGCCTTGAACTCACAAGGTGCTGACGGAACGATGACATTTACCGGATCCGGTGTTGCAGGAACAAACCTTATCCTGAACAGTGACGGTGAACTCAAGGTAAAGGTATTCTCAAAAACAAGTAATGCCACGGATCTTCATGATAACCTGGGTCTGTCTCAGTACGCTGAGAATTACGGCGGCGGTGATGACAGTTATGCAGATAACCGTTATTCCTTCAACTACATTCCCAGCACAAACGCAGACGGTGACGGTGATCATGTAGGCGAGATCAGGATCTTCAGACAGAATTCCACCGGAAATTATTTCTGGGGTTATAAGAAGGACGATGGTACGGTAGTTATCCTTTCACAGGTTAACAGCTGACGGATGATACAAGAGATTAATATCGGGAGCGAAGTATTATGAGAAGGATATCCAAGAAGAATAAAAAGGGTTTTACATTACTCGAGATGATGCTTTCCATTGCTATCATCGTTATGATCAGCGGACTTTTGGTTACACTGATCGTATGCATCAAGGATTCATTCATGACGGTGTTCAACCAGAATGACTCGGCAGACTATGCAATGCTCTTTGCAAGAGGCTTCGAGCAGTCATTCCTCGGTAAAGTCGTAAATGAGACATCCGATCCCAGTTATGAGTATCATGTCGGAGTAAACGGCGCCGGATCTTACCGTCTGTTCTGTAACTCTCACTCGGTATTCGATACTGCTCAGAGCAGGACCCAGAACGGTACTGTTGAGAAATGGGAGATCAAGATGGGTTACAAGTGGGATGATTCACGTAACATGGTTCTTTACAAGGTCTATGTTTGGGATAACTACTACAATCCCGGAAAACTTGCATATATCTATGAAGGCGGATTCATGATCCCTCACTTCAGTGATCAGATCGGTGAGATTACCGTCAGCGGATCTAACATCGTATCCGGTGATACAGACTATAAGGATCATATCAAGTTTAAGCCCGCATAATTAATCAGGATAATCGATCATTCAAAAGGGATCATCTTCGGGATGGTCCCTTTTCTGTTTTTAGTCTCAGGATATGGTAGAATAAACGATATTTGATGAGGAAGGCGGCAGTATGGGCATTAAGATCGGACTCGACATCGGCGGATCTACCACAAAGATCGTCGGGATCAGGGATAACGGAATATTCTATACATCCATAGTGAGGTCGGATGACCCGGTTGCTTCGGCTGCCGGTGCAGTCGGCAAATTGATCAGTGACAACAACCTCGCCGTATCCGATATTGACTGCATATATCTTACGGGAGTAGGTTCAGGCTACTCGGACAACCCGATACTCGGGATCAGGACCGTAAAGATCGAAGAGTTCACGGCGATCGCGACCGGAGGACTCTATGTGTCAGGCAAAGACCATGCCGTGATAGTCAGCATGGGTACCGGCACTGCGATCCTGGAAGCCGTCCGCAAAGACGGCAAGATCTTGGCAAGACATATTATCGGCTCCGGTGTCGGAGGCGGGACTTTGGTGGGATTATGTAATTCCGCGATCGGGATAGATGATCCGAAGGTCCTTGCTAGACTTGCCGATGAGGGTGATGCCGGCAAAGCGGATCTTACCATAGCCGATATTACCGATGAGGAGATCCCGGGACTTCCTCTTACCGCCACGGCTTCCAACTTCGGCAAAGCCGCTGACGGGCTGGACAGGGAAGATATCGCAGCAGCTGTTTTTAATATGGTCCATCAGGTAATAGGATGTCTTGCCGTTGTGAGCGCAAGGTCCTGCGGGATCTCAGATATAGTACTGACAGGTCAGCTTACGGGCTTCAATTGGTGCCGCAAGACCGCAGAAGATTTCTCTTCCATGTACGGTGTTGATTTCCAGATACCCGCCAATGCCGTTTATTCCACTGCTATCGGCGCATACATTGCCGGGAGGGAAGACAGTGAAGCGTGACAGAGCCTTCGAACTGGATCTTCTCCGCGGGATCGCCATCGTCATGATGATATCGATGCACTTTTCCTATGATGTCCGGTATAACTTCGGAGTTCCTGTTTTCGGTTATCTTGAGACCAGCTGGTTCATGGGAATAGTCCATCCGATCATCCTTGTGCTGTTTGTCGGTGTGTCGGGCATATGCTGTACTTTCTCGAGGAATAATCTCTTCAGAGGACTGAAGCTCTTAGGCATCGCAGTCGGGCTTTTTGCCGCTACATTTATTGTTACAAAGTACCTGAATATTTATTGTCTTATCATCTTCAACGTTATCGCGCTTCTTGCAACAGGGATACTGCTCTATGCGCTGATCTCCTTCATCGAGAAGAAGTTTAAGGTCAGGTCCGGGATAATAGATCTTATCCTGGTCTTAGTCGGGGCGTATGCCGCATCCCTGGGATTGACTATGTCGTATTTTGATTATCAGGTCAACAATATCCTGCTTCTTCCCACAGGGATCAGGATGGAATGTCTTCCTCCCCAGGGCGACTTTATGCCGCTGTTCCCCTGGATAGGAGTATTCCTGATAGGGTGTTTTGCGGGAAGAAGACTTTATTCCGATAAGAAGACGCTGTTCCCCGGTGCGCCTGCCCCGGTAAGGGCGATAAGCCGGCCTTTCGAGTTCCTCGGAAGACATTCGCTGATCATATATCTTGTGCATCAGCCGGTAATGTATGTAATACTCCTGGGCATCTTTATGCTGATCAGGGCAGTAAGTGGCAAATAATGAAGACCTTTCCGAAAAAAAAGACATCTTATGCGGGACAGATAGTCTGGTTTGCAGTGGTCATATCACTGATCGCGGGATTCGTCGCGCTCCCGCATCTTATCCCGGTAACCTGGGCTGAATATTATCAGGAGAAGATCTTCTGTTATGTATCCTTTGTCCCCGCAGCTATAGCTACGATGTTCCACTTCTCACTGACGGAGCTGATCGTAGTGGTTGGCGGGATCATAGCTCTTTTTTTGCTGATCGCGTTCATCGTGACCTTTATCATAAAAGCTGCAAGAGGCGGACTTATCAGGTTCCTGCTCCGGGTCTTTAAGCCTGTTCTGACTTTTGTCCTTATCATGGTCGTCCTGTTCGACCTTATGCTGGGGATCGGTTACAGAAGACCTGATGTGGTCGGATCTCTTGACCTTAAGCATGAGGAATATTCTCATGATGAGTACTATGAGGTCTTGGAGTGGGCCTATAACGGCATGATCAGGTCACGTGCCAAGATAGGTCAGGACTGGAGGGGAGTCGGGCATTCCAAAAGGAGCTTCGAGGACAATGTCAGATATGCCAACAGTTTGATAGATGCCATATCGGTCAAGTATGATCTTGATCTGTCCTGGAACTATATAAGATCTAAGCCTGTCGCGGGAAGCCATGTATGGAGCATGACGGGGATCGTCGGAATGTACGATCCTTTCATTGCTGAGGCGAATGTAAATACCGACTACATGGATATTACTTCTTTCCCGATCACGGTCTGTCATGAGATATGCCATGCCAAAGGCGTTGCCAAGGAAGGAGACTGCAATATTCTGGCATCCCTTGCCTGCATCCATTCGACAGATGATGAGTTCAAATACGCAGGCTACTATTATATCTTTACAAACCTTTACCCGGTGGTAAGAGAATATGCCAAACAGACAGGAAAGATATTTGATGACCCGCTGCTTCGTTCTGAAGCAGAGCCCGTGATCATAGATACGAATGCTTCGAATGCCTATTGGAAAAGCATCCATGATACAAAGCTTGCAAGATTCATCCACGATATGGGGACCAGGATTAATAACATGTATCTTAAGTCGAACGGGCAGCAGGGCGGTGTGGAGACATACCACGTTCCTGACAATTTCTATGTGGATTTCTATATGACGAATATCAGGCCGGGGGACAGGAACGATGCTTAAGGTCATTCTCAAAGGACATGACAAGTATTACGGCACGGCAGATGTCGTAAGGCTGTTTTTTCCGTCCCCGACTGAGGACAGAGCCGGAGGCACGGTGTGGTGCAAGGACGCTCCGGATATCGTGATAGAAAGTGAACTCCTGCCGTCCGGTGAATGCGTTTGCAGGACGAAGGATAAAGAATACCGGTTTGACGGCGCACCGGAAGAAGTGGGCCGGGAGATCAAAAGGTCCCTTTACATGGCCCTGTCTGATATCTGCGGCATCGCGCCTCCCTGGGGATGCCTTACCGGCATAAGGCCAACTCTTGTCGCGGCACAGACAGGATCTGCCGAAGAACTGTCCCGAAGATATCTGGTGCGGCCGGATAAGGCAAAGCTTGCGGCAGAAACGGCGGCAGCCGAGATCGGACTGTTGGAAAGGATAGTCCCGCAGGATATTAATATCTATATCGGAGTCCCCTTCTGTCCTTCGCGATGCGAATACTGTTCCTTTGTATCTTCCGATATCTCGCATCATATGGGAAGGCTCGGAGAATATAAAGAGCATCTGATCAGGGAGATAAAGACATTGTCCCCGAAGATCACAAGGAGGATCGCAACCCTTTATATCGGAGGCGGAACTCCCACTGTCTTTTCCGATGAAGATTTTGCGGAACTGATCGATGCAGTATACGGCAATCTTGATATCGATCCTGATTGCGAGGTCACGGTCGAAGCTGGGCGTCCCGATACGATCACGGATCGAAAACTGTCACATATGGCATCGCACGGGATAAAGAGGATCTGTATAAATCCTCAGACGATGAATGATGTGACCCTTGCAAAGCTCAACAGAAGACACACAGCGGCCGATACGTTAAGATCTATCGAAGCTGCAAGACAAAACGGATTTGAAGTGATCAACTCGGACCTTATAGCAGGGCTTAAGTATGAAACACCGGAAGATTTTATCGATACGGCCGAAAAGATAATCGCCACCGGGATATCCAATATCACCGTTCATACTCTTTACAAGAAGAGGAGGGCTGCCATGAGCCTTGCAGATGTCATGGCCAGTGCCAAAGAAGTGGACGATGCCGTAACAGCCGTTTACGGAATGCTCGAAAAAGCAGGATACAGACCGTACTATATGTACAAGCAGAAGGATACGGGACACGGTCTGGAGAATACGGGATTTGAGAAGGGCGGTACTGCCTGTCTTTATAATGTTGCCATGATGACGGACGCCCGGGATGTACTGTCCTTCGGCGCAGGCGGAATGAGTAAGCGTGTGTTCGGGCAGGTAGATACGGCCAAGTACAGGGTCGAACGTTGTTCCTCGTCCAAAGATGTCCTGGATTATATGATGAGGACGGATGAGATCGCGGCCAAAAAAGCAGAGTTTTTCGAATTATCATAACGGGATGATTGTGGTATCATTGTAAAAGTGGCAATTGTGAGATCATCAGGGGAGGTATTGTATATATGGGTAAGATCAAGATCTTGACTGATTCCTGTTCCGATCTGGGTAAAGAGACCCGTCAGATGTATGACATCGATTATTGCCGGATGAACACTCAGTATGATGGCAAGGAGACTCCTGCCAGCTTGGATTGGGAATACTACACGCCCAAGTCTTTATATGACATAATGCGTGACGGCAACCGCGTGTTCACGACGCAGGTCCCGCCCGAGGAGTTCGTGAAGGTCTTCGGCAAGTATGCCTCCGAAGGATATGACATCATCTATATCGGATGCTCTCTCAAGCAGTCCGGTTCGGTAAATATCGGTAAGTCCGTCGCTCAGGATATCATGAAGGAATATCCGGATATCAAGATATTCTGTATCGATTCCAAGCACGCTTCCACCGGTGAGGGTATGATCGCCATAAGAGCGGCAGAATACCGTGATCAGGGTCTTGATGCCGAGACTATAGTATCCAAGGTTACGGAAGACATTAAGTATTGTCACGAGTTTTGCACCGTGCATACACTGGACTGCCTCAAGAGGGCGGGAAGGGTCAAGGCATCCTCCGCATTCTTCGGCAACCTCCTCGGAGTAAAGCCCATCATCATCGCGGATGCCGAGGGCGATCAGACTGCAATTAAGAAGGTCAAGGGAAGGAAAGCGGCGCTCGACGAGATCGTAACTCTTCTGGCTGATGCAGTGGAGAACTCCGAAGAACAGACCCTGTTCATATCACATGCAGACTGTATTGAAGAAGCCGAATATGTTAAGAAGCAGATTGAAGAGAAGATCCCCTGCAAGGAGATCAGGATCGAATATATGGGACCCATCATCGGTTCGTCGATAGGACCTTCCGGAATGGCCGTGTTCGGCTGGGGCAAGGAAATCACTTTTAAGTCCGGAGATAAGTATGAGCAGTAAGGTTCTTGACGGTCCCATGTTTGTGGAACTCCTGAGGGGAGGAGTTTTGTATCTGAGCGCAAATTGCCAGGAAGTAAATGATCTGAACGTATTCCCGATCCCGGACGGTGATACCGGCGAGAATATGATGAGGACGATCAACGGCGGATTGAGTTACGCCGAGAAATGCGAAGACGATTCTTTGTCTGCGGTAACCCAGGCCTGCGCCAAGGGAATGATCCTGAATGCCAGGGGCAATTCCGGAGTTATATTGAGCCAGCTGGCTGCAGGTGTTGCAGACGGATTCGAGAATGTTGACAAAGCAGATCCCGAGCAGATCGCCAACGCCCTTAAGGCCGGTGTCGACAGGGCATATGGTGCGGTGGTTAATCCCACCGAGGGAACGATGCTCACTGTCGCAAGGGAATCATCGGAATATGTCAATAACAGGATCGGCGATGACAGTACCGTCGATTCTCTCCTGGAAGACTGCCTGGCCGAGATGGACAGGTCGCTTCAAAGGACACCCGACCTTCTTGATGTTCTCAAGGAAGCCGGCGTCATAGACAGCGGCGGAGCAGGACTTGTTTATATCATCCAGGGAGCATACAGCGTCTTAAGAGGAGAGACCCTCTCATCCCACATCGCTGCAGCCGAGGTTAAGCAGGTCGATATCTCCAAGTTCAATTCCGACAGCGTTATGAGGTTCGGTTACTGCACGGAGTTCCTTCTGCAGCTTCAGAACAGCAAGATCTATATAGGGGATTTCTCCGTTGAAGACTTCAAGAAAGAACTGGGAGGGTTCGGCAATTCCATAGTGTGTTTCCAGATGGACTCCATCGTTAAGGTCCATATACATACCATGAATCCCGGCGAGGTCCTGAATCACTGCCAGAAGTACGGCGAGTTCCTGACCATGAAGATCGAGAATATGACATTGCAGCATAACTCCACTTACCACGAGTCCGATGATGACGCGCCGAAGGAAGAACCTCATGAATATGCGTCCGTTATCGTCGCTACGGGTTACGGTGTATGTGAGGTCATGAGGTCTTTGGGAGCAGATGTGATCATCGAAGGCGGCCAGGGCAACAATCCCTCTGCCGAGACTTTCCTTGACGCGTTCCGTGCGGCCAACGCGAAAACGGTCTTCGTATTCCCCAACAATTCAAATATCATCATGACGGCTAAACAGGCTGCAGGGCTTTGCGAGGATTGCGATGTAAGGGTCATCGACAGCCGTGACATAGGCCAGTGCTATGCTGCCATGACAATGACGAATTACGATCTTGCTGATGCCGATGCGGTTGAAGCAAACTTCAGGGAAGCCATGGACGGAGTCAGGACCGGAACCGTAACAAGATCTGTGCGCGATGCCTGCATCAACGGTATCAATATCGCCAAAAATGATTTCATAGGGTTCTCCGGCAAGGAGATGCTGTCTTCCGAGAAGACTATATGTGATACAACGGCATATCTGCTGCACAAGATGAAGGCCGAGGACTGCGACATCATCATCCTGATCTACGGTAATACCGTAGAAGATGATACCCGCAGATCCATAGTTTCCCAGACCCGTTCCGTATATCCTTTCGTCGAGGTCTATGAGATCGACGGCGGCAATATAGACGCGGAACTGATCGCGATAGTGGAATAAAAGATAATGCCTGAGTGGTTGATAACTGCGTTCCTTTATATCGGGATATGCCTGGCGGCATATCTTATATGCGCTCTGAACCCTGCCGTTATAATGGCGCGCCTGATCTACCATGAGGATATCAGGACCAAGGGCAGCGGCAATCCCGGATTTACCAACTTCAAGAGAGTCTACGGCAATAAGGTGGCATGGTTCGTGTTCGGGCTGGACATAGGCAAGACCATTCTCGTAATGGTGTTCGGCATAATGGCTCTTAAGACAGCAAACCCCGACCATCAGAGCTGCGCGGCGATAATAGGTTTTTGCGCCCTTATGGGGCACGTATTCCCCTGCTGGTACAAGTTCCGCGGCGGGAAGGGGTTCCTGGTGTGGGCCACGGCCATCTTCTTCTGTGACTGGAAAGCAGGACTAGTTGCGCTGGCGGTTATGGCGGCATTCCTTTTTACAAAATGGTATATGTCTCTTGCCACCATGTGTTTCTGCGCATCGGGAACGATTGCGATAATAGCTTTCGATTTTATCTTCGGTCAGGACCCGTCACTGATCCCGCTCATAGCCTTTATCATGCTGGCGGGAACGGCGGTGGTGATATTAAGGCACAAAGAGAATATCATCAAACTTCGGAACGGCACCGAGTCCAAGTTCTCTTTCAGGGGATCAAAGAAGACGGAAGAGCAGGTGCCTTCTGCCGAAAACAGTTGATTAACCCATCCAAAGTGATTATCCTATAAGGACCAGATCGGGTTAAGGTTATCGCGAGAGGGAGTCTTATCATGGGTAAGTCCGGCAGGAAGAAGATAGCACTGCTCGTAGGGCAGGCAGAGGAGTTTTCTCAGACTCTGTTTATCGACGGTTTCCTGTCAGAAGCTTTCGCAAATGACTGTGACGTATTTATATTCTCCACTTACATCAAATACCAGAATACTCCCCAGAGAGAAGTGGGGGAGATATCTGTTTTCGATATTCCCAATTGGGATGTGTTCGACGCAGCCGTGGTCCTGGCGGATACCATCCAGACTCCGGGCGCTGTCGAGAAGATAGAAGAAGACCTGCATGACAGATTCGACGGGGAAGTCATCTTCATCGAAAAGGAGAGCAGGTACTTCAGGACGTACAGGATGGATAATTATACATCCGTCAAAAAGCTCATAGACCACCTTATAGATGTCCACGGGTATTCGGATATCGCTTTCCTTACCGGGAAATCCTGGCATCCCCATTCCCAGATCAGGCTTAAGGCATATAAGGACTCTCTGGAAGAACACGGAATCACCGTGGATGAGGACAATATCTATTACGGTGACTTCTGGTATACATCAGGAGAGAGCCTGGCCGATAATCTTACCTCTTCGGAGAGGGATCTTCCAAGGGCCATAGCCTGCGCCAACGATCTGATGGCTATAGGTGTTGCGAACGTCCTTACAAGGAAAGGGATAAGGATCCCGGAGGATGTTGCAGTCATAGGCTATGATACAAACGATGAAGGACAGCACGCGCCTGTTCCGCTTACATCCGCTCCCGTTCCCATGAAACAGTTCGGGCAGTATGCCGCCGGAGCGGTGATGAAGCTTCTTTCCGGCATAGAACCCCAGCCTTTTACGGCGGATGTGGATCTTTTTATCGGAGGCAGCTGCGGCTGTGAAAGGGACTCCGCCAAGCCCTACTATTATACGAGAGATAAGTGGGAGACCGCTTTTTCCAAAGGTGCGGTATTCTCCCTGTTCAATAATATGGATGATGATCTGCTTTCCCAGACGTCATTTACCGGACTCATAAGTACCATCTTCTCTTATGTTTATCAGATAAGGGATTTCGAGTATTTCTATATCTGCCTTAACAGCGATCTTGCAGACGGCGGGAGTACGGAAAGACCGGTATCCGGGTTTGCGGATACGATGATCCCGGTGATAAGATGCGGTCCCGAAGGCTTCAATCAGGATCACCTGGATCTTAAGAGCAGGTTCGCCACAAAGGATATGCTTCCGGAGTATTCCTCCGACAGGGACCATCCCGCGGTATATTACTTCATGCCTTTGCACTTCGATGATCATGTTTTCGGATATTCCGTCATAAGTTACCCGAGGCCAATATGTGTTAATGACGAATACAGGGCCTGGCTTAAGAGCGTGTCCAGAGGAATAGAGTATTACAGAAGGTCCGATGAGGTCGTAAGATCCAATGCGATCCTCGAGACCGGGATCGTAAGGGATAACCTTACGGGATTATTTAACTATCAGGGATTTGTAAAGCAGGCCGAGACTTTTGTTCCTACAGTCAAGAACAACGGCGGATCCGTCGGGGTCCTTGTCGCTGACATCAAGTATCTGTCAACGATCAACCGGGAATTCGGAAGGGCGGAAGGAGACAAGGCCATAATGACCGTTGCCGGGTTCCTGGAGAGTACATTCAGGTCCAGGAACAGCATTTGTCTTTGTATGGGCAACGGTGAACTGGTCGGAATTAAGCCCGTAAGCGACAACAATGATTCGGAGGTACTGGATCTTCGCGACGAATTCCTGGCCAAGATAGATGAATATAATTCGTCTGCCGAACCGGTTTATGATCTAGATGTATATTGTGCCATAGAGACCGGATCTCCAAAGAACGTGGATGATCTCGAGAGGATGGTCAATGTTGCCATATCCAGGAAGAATAATCTCAAGGCCGCGTCGAACAGGATCGACAGCGAGGTTTCTCTTACCGAGGCCGAGATGGATGAGGCCAGAACGGTTCAGAGTATCCTGGATGACGGAAGGATACCCTATCATTTCCAGCCTATCGTAAGGATGGATACGGGTAAGATCTACGCTTATGAAGCTCTGATGAGACCTGAAGCCGCCCCCACTATCAATCCTATGACTGTCTTAAGATATGCGGAATACCTCAACAGGCTCTATGATGTGGAGAAGGCGACTTTCTACAATGTCTTAAGGATCATCAGCGAAAATAAGGATCTCCTGTCTTCCGACAAAAAGATCTTTATCAACAGTATTCCCGGACATATGCTGAAGACGGAAGACATGGAGCAGCTCAAGCTCATTCTCACAAGACGCCCGGATTCCATAGTCGTTGAACTTACAGAACACGCCGAGA
Organism: Clostridiales bacterium; assembly: GCA_017964005.1. Classification (GTDB taxonomy): domain Bacteria; phylum Bacillota; class Clostridia; order Saccharofermentanales; family Saccharofermentanaceae; genus Saccharofermentans. Next base: position 120,399 of record JAGCSR010000056.1, read on the forward strand.
TGACGGATGAAGAGCTGGAAGAACTGAAAGAGGAGCTTTCCAAGGCAGGGGTCAAGATAGCCGTAGATGATTACGGCACGGGTTATTCGAATGTCACGAACATCTTAAGATATATGCCCGATTACGTAAAGATCGACAGACAGCTCATGTCGGGAATCCAAGACAGTCCCCAAAAGCAGCACTTCGTCAGGGATATAATCGAATTCTCCCATGATAACGGGATAATGGCATTGGCCGAAGGTATAGAGACGGAGGAGGAACTTCGGACGGTGATCGAGCTCGGTGCGGATCTGGTACAGGGGTACTTTATAGCCACTCCTTCAAGCACCATGGTTGACGAGATCGACCCGGAAGTCGCATCCCTGATAGCGAAGAATTCAACGAAGCACAATCTTAAGGGAGATATCTACACGGCAGGAGATGAGACCAGGATCGAACTTGAGACTTTGGCAGAAGATCGTATAAGGAAACTCATTATCAACAGCCAGGGTTTGTCTGCAAGGAATCTTGTGATCATGGGTATGCCGAGTGTTACCGTGCCCTTGGAGATCGTGATTACAGACGGTTATTCCGGAACGGTTACTCTGGAGAATGTAGATATAGAACAGAAGAGCAAGGAGGCTCCTTCTATCGATATCTTAGGAGATTCTGAGGTGAAGATAATATTGAAGGGTGCCAACTATCTGGATGGAGGCATCCGTGTTGCCGAAGGCTCCAAAGTGACTTTCGAGGGCGAAGGATTCCTGTCCGTAAGTTCCGGGAATGAATGTCCATATGCCATAGGCAATGACTTTGCCTCAGGCCACGGCGATCTTGTGTTCAATCAGGACGGGACCATTACCATAAGGCTTGATGCCAGAGAGTGTGTGGGGATCGGCTCCGGTCTCGGCGGCAAGATCACGATAAGGCGCGGAAAGTATCTTATCGGACTTAAGGGCAGGAGCAGCATCGGTCTGGGATGCGATAAGGGGAATGCTGATATCAAGATGTCCGACTGTTATATCGATCTGGAGTATCAGGGCCGCTACGGCGTCGGCATCGGATCTCTGTCCGGCACGGCTGACATAGAAGCAAAGGATATCAGGTTCAAAGCTATCCTTACCGGCGAGGTCCTTACCGGCGTGGGAAGCCTTCTGGGTGAGACCTGTGACATCAGGATAAGGGATGCCTTCATCAACATATCGGGGAAGGGCGCAAAGTTCTGCGGCCTGGGTATGTCTTCCGAGTGCTGTGAGGGCGCGGACATCTCGATCGCGAATACCGCAGTATCCATCAGGGCGGAAGGTGCTAAGGTCCTGGCCTGCGGAAGCTTCCAGATCAATTCCAGACTCAATGTCAAACAGGCTTCGTTTACGGGAAGTATAGCAACGGGTCTTAAGACCGCGATAGGAATAGACAGGAAACAATTGAAGCAGAACGAAGTATCATGGGAGTACAAATGATTATGAAGACTTATGAAGTAACCGGTGAAGATAAGGACATGATCGCAAGAGCCTACGAGACTCTCAACAGAGCGAAGATCGAAGGGAATTACTTCCATACGGTCGGATGCTGTCTTAAGACGAAATCCGGCAACTTCTATACCGGAGTCAATTGCGACTGTATCCACGGATCCTGCGCCGAGTTCATAGCTGTAGGCAATGCGGTAAGCTCGGGCGAACACGATCTTGATACCATCGTATCCGTGCACCCGGACGGCCCTTCCGGACTTTTCTCCCCCTGCGGCAACTGCCGTCAGATGCTCATGGAATATTCTCCGGATGTTAAGGTAATCCTGGCAGACGATGACGGCAATATCATCAAGACGGATATCGGTGAGCTCCTGCCCCTGGCATGGAAGAGACTTCCCACCGGAGATCTCATGCATTAAGCGATTATCGCGCTGTCGTGTCCCTTCACGGTGACGGTCATGTTGTTGCCGTCTCTTGATACGGATATATCTCCCATTATGACATCATACTTGACGGATCCTTCCGCGTGGAATGTTACCGCAGCATCGTTGTCGTCGCAGTTTAATATGACAAATGCTTTCCTGCCGTCTAAGTCCCTCTCGAAAACAAACTGCCTGCAGGTTATGACCTGAGGGACATAGGTCCCGCGCCTCAGCGCCGGCAATTCACGGTAGATCCTTCCGAGTTCCCTTATATGATCTGCAAGATCTGTACCGTATTCTTCCGTCCATCTGTCGGGTGTGAACTCGGGACGGAGATTGTCGTCGGACCCGTGCATCTTCTCCGCTTCGATCCCGAATTCCGATCCGTAATAGACGGAGGGGATCCCCGGCATCCCGTAGAGCAGGGTATAACAGTTCTTAAGGTCATTCTTATCCTTGAGGACCGTTGCGAGCCTCGATACGTCGTGATTGTCAACGAAGGTATAGAGGTTGATGGAAGAATAGATCCCGCCGTTGCCGGACTGCCTGTTAATGGAGTGGGCGATCTCAAAGTAGTTCTTGTCGTTATGTGATGACCAGATTCCCTTGAAGCATTCGTAGTTCGTCACCGAGTCCATGGCACCTTCGTGAGCCCAGCGGTTGTAGTCGCCGTGAATGATCTCTCCCATCAGCCAGACGTCGGACTTGATGTCCCGGGTCTCCCGCTTCAATCTTTCTACGAATCCCATATTAAGGCAGTCTGCCGCGTCCAGCCTCAGGCCGTCGATGTCGAATTCGGATATCCACATCTTAACTGCATCCATCAGATAGTCGCAGACATGCCAGTTCGCGAGGTTGAGCTTTACCAGGTTGTAGCAGCCGTTCCAGCCTTCATACCAGAACGGGTCTCCCATGGGAGAGTTCCCGCCGAAGTTCAGATTTGCGAACCAGTCACAGTAGGGGCTTTGCCCCAGGTTTTGCTGTACATCCAGAAATTGCGGGAACTTTCTGCCGGTGTGGTTGAATACTCCGTCCAATATGACCCGGAACCCTTCCTTATGAAGTTCTTCGCAGACTTTCGCGAAGTCCCCGTTTGTTCCGAGCCTTGTATCGATCTTCTTATAATCTACTGTATCGTAACCGTGGCTTTCGGATTCGAACACCGGTCCGAAAAGAACGGTATTGAAGCCCAGATCCTTCAGATGGGGGATCATATCGATGACCTTCAGGATCCGGTGTTCCGTCTTGCAGCCCTCGTTGACCCTCGGGCCCCCCACAGCTCCTATGGGGTATATGTGATAGATAAGCGCATTGTCATTCCAATTATCAAGCATTATGGTCTCTCCTTACTCTTGATCCGACACATATTCTACCCCAAATCCCCTTTTGTTCATAATCTGCTGTTAAGTTTTGGTGACAAATAAAGATATCCCCCTTAAATCAACGATTTTTGTCCATTTTGCCGAGGCTTGTTTGTTGTTACATACATAAGTTAGTGTTAAAATCGGTTCGTCAGATTAACTAATAAAATAAATAAGAGGTGGATAACATGAAGAGATTAAAGATCACGGCACTCATCGCAGCGCTCTGCCTGGCATTCTGCATGACGGGATGCAATACCGCAGGACAGAATACTCTCCCTTCCGAGACGACTCCTTCCGAGACAACGACTGAAGCCGCAACCTCCGAGACAGAGACTACAACGACGGCCGAAGAGACAACAACGACGACCACGACGGAAGAAGAGACAACTACGACTACTACAACAGAGGAAGAGACTACAACTACTACCACTGCTGAAGAGACAACGACTACAAAGAAGCCCAAAGAGACTACGACCAAAGCCACAAAAGACACTAAAGATACCAAAGACACCAAGGATACAAAGGCTACCAAGGCAACAAAGGATACAAAGCCTGATGATCACAAGAAAGCAAAGTATGCAGGCATGAGTGACTTTGAGATCGCCGAGTCTTTCATCGGCAAGAAGGCCAAGGATCTCATCAAGGTCCTCGGTGGCAAGCTTGAAGTAGTCCAGGCATGTGTCGATGATGTCGGAATGGCTATCATCAAGTATAAGGACTTTACAGTTCAGTGCGAGCAGAAGTCACCTGATGCCGACTGGATCGTTACTGAAGTATTCTGATATATCCCTATAATAACCTGAAGGTGAGACTATGAAAGATCTTAAGACTTTATTCCGTTCCATGACAGCTTTAGCAGTCGCAATGCTGGCTATAGGACTCATAACATGTTCTTCTGCCGATTGGGGCAGGACAGTTTGGGCTGATGAGACTGACGTTACAACTGCCGCATCCGATGATGCCGGCGATGATGATGTCCTTAACGGATTCGTTAACGATAACGGAGAGACATTCTATTACCGGGACGGCAAGAAGGTTACCGGATGGGTGGAAGATGACGGCGATAAGTATTATTTCTATAAGTCCTCCAAGTCCGGTTCCGGCGATCCTCATACGAAGGGCGCCCTGGCAACAGGCTGGCAGAACATAGACGGAGCAAAGTTCTATTTCTTCAAGTCCGGCAAGACTTCCGGCGGTGCTCCTCACAAGAAGGGTGCAATGGCTACGGGCTGGCAGCTGATCGACAGCGAGAAGTTCTATTTCTATACGGAAGATACCGAAGTGTCCGGCAAGACGCGCGCCAAAGGGTCCATGGTGACCGGCTGGCAGACCATTGACGGCGCAAAGTACTATTTCTATAAGTCATTCAAGACCGCTTCCGGCAAGCCTCACCGCAAGGGGGCTATGGCTAAGGGCTGGCAGACACTTTCCAAGGAGAAGTACTACTTTTACCCGAGCGCTTCCGGCAGCCGCAAATCCGGAACCATGGCAACCGGCGGAGTAAACATCTCCGGCAAGGGATATGTTTTCGCGGATTCCGGCAAACTCGTCATGAAGGATATGCGAGGCTGGTATAAGGTCGGTGAAGATTACTATTTCTGCGACCGTTCCACAGGCAAGATGGTGAAGAACGACACGGCTCACGGCATCTACCTGCGTAATGACGGCAAGGCTCAGCTTACGGATTTTGCCAAGGAGAAGATCCCCGTAATGATCAGGGCCCGCGAGATCGTAGCCGAGATCACGAATAAGAACGATACCCTGGCTCAGAAGAAGTGGAAATGCTATAAGTACATCGCAAAGTTCCCTTATATCTATAAGGATGCTCCTATCGGAGACCATATCAAGAATAAGGATTACGCATGCTGGGATGCCCACTATGCCAATAACATCCTTAACGCATACGGTGACCAGAAGACCTGCGGCGGCGAGTGCAGTGCCCAGTCGGTTGCTTTGGGCTACCTTTTCACCGAGCTCAACTTCGGTAAGGTTACATTCAATACTTCATATACCCACGGCTGGATCGAAGTCAACGGTCTGTGCTACGATGCCCTGTTCATCAAGTCCAGGGGCATGGACTGGTGGGAGATGAAGAGCTACCCTGCAACTCCTTCCTTTACAGCTGTTATCTGATAAGGGTGCCGGCATGAAGAAGATTAGATCGGCGGCAGCTTTGGTTTTGATCCTTGCCCTGTCTTTGGGGTTTGCAGGATGCAGACCTGCTTTGGCAAAAGGACTTTTCGAGCAGAACGGCAATACGTGTTTTTATGATGACGAAGGCAAACTGGTCTACGAGAACATGAAGGGCTGGTATGCCATTGACGGCAAGTATGTCTTCATCGACAGGACTTCCGGCAAACAGGTTAAGGGTCAGACGGTCAATAAGATCAACCTTGATGACGAAGGTTACGCAGTAATTGACGAATATGCGGAAGAAAAGCTTCCCGTATTAGTCAAGGCCAGAGAAGTGGTCGACGGCCTGAGGGAAGAAGGACAGTCCCAGGATGACCTTATCATGAAGTGCTACAAGTTCGTAGAGGACATGCCCTACCTTCTTAAGGACTATCCCATTACTGACCATATGGGCGAATACAAGTGCTACGATGCCCATTACGCCAATAACCTCCTCAACGCTTATGACGATCAGTTAAAGCTCGGCGGTGACTGCACATCTGATGCGGCGTGTCTTGCATATCTTCTTGATGCCGCAGGGCTTACCGAGGTCTTCTACCTGCACACGGAATCGCATGCCTGGGTCAAGGCCCGGGGGCATTTCTGGGATCCCCTCTATATTGAGACCAAGGGCATGGAGTGGTATGATATGCCGGAATATCCGGATGAGCCGGAATATACTGTCGAGATCTGAGGTCGGAATGAATTGAATATCGGAAGTCTTAGAATAAAGAAGATAACAGCGGCGGTCCTGCTTTGCGCAGCGGCGGCCGTTTGTATGTTTATCTTCCCCCGGGCCTCTTATGCCGGCACGGTGCCTGACGGATTCGTCAGCGAGGGCGGCAAGACCTATTACTATAAAGACGGCGTCCGCGTCACCGGATGGGTATCTTACAAGGGAGAGCGATTCTATTTTTACCGTTCTTCTTCAACATCTTCGGGGATAAGCCATTCCAAGGGTGCCATGGCAACAGGCTGGCAGCTCATAGACGGCGAGAAGTTCTATTTTTACTGCAGCTCGAAAACATTATCCGGAGAGCCTCACACAAAGGGTGCAATGGCGACGGGCTGGCAGACCATCGACGGAAACAGGTTCTATTTTTACCGTTCATCCAAAACGGCATCCGGAGATCCCCATACAAGGGGAGCGATGGCAACGGGCTGGCAGACCATCGACGGCGAAAAGTTCTATTTCTACAAGACGGCCGCAACTTACGGAAGGTCGGGAGTAATGGCATCCGGGGCTGTCAATATAGAAGAGAAGGGATATGTTTTCGCGAAGACGGGCAAGCTCCTCGCCAAGGATATGCACGGCTGGTACAAAGTCGGAGGAGACTATTATTTCTGTGACCGCAAGACCGGAAAGCTCGCCTGCAATAAGACCGTCAACTGCATTAAGATCGGCGAGGACGGCAAAGCCGTTATGGATAAATATGCCGAGGAGAAGATCCCCGTCATGATAAGAGCAAGGCAGATCATAGAACAGATCTGTGATAAGGATGACACTCTCAAGGACAAGCAGTGGAAATGCTATGAATACGTAGCCGCCCCGCCTTATCTTTTCAAGTGCTATCCGCTCAAAAAATACAGGGATAAGTTCGCATGCTATACCGCGATCTATGCCAATAATATCCTGAATGCATACGGGGACCAGAAGAAGATCGGAGGAGACTGTGTAACGGAATCGGCCGCCCTCGGATATCTTTATAACGAACTGGACTTCGGTACCGTATATCTTTGCGACGACGGCGGTCACGCCTGGATAATGGTAGGTGACAGGACCTGGGACCCTTTGTTTGTGGAAGCGAAGGGCAAGCAATGGTATAATCGGAAAGGATATGCATACAGGTTTTTGAATAAGACCGAGATATGACAAGAGGATCTTTAGGATGAATAAAGTATTATCGAGAATAATAGCGATCATATTGTTTATTGCGGCATTTGCCGCAACTTCTGTTCTCCTTCTCAAGCAGAAGGATGTTGTAATCTCCGATGACCGCGTGTCCGGTTTTGTAACGGATAACGGAGAGACCTTCTATATGGAAGACGGTGTGCCCGTAACGGGATGGAAGACGATCGACGGAGACAGGTACTACTTCTATAAGTCCTCTTCATCCAAATCCGGAGCAACTCACACAAAGGGCGCAATGGCCACAGGCTGGCAGTCCCTGGACGGTGACAGGTTCTATTTCTTCAAGTCCGCGTCCGACAAGGACGGATCATCCCATAAGAAGGGCACCATGGCAACGGGCTGGCAGACGATCGACGGAGACAGGTACTACTTCTATAAGTCTGCATCTTCCAAGACCGGCGCAGCCCACAAGAAGGGAGCTATAGCAACAGGCTGGCAGAAGATCGACGGCAAGAAGTTCTATTTCTATAAGTCAGTTTCGACCAAGGCCGGAGATTCCCACAAGAAGGGCGCCATGGCAACGGGCTGGCAGACTCTGGACGGCAACAGGTTCTATTTCTATAAATCATCCAAGACCAATTCAGGTTCATCCCACACCAAGGGTGAGATGGCGACCGGCTGGCAGACCATAGACGGCGCCAAGTACTATTTCTATAAGACCGCCAAGACATACGGAAGGTCCGGGGTCATGGCAACGGGAGCAGTCAACATCGATGACAAGGGATGTATCTTCGATAAGTCAGGTAAGCTCATTAAGACCGACATGCATGGCTGGTATAAGATCGGAGATGATTATTATTTCTGCAACCGCAAGACCGGCAAGATGGTTAAGAGCGGGAAAGCCAACGGCATCAAGCTGGGATCGGACGGCAAGGCGGTCATGAACGATTATGCCAGGGAGAAGATCCCCGTAATGATCAGGGCCCGCGAGGTTGTAGCCGAGATTACGGACGACAGTATGTCGCTTGCTAAGAAAGCCGTAAAGTGCCGTGAGTATGTAAATTCTTTCAAAGTCCTTATCAAGGATATGCCTATTAATGATCACAGGAAAGACTGGGCATGTTATGACGCGCACTATGCCAACAATGTCCTTAACGCGTACGGCGATCAGCGCAAGTGCGGAGGAGAGTGCAATTCACAGGCAGCGGCAATGGCATATCTCTTTGTTGAGATAGGATTCGAGAAGGTCGAGTTCTGTCACGATACCCACGGCTGGGTTGAAGCTGACGGCAAATTCTACGATACCGTTTTCTATGGAAGAGACGGCTGGTGGGGCGGCAAAAAGTCTCCCATCAAATCAAGATACAGAATAGTTATCTGATCCTTTTCGATCAGCCTAAAAATGTAACTATTATTCATCGCTATTTATGGTATATTTAGTGATGAAATTTTTGCGGACTATATTATTGGAGGATAAGACAAATGCCAAAGAGAGAAGACATCAACAAGATCCTTATCATAGGCTCGGGCCCGATCATCATCGGACAGGCTTGCGAATTCGACTATTCCGGAACACAGGCATGTAAAGCGTTAAAGAAGCTGGGTTACGAGATCGTACTCGTTAATTCAAACCCCGCCACCATCATGACCGATCCTACCGTTGCCGACAGGACATATATCGAACCTCTCAACGTTAAGCGTCTTACCCAGATCATAGAGAAAGAACGTCCCGATGCTCTCCTCCCTAACTTAGGAGGTCAGTCGGGACTAAATTTAAGTTCGGAGCTTGCCAAGGAAGGTGTCCTCGATAAGTACAACGTCAAGGTCATCGGTATCCAGGTCGACGCCATCGAGAGAGGCGAGGACCGTGTCGAGTTCAAGAACACCATGAACCAGCTTGGCATCGAGATGGCAAGATCCCACGAAGTATATTCCGTTGAAGAGGCTGTTAAGGTTGCCGATGAACTGGGATATCCTGTCGTTTTGAGACCTGCCTATACCATGGGCGGCGCAGGCGGCGGCCTCGTATACAACGTTGACGAGCTCAAGACAGTCTGCGAGAGAGGTCTTGCAGCATCCCTGGTACACCAGGTCCTCGTGGAAGAAGCTGTCATCGGCTGGGAAGAGCTGGAGCTCGAGGTTGTCCGTGACGCCAAGAACAACAAGATCACTGTTTGCTTCATCGAGAACATCGACCCCATGGGTGTACATACAGGTGACTCTTTCTGCTCCGCGCCTATGCTTACCATCTCCGAAGAGGTTCAGCAGAGACTTCAGGAAGCATCCTATAAGATCGTTGAGGCGATCGACGTTATCGGCGGCTGCAACTGCCAGTTCGCACATGACCCCGTAACAGACAGGATCGTAGTTATCGAGATCAACCCCAGAACATCAAGGTCTTCGGCTCTTGCCTCCAAGGCAACCGGATTCCCTATTGCTCTCGTATCCTCAATGCTCGCATGCGGCCTTACCCTGGATGAGATTCCCTGCGGTAAGTACGGCACACTCGACAAGTACTATCCCGACGGCGACTATGTCGTTATCAAGTTCGCAAGATGGGCTTTCGAAAAGTTCAAGGGCGCATCCGACAAGCTCGGCACACAGATGAGAGCCGTAGGCGAGGTCATGAGCATCGGCAAGACCTATAAGGAAGCATTCCAGAAGGCTATCAGATCCCTTGAGACCGGCAGATACGGCTTAGGCTTTGCCAAGGACTTCAACGAGCTTTCCAAGGACGAACTCTTAAAGAAACTTACAGAACCCACATCCGAGAGACAGTTCCTCATGTATGAGGCTCTCCGTAAGGGTGCGACCGTAGATGAGCTCTATGATCTTACACGCATCAAGAAGTGGTTCATCGAGCAGATGAAGGAACTGGTCGAAGAAGAAGAGAGCCTCATCGCCAAGGCAGGCGCCGTTCCCGAAGAAGCAGTCTTAAAGCAGGCTAAGCTCGACGGTTTCTCCGACAGATATCTGTCCAAGATCCTGAAGGTCTCCGAAGACGACATCCGCGCCGCAAGATATTCTTATGGCATCAAGGAAGCATGGGAAGGCGTGCACGTATCCGGAACACAGGATGCTGCTTATTACTATTCCACATATCACCTGGCTGAAGACAAGAGCCCCGTATCCAATAACAGGAAGATCATGATCTTAGGCGGCGGCCCTAACAGGATCGGTCAGGGCATCGAGTTTGACTACTGCTGCGTACATGCGGCACTGGCTCTCCGTGACCTGGGCTTTGAGTCCATCATCGTTAACTGCAACCCTGAGACGGTTTCAACAGACTACGACACATCCGATAAGCTCTACTTCGAGCCTCTGACATTGGAAGATGTTCTGTCCATTTTCGAGAAAGAGCAGCCTCTCGGCGTTATCGCCCAGTTCGGCGGCCAGACACCTCTTAACCTTGCAGCTGACCTCAAGCGCAACGGCGTAAGGATCCTGGGTACATCACCTGAGACGATCGACCTCGCTGAGGACCGTGACCACTTCCGCGCCATGATGGATAAGCTCGGTATCCCGATGCCTGAGTCCGGCATGGCTGTCACAGTCGACGATGCTCTCGCGATCGCAAACAAGATCGGCTACCCCGTTATGGTCCGTCCTTCCTACGTTCTCGGCGGAAGAGGAATGGAAGTCGTACACGATGACGAGATGATGAGAGTCTATATGTCTGCAGCCGTAGGCGTAACACCCGACAGACCTATCCTCATCGACAGATTCTTGAATCACGCTACAGAGTGCGAGGCTGACGCCATCGCAGACGGTGACGACTGCTTCGTCCCGGCTGTCATGGAGCATATCGAGCTTGCAGGTGTCCACTCCGGTGACTCCGCCTGCATCCTGCCTTCTCTTAACCTTTCGGACGAGCAGGTTGCAACGATCCGCGACTATACCAAGAAGATCGCATGCGAGATGCATGTTGAAGGCTTGATGAATATGCAGTATGCCATCGAAGGCGATACGGTATATGTTCTCGAGACTAACCCCCGTGCATCCAGGACCGTGCCTCTCGTATCCAAGGTCTGCGCCATCAACATGGTAAAGGCTGCTACAGCCATCATGACGGAAGACTTAACAGGCAACGCATCACCCGTTAAGAATCTTCAGAATAAGCACATTCCTCACTACGGTGTTAAGGAAGCAGTCTTCCCCTTCAACATGTTCCAGGAAGTAGACCCTGTCTTGGGACCTGAGATGAGATCCACAGGTGAGGTCCTTGGTATCGCTCCTAACTTCGGTGACGCATACTGCAAGGCAGAAGAAGCTACAAAGTCTGAGCTTCCTCTTGAAGGAACAGTCCTCATCAGCGTATCCGACAGAGACAAGATCGACCTTATCGATGTTGCCAAGACTTTCTCTGATCTGGGATTCAAGATCATTGCAACAGGCAAGACCTATCAGATGATAGTTGATGCCGGCATCGAAGCCGAGCTCGTAAAGAAACTCTACGAGGGACGTCCCAACATCATTGACCATGTTACCAACGGAGAGATCGATCTCATCATCAATACTCCTGCAGGCAAGGAGAGCGTAAACGATGACAGCTACATCCGTAAGGGCGCCATCAAGAACCGCATTCCTTACATCACCACCATGGCAGCTGCCAAGGCATCTGCCGAGGGTATCAAGGCTGCAAGGAGCGGACAGATCGGAGTCAAGGCTCTCCAGGATTTCCACGCTGAGATCAAGTAATGATACAGGATATATATCCTAGCAAGTACCATAACGAATACCGGCCGGAGGCAGCACCCGCTGCCTCATCGCCGGTATTATGTTTTGAGGCAGATAAGGTCTTTCTCAAGGAGTCGGAAGAAGGGGTTCTTAAGATCCCGGTCTTTTCGGATATCGGAGGGGACCCCAGATATGCATTCGCCATAGACGATACTGAATACTTCCTGAGGAAGGGTGTCCCGGAGGACAGGGAAGACCTGAAGGCATTCAACATCCGCAGATTGAGAAGGTCAGGGAAGATGACGAATGTCGAGATGTTTGCGATCTTCACCGCTTACCATCTTGCCATCTGGTACCACAGCACGAAGTTCTGCGGAAGGTGTTCTTCGGAACTTACCCACCATAAGTCCATGCGGGCCATGGTATGTCCTTCCTGCGGTCTGGAAGTATTCCCCAGACTTAACCCCGCGGTTATCGTCGGAGTCATAAACAGCGGCAGGCTACTCGTAACCAAATACAACAGACCCGATGCGGACTTCTACGCTCTCGTGGCAGGCTTCGTTGAGATAGGCGAGACCCTGGAAGACGCCTGCAGAAGAGAAGTCATGGAAGAGACCGGAGTCAGCATAAAGAATATCCGTCACTATAAGTCTCAGCCCTGGGGCATAGCGGGAGACCTGCTCTGCGGGTTCTTCTGTGAGCTTGAAGGGTCTGATGTGATAAAGATGGACGCAGGAGAACTTAAGGTTGCTCAATGGGTGACTCCTGAAGAAGTAGTCCTGCAGCCTGATGATTTCTCCCTCACCTGCGAGATGATGCGGATGTTCAAAGAGGGGAAGATCTGATATTTGCAATCCGTTACTGTAAACTGCAGTTTCCGTTACTGCACAGTAATGATGTTTGGGATTTACAGTAATTTGTTACTGCAATCGGGTTTTCGCGTTACTGTACAGTAATAAGATCTGTCATTTGCAGTAACGGACCGGGTCAGAAATACCTCAATGATCCATCGGCCTGGGCCTATGCCGTAAAGGAGTGATATTTATATGACGGGGATAGTCTTTGACATAGACGATACGCTTTACGTAAGACAGGATATGATAGTTGCCGCGGCTGAGGAAGTCCTGGGAGTTAAGGTCAGTGACCCGCAGGAATTCATAAGCATCTACTATGCCAAGAGCGACATCAATATGGATGCGCTGGAAGCAGGTAAGATCAAGACCAGGGACATAAACGGATGGAGGTATGAAGAGACATTCAGGATACTGGGTCTCCCGTATGCGCCCGGCGACGGTGTTCTTACTGCGGATAAGTATCTCGAACTGCAAAGCCACATGGAATTAAGTCAGGATTTGAAAGAAATCCTGGACGCCTTCGCGGAAGCCCCCAATATAAAGCTGGCCCTCTTTACTTCAGGTAAATCAAGCCATCAGTGGAATAAAGTGGATATGCTTGGGCTTCTTAAGTGGTTCGACCGGGACAATATCTTTGTTACCGGTGATATAGGGATATCAAAGCCTGATGTAAGGCTCTGCCGTCTGATCGAAGACAGGCTCGGCCTTGCCCCTTCCGATATCTGGATGATAGGGGATTCTTATAAGCACGACATAACAGGAGCCATAGACTCCGGCTGGCATACCATATGGATAAACAGAAGAGGGCTGCCTTCTCCCGATATCAGGCCTGATATCGAAGTTGCGGCAGATGAAGGGCTTATCGCGGCTCTGGCGGGACTTTTGCCTTTTTAAGATCAGTCGAGGGGTGTGTTATGCGCCTCGTGAATATCCTCGAAAACAAGTTTCTTGTCTTCGTTGTGCTCCACGGTCCAGCTGACTGCCCACTCGGACTCGAACAGTACAACGGGTTCATCGTCACGGTCCTGAACAAGGCAGGATGTGGATGTCAGCGTAAGGGATGCTGGATCGAACGCAGGATCTGCTTCCGACCTTACCCAGCGGGCAAGAGAATAACTTAAGGGAGTCCTGATGATGTCTACGCCGTACTCTGACTTGAGACGGTATTCGATAACGTCCAGCTGCAGTATGCCGACGACACCCATGATGTAGGTCTCAGTACCTATGCCGGGCTGCTTATAGAGCTGGACCGCGCCTTCCTGGCAGAGCTGCTCGACGCCCTTAACGAACTGCTTGCGCTTCATGGAGTCCTTGGGCTCGACTCTGGCAAAGTTTTCGGGAGCGAAGATCGGGATGGGGTCGAATTCGAACTTCCTGTTGGATGAGATCAATGTGTCACCGATCCTGAAGTGTCCCGGGTCGAAGATGCCGATGATGTCTCCGGCGTATGCGTCTTCCACTATATTCCTGTCCTGGGCCATGAACTGCTGAGGCTGGGCCAGGGTTATCTTCTTGCCGATCCTTAAGTGATTGACTGTCATGTTCTTCTCATATTTGCCGGAGCAGATACGGACGAAAGCCATTCTGTCTCTGTGGTTCGGATCCATGTTGGCCTGGATCTTGAATACGAATCCGGAGAACATGTCGTCTTCCGGAAGAACCTCGCCGTCTGTCGTATGGTGGGGCTGAGGAGCCGGTGCCATGTCGAGAAAGTGTTTTAAGAAAGTCTCGACGCCGAAGTTGGTGATGGCAGATCCGAAGAATACGGGGGTGAGGAGACCCTGTGCGACACGCTCCGCGTCGAACTCGTCTCCTGCCATATCCAGAAGTTCTATATCGTTCCTCAAAGTCTCGAGGTGATAGTGGTTGATGATGTTTTCGAGGGCAGGGTCGTCAACACCTGCAACCTGCTGGGTTACCATGGACGCGCCGTGGTCTTCCGTAGTCTTATCGAACAAAAGGACCTTCTTGGAGTCACGTTCGTACACGCCTTCGAAGTCGCCGTCCGTTCCTATAGGCCAGTTGATAGGGCAGGACCTGATACCCAGGACCTTTTCCAGCTCGTCAATGAGGTCGAAGGGGTTCTTGGACGCGCGGTCCATCTTGTTGATGAACGTGAAGATCGGTATGCCTCTCTTGCGGCATACCGCGAAAAGCTTAATCGTCTGGGCCTCGACACCCTTTGCGCCGTCCAACAGCATGACCGCGCAGTCCGCAGCGCACAGGGTACGGTAAGTGTCCTCGGAGAAGTCCTGGTGTCCGGGGGTATCAAGGATGTTGATGCAGTAACCGTCGTATTCGAACTGCATGACGGATGACGTGACGGAGATGCCTCTCTTCTTCTCGATCTCCATCCAGTCGGAGGTTGCGTGGCGCGCGGCTTTCCTTGCCTTGACGGATCCTGCCATGTGGATGGCGCCCCCGTACAAAAGGAGCTTCTCGGTCATGGTGGTCTTACCCGCGTCAGGGTGTGATATTATGGCGAAAGTCTTGCGTCTTTGTATCTGCTCTTGTGTAGTATATGACATTTGAACAATAACCTCAGTGTTGTATAATTAGCGTGGTTTATTCTTATTAAGCCAAGATATTATATAGAAGTTCGAGGTGGAATACAATGCAAAGAGGCGGAGGAGTGCTTATGCACATTACATCATTGCCGGGCCCTTTCGGGACGGGCGTGATGGGGCAGGAGGCGATAGCTTTTGCCAAAAAACTCCAAAAACAGGGGATGAGATACTGGCAGGTACTGCCCTTCACATATCCCGGAATGGGGAATTCCCCGTACCAGAGCTTCTCGGCATTTGCGGGCAACTGGCTGCTCATAGATCCAAGGCGCCTTATGGAGCAGGGCCTTCTTACCGGCGACGATGTGGTAGCCGCAGAATATAACGTCAACAAGTGGAGAATAGATTACGACTACTTAAGGACTCAGCGTGAGCATATGCTGAGGACCGCTTTCACAAGGGTGTCGGATCAGTTAATGAGCGAAGTCAAGGCTTTTGCCAAGAAGAACAAGTGGGCGGATGAAGTGGCTTTGTACCAGACGATAAAGGAACACTCCGGCAAGAAAGCCTGGTGGCAGTGGGAAGATAAAGCCCTTAAGGACCACGAAGAGAAGGCTCTTGCCAAGGTAAGGGGCACGGACGAATATTATTTCCATGCCTTCGTCCAGTACCTGTTCATAAAGGAATGGACCGAGATCAAGGCTGCCATCAACGAGTGCGGCATATCCATAATCGGAGACATGCCGATCTACGTATCCTGCGATTCAGCCGATGTGTGGGCATCCAGGGATATGTTCAAGATGGCCAAGGTGGCAAGGATCAAGAAGCTTGCGGCAGACTATGCCAAGGCTGTAAAGGAGGCAGAGGCAAACCCCGCCAAAGATAACGCTCAGCCTTCCGCTGAAGTTACCGACGGCATGACACACAGTGCCGCTTCCGTAAAGGTTATGCCTCCCAAGGATACGGCATTTGTTTTCGATAAGGTCGCAGGCGTTCCGCCCGATTATTTCTCGGCTGACGGACAGCTTTGGGGCAACCCCATATACGATTGGGATAAGATGGCAGCAGACGGGTATTCCTGGTGGATGGACAGGATCGAAGAGAGCTATAAGCTCTACGATTATCTCAGGATCGATCACTTCAGGGCTTTCTGCTCTTATTGGGAAGTTGACTCCAATGCCGATACCGCAAGGATCGGCGAGTGGCGCAAGGGCCCGGGACTCGATTTCTTCGAGAAGATAGACAAGAAGTTCGGCGACAGGTCAAGGCTTATAGCGGAAGACTTAGGTGAGAGGACCCCCGACTTAGGTGAGTTCCTCGATAACGTCAACATCCCAGGTATGCGCGTTATGGAATTCGCGTTCAATCCCGGAGACAACAGCTCGTACCTTCCCCATAACTTCGACGCTGACTGCGTAGCTTATACAGGCACCCACGACAACAACACTTTGCTGGGGTGGCTCTGGGACATCTCCGAAGATGTAAGGAAATGCTGCCTTGAGTACTGCGGGTTCAAAGGTGACAACTGGGGTGACGGCGGCACGAAGAGTGAGTCCTGCAGAGCCATAATCAGAACACTTTGGATGAGCCATGCCAACGTGGTCATCATACCTATACAGGATATGCTGGGATACGGCGGTGATACCAGGATGAATATCCCGGGAACTGCCGACGGCAACTGGGTAGTAAGGTTTACCTCAGAAGATCTTGATTCCATAGACGACGACTGGTACCGCGACCTCAACAGGATCTATTTCAGATAAAGGAGCGCTAATATGTCCGGATACATACTTTGCATCGATCAGGGAACCACATCGACCAAAGCTTTCCTTCTCAACGAAGAAGGGGGCCTGTTTCCGGGCGCGCCTGTTGCTCTGACGCAGATCTATCCTGCGCCGGGGTTCGTGGAACACGACCCCAAAGAGATCTTCTTCTCAACGGTCAAGGCAATCTCAAACCTTCTGGGCGAACACCCGGAGGCCCAAGGGAAGATCGAAGCCATCGGCATAACAAACCAGAGAGAGACGACTATAGCCTTCGACAGCAAGACCGGCGAGCCTTTGTATAACGCCATAGTCTGGCAGTGCAGAAGGACTGCGGACATCTGCAGAAGAGAAGAGCTTAAGATCAGGGAATCCGAGATATCCAAGAAGACGGGTCTTAAGCTGGATCCTTATTTTTCCGCAACCAAGATGGTGTGGTTCAATGAGACCCTGGGACTCGGATCCCGCATAGAAGACGGTACCGTTCTGTTCGGTACCGTTGACGGATATCTAGTTTATAAACTTACGGGCGGGGAGTCCTTCGCATCGGATTATTCCAACTGCTCAAGAACGATGCTGTTCGATATCAATACATTGGATTACGATGACGGTCTCCTGGAACTCTTCGGGGTAAAGCGCCATAATCTTGCAAAGCCCCTGCCTTCTTCCTCCGACTTCGGGGAAGTAAACCTTTCCGAAGAAGAGCTTATCGCTGCAGGCCTTGACGAAGGTCAGGCCGCAAGGGTATTGACTCTTAACGGAATACATATCACGGGGGTCATGGGAGATCAGCCGTCGGCGCTTTTCGGACAGAATGCGCTGGACCGGGGAGATGCCAAGACAACATACGGCACGGGGTGCTTCACGCTCATGAATACGGGGGACAAGCCTGTATTCTCCGATAACGGGCTCCTGTGCTCGGCAGCATGGACCATAGACGGGATAACATCTTATGCTCTTGAAGGGTCAGTCTTCCAGGGAGGATCTGTCATCAAATGGCTCATAGAGGAGATGCATCTCATCGATAAGCCATCGGACTGCGATGTGGTGGCATCCCGCGCCAAGGGCGGCTCCGGTGTTTACATGATCCCGGCATTTACGGGCCTCGGTGCGCCCTATTGGGATCCCGACGCTAGAGGCACCATCATCGGACTGACCCGTGGAACGAATGCCGACGATATAGTCATGGCATCTATAGAATCGATAATCTATCAGGTAACCGAACTCGTACAGCTCATGGCATCCGAGACCGCATCGAACGCCCCTGCAATGAAGGTGGACGGCGGCGTCTGCGGCAGCGATTACCTTATGCAGCTTCAGTCCGATATGCTCGGCATTAGGATAGTCAGGGCAAAGACTGACGAGATGACCGCTATGGGCGCAGGACTTATGGCAGGACTGACATCAGGGTTCTTTGCTGATCTTGATAAGGTAAGATCACTCTATGCTTCAAGGAAAGAATACGAGCCGAAGATGCCCCGGGAGGAAGTTGCGGCAAGGATGGAAGGATATAAGAAAGCTGTCGCGACAGCGATTGCATCGAAGGACCTGTAATGACCCAGATATACTACGTCACGTTAAAGATAGTTGTATGCTTCATAGTCGGTGTCATCCTAAAGCGCACCGGTGTTACCGATTCGCGTGCGGAGCGGTCCATAAGTGATGTTCTGATCAAGGCGATACTTCCCTTCATGATATTGTCTTCTTCCCAGTATGTCTTTAACTATGAACTGGTCAAAGGCATGATCGCCGTGGCCTGCTATGCCGGAGTATCGTATCTGGGATTGCTGGGGATCATGACAATCATCAATAAGAAGACTCATGAGACTGATGCCGACAAGCGCGTCATGACCACATGCCTTATATTCTCCAACACAAGCTTCATCGGGATCCCCCTGATGCAGGAACTCTACGGAGACGAAGGACTCCTTCTGGCGGCGGTATTCAACCTTGTGTTCAACATCTTCTTCTACACTTTCGGCGTTACGATCATATCAGGACGTAAGTTCCGTCCCAGGTACATCATCACAGATATCGTGTCGACCGCGTCAATCGCCGCAGTCATACTGTTCGTTATCCCGTGGAGATTCGGATATCCCGTAACATCAACCCTCAACTTCATTGGAGACATCGCTTTCCCGCTGGCGCTTATAGTCCTGGGATCCAATATAGCGGATCTTGACCTCAAGAGGATATTCTCGGATTCCAAGACATATGTAACGGTTATCTTAAAACTCGTAGTTCTTCCCGCCCTTGTCTTCGGGATCGTTTTCGCTTTGTCGAACTTCGTTACGATAAGGCCGGTAACCCGCGCGACCATTGTTCTTATGACCGCGCTGCCTTCGACATCGCTTTGCATGGTATATGCTGACAAGTACAATATGTCCCCGTCGCTTTGCGCAAGGATCGTGACTTTCTCTACACTGCTTATGCCTTTGTCGGCACTGTTCTGGTCCTGGCTCGTAAGAACGGCCCTTTAGCAGGGGATTTTTTCGCGCACAAAAAATCAAAGGAAGTATCAGTATGAGTGATCAGATAAAAAAGTTGGAGAATAAAGAACTCAAAGAATTGATGGCAAAGGTCAGGAGCGATCCTTCAGAGAAGAATATGCTGGATCTTCTCAAGAGCGCCGCCACCGCCAAGTTCATCGTGCCGGTCGACGGTACGGAAGGAGACTACAGATTCCATGCCGTATCGGACGGACAGGGAAGGACACACATGGTGGTGTTTTCCGACAGCGAATCCTTCGACAGGGCATCTGAGGGCAAGAAGCAGAACGGGATCCTGGCAGGGTTCGAAGACCTCCTGGAAGTCGTGACCTCGGACAAGATGACTCTCGAAGGTTTTGTCGTAAACCCCGGAACGGAGGAAGTCCTGTTCGGCAAGGATATGTGCGACATGATCTGGGAGCAGCTGAAGAACGCGGATGATTCCGTCAAGGTCGGACCTCCCGATCATTGGCCCGAAAAGCTGGAGGAGATGACATCGGAATTCTTCAAGATCGACTCCGAAATCGACAGGATCTGGATACAGCTCATGCGCAGGATGTCTGACGAGAACCTTAACTGGCTGATAATAATCGAGTCGGCTTTGGAGGGAGAGAGAGAACAGTATCTTCTCGATTCCTTCCGATCATATATCGTTCCTTATCTTGACGGGATCGCTCCCGTCGCGGTGTCTTTCCGAGAGCCTTTTGCCAAGCAGGTTACCGACAAGACCAAGCCTTTTTATGAGAGGGACAGCAAGTGAAGAACAAGGCTTTAGTCGTATTTCCGCTGATCGTTATGAGCATCATGTTCGCTTTCCTTGCGATCGTGATGGCAAACAATGTTTCTCTTAAGCGGGCTGCCGAAGCAAACAGGGTGAAGGACCTGACCGAGTCGGCAAAGGAACTGTCCGGACGGGATATCACTATCTACTGGGCAGGGGATTTCCCCGAAGAGTTCAATGCCCTGGCGGACAAGACCGTTATGCTCAAGCCCGGCCACATTACCGAAGATGAGATGCCGGTCAGCCAGAGATACTTCAGTTTTACCGAATTTGACAGTGCCGGCAATGTGATCAAAAAATCAGATCCGACTGAATACACAAATGATCTTCTTATAGTCATAAACTTCGCAGAAGGCCTTACGGATCAGGATATAGAAGTCATAAGAGAATGCATTACCGGGAACAATGTACCGATATTCATAGCAGGCAAGGATCAGATAATTAATATCCGCAAGGCGATGTATAAGATCACGGGCAAGTTCGAAGATTACGATACGGTGTTCTTCGATTTTAAGGACGGGTTCGATGAGCACATCATTGATCCTGTGGCTGCCGAAGACAGATCCGTTGATTACTATCAGGCGATGCTGGATTACTTCAAGGCGTATTTCGACAGGCAGGATGAGATCGCTGCAACAGCCGAACCCACTACCTTTACTGCGCCTCCGATCATAGAGACTTCAACCGAGTCTTCCGATACGGAGACATCAGGGTCAGAAACTTCCGAAAACATTATGCCTGTCAAAGACTACACGTCCACTGAAACCTCGGAAAAGGAGACTTCAGATGGCAATTGACGAGAGCAAGTTACAGGCTATAAAAGAACGGTACGATGAGGTTACCGTGTCCTTGCAGGACCCTTCGGTCGCGTCTGACCGCGACAAGTTCACTGCGCTGTCAAGAGAACTTGCAGATACTGAGGAAGTGATCAGTGAGATAAAACGTTACGAAGAGGCCAAGCGCATGATCGCAGAGGCCGCGGAACTTCTAAACGAAGGGGATGACGACCTCAAAGCCCTTGCCGACGAGGAACTCTACGAAGGCAAAAAGCAGGCGGAAGACGCCGAACGGAAGATCAACGAACTTCTCATGCCCAAAGATATAAGGGACGACCGCTCGGTCATCATGGAGATCAGGGCCGGAACGGGCGGTGAGGAATCCGCGCTTTTCGCGTCGGACCTTTACAAGATGTATATGGGTTATGCCGCTCGCCACGGGTTTACGGTAAACGTTGTGGATCAGAATACTACGGAACTCGGCGGGTTCAAGGAGATTACTTTCGAGATCAAGGGGCGTAAAGCCTACAGCCGCTTGAAGTTCGAAAGCGGAGTTCACCGCGTCCAGCGTGTACCGGTCACGGAATCCGGCGGAAGGATACATACTTCGGCCGTAACGGTGGCGGTTCTCCCCGAGGCAGAACCCATGGATGTCACCATCAATCCGGGTGATCTTAAGATAGATACTTACAGAGCATCGGGAGCCGGCGGCCAGCACATCAACAAGACCGAGTCCGCCATCAGGATAACCCATCTTCCTACCGGTATCGTCGTTACCTGCCAGGACGAGAGGTCTCAGATAAAGAACAAAGAGAAAGCTATGGCTGTCCTTACAACGAAGCTCTGGGACATGACCCGCGAGGCCGCGGAAGGCGCGATCAACGAGGACCGCAGGAATCAGGTGGGATCCGGGGACCGTTCCGAGAGGATAAGGACATATAATTTCCACCAGGGCAGGGTTACGGACCACAGGATAGGACTGACTCTGTATAAATTGGATGAGATCCTGGCAGGAGACTTCGATGAGATAACGGATGCGCTGATAGTTGCAGCGGCAGCAGACGACGCGGGAAGGTGACATATATATGGACAGAGTAAGAGTATACGACGATACAAAACTGATAAAGACTTCTGACGAAGAAGGGATCAGGGATGCCGCAAAGCATCTGGCAGGAGGCGAGGTCGTGGCATTCCCTACGGAGACCGTATACGGATTGGGTTGCAACGCTTTCGCTGCCGACTCGGTGAAGAAGGTGTTCGATGCCAAAGGGCGCCCTTCCGACAATCCTCTTATCTGTCATATATGGGACAAGTCTCAGATAGATGAGATCGCATCGGAGGTTACGGATACCGCCAAGGCTCTGGTCGAGGCATTTATGCCCGGGCCGGTAACAGTAATAATGCATAAGTCGGACAAGATCCCTGCCGAAGTTACGGCAGGACTTGATACCGTCGGTATAAGGATGCCTTCGCACCCTGTTGCAAGAAAGTTCCTGGAAGAGTGCGGGTGCCCGGTTGCGGCTCCCTCAGCCAACATATCCGGCAGACCTTCTCCCACCACAAGTACCAGGGTTATGGAAGATATGTCGGGATACATCTATGCTGTTATCGACGGCGGACCTTCCGATGTTGGATTGGAATCCACGGTCATAGATGCAACGGGAGAAGTTCCCGTGATCTTGCGTCCCGGCGCCGTAACACGCGAGATGATCGTTGCCTTAACAGGAGCCTGCGAAGAAGCATACGCATTAAAGGCAGGCGAGACCCCCAGGTCTCCCGGAATGAAATACCGCCACTACGCTCCTTCCTGTGACGTGGAGATAATCGATCTCCCCGAAAAGATGGAGGCGGAATACGGGATCTCCGAAAGCAGGAGGGAAGAAGTCGACTATAAAGAAATGTCCGAAGATGACAGGCAGCTTCTGGTCAATATAGCTTTCCCTTACGTTGAGAAAGTTAAGGAACTCATTGGCAGGAACCCTTTTGCCAGAGTCGGCATATATTCGGGTGTTGAAGTAAGGCATCTTCTGGAAGCTGCATTTGAACATCAGGTCCTGATGCATATAGAGTTTTTTACATACGGCAGGGCGAAAGATGTTGCCGCTGCCGCCCATTACCTCTTCGAAGGATTAAGGGATCTTGACCTTCAGAAAGTGGATCTTATCCTGGCCCAGGGATTCCCGGAAGAAGGCCTTGGGGTCGCCTACATGAACCGGCTCACCAAGTCTTCTGCGAAGAAGAACGAGTCGGATGAAGTAAAAGAACAGGTAACTCCGAGAGCAACAAAGGCAAGGGATTCATACAAAGCAACCTACACGGCCCAGGTGCTCTTTGTGGACGAGAAGGACCTTACCATGGCTCCTGCGGCAGAACTCTTTTTCGATGAGCTGATAAACAGGGAAGGCCCCTTTGTTCTTGAAGCAGATGAGGAATGCGACTGTGAGCTCTACGGTGATTCTGCAGGACTTACGATCTTCGGGGAAGACGAACCTGACACAAAGATGGTAAAGGCCGTAAAAGATCTTACCGGACGCGACATGAGCTATCTTCGTTCCAAGCGCGTGTCCGTTGATGACTATAACGGCGCAGACCTTATCCTTACCATGCGTGACGAACAGGCCTTCAGGATCGTGACGGATTATCCTGACCTCAAGGATAAAGTGTTCTCCCTGTCAACATATGCTGCAAGGTGCGGTCTGGTAATGAAGAACAACGAGGGCAAACTCGTATCTGTTGCGATCCCGGATCCTGCCGGTGAGAACGAAGCAACATATGCTCATACAGCCAAAGCACTCAATGCCTGGATAGAACTGCTCTTCCCCTATATTCTTAAGGATCTTGGAGCGAAGAGAGCGTAATATATGGAAACAGAGGATAGTAATATGGATAACAATGTATCAGACGAAAAAGATTATGTGATGATCACTCCGGCAGCAAAAGATCAGGGGAAGAAGGAGCGGGGGCCTGCAGAACTTAAGAAACCGAAGTTCGTGCTTGTGGCCAAGTGTCTGCTCTTCACCATGGGATTTCTGATGTATATCATCGTCGTGAAGATCATTATGTTCATGTGGGCTCTTATGAAGGATGCTGAGCTTGTCGGGACCAGACCTCCCGATAAGATGGCACCGGCCCTTATCGTGATCGGGTGCACAGCATCTGCCCTGGGCCTGGCAGCATTTATACTGGCAGTGGTCGCTGCCTTAAAAGGGGAGAAGTCCTGTTCCGGCCTTACCGTTGCCTTAAAGGTCCTGATGATACCGTGGTACATAGGTAATTTCATCCTCTGGGCATTCCTGGTGCTTGGAATGCTTAATCCTTTTACCTTTATCAGTGTTCCTTTCGCCATGGCTATAGCAGTGGGGATCACGTACATCACCATGCTCACCATGAGCCTTCCCGACTTCATATACAGGGTGATCATCCTGGTGAAGATGAAGAAGCGCCCTACGACCAAAGTAGTACTGGGCCTTATATTCAGCTTCTTCTTCGTGGCGGATGTAGTGGCCGCCTTCCTGTTCTTCATGGAAGATAACAGTGAGGATAAGGGAGAGGGCGAGGGGCTTCTGTCTCACCTTAAGAAAAAGGGCAATAAGAACTATGCCAAAGAAGGTCAGAAGCTCCCCATGTACGGCATAGGCCCCTTCCTAATAGCGGGCTTGGTCCTTATAGCAGCTCTGGCATTTGTTGTCTGCTATGCATTCTTCGGATCTTACTTCTTTTCTGTGTGGCCTGAGTTTATACGTGTCGTGGTCGATGAAAGTGAGAATATCTATAAAAACGCAGGTGATTTTACCGGCTGGCCTGAATATATAATGTTCGCGCTGGGTGCCGTCCTGTTCTTCTTCGGGATCTATACCTGGTATTCCGGGGCACAGAATTCTGACGCTGACAGTCACATCATGGATAACCGCCTCATGACAGAGGGGATATACTCCAAGGTAAGGAACCCCATGTATTCCGGCTGCTGGTTCATGACCATGGGCGTGTCTTTTGCTTTCTGTTCCCATCCTCTGATCTTTATAACAGTCCCGATCCAGTGGCTTGTCCTGACCTTAGTCTTAAAGGCCACAGAAGAAAAGTGGCTCGAAAACCTGTACGGCGGAGAATATCTTGAATATAAAAAGCGCGTTAACAGGCTGATCCCAAATCCTTTCGGGGGCCGTAAATAATAAACTGTTTAGGGATTCTTTACAATTGTTTCTTTGTCAGACGGGTATTGGAGTTGATATAATCAAATAATGATATCCCAAAGACGAGGTGACAAACATGGAACATGTAAGATCCAAGATCAGAAAACCCGTTGCTGTTCTGTTCAGCCTGCTTATCACGGCAAGCATTGTCCTTCAGGCAATGCCTGCAGTAGTCAAGGCTGATACTGCAACCAGAGATAATGTTAAGGTCGAAAGTGAGATCTCGGGCGAATTAAACGGTCCCTGGACTTTGACTCTCAAAGCTCAGCAGACCCGTGCTCCCGAAGGCTATGAAGTTGATTGGAAGGATAATTCTATTATCCGGCTGACTTTTAGCAACCCGATCGCTGACAATGCTGATGACATGGATGTCACTCTCAGCAGTAATGAAGCCAGTTACAGCTGGACCAGTCAAACTAACGGAAGGCTTGAGATTACAGGTTATGACTACAGCAATCATATAGGAGAAGACCTTGTCATTACCATCTCCGGTCTTAAGGTGGATCAGGACCTCATAGATCGTGACGTTGCCGGTGTCCCCACGGGAGAGGAGACAGAGGTAAGTGTCCTTAGCAGTTGGAATTCTTTTTCAGCCAATGACGGAGTCCATTCAATCGACTTTCCTGACCAGAAGATAAGTGTATTTATTCCCGAAAAACCCGCAAAACCTCAATGTGACAACAGGACCATATCCTGGGATGCTGTCAGCGGTGCTGACGGTTACTACTATGAATGTTATCCAAGGAATGATTATTCGAAGAAGATAACAGGAACCACGACTGATACGAGCCTCGACATGACTGATCTGGTTGATGAGAACGGCGCAGATCTTTATACCCTCAGCCTCTATGCAATGAAGGGTTATGTTAAATCATTGAGAAATATTTCATACCATGAATACTACGAGGTCAAGGTATATCCCACATTCAGGCCCAAAGCAAACAGTACATCATCCTCTGTGGGAACAGACGGAGGTACTGTCTCCGGTACTTCTAAATCAGGTGCTGCTTTTACTTCAGGTGATAACGGATTGATCAGCGGTGTTTTCTATGAAGGTGACGAGATCACACTGACGGCATCCCCTGCTGAAGGTTACGGATTCGATTCCTTCCAGAAATATATCAGCGACGATCATCATTGGGTTGACGATATAAAGGACAATCCCTACACGTTTACGGTTGTTCAGGATCAGCAATCCATGTATGCAGTCTTCTCAAAACTGCCTCCCGTTGTTAACTATGTCAATATAAAACTGAACATGGGTACAGGACATGAGGAATTGGCTGCATCAGATAAGATCAAATCTGCTCTTGAAGCCCAGGGCTTCACGGATATATCGGTCAGCGGCAGCATTATCAGCATGAAGACAGCGACTGCAGATGACGAGAAAGAATTAACCGTTTACGATGTGCGGAGTACTCTTGCAGACGCATTATTCAGCGCGTTTTCTCTCAATCGCGTTGATAACAATGAGGTGTTCTTCCAGGTCGGTAGGAAGGATATATCCCAGTATGGATCCTCGGAAGATTTTTATAAAGAATTAAGACCGAGTGCAGATGATCCGCTTATAAGTGAAGGTACGACCTTTTATGCACTCTGGCAGAAGCACGTTGATTCGGTCTCAGTTTCTGTCGAAGCTCCTCTTTGCGGTACCGAGGTGACTGCGCAAAAGTATGATGATTACGATGAATATGACTATTCCACAATCAATACGACTCCGGTTATAAACATAGAGACAACCGGTGTGGAACTGGCAAAGTCTTATATGCCGGGAGGCGGGACATGGGACGTTGCATTCTGGTCTGAATCAACAGGTGATGGTTTCCCTGCTCCTTTCATCGGCACCATTCTTGGTGGTGAGACTTATCATGCGTCATTTGCATTGGCTTCCAAATTCGGTTATTACCTCGATGAGACAACAGTCGTAAGTATTGATGGTGTTGAGGCCACTCCTGATGAAATGATCGGAATGTATATGGCAGACGTCATCGCCGTTCATGATCCTGCTGCCCCCGTAAAGGAAAACTATACGGATTCTACCTACGATGAAGTTGTCTACTGTAAGCATTGCGGGGAGAAGATCTCTAGCAAGACTGTGGATTGCGTAAAACTTACCATTCATGCCAGCGCCCACGGGAACGAGGATTTTGCGGATCCTATCGTATTGACTGTGGCCAAGGGCACAACGATAGGCAATGCGTTGAGTTCTAACGGATATGACCAGAATGATTACGATTATTTCCCCCAAACCGGGTTTAGGCGTACGAATACTGTAGCAGGACTTCTTAAGGTTCCGTTCTCGCAGGTCAATGACGACGATACATTTATTGCAAACAGAATAGGGAACAGCACAGTACTTGATAAGGATATGGATATATATATTCCTTATGACGTTTATATCAGCAGCATCAGTGTGACAATAGAAGCTCCGATCTGTGGACACGAGAGGGCAGAGACAACTCCTGTCGTTAGTTTTTCTCCTGAAGGAGAGGTAAATGCACTTTTATTGTCGTGGACAAAAGCCATAAACAGCCCCATAGCGTACAATGCTCAGTTTACGGGTGATGAAGAAGCCTATATATACATTGTTATAAACACCAACTATGGTTATTTATTCAAAAACAATTATCCTTCTGTCGAAGCTCATGGCAAGACCGTTAACAAGTGGATGTCGGGTCCGAATAGATGTGGATTCATTACTTCCGTTACGGCTGTTCACGATCCCGGTGAGGTTGAATATGTATGGGGCAGTGACCATGCATCCTGTACAGCTGCCGTGTCCTGCAACGGAGGATGCGGTAAGGATTGGAACGGGGAAGCTTCCGCCATCACCAGTGAAGTAACCAAGGAAGCTACTTGTTCCGATAAGGGTATCAGAACATATACTGCAACCTTCGACGATGAGGTCCTCGGAACTGCAACGGATGATGTGGAGATCAATATCGATCCTGATGCTCACGGCTGGGAGTTTGTGGATTTCACATGGACAGGCAGCGAGACTGACGGATATACTGCGGCTGTTGCAAACTATGTATGTAAATACGATCCCGATCATAAGACCAGTGTTAAAGCTGCGATAAAGGAAGAACTGACAGAAGCTGCCTGTGAAGCAGGCGGAAAAACGGTTTATACGGCAACAGTAGCGGCAGCTGATGCCCCTGACGGAGAGGCTCAGACTGAATCCAAGGATGCCAAGATAACGGCTCCTGTCGGCCACGATTGGAGTGAATGGAAGGTGACCAAGGATGCATCTGTCGATGTTGAAGGCGAAGAGACCCGCACATGTTCGAGATGTAACACGACTGAGAAGCGGGCAACAGCAAAACTTACGCCTACGGCAACACCTACGGCTGCTCCCACAGCTGAGCCTACAAAGGCAGCAGAGCCTACAGCAGAACCCACAAAGGCGGCAGAGCCTACAAAGTCAGCAGAACCTACAATGGCTGCTGATGACGGCATCACGCTGACCCTCGACAAGAAGGAAGCAAATGTTGTCTGTGCTAAGACTCTGACACTTAAGGCTACACTTAAGGGCTCCAAGGATAAGATCACCTGGAAGACATCCGATAAGAAGGTTGCTAC
>JAGCSR010000057.1 GCA_017964005.1 Clostridiales bacterium
GGTATAAGACTCTCAACCATTCCGGTGGTGATTACGGCGAGGCCACACCTGTTCCCATCCCGAACACAGAAGTTAAGCTCGTTCGTGCCGACAATACTTGACTGGCAACGGTCCGGGAAGATAGGTTGCTGCCGGATTATAATCCTCAATAGCTCAGTCGGTAGAGCGTTCGGCTGTTAACCGAAATGTCGTAGGTTCGAGTCCTACTTGAGGAGCCAAAGGGCTGTCAGAGATGGCAGTCCTTTTTTCTTTACTTTTTCTTAAGTTGAAGATGCCCCGGGCTTTTGCTAATATCTATGTCAGTGGCGCAGTATGTAGCGCTTCAAAATTTCGATAAGGGGAGATATATCATGAACAAAGTATTCAAGACTGCGTTCACTCTTTTCGCAGCATGTGGAACGATCGCTCTTATAGCAGCAGCTGTCAGTGCTGCACCCTATAGGCTCGCGATCGACGAGAATAATTTTCCGGATCCCAACTTCAGGACTTATATTCTGGAAAATCACGATGATGATCAGGACGGGTATCTGTCTGAGGATGAGATCAAAAAGGTGGATGTTATCGCCTGCAAAGGGCTGAAGATCAAATCTCTTCAGGGTATTGAAAAATTCACTGAACTTATCATGCTCGAATGTTCTGAGAATGAGATCGTCAGCCTGGACGCGACAAAGAACCCCAAGCTTGCGACTGTTATCTGTATATCCGGCAACCTGAAAGATATCAAGTTAGGTAATAACGAGATGCTTACATATCTCTTCGTTCACAATAACCAGCTCTCGTCTTTGGATCTCAGCGGCTGCCCCAACCTGAAGGCTCTTTCGGTCTATTTAAATCCGCTCGGGACAGTTGATATATCAAAGCAGTTATATCTTCAGATGGCATATGTTCACGGCATTAAGAAGGCTGATCAGAAAGATACCGATGGTCTTGCTTATACTGATTACCATATACAGGTTACATCAGGAGACCGTATTTCAAAGATGACCCAGACCTACTTTGTCATGACAGACGATAATGTCAAGATAGATCCGGGTTCAGCAAGAGTTCCGGATGATATTGGCCTGATAGAGTTTAAGACCGGCAGTGTAGAGAAAAAGTGCGGCGAGTTCTTCTATGTCTCCTACACATATAAAGATCTCCAGAGCAGTGTTAAGTGGAAGTCCTCGGATCCGAACGTCATTTCGGTAAGTGATACCGGCTGTGTTACATGCAAGATGGCAGGTACTGCTACCATCACTGCATATGCAGATGGTGCATCAGCAAGTACGACAGTAACATCGCTTTATAAAGACGTTACCGGCAAGAAGGACTTTTGGTATGCCCCCACCAATTACCTGACAGCGAAAGGCACGGTCAAGGGCTACGATAAGCAGACGCTCTTTAAGCCTGCGAATAAGTGCACCCGTGCCCAGATGGTTACTTTCATCTGGAGACTTATGGGCGAACCCGCACCTAAGGCAAAGACCTGTAAGTTCAAGGATGTCAAAGAGAAGGATTACTTCTACAAGGCTTGTATCTGGGGTAACGAGAATAAGATCGTCGAAGGATACAAGGACGGAACCTTCGGACCTCAGATCGTATGTGCAAGAAAGCACGCGGTAACGTTCCTGTGGAGACTGGCAGGACAGCCTAAGCCTAAGACAACGAAGAATCCGTTCAAGGATGTAAAGAAGAGCGATTACTTCTACAAGGCAACTCTCTGGGCTTCCGAGCAGAAGATCCTTGCAGGATATTCCGACGGAACATTCAAGCCTAACGACGACTGCCTGAGAAGACAAATGGTAACATTCCTTTATAAGTATGATAAGTTTATCAACAACAAAGGATAACCCGAGGAACAACACATCGCTCTGCTAGTTCCGCAGGAGCGAAGCGACGAGGACTTGTCCGACGCCAAGAGCGATGTGTTATGACGAACGATAAGTTTATCAACGCAAAGAAGTAAACTGACGTACAACATAGCATGATCGGAAGGCTGTCTGCAAAGTGCAGGCGGCCTTCCTTCTATGTAAAGGTGGGGAATTCTGTCCTGTCGTTCTGCTTTTCATTTATTCTGAGCGGGAGATATGGTATCCTGTGAAGGTGGTCTTGAAAGAGAGAACTTTATGAAGATTATCAAGACCATACATTATTACAGGAGGAACCGGTAATGAATAAAGGTTTAGCAAATGTGATCGCATCGTTGGGAACGGCCGCAGCGATCGCGGCAGGGATCGTTTTTATCCCTGTTTTCGGAGCGAGGGCTGACGGGGAGGTTGAGATTAATTCGACCAATTTCCCGGATCCGAATTTCATGTCATATGTTAAGTCACTTGGTAATGGTGACGACGTTCTGACTAAAGAAGAGATTGCTGCAGTAGAAAATATATATGTCTATGCTGATGGTATTTCTGATCTTACCGGGATCAAATTTTTTACTTCTCTTAAATATTTGAACTGTTCATATAACAATCTCAAAAGTCTTGATCTGAGTGGTTTGGATTCGCTGGAATATTTGGAATGTGACTACAACGACCTTACAAGTCTTGATCTGAGCGGCTTGGATTCGCTGGAATATTTGGAGTGTGACAGCAATGAACTAACAAGTCTTGATCTAAGTGGATTAGGATCGTTGGAAGAAGTTGATTGTTCCGAATGTGAACTGACAAAGATAAATCTTAGCGGGTGTACGGCGCTAAAGAATTTGGACTGTAGTGAAAATTATTTGGAAAAAATGGATCTGAGTTCATGTTCATCGCTCGAATGTTTGGATTGCTATGAAAACAACCTTACGACTGTTGATGCAAACTGCTGTCCTGCGCTCAAAGAACTTTGGGCATACGAAAACCCTCTTACCAGTATATATTTTGATAAATGTGATCAGCTTGAAAAACTGGATTGTTCTGATTCAAACATCACAAGTCTGTATGTTGATAATCCGAACCTTAAGACATTATATTGCGGTGCTTATGATGACGCCAGTTCCGATCTGCAATTCCTCGATTGCAGCAGGTGTACCAACCTTACAGATTTCGTATGCAGGTATACTTCTAAACTCACAAAGATGTATCTTCCTAAGTCAGTCGATGAAATAATATATGAAAGCGACTCGATTAAAGGCAATACTGCAGAGCCGGTTGTCCTTACTGCTGCAGACTGGGAATTTGTTGATGTTACATTGACAGAAGGTGATACCGTTACGGCTTCCGCAAATTTCAAGTGCATCAAGGAAGGTTCCACGGATTATAAGAGGTCCGTGAAGATCCCGGATTTAACAGTTGTTAAGAAGACCGACGCAGAGTGTGAGAAAGACGGATCAATTGTTTATACGGCTGTTCTGAAAGCTGAAAAGTCCCTTACCGGCAAAGAGGTAAAGGAAGACAAGACCGTAGTACTCAAGGCTACAGGACACAGCTGGGGAGACTGGAAGGTAACAACGCCTGCAACCGTTGACAAGGAAGGTATTGAGACGAGATGCTGCACCAAGTGTGATGCAAGTGAGACACGAAACACTCCTAAGGCAACTCCTACACCTACCCCCACAGCAACTCCCACGGCTCAGCCAACCAAAGCAGATACAATCACACTGACACTTGATAAGAAAGAAGAATCCGTTATCTGCGGTAAGACAGTTTCTGTTAAGGCAACACTTACAGGTTCTTCCGATAAGATCACCTGGACCACATCAGATAAGAAAGTTGCTACAGTAGATGCTAACGGAAAGGTTTCCGCTAAGATGGCAGGCACTGTTACAATTACCGCCGCTGCAGCAGGGAAGAGTGCAACATGCACAGTTACCGTTCTCTATAAGGATGTAACGAAGACAAAAGACTTCTGGTTTGCTCCTACCAACTACCTTACAGCAAAGGGTGTAGTCAAGGGTTACGATAAGCAGACTAAGTTCAAACCTGCAAACAACTGTACGAGAGCACAGATGGTAACATTCATCTGGAGACTCATGGGAGAACCCGCACCTAAGGCAAAGACCTGTAAGTTCAAGGATGTCAAGGAGAAGGATTACTTCTACAAGGCTTGTATCTGGGGTAACGAGAATAAGATCGTTGAAGGATACAAGGACGGAACCTTCGGTCCTCAGATCGTATGCGCAAGAAAGCATGCGGTAACATTCCTTTGGAGACTGGCAGGTCAGCCTAAGCCCAAGACGACCAAGAATCCGTTCAAGGATGTAAAGAAGTCTGATTACTTCTACAAGGCAACGCTCTGGGCATCTGAGCAGAAGATCCTGGCAGGTTATTCCGACGGAACATTCAAGCCTAACGGAGACTGCCTGAGAAGACAAATGGTAACGTTCCTTTATAAGTATGATAAGTTTATCAACAACAAAGGATAACCCGAGGAACAACACATCGCTCTGCTAGTTCCGCAGGAGCGAAGCGACGAGGACTTGTCCGACGCCAAGAGCGATGTGTTGTGACGAATTATAAGTATGATAAGTTTATCAACGCAAAGAAGTAAACTGATCAGCTTGAATCTTTTACTTATCACTATGAGGCCGTCGGAATGACGGCCTCATTCTGTTGTTATGAAAAGGTGTTTTTTACAGTATAATATGTTTATTCGAAACGGAGGCAGATCGATGGAAAGTGAACGCTATCTGATCCCGGCTTTAGCCGATCAGAGACAACATAAGATCAACGGGGGATTGTACTATTATCTCCAGGTTGAATTTGCCTATAATTCGAATCATATTGAGGGAAGCCGGTTAAGTAAAGAGCAGACGAGGACGCTTTTCGAGACTAAGACCATCGGCGGAGAGAATATCCCCGCAGATGATGTGATAGAGACAGCAAACCATTTCAGGTGTTTTGATCAAATTATCGACAGTTACAAAGAAGCACTGACCCCTGAATATGTTAAGGATCTTCATAGGATATTGAAGACCGGCACATTCAGCAGCACAGCAGAAGAAGCAGTGGTAGGTGATTATAAGAAATATGATAATGCGGCGGGCGATATACTTACGACAAAAGTGCAGGATGTTCCGGATGCGATAGAAGCACTTATTGACGGATATAATAATGGCGCTATGGATATTGATGCGATCATTGGATTCCATGTCGAATTTGAGAAGATACACCCTTTCTATGACGGTAACGGCAGAGTCGGACGCCTTATAATGTTCAAGGAATGCTTAAGATCCGGAATAGTGCCGTTTATCATAAACGACGAAGTCAGGAACTTCTATTCCAAGGGTTTGTATGAATGGCAGACATCGGGAAAGCGCGAGCGTCTTACCGAGACATGCCTTCTCATGCAGGATGATATGCAGGCCGTGTTTGATCACTTCGGGATAAAGCACGAAGGCGGCAGTTTCATTCCCGCGCCCGTTTGATTACATCGTATCCGCCGGATACGATTTTTATTGCCTTGGACAATTCTATTATGTAAAATATTCCTAATTGAGAAATGAGGTGATAGATATGTTAGGAGCATTATTGGCAGCAACGATCGCGAACAATGTCGCGAAGAATGTTACCAGGGAAGTTACAAGATCCGTGGTCAACAACGCAGCGCCCATTGCAACGGCTGCAGCATCTGCGGCTATAGCAGGCGCAGTCACGAACAAGATGCAGCAGCAGTCCATCAATCAGGCGCGCGCAGTCGAGCAGCGCCGGGAACTCCGGGATCTTTACGCGAAGTTTGCCATCTGCTGTTATATCGCCCGTGCTGACGGCGCGGTTACTGACGGTGAGAAGAGGGAGCTGGACCTGATCTATAACGATATCGCCGAGGGTTATGCCAACATCCCCGAAGCGAAGGGCGAGCTGTCCAAGATCTACGGCAATTACAATCCGGATTATGTTTTCGTTGAGGGGTACATGAACGATGCTCACCCCGACATGATCGCATCTTTCCTGACACTTGCCGAGGCGATCGCAAGGGCTGATAACGCCATGAGCGAGTCCGAAGAACACTGCATCTACAGCATCAAGAAGTACCTGACCGACAGGACGGGCAAGAACTACTTAAGGAACGTGGTGCTTGCAGACACATCGACAGACCTTGTCTGCCCGGGATGCTCTGCGACCATGAAGCTCGACAAGTACAACAACACCCTGACCTGCCCGTACTGCGGCACGACAAGGTATGTTGAGGTGAAGTACACCTGATCTTATTTGGTAATTTGACTCCTTTGAGGGTGGCGGGATTACCGCCGCCCTTTTTTACTCTCCGTTTTCTTCCTGGGGTGTGGGAGTAGAGTCTGCGTATTCCGTAAGTGTAGGAGTGGTAGAGACCTGAGGCTTTGCCATGACGCCCGGGGCGGTTGTTACCGTGTAGGTGAAGATCACGGTCTGGTCGGGTTTTACAAAGAAGCCGGAAGCGTAGCCGACCTCAAGATCGTTATAGGTGGTCTTCTTGACCTTTACCTTCGAGTCGCACTGGAAGGAATCAATGGTGCCGCCCGCCGGCGCGAAAAAGTAGATCACCGACTTCATGTCGCCGGCATACTTGGTGCTCGTAAGATAACCGTTGTTGCGCCCGAACTTCAGAGTCTCTTCGTCCATTGTGTTGGACAGCTCCACTGCCACGGGATATGTCATGGTGCCGTCGCCGTTCAGTTTGCCTTCGCCCACTGTCGTGTTCAGGACAACGTAAGGTCCGAGTTTGTTTGCTGCTTTGATGCTATAGTATACGCCGATCTCGGGAGCTTTGGGGTCGGAGTTCAATGCGCCCGAGAACCCCAGGTCTTCTATTGCTTTCTGGCCCTCTTCGTCCTTCATCCACATCATGAAGACCCGGTCTTTGGAAGATTCTTCCAGGACCTGAAGGAGCCCTAAGGCACTCTTCATGTCGGGATTGCTCATAAGCTTGTCTTCCACCAGGTTTGCCGTCTCCGCGAAAAGGGAATCCGTGATGTCGTTGGCTTTGCCCTTGTACTTTGGATTGCCGAAGTATTCGAAGTACACATCGTGCTGCAGATACCAGATGCAGTAGTTCTCATCGAGGGTTACGCCGTTGGATAAGGTGACGGGCCCCGTGATCGGCATGAGTCGCTGGATGATGTGGGGAGTCAGGGATATGACTCCGTCAGGCTTGGTCTTGTGGCTGCGGCCGTAAGCTGCCGCCCAGATCTCGGCGCATCTCGGGAAATCCGGGTTGGCCGAGGCAGATCTTGCTTTGGCTACATACCAGTCTTTGTGGAAGAGGGTAACTTCCGATTCCGAGAACTTGATGGAGGAGCCGTGCTTTTGGGGTATGACATCGTATACTGTCTTGAAGTCGCCGAACTTGAGGATGCCTTTCTTGATGGTGGCGGTGCCCACAGACCCAGGGAATCCGCCGCAGGCGCGAAGTTCCGCGCTGTTCTGGGCGACCACGAGATACATCTTGTTCTCACCGTCGCCTATGAGAGCCTGCATCAGAGGCTTATAGTGCTCGAGCTTATCCAGGTAAGAAGAGATATCGTCGAGTTTTTGAGCGAGCTTTACCTGTTCGGGGAAGTCTTCGAGGAATGTCCCCTCGTTGATCTGCTTGTTGATATCGACCACGAAAGGCCTTATCGTGCTTCCGAGGTCCATATATGCGATGACGACACTCGTATCGATTCCATCGTCCTTATGCAGGGAATCGAAGGGCTTGTCGGTCATGACGTCCGCTGCGGGGCGGAGGAGTTCATCCGGGGCTCTTCTGATCAGGGTGTTGAACTGTTCTGTCAGTTCGGGAAGCGCCCTGTACTTGGCAACGGCGTCCTCCAGCATCCCTATATGGAATTTGGGAAGGTTATCAAGATCGGTCATGACCTCCGTCAATGCGGGGCTCAGGTTGTCGATAAGGTCTGCATAGACATAGAACAGCATTCCTGTCTCTTTGCCCAGGTTATCCAGGTCCACATTCTCTTCGGAGGGGAGCCCCGAATCCCTGACAGCTTCCGTTGCGGGTTTTAAGAGTATGCCGGAGGATTTGTCTACGATATCAAGGCACATCCCCGCAGTCTCCAGGTCCTGTCTTACAGGCGGTATGATCTTGGGAAGGTTCCATTTGGGATCGGCAAGTTCCTGCCTCATCCTGGATGAGGTGGAATCCAGTTCGATTATCGCGTTGTCCGCATCGGAGGCGTTGCCGTTCTTGAGGGCTGAGGCACAGGCCTTGATCGAAGCCTTGAGTGCCGAAGCATCGTCTTTCAATCCTTTTGCCGCTATACCGTAGTAGATCCCGAACACCAGAAGGAGTGTGAGTACTGTGCCGCCTGCCGCAGCGATGATTATAACTGTCTTGCGGTCGAGCTTCTTTTTGGCAGAAGGGGTCTTATCGGCTTGCTTAACTTTGGCTTTGCGGGTCTTGGCCTTTATGCCGGCGGGATTCTGGCTAGTCTGTTCTGACCGGTGTTTCATGGCAGGGATCCTTTTCGATGCGTAATATATATATCCGCCTCAAATATACCCGATTTTATTAAAATATTTGAGGCAATAACTAGGCATCGCGCAGAAGGCGGGTCAGAGCATTACCGGCGGAGTCTGCCACTCGTATTCGAAAGGAAGTCCCAGAAGGTCTCCTGCAAGTTCTGTTGCCTTGATATCAAGTCCTGACAGAGTCTGGAGAGCAGAGTTGTCCCCGTGTTCTGCGAAGTCCGACAGATTGTGGATAACGGGAAGCTTCGTGCAGCGGTTGATGATCTTAAGGCAGTATCTTCCTTCGCGGCCGAAGCCGAGAACGCGGATATAGGCGGGGTCTTGGATGTCGAGCGTGGTCTGAGCCTGACCGACATATGAACTTGCCATGGCCCTGAGGATCCTGCCGACGGTAAAGTGTCGGGTCGCCAATATCTCATAAAACTTATAGGAAGAGTCAAGATCTTTGGGGCGAAGGGCGGATGTAACATTGTTAATATAGCCTGCGACCCCGTCAGTCATGTATGCCGTGTCCTCCCGAAAATCGCATCCGGTCAGGACGCGCCTCAGATACTCACATTCATCGAGAGGTTTAAACTCTCCTTTGGACATCGCCGACAACCAGCAGGCCAGCGAAGCATCAGGCATGGTCCCTGCCAGTCCGGTCGTAAGTTGGGACAGGGTCTT
Source organism: Clostridiales bacterium (assembly GCA_017964005.1). GTDB lineage: Bacteria > Bacillota > Clostridia > Saccharofermentanales > Saccharofermentanaceae > Saccharofermentans. Next base: position 9,018 of record JAGCSR010000057.1, read on the forward strand.
ACAGGAGGATGCTCTTGTCCTGATATCGGAGGCGGAGGCGAAGCCTGAGGCGTCACTGCCGTGGTACCCTCCCAGCCTTCTGATCATATGGACCTTGATGCGTCCGTTACGGTCGTATCTTCTTAAGGCGGTAAGGTAGTCAAGAGCAAGGATGGAATTAGGAGATCTCAGGGCATCCGAGATCTTGTCGTCGGAATAAGATGTTTTGCCGGATAAGACCTTCAGAACGGCCGAAGCCCTGGCGGCGGGGAAACTTTGTCCCGAACTTACCGCATCCTTTATGGTGGTGTTATATTCCTCGTTGCCGTCAAAGTTGTATCCTGCCAGTTCTTCTAAGATCTCCGGTTCTTCACAGTCAACACCGAATGCTATGTCTGTTACGACTCCCGTTCTGACCAATGTCGCTATAGCGCCTGATGCAAATCTTTCCGAGGGCGCGCAGGCGAAGGTGAAGGGCAGTTCCAGCACCACATCGGCGCCGCAAAGGAGGGCCTGACGGGCACGGATATGCTTGGGAAGCATGGCGGGGATCCCCCGTTGGCAGAAGGCGCCGCTCATTACAGGCATGACTATGGCGCGGGGTTCAGCGACTTCCCGCTTTGCTTCTGATATCAGATATTCATGCCCCGAATGAAAGGGGTTAAATTCCGCAACAATGCCTATGACGCGCATATTTTGAATTGCCGCTCCTTTTGGTATAATCGAGAAGATTATATTTCAAAAGGGACCGGGTTTGCAATGCGAAAGAAGAATCCCATAGGAGATTTCATTGCCAATTTCACGACGCGTCAGCTCATAGCGGCGGCGGTGATCGGCGCGGTCCTGGTCGCAGGAGGCGCAGGCTACCTCATCTATTCCAGGTTCTACGGCAATATCGGCAATATCAAGCTGATCCCGACCGTAACGTCTGATATCGACCGCAAGAAGGTCGCAGCAGACAACAACATCATCACCGGATACCTGTTCTCCAGGACCAAGCATCTCATGCTCGAAGAAGGTCCCGACAAGATCCTCATTCCTTCGCAATATACCATTGCAGGCCGCCTTGTAACCCAGCCTGCCGAGAACACCCTGACCTACAGGCTCGAAGACCAGGCGCTTCTCTTAAGCGCATATGTCAAGAACGGAGAGAGAGGGAAGGCATCGGAACTTCGAAATGAGATCAATAAGAGATTCAAGGCAGAAGACGGGTCTTACTATGCTGCCGTTTACGACGACGGTTACGAAGGTGAGCGGACACTCGAAGGCAAAAAGACGAATACTTCCCAGATCGCATGGCTCGACGCTTATCTGGAGTTTGCCGCATCCTTCGGAAATAACGAAGACGAGAAGAAGATCAGGACTCTTGCGGGGATACTTTTCGATGACAAGGGTCAGATAAGACCCGAGACCTTTACGATCGAAGGTTATGAGGGTGCGGATGCTCCGGGTCTGGTAGATGAAGGCGACGGAGAAGAAGATAAGGAGACCGCAAACGACGGCAACCGGGAATATGTTGTAGAGACAGTGAACGGCGTAAAGCTTTCGGATGTGAACCTTCCTCTCATAAAGAATCTGGAGAATAACGGATATCTGCCCCAGGGTTCATACGACAAGGCGGCGAAGATAGTGCAGGAGGCGGTCCTGACGGATAACATCAGGCTCTACGCATTAGCTTATGAACAGAACGGCGATGAGATCAATTATGTTTACACCACTGGCAGCACCGGAACCGTGGATGTGGCAGAATCCCTTAAGACCGAGGCGAATCTTGCTGCCATGGGACTTCTTCCCGCAAGTGACATCTCGTGGATATCCCAGGAGATCCTGAACACCGGTATGATCCCTCAGTACTATTACGTTACTTCTGGCAACTTCAGTGACGATCAATCGTGCTACGACGCGGCCTACCAGGCTCTCCTCCTGGCATACAGGACAGGGGATGCTCCGCTTTATAAGATGCTTACGACCATCGAGGGAATGCGGGTTGCGACCAAGTCGTCCTCTGTTGCCCTCTACATGATATACAGGCAGGAGGAGTCGAGGTTCATTTTCGATGCTGCGGAGAACCTTGGTGTGTATGTAGCATGTTCGTGACATGCAATTAATTATTATTTATCGAGGCGGATGATATGAAAAATCGTATTTTCAAAATGATGGTTATTTCTGCATTTTCTGCTTTTTTTGCCGGAATGACTGTGATTCCCGTAAACAATGTTAATGCAGCAGGTGATATCGAGCTTAATGCAAATAATTTCCCTGACGAGAATCTCAGGATGTTTTTGACTGATTATGATTACGATCACGACAATAAACTATCTCAGGAGGAGATTGGTTATTGTGGTGATCTATGGCTCGATGGATTTGGGATAAAGGATGTTACCGGTATTCATTTTTTAACAGAACTTACATCTCTTCATTGCAGAAGTTGTGGTTTAAAGACTCTCGATGTCAGCAGGAATCTGAAGCTCACCGATCTGGACTGTTCTAATAACGAGTTGACAACTTTGGATATTGGAAATAACACGGCAATCAAAGAGTTGAATTGTGAAAACAATAAACTCACAAGTATCGATCTGAGCCGAAATGCAGAATTAACCGATCTTAATTGTCAAAGAAATATGATCAAGAATCTTGATCTGACCATTAATTCAAAGCTTGTAAGTCTTAATTGTGGTTATAATCAGATTGAAAGTCTTGATGTAAGTGCCAATACTGATCTTGAGAGGCTCTATTGTGGCGCTAATCAGATGGAAAGTATTGATGTCACTAATAACCTAAAGTTGACACATCTGAGCTGTGGACATAACCAAAAAATCAGCAAGCTCGATGTTACCCGGAATAATAAACTGATTCTTCTGGATTTTTCGTCAACCTCGGTTAAAAGCATTGATTTGAGCAACAAATCTGAACTTCAGTATCTCTATTGTGAATTTGATGAGAAGATCAGGGAGTTGGATATCAGCAATTGTCCAAAACTCATATCGCTGATCTGCGATTATACTGATATTCATTATCTGGATCTGAGAAATAATGAATATCTCAAAGAAGCTTACAAAAAAGGCAAGTATACTGATATGGATGTCCGTTGTAAATATTCTCTCGATAACTACTTCCTAGCCTTTGATGATGCTAAAGTGCAGGTCTTTATTGATAACATTCCCGCGAAAGTTACCCCGAAGGTTACACCGATTCCGACTACCCAAACTTCGAATATTCCTAAAGCGGATAAAAATGCAAAACCTGGTTTGATATCTAAAAAAAGCCAGTTGTTCCCGACAGATTACGGTTATGAAAGAGTAACAAAAGAGGATGGTCAGTATCTGCTGGTTGAAGATTATGATAAGGACTTCAAGATCCTTAAGAGCCGTAGGGTCAAATTGGAACTGAGCAGATTCGGAGGACTTCACTTTGGAAAGGATGCGATCTACCTGGTCTTTGGTGTTGATAACTATGATGAGGATGATAATGCCGAAGTCATGAGGATCGTAAAGTACAGCAAACAGTGGAAGAGGATAAGTTCAGCTTCTGTCAAGAGAAATAATGATCTCACATTCTCTGATACTGTTAATGTTTTTAATTGGGGAGGTTTCGATACTGCGGAAGTCAATGGAAAACTTTATATAGCGACAGCCCATCACGGATATAAGGATCCTTCCATAGGGCGCTCCCATACCGGACTGTTCATGGTCTGTCTGGATACGAAGACTATGAAGGCTGTGGAAGCAAGAACGGATCAGTTCCACTCTTTCGATCAGCACTTTGCTGTTCTGGATAAGGATAATATCTTCCTTCTGGAAGATTCTGAAGGCGGAAGATGCACGAAAGTATCCAGGTTCAAGGAAGCAAAACCCGCATATGGATTGGAATATACCGTGCTGGAATACGGAGAACAACGCACATCCTCGACAGCTATTGCCACATATGCATCGACCACGGGCATAGCTTTGTCAAACTCAAATGTCATTACGGTCGGAACATCCATAGATCAAACTAAATATGACTCCGTCGTAAGCGGTAAGACTCAGGCAGTCTATAAGGTCTATATGACCATAACTCCCTTGGATAACCTTTACAGTGACAAGGTTTCTTTCAAGTGGATCAGTACAGGCGGCAAATCCTGCCAGAATGCGCGATTCGTCAAGATCGATAACAACAGGTTCGCCGTTCTCTGGAAGACGGAAGCGGAACGGGAGACTCATTACCGTTTCTTTGACGGGAACGGCAAGTCCCTGACGGAAGAGTTTACGATATATTCCGACCTTACACACTGTAAACCTGTTGTAAGGGAAAGGAAGGTCGTTTTCTGCGGCTTAGACGAGGATGATTTTGTTTTCTACTCGATCGACTCGAAAACAGGCAAGGCATCAAAGACCGGTTATGACAATTCCGGAAAAATGTACTCTGTTAACGATATCGGAGGTCCTATATCCCTGAACAAGACATCAGCTGCTCTTGCCTGCGGAAAGGATCTGACACTAAAGGCAACATTGACAGGAATAAGTTCCAAGGTTAAGTGGAAGTCTTCTGATACAAAAGTCGCGACGGTCGACAGTAACGGAAAAGTTACTGCTAAGATGGCAGGAAAGGTTACGGTCACAGCCACAGCCGGTGACCATAAGGCAACGTGTTCTGTGCAGGTATTGTACAAAGACGTTACTGACAGCGGTGATTTCTGGTACGATCCGACTTACTACCTTACTGATGCAGGTGTAGTAAAAGGCTACGATAATCAGACGAAGTTCAAGCCCGCCAACAAGTGCACCCGCGCCCAGATGGTAACCTTTATCTGGAGACTTGAGGGCAGTCCCGAACCCGAGGCGTCAACATGCAAGTTCACAGATGTCAAGAAGGGTGATTACTTCTACAAGGCCTGTATCTGGGGCAACGAAAACCACATCGTAGAAGGTTATAAGGACGGCACTTTCGGTCCTCAGATCGTTTGCGCGCGCAAGCATGCTGTCACTTTCCTCTGGAGACTGGCAGACAAGCCTGAACCAAAGACCAAGACTAATAAGTTCAAAGATGTTAAAAAGAGTGATTACTTCTACAAGGCGACTCTCTGGGCATCTGAGAAGAAGATCCTCGCGGGCTACGACGATGGGACATTCCGACCGAATGGTGATTGCCTGAGACGGCAGATGGTTACGTTCCTTTATAAGTACGACAAGTTCGTCAACGGGAAAGGATGACCCGGGATCGAAACTCCCGATAAGTGATAGCAGAAATCTTCTAATTTGGTAGCAGTAACTGCAATCATCCCAGTTCAAGTCAATATATCATTTGAAAAGCCCGCCCCTTAAGAGTATACTTTTGAGCGGCAATAATATTTTTGTTTTATATAAAGGAGGCTTCCACATGGCATTCATTGACGACATTAAGGCAAGAGCTAAGGCTGACAAGAAGAGGATCATCCTTCCCGAGTCCATGGACAGACGCACTTTCGAGGCGGCTGCTGAGATCTTAAAGGACGACATCGCTGACCTTATCATCATCGGTACAGATGAGGAGATCAAGGCTAACAGCGAGGGACTGGACGTATCCAAGGCTACATTCATCAACCCCTTCACATATGAGAAGACCGAAGAATACATCAACGGTTTCTATGAACTCCGTAAGGCTAAGGGCATGACACCTGAGCAGGCTAAGGAGACAGTACTCGGTGATTATATGTACTATGCCTGCATGATGGTCAAGATGGGTGACGGTGACGGTATCGTATCAGGTGCCTGCCACTCTACAGCAAACACTCTGAGACCTTCTTTGCAGATCATCAAGACAGCTCCCGGAACAAAGCTCGTTTCTGCTTTCTTCGTAATGGTCGTACCTGACTGCGATCTTGGCGCTGACGGCACATTCGTATTCGGTGACTGCGGACTTAACCAGAATCCTACAGCTGAGGAGCTGGCTGCTATCGCAGGGTCTTCGGCTGAGTCCTTCAAGCTTCTCGTAGGCAAGGACCCTATGGTCGCAATGCTTTCCCACTCTTCCATGGGTTCTGCAAAGCATGATGACGTTACCAAGGTCGTAGAGGCTACCAAGATCGCAAAGGCAGATTATCCTCAGTTCGCAATCGACGGCGAGCTTCAGGCTGACGCTGCCATGATCCCTTCCATCGGTGCTTCCAAGGCTCCCGATTCTCCTGTTGCAGGTAAGGCTAACGTTCTTATCTTCCCTGACCTCGACGCAGGCAACATCGGATACAAGCTCGTTCAAAGACTTGCCAAGGCTGAGGCTTACGGACCTATGTGCCAGGGTATCGCAAAGCCTGTCAACGACCTGTCCCGCGGGTGCTCGGCAGCAGACATCGTTGGCGTTATCGCAATCACTGCAGTTCAGGCTCAGGCTCAGGGCTGATCCACTAATCGAAAAGGAGTAACCACATGAATATCTTAGTTATCAACTGCGGAAGCTCATCCGCCAAGTTCCAGCTCTTCGATATCGATACAGGCAAAGTACTCGCAAAGGGCAACGCAGAGCGTATCGGTATCGGCAATTCCAAGCTCACATATAAGCCCGACGGCGGTGAGGCAGTCGTTATCGAGCAGGATATGCCTGACCACAAGGTTGCAGTCAAGATGATCCTTGATGCTCTCGTTAACGCAGAATACGGTGTTATCGCATCCGTCGATGAGATCACGGCTGTCGGCCACCGCGTACTCCACGCAGGTAAGTACTACAGCGAGTCAGTAATCGTTAACGACGACGTTAAGCGCGTTATCCGTGAGTGCTTCCCTCTGGGCCCTCTCCACAACCCCGCTAACCTCATCGGTATCGAGGCTTGCGAGTCCGTTCTTCCTGCAGGCACACCTCAGGTTGCGGTTTTCGATACGGCATTCCATCAGACCATGCCCCCGAAGGCTTTCATGTATGCTCTGCCTTACGAGTACTATGAGAAGTACGACATCCGCCGTTACGGATTCCACGGTACATCCCACAGATATGTTTCCAAGAGGACTGCAGAGTTCCTTGGTAAAGACCCCAAAGATCTTAAGATCATCACATGCCACCTGGGCAACGGTTCTTCTTTCGCAGCAGTAGACGGCGGCAAGTGCGTTGATACATCCATGGGTCTCACACCACTGGCAGGTATCTGCATGGGTACCAGAACCGGTGACATCGATCCGGCTATCGTTCCTTTCATCATGCAGAAGGAAGGCCTTACTCCCGAAGAGATGGATACACTCCTCAACAAGAAGAGCGGCGTCATGGGAATCTCCGGAGTATCTTCCGACTTCCGTGATCTTGCAAAGGCTGCCGGCGAAGGCAATGAGCGCGCTCAGCTCGCACTCGACATGTTCGCATATCAGGGCAAGAAGATCATCGGATCTTTCGCTGCTGCCATGGGCGGTGTTGATGTTATCGTCTTCACGGCAGGTATCGGCGAGAATACTGATACAATGAGAGCTGCCATGACAGATGACCTCGAGTTCCTGGGCGTAAAGGTTGACCCTGAACTCAATATGGGTCTCAGAGGCAAGGAAGCTGTCATCAGCACAGCTGATTCCAAGGTTACTGTTTGCGTTATCCCCACCAACGAGGAGCTCGCTATCGCACAGGAGACCGAGGCGCTGGTAAGATAAGATATAACTTACAACATAAAATTCCGTGAGGCTGTCCTTCGTGGGCAGCCTTTTGTACCGGCCCTCTTTGGGCTCGCGGTTTGATACACTTTTTCCATTAATCCATGATTTATTGCACCGAAAATCGGCAAGTGGTACACATGCATGGGTACAGAAGAGAGTATAATATCATAATATGTATACTTTTATCATCGGTCTTATTATATTAATAGGCGGAGGATCGCTGTACGGGCGCTTCTGCGAGAAAGTATTCCGTCCGGACGACCGCAAGACCCCGGCCTATGCCAACGAGGACGGAGTTGACTATGTTCCCATGAAGCAGTGGAAGAACTGTCTGGTTAACCTTCTCAACATCGCCGGGACAGGACCGATCTTAGGACCCATACAGGGGATTTTGTTCGGCCCTGTAGCTTTCATTACTATTCCGATAGGCTGTGTCATTGGCGGTGCGATGCACGACTATTTTGCCGGCATGATCTGTACCCGCGAAGGCGGTATACAGACCACGGAGATGGTGAGGCGCAATCTTGCAAGACCGGTATTCTGGCTGTTCTCCGTGTTCGTCGGACTGACCATGTTCTTATGCGGCACAGTATTTATCTATACACCCGGTGATATCGTCTCTACTCAATTGTTCGGCTTTGGCGGAACGGCTAAAGAACCTTCCACGTGGATAATATACGGGGTGATTTTCGCGTATTATCTGATCGCGACCGTCCTCCCCATCGATAAGATCATCGGCAAGGTATATCCGATCTTCGGAGGCCTGCTCATTTTGTCTGCGATAGGGATCTTAGTGATGCTCTTCGTAAAAGGTTATCCTCTTGCGGAGATTTGGGGAGACTGGCAGCTCGGAGGCTTTGACTTCGGCGCGTACTTCAGAAGCCAGAACTTCATCCCGACATTCTTCGTCACAGTTGCCTGCGGTATCCTGTCGGGTTTCCACAGCACACAGACCGCGCTCATCTCAAGGACCATCGAGAGCGAGAAGCACGGAAGGATGACCTTCTATAACATGATGATCTTAGAAGGATTCATCGCGTTGATCTGGGCTGCGGGTGCCATGGCCATGATAGGTCTCGGGGCTGATAACGCAGGCATCACCATGAAGTTCACGGACTCCGGCTGGGGATACTATCAGAATATTGGCGGGACATTGCAGCAGATATCACCTACATCCGTTGTCGGTGTTGTATGCAAGAATATGCTGGGCGATTGGGGAGGATCCCTGGCTATAATCGGAGTCATTATCCTGCCCATATCAACGGGAGATACGGCGCTTAGGGCCCTGAGGCTTACGATCGCGGAACTCTTCCACATCGAGCAGAAGAAGATGGGACAGAGACTCTTTCTGGCACTGCCTCTGTTCGTGCTGGTAACGGTCATATTGATCTGGGCCAAGAATGACCCCAACGGGTTCTCTGTAATCTGGAGGTACTTCGGATGGGCTAACCAGACCGTGTCGATATTCGTGACATCATCGATAATGGTTTGGATGATCAGAAGCGGCAGGGGAAAGTTCGCATTTATGCCTGCTATACCCTTTGTGTTCTATTGCTTCGTAATATCCACATATATCCTGTCATCACCGATAGGCCTCAAACTCGCAATGAATATTTCATATATTATTGGCGGTGTGTTCACAACGGCAGCGCTGACAGCGGTTATAATACTAGGCGTGCGCGGGAAGAAGTGCGGTTCTTTGCGCGCCGGATAATAAGAGTTCAAAAACTTTTCGGAGGACAATATATATGAATCCAGTTTTACGCAAGGTATTGGCTTCGGCGCTCGTAACGTGTGTGTCTTTGTCGGCCTTAACAGCCTGTTCGGCTAATACCGAACCGACTACGGAGGCGACAACCGAAGCGACAACGACTGCCGCTACGGAGGCAACCACCGAGGCCACAGAGACGACTGAGGCTACGGACAAGGCAGCAGATGTTAAGTACACCATCGACAACATCCGTGACTATGTGGTTGGCGTTGACGATGAGGTCGAACTCGAAGACGGATCGAAAAAGGTCATGGTCAACTTCGATAACGCCGCCACAACGCCGGCTCTTCAGCCTGTTATGGATGCGGTTAATACTAAGCTTGCCATGTATGGTTCCATCGGCCGCGGCTATTCGGTCAAGTCCAACTACTCTACAGCTCTTTATGAAGAGACCAGGACGAAGGTGCTGGAATTCTTCAATGCCGAGTATCCCGAATACGAATGTATCTATGTCAATACAACAACGGACGGACTTAATAAGCTGGCATCCGCTCTGGTCGAGAGTCCCGACGATGTGGTGCTCGCGACCCGTATGGAACACCATGCCAACGACCTGCCGTGGCGTGAGCGCTGCAAGGTCATCTACGCTGAAGTGGACGATCAGGGCAGGGTAATCTACGACGAGCTGGAGAAGAAACTCAACGAGAACAAGAATATCAAGTATGTCACAGTTACTGCGGCATCCAACGTAACAGGTTATGTAACCGATGTGCACAGAGTTGCCAAGATGGCTCATGAGCACGGCGCCAAGATCATTGTGGACGGTGCGCAGATCGTAGCTCACAGGTCTTTCTCCATGAAGGGAGCCACCCCTGAAGAGAATATCGATTTCCTCGTATTCTCAGCTCACAAGATGTATTCGCCCTACGGCGGCGGAGCTATCGTAGGCCTTCGTGAAGTCCTCGATCAGCATATGCCCGAGTTCTATGGCGGCGGTATCGTCGATATCGTATCCGACAACCAGGTCTCATATAAGGAATATGCTCCCGATGCCTATGAGGCGGGATCTCCAAACTATCCCGGTGTAGTAGGGCTCGGTGCCACTATGGATGTCCTCAAGGAAGTCGGATTCGATAACATCCAGTCCCACGAGCAAGCTCTGGTCAAGCGCATGATGGACGGCCTCAAGAAATTGGATAATGTTATTATCTACGGCGATTCCGAGAATCTGGACGACCGTGTCGGCGTCATAACGTTCAACTTCTCCGACATCAATTCCGGACTTCTTGCCAACGTTCTTTCCGAGCGCGGCATGGGCACCAGAAGAGGCGCTTTCTGCGCTCATCCTTACGTATGGAGGCTCATGGGCATTCCGGATGAGGAGACTCAGGGCTTTGCCGGCTGTGAAGGCGTCAAGACCCCCGGCATGATCCGTGTCAGCTTCGGTATCTACAATACGGAAGCAGAAGTTGACGAGTTCTTAAAGACTTTGGAAGACTCCCTCGAGTACTTTCGTTCCGGCGAGTACACCAACCCCATGATGGAGGATATCCCGCCGGCTTATTGATCTCATGAAGAAGATTTAATGAAGGGGATGTCTCCAATACGGGACATCCCCTTTGAAATGCCCGTATTTACTGCAAAAATCAACAATATCAGCACATTCTGTGGATAAGAAAGGCAATATAACCGGTAAGTCTGCAGGCACTGTGACGATCACGGCATCGGCGGCAGTCAAGAAGGCCACATGTACGGTAACAGTTACCTATAAGGATGTAACAGATAAGAATTCATTCTGGTATGTTCCCGTCAACTATCTTACAGCCAAGGGCATAGCTAAGGGTTACTACGGCGGAACCATGTTCGAGCCCCAGAACCATACGAAGTGCACCAGGGCCCAGATGGTTACATTCATCTGGTGACTGGCAGGGCAGCCTGCTCCTAAGGGCAAGACCTGCAAGTTCACCGATGTGAAGGAGACGGACTACTTCTATAAGGCCTGCATCTGGGGCAGCGAGAACCATATCGTTGAAGGTTACAAGGACGGCACCTTCCGTCCGAACGGAGATTGCCTGAGACGTCAGATGGCAACATTCCTTTATAAGTACGACAAGTACATCAACGGTAAAGGATAAGGATTTCGATCTTAAAAGGAAGGAAGTGTCTCAAAGGGACGCTTCCTTTTTTATCGCAAACAGCAGAAAGGCTACAAGTTTGACTATATCTGTAGTTTGACCTTGATTTCTGTCCAAAGATATAATGTAAGGAGTGAGAAAACCGACTGAGGAGGAGTGGTTATGCGTCAATATTCCTTGAAAAGTAAGATGGTGTCATCAGCGCTGGCGCTGGTAATGGTGTTGGGAATAATCAATATTCCTGCAGTAAATGTTAAGGCCGACGGTGATCCGGTGGAGGTCTCGACTTGGTCACAGTTGAAGAGTGAGATAGAAGGTCTTTCTGATAATGCAGAGGCTTCGTATAAACTGACTGCTGAACTTAAACCGAATTACACTTTTGATTATCAGATTAATATTTCCGGGGGGAGAAAGGTAACGATCGATCTTAACGGATATGATATTGTTCGCCAAAAAGGCGGAGCAAGCAATACCAATGCCGGTTCGTTTTTCGTAATCGACGGAGAATCGGAAACTCAAATAAGTCGTCTTACGATCGTAGATGATTCTGATGATCCGGGTTCACTTACCGGATCGTCAAAAAATATGAGCAGTCCGGTTATGGTAGATTCTTACGGGGAATTCTACCTTGAAGGAGGTAAGATTTCCGGGAACAGCTGCAGAACATCCGGTGGTGCAGTATCTGTTTTTGGTGGTACATTTGTTATGAATGGCGGAAGCATCACCCGTAATACGGCATATGCATCCGACATGTCTCAGTTCAACGCTGGAGGCGGACGTGGCGGCGGAGTCTATGTTACCGATGAGAACAGTACGGAGACATACGGTACCTTCATAATGAACGGTGGCGTTATATATGCGAATGGATATACGACAACCATCTCTAATATCAATAATGATGCTCCCTCTTGTACCAATCAGGGAGGTGCAGTATATATCGATAAAGGCTGTTACTTTGAATTGAATGGAGATGGAAAGATCGGAGTTTCCGGATCAGAAGCAACCGATACTTACGGACTAGGCTGTAATTATGCCCAAAAGTTTGATGCCAAAGGAGGTTCTGTTTATGTTGGCGGAACATTCGTTATGAATTCAGGTTCTGTTCAATTTGGTGAAGGATCGGCTTTAGGCGGAGTATATGTAGCAAATGGTGCAGATTTTACGATGAAGGGCGGCACGGTTAACAGCAACGCCGGCGGCAATGTTTATATAGATAACGGCGGATCCTTTGTCTTGGAAGACGGAACGATCGCACGTGTTGAATCCGGCAATGGAAGCGGTGTTTATGTAAATGGTACATCAGAAGGAGCCCATGGTGTATTTACTATGAATGGGGGCAAGATCTCTGGAAACAATTCTTACAAGGGCGGTGGAGTTCATATAAATGATTATGCTGTCTTCACCATGAATGATGGAGAGATCACGGGCAATAGCTCAACAGAATCTGATTATGGTGTTGAAGGTGGTGGCGTTTATGTCGGCCCACATGCTGCTTTTAACATGGCAGGCGGTTCCATTACACAAAATAAAGCAAAAAATTACGGTGGTGGTGTATATGTAGACCAGTATGGCTGTTTTAACCTTTCTTGTGGTCAGATAACTGATAATTCCATAGAGGTAAATGTCGAAGAAAACCGTGTTCATGGTGGAGGAATCTACCTTGCGCTGGATGGCAACCTGAATCTTTCCAACAATGGTGTGATCAATATAACAGGCAATAAACATAGTACTACCGGGGGTGATCTGGCAGAAGATAATGTCTTCGTAGATATAACAAATAATGACTATGAAAATACCGGGAGTATTAAACCGATCAGGATATCAGAAAAAGTTGCTGAAGGATCCAAGATCGGAGTAGGATTCAATGGGTCTTTATACAGGATATTCCTTACATCCGGATATGAGGACAATTATGGATATGCTCCTTTTGATGATCTGTTTGTGCGGGATCAGACAAAGCCATACTATATGAGATTCGAATCATATGACGGTAAAAAAGAGGTATTGGGGTTTAAGCACGATAATCACTTGTTATTTTTCGATAATACTTTGGATGATACATTGGCTGTTTCTTGCAGACAGGAGACAAATAATTATTACACCGCTTGTGAGATGACGGGGACATTGACCATCAAAGTGAACAACCCTTATTACACAGGCAATCCTGTAAAGGCCTCACTTGAGGTCACAGGCGATTTTGCTGACCTTACGGGAATCGAAGTCGATGAGAATGACATCAAGTATTACTTGTCAAACAACACGAGTACTCCGCTGGACGGAGCCCCTGTCGATGAGGGAAATTATGTTGCAAAATATACAGCAACAATTGAAGGCAGCAATTACAAGCTCAGCACACAGTTTACGGTCGGGAAGTGCAAAGTAACATTTAACAACAATAATCATGGAACAGCTCCCGGGGCTCTGGAGGTCGTTTGCGGTCAAACTATCAGTGAACCGGATAAACCGACGGCAACAGGTTATTTCTTTGGCGGATGGTATACCGATCCCGAATGTTCAGATGCAAATGCGTACGATTTCACACAGCCTGTAACAGAGAGCTTTACTCTTTATGCTAAGTGGACAAAATGTCTGCACTCGGATTGTGAACCCACATATAGTTGGTCAGGTAATAATATTTGTACCGGATCTTATAAGTGTAACATCTGTGGTTCGAGTTCATCCAAAACAGTAACTGCTACAGGATCAAAGACTAAGGATCCCACATGCACCGAGAACGGTGAAAGGACATATGTTGCCAAATTTAATGCGGTTCCATATACAGATCAGTATATGGTAGTTGATAATATACCGGCTTTGGGTCATATCTGGGGTGCTGCTGAATATGAGTGGTCAGATGACGGATCTTCCTGTACTGCAAGCAAAACCTGCTCACGCGATGTGTCCCATGTTGAAACGGAATCAGGTGAGATATCTTCTGTGGTAACAAAGGAACCTTCTGTTACGGAAGAAGGCTCTCGTCTTTGCACTGCAACTTTCACAAAAGAAGGTTTTGAGACACAGACCAAAGAAGTGGCTATTCCTAAACTTGGTGTTTTTGACGTAACATTCGACCTTCAGGGAGTAGAAGCTGATGCGGTTGCATCTCAGCAGATCGTTGAGGGACAGAAAGCGGAAAAGCCGGTAGATCCTTCTTCTGATGAGTATGTATTCTTGGGATGGTATAAGGACTGTGAATGCACAGAGGAGTGGGACTTCGATACGGATACAATAACCGGAGCAACGACAATTTATGCCAAGTGGACCCATACCCATGAAGACGGGACAGTCTTCACAGTCTGGGGTCAGACAGACAAGATGCCTGCAAAACCCGGCAACTACTGTTTTATCAAGGATGTAATGGTCTCAGATCCGGTCTTCCTTGCAGAGGGGACTTGGAATTACTGTCTGCATGGCAGTACTGTGAAGTGCCATAGAGTTTACAATGACGGGGATCTGGGTGGTCAGAATCAGCACTTTATTAATGTGTCCACAGGCAATTCGACCCTTAACATCTACGATTGTCAGGACGGATCCGGAAAGATAACCATGGATTGGGGTTCCGGCATATATATTGGCTCTGGTTCTGTCGTGAACCTTTATTCAGGTAAGATCGCTGATTGCAGAAAACGCATACAATCGGTGGGATTTGGTGTCGAAATATACAGAGGAACCTTTAACATGTATGGAGGTTCCATCGAAGGTGGTGACAACTCAGGTGTTTACCTGAGTTATCAGGCAACATTTAATATGCATGGCGGAACGATAACCAACAATGAGGCATACTTAGGTGGCGGTGTCAGGATATCCGGCGGCAGCATATTTAATATCAGTGGCGGAACGATCACTAAGAATCAGATGAGTGAGACCGGCATGAAAAGACTCGGTCATGGTGTTTACATCGACAGCGGCACTATGAATATAGTTGCGGCCCCCGGAAAAGATACCACATCAAAGATATACATTTACGAGAATTCAAGATGGGGATGGCATTGCAATATCGATGTAAAGACCGGTAAGCTCAATGTTCTGGCTAAGGTTGACGAGGATTCCAGGATCGGTATCTGGCACCATGATTCTCCGACTCCTTCGAATCCTGAGATCGTCCTGACTAACGGATTCAAGGATAATGCTACTATCACACAGATCTTCCCGGATAAGCATTACAGAGCTACGGGAGATTATTCTGATGATTATAATTATCTGCCGAAGATCAACGATTCCGGAGAACTGACTCTCCACTTGTGCTATGACGTCGAGTTCGTACCGGGAGAAGGCACAGGAGAACCTGTTACCAAGACCCTTTTTGCAGGAACCAATGTTTACCCTGAGTTCATGTTCAAGGCCCCGTTAGGATACGGATTTGTCCGTTGGGCTAAGATCGGGAATGCCTCGGGAATCCCCGGAACCGAATTCGAGGTTAACAGAGATTACAAAGGTGTCACGGCGATTGGTGCTGTTTATGAGGAGTTGCCGGATATTAATTTCACAGTCGACTTCGGCGAAGGTCACGAGGATCTGGTTAGCAGTTACTATGGCAGTTATCCGGTCGACGGCTCGAAGATCACCCTCACGGTGCCTGCCGGAACAACTCTTCACGATGCAATGTACGGCATTCCGATCAAGTTCAACGATATCCAGGATAACGGAGAATGGTTCTACGGACTCTTTGAAGTTGGCGCATTCGGTCTTAAGCCCGCTAAGCAATATGCATCCAA
This sequence comes from Clostridiales bacterium, assembly GCA_017964005.1. GTDB lineage: Bacteria > Bacillota > Clostridia > Saccharofermentanales > Saccharofermentanaceae > Saccharofermentans. The sequence continues at coordinate 25,144 of JAGCSR010000057.1, forward strand.
GGCTGAATACGATCAGGAACTCGAAGACAGCAAGAATGTTCCTATAACTGACGGCACAACCATCTACGCGCTCTGGTTCACCCCCGTAGAAAATCTCGTTCTGACGGTTAAGGCGCCCGACTGCGGTACGGTGGTTAATTACGATGAGACTGCGACAGAGTATCCCTACCAGGATGTGGTACCGGAGATCGATATTTCCGGTGATGCCGTATTGACTTCGACTGTCTGGCTTGCAGAAGATTACAAGACAGCGGGATCTCAATACTACTTTGACGGAAGGCTGACAGGAGACAATACATATTTTGCAAACTTCTATTTGGAGGCAAAGTTCGGTTATACCTTCGTATTTGAAAGATATATCACTGATTTCCTGACGGTCAAAGGCGCAACGTTAAGTGTTGCAGACACAGGCATGGTGAACGAGCAGAATATGGGCGGATTGTTCTCTGTTACGATCAGCCACCAGCCCGGAGAGAAAGCAGTTGAGAACGAGGTCGATGCTACATGTACTGAGACTGGAAAATACGATGAGGTCGTTCGCTGCACCGGCTGTAAGACAGTAATCTCAAGTGAACCCAAGACAACTGCAGCATTAGGACACGATTGGAGTGCTTATGTGGTAACCACACCTGCAGAAGTCGGAAAGAAGGGCGTTGAGACAAGCACCTGTTCCAGATGTAAGCAGATGCAGACCCGTGATATCCCTGCTCTTGAGCCTACCGCAACGCCTACCGCAGCTCCGACGTCCGAACCTACAGCAGTACCTACGGCAGTACCTACGGCAGCAGCGGATGTATCCGTCAAGCTCAATAAGTCTTCTGTAAACATCGTTTGCGGTAAATCTGCAACATTGAGGGCGACAGTTACGGGTTCGACAGATAAAGTTACCTGGAAGTCTTCTGACTCCAAGGTTGCAGCTGTTGATGCCAACGGTAAGGTTACGGCCAAGATGGCAGGAACCGTTACGATCACTGCAACTGTTGCCGGCAAGAACGCCGAGTGCAAGGTCACGGTCCTCTATAAAGATGTAACCAATACCAAGGACTTCTGGTTTGCGCCTACCAACTACCTGACGGCTGCAGGCGTAGTCAAGGGCTACGACAAGCAGACCAAGTTCAAACCGGCCAATGTCTGCACCCGCGCCCAGATGGTCACATTCATCTGGAGACTAGCAGGACAGCCCGAGCCTAAGGTCAAGACTTGCAAGTTCAAGGATGTAAAGGCGAAAGACTACTTCTATAAGGCTTGTATGTGGGGCAACGAGAAGCATATCGTAGAAGGATATAAGGACGGCACGTTTGGTCCTCAGATCGTCTGCGCAAGGCGACACGCTGTAACATTCCTGTGGAGACTGGCCGGCAAGCCCAATCCCAAGGATGCCAAGAACAAGTTTAAGGACGTCAAGAAGTCCGATTACTTCTACACGGCAACCCTCTGGGCTTCCGAGAAGGGTATCCTTGCTGGTTACTCCGACGGCACATTCCGTCCGAACGGCAACTGCCTGAGGCGCCAGATGGTAACATTCCTCTACAAATACGATAAGTTTATCAACGGCAAAGGTTGATAGAACGGGTATTTACACACTTTCGGAAGGCTCCGCTCCGGCGGAGCCTTCCTCATTTCTGCGCCCATTTCCTTTGATTTTCAAACAAAAATTATTGGGCAAAATTGAGATAATTCCCATAAAATGGACTCTCCGGACTTTCGTTATGCCCGAAAATCCTGTATGATAAGAGAGTATTTTTCTCAAAACTAAAGGAGGTTGATTTAGTATGGGAACAAAGTTCAGAAGTAAGCTGATCGCAACCACGGTTGCAACCCTGACAGCTCTCAACTGCATGATCATCCCGGTATCCGCTGCCGATGGTGTCATGGAATGGGAAGATCTCAGGACGGCTATCAACGATGCGCAAGGCGAGACTACGATTCAGTTGACCAGTGATATTGATGTTGGTCGTACTGAAGAGGTAATCGAGATAGGTGAAGGAAAGGATATCACTCTTGACTTGAATGGTTATACAATCAAGCGTGATTGTGATAGTGCTAACCACACAAATCAGGGCTTTTTTGATGTTATCAGTAATAATGCAAGTTCTGTTGCAAAATTTACACTTTCCGACTCTTCCGATGATAAAACCGGAAAACTGACCGGTGCATATGCAGAGAATTCCACTTCCTGTATCTATGTCGGAGCTTACGGCGAGTTCGTAATGAATGGAGGTACAATCTGCAATAATACAGCTTTCCGTGGTAATGGTGGAGCTGTAAATATTGAAGGCGGCGAATTCACCATGAATGGCGGATGTATCGATCATAATAATGCTTCCAGATACAATAATAATGGTAATGGTGGCGGTGTCTACCTCGCTTATTCAAGAACTGGTAGTTTTCCGAATTATACCTATAAGTACGCAAAGTTCACGATGAATGGTGGCAAAATTACCAACTGTGGTAAGAGCAACTTCGGTGAAGAACCTGCAAGATACGGTGGCGCTGTATATGTAGGCGCAGGAAATGAATTTGTTATGATTGATGGTATCATCGATGATAATAGTGTAGCATTCAACAACACGGGTAATACTCAGATTGGCGGCGCTGGTGTGTACGTTGCAGGTTCTGCATACTACCCTACTGCGCAGGGAAAGTTCACTATGTCGGGTGGTACTATCAGCAATAACACGGCTACCGGTGGTGCCAATTATGGTGGTGGTGTCTATGTAGCGGCAAGCAGTACGGTCACGATTGACGGTGGCTCAATAATCGGAAACACCGCCAAATCTGGTGGTGGTGTATATGTCGCTGGATCGGGTACCAATACCTATGGTGTATTTACATTAAATGGTGGCGAGATTACAGGTAATGTTGGCTCTGGCGTTTTCATTGAAAGATATTCATATTTCTACTTGGGCGATCAGAAGCCTGTAGTTATCAAAGATAATACAGTTTCTGCAGATGATAGCGAAAAGAGCAATGTGTTTGTCAATGAGCGTAGAGGAAACATCAAGATAACCGGAGATGGTTCTATCGCAGATGGTTCCGAGATAGGTATTCGTTACAACGCTAACAGGGATGATATTACAGCTACATCAGGTTTCAGCACACATAACGATGAGACGCAGTTAGCTTATTTCCATTCTGATGACATTAATTATTCTGTAAAGCTGATCAACAACGAAGTTCATCTTTATATCTGCCAGCATGTTTGGGGCGAACCCAAGTATGAGTGGGCTGATGACAACAGCACATGTACTGCTACCAGAATCTGTGAAAACGATCCTGAGCATATAGAGACAGAGACTGTTAACACAACTTCTGTAGTAGATCCTGAAGCAACATGTCTTGACGCTGGTACTGAGACCTTTACGGCAACATTTGAGAATGCTGCTTTTATTGATCAGACCAAGGAAGTTGAGATCACGGCATTAGGTCACGATTGGAGTGGAGTTTCATACGATTGGTCATCTGACAACAAAGAATGTACAGCAAAGAGAACATGTGCAAGATGCAACTTGGTAGATACAGAAACAGCTATAGCTACGGTCGTTGCAGATCCTGAGGCAACATGTGAAGAAGAAGGTTTGAACACATTTACAGCAGAATTCGAGAATGATGATTTTGAGACACAGACAACAACAGCTGCTATCCCTGCAAAGGGTCATGTCTCTGTTGATGTTGCTGAAGTTCCCGCAACATGTACAACAGCTGGAACAACAGCCGGAACCAAGTGCTCTGTTTGTGAGAAGATTTTGAGCGGTTGTGAGCCGATCGAAGCAACAGGTCACAAGTGGGGCGATGTTGACTACAAGTGGGGTGAAAATAACTCTACCTGCACAGCAACCAGAACATGCTCTGTATGTTCTGAGGAAGAAACCGAGACAGTAACGGCTAAAGTAGTTGCAGATCCTGAGGCAACATGTGAAGAAGAAGGTTTGAACACATTTACAGCAGAATTTGAGAATGATGCATTTGAGACGCAGACAACTACTGCAGTTATCCCTGCACACGGTCATACATCTGTTGATGTAGCTGAAGTTCCTGCAACATGTACTACAGCCGGAACAACAGCTGGAACCAAGTGTTCTGTTTGTGAGAAGATCCTGAGCGGTTGTGAGCCGATCGAAGCAACAGGTCACAAGTGGGGCGATGTTGACTACAAGTGGGCTGACGATAACTCTACTTGCACTGCAACCAGAACATGCTCTACCTGCTCTGAGGAAGAGACAGAGACGGTTGCTGCTGCAGTAGTAACAGATCCTGAGGCAACATGTGAAGAGACTGGTCTGAACACATATACTGCAACATTTACCAATGAAGCATTTGAGAAACAGACAAAAACTGAAGAAATCCCTGCAAAGGGTCATGTTTCTGTTGATGTAGCTGAAGTCCCTGCAACATGTACAACAGCCGGAACAACAGCTGGAACCAAGTGTTCTGTTTGTGAGAAGATTTTGAGCGGTTGTGAGCCGATTGAGGCAACAGGTCACAAGTGGGGCGATGTTGACTACAAGTGGGCTGACGATAACTCTTCTTGCACAGCAACAAGAACATGTTCCGTCTGCTCTGAGGTAGAGACTGAGACTGTCGATGCTGTAGTAACAGCTGAGCCTGATGCGACATGTGAGGAAGAAGGAACTAAAAAGTTCACTGCAACATTTACGAATGAAGCATTTGAAACTCAGACAGAAACAGCTACGATTCCTGCAAAAGGTCATGTTTCTGTTGATGTAGCTGAAGTTCCTGCAACATGTACAGAAGATGGAACCACAGCCGGAACAAAGTGTTCTGTATGTGACAAGGTGCTTACCGGATGCGAGAAGATCGACAAGATCGGCCACGCATGGGGCGAACCTACATACGAGTGGTCCAAGGATGACAGTGAAGTAACAGCAACAAGAGTCTGTGCTAATGATAAGGACAAGACTCATGTTGAGACAGAGACTGTCAAGACAACTTCCAAGGTAACAAAGGAAGCAACAGTTGATGAGACAGGTATCGAGGTACTCACTGCAACATTCGAGAATGAAGCATTCTCTGCGCAGACCAAGGAAGTTGAGATCCCTAAGCTCGAGCCTACACCTACAGCAGAGCCCACAGCTGAGCCTACAAAGGCAGCAGAGCCTACAGCAGAACCCACAAAGGCGGCAGAGCCTACAAAGGCAGCAGAACCTACAAAGGCTGCTGATGACGGCATCACGCTGACCCTCGACAAGAAGGAAGCAAATGTTGTCTGTGCTAAGACTCTGACACTTAAGGCTACACTTAAGGGCTCCAAGGATAAGATCACCTGGAAGACATCCGATAAGAAGGTTGCTAC
>JAGCSR010000058.1 GCA_017964005.1 Clostridiales bacterium
AAGGTAATGAAAAAATGTGGAATGAAGTATGAGGGTACTTTACGCTGTTCAGATTGGAATAATCAGGGAGTTTGTGATGCTTGCTATTATGGATTGCTAAAATCAGAACGTTAACTTCCAGTTTGCCGGGATAATGTGATAGTTAGTTTTATCAAGAATTAAACCGACCAAGGATCTGGTGAAAACCGGGTCCTTTTCTCTGTCCTGTGACGATGAAAATCATATAAACCTATATCATAATTGTCGTCACATCATCACAGTCGTCACAAGAGACGTTTCTTTTTTAGCCAAGTAAGACCGTTCATTACGAGTTGAGAACAGTGCCGTTCAAAACTCTGTGAGTTTAGAACAGCACCGATTCACAACTCTCCATTGCTGCACGCTTCTACTCATTCCGCGCTACCGCTTAGATTGCCACCCACGACTTAGGGGACGTAACCCCTTGCATCGTGGCTGGCGGGGGTTAGGAATTAAATGTACGGTCAGCAGGCCATGGCATGCCTGCTGTGTCTATTTCTTAGCCAGGCTAAAGAAAGATAGTATTAAGGGGAAGAAAGCGCTATAAGGGAAGCTTGAGCGTATAATATGAATACTGAGCTAAAAGAGAAAACACCCTGCATCCAGGGAACGGATACAGGGTGAATAATGATCTTTGCATAAGTCACGGATTTAATTTAGTTTTGTTTTGTCGTACGACCGTATTTTGTCATAATATGGCACATTATGAGCAAATCGGTCGTAAATCCGTCGTAAATTCTTGCCTTAGGTCTCGCAAAGCCAATAAAATCAATGGTTTGTTAGTCCAAGGGCCTCATTGTCGGGAATAGCAATACATCCCTGATGCTGGGGCTGTCGGTCAGGAGCATTACGAGACGGTCTATGCCGTAACCGATGCCGCCCGTGGGGGGCATACCGATCTCGAGGGCGTTAAGGAAGTCGTCGTCCGTGTGGTTAGCTTCCTCATCACCTGCTTCGAAAGCAGCGTCCTGAGCTGCGAATCTCTCGCGCTGGTCGATCGGGTCGTTAAGCTCTGAGTATGCATTGCACATCTCCCATGTGTTGATGAAGAGTTCGAATCTTTCGACCTTGGAAGGATCGTCGGGCTTCTTCTTTGTAAGAGGTGAGATCTCGATGGGATGATCCATTATGAAGGTAGGCTGGATCAGGTTCTTCTCGCAGTATTCCTCGAAGAAGAGATTGATGATGTCACCCTTCTTGTGGCGGTCTTCGAACTCGATGTGGTGCTCTTTTGCAAGTGCCTTGGCAGCGTCGTCGCCGTCCACTTCGTCGAAATCGATGCCTGCATACTTCTTGATAGCATCGTTCATGGTGAGGCGCTCGAAGGGCTTACCGAAGTCGATCTCAATGTCACCGTACTTGATGACAGTCGTGCCGCAGACTTCCACTGCCAGATATCTGAACATGGACTCCGTCAGTTCCATCATGCCGTAGTAGTCAGTATATGCCTGATAGAGTTCCATGAGTGTGAACTCGGGGTTGTGCCTTGTATCGACACCCTCGTTACGGAATACTCTTCCGATCTCATAGACTCTCTCAAGGCCTCCGACGATGAGTCTCTTAAGGTAGAGTTCGAGGGAGATCCTGAGCTTAACATCCTCGTCGAGAGCATTGTAGTGAGTCTCGAAGGGTCTTGCCGCAGCACCGCCGGCATTGCTTACCAGCATGGGGGTCTCGACCTCCATGAAACCTCTGCCGTCGAGGAAGTTCCTGATCTCGTGGATGATCTTGGATCTCTTGACGAATGTATCCTTGACCTCGGGATTAACGATGAGGTCTGTGTATCTCTGTCTGTATCTTGTATCTGTGTCCGTCAGACCGTGGAACTTTTCGGGAAGGATCTGAAGGGACTTGGAAAGGAGGGTCATGGAAGTGGCATGAACGGAGACCTCACCGGTCATGGTGCGGAATACATAGCCTTCAACGCCGAAGATATCACCGATGTCGGACTTCTTGAAGTCAGCATAGGATTCTTCGCCGATGCCGTCCTTGGAGACATAGACCTGGATCCTGCCCTTAAGGTCCTGGAGATTGGCAAAGGATGCCTTTCCCATGACACGCTTAAAGAGCATTCTTCCTGCGATCCTGACATTGATGGGGTGAGCATCAAGGAGTTCTCTTCTTGCGTTATATGCTTCCTTGACCTGAGCGCGGTATGCCGCGATCGTATCGTTGTCCGCATCGTCAGCGGGCTTTGCGATCTCGGGCTCAACATAATCTTTGAGTATAACGGCCTCCTGGTCTTCGTACGCCTTGACAGCCTCATCCGTATGGTGAGTCTGATCGAACTTGGTGATGACGAAGGGATCCTTGCCGGCTGCCTGAAGGTCTGCAAGCTTCTGTCTTCTTACCTTGAGAAGCTGACCGATGTCTTCCTGGGGCGCATTGTTCTGATTCTGCTGATTACCGTCTGCCATATGTATTCTCCTTTGTACTGATTATCCTTTTATAAACGCAAAAAGCGCGAGTATTATTCGCGCTTCTTGAAGACCGGTAAAGATCACTTATCTTTGTGATCACTTACCGATCTTGATGATCTTGTATTTGACCGTGCCAGAAGGAGTCGTAACTGTTACGACATTGCCCTTCTTCTTGTTCAGGATAGCCTGACCGACAAGGGAATCCTCGGAGATCTTGTTGTTGAAGAAATCAACCTCGTTCTCACCTACGATGGTGTACTCGGACTCTTCCTTGGAAGCCTGGTTCTGCAGTGTAACCTTGGACCCCAAAGAAACCTTGGTAACGGAGATATCTTCTTCTTCGAGGATCTCTGCGTCCTTGAGGATATCTTCGATCTCGTGGATCCTTGCAGCGTTCTTAGCCTGAGCTTCCTTCGCCTCATCGTATTCGGAGTTCTCGGACAGGTCGCCCTGAGATCTTGCTTCCTCGAGTCTCTTGGATATCTGAGCTTCGATAGTGGTCTTGCATTCCGCAAGCTCGTTCTGGAGCTCTTCGTATCGCTCTCTGGTGATAACATTCTTCTTGTCAGCCATTGTTGATGTTTCTCCTTAAAAAGTAATAGCCCTGCCTATTTTATTACAAATGCCGGATATTGCAACCTTTATTCTGTTTTCCGGCTTATCTTGCAGCCCTGTCGTTCTCCTTCTGGATGACATCGTGAGCACCGCCCTCGATGATGGAAGTAGAGGATACGACAACGAGACGTGCCTTCTGCTGGAGTTCCTCGATGGAGGAAGAACCGCAGGAACACATTGTCGCGCGGACCTTTGCAAGGGATGTGTCAACGTTATCCTTGAGGCTTCCGGCATAAGGAACATATGAATCTACGCCTTCCTCGAAAGCCATCTTGCCGCCGGCTCCGCCGTCATCGTAACGCTGCCAGTTGCGGGCACGGTTGGAACCCTCGCCCCAATACTCCTTGACATATGTGCCGTTGACCAGGAGCTTTCTCGTAGGAGACTCGTCGAATCTTGCAAAATATCTTCCGAGCATCAGGAAGTCAGCACCCATTGCCAGTGCAAGGGTCATGTGGTAGTCGTGAACGATACCGCCGTCGGAACAAAGCGGGATATAGATACCTGTCTCTTCGAAGTACTCGTCTCTTGCCTTAGCAACTGCCAGAACAGCGGAAGCCTGACCGCAGCCGATACCCTTCTGCTCACGGGTGATACAGATGGAACCGCCGCCGATACCGATCTTGATGAAGTCAGCGCCGCAGTCAGCCAGGAATCTGAAGCCTTCTGCATCTACTACGTTGCCTGCACCTACGATCGCATCAGGATAGTTCTCCTTGCACCACTTGAGTGCCTTCTGCTGCCAGACGGAGAATCCGTCTGAAGAGTCTAAGCAAAGAGCATCAGCACCTGCTTCGATGAGCGCTGGAACTCTCTCTTCGTAATCTCTTGTATTGATACCTGCGCCGACGATGAGCTTCTTCTCGTGGTCCAAAAGCTCTAAGGGGTTAGCCTTATGGAATTCGTAGTCCTTACGGAATACCAATCCTACGAGCTTGCCTTCGGAATCTACTATAGGGAGCTGGTTGATCTTATGTTCCCAGATGATGTCATTGGCTTCCTTGAGGGTAGTGCCTTCGGGAGCGGTGACAAGGTGGGACAGAGGTGTCATGAACTCTTCGACCTTAGTGTCGAGGGACATACGGCTTACACGGTAATCTCTAGTGGTAACAAGACCTAAGAGCTTGCCTTCGGCTGTTCCGTCTTCAGTTACGGCAGCAGTGCCGTGTCCGCTCTTCTCGTACAGGGCGATAACATCAGCCAATGTATCCTGAGGAGCCACATTGGAATCGGATGCAACGATACCGGCCTTGTATTTCTTGACCTTACGGATCATGTTGCACTGGGACTCGATGCTCTGGGACTGGAATATGAAGGACATACCGCCGCATCTTGCCAGTTCTACTGCGAGTCCGTCATCCGATACAGCCTGCATAACGGCAGACACCATAGGGATGTTGATCTTGAGCTTGGATTCTTCCTGACCCTTCCTGTACTTGCATACCGGTGCGGACAGATCTACCTGGTCAGGTGTATTCTTCTCTGTCGTCAGATTCGGTATGAGCAGATATTCACTGAATGTTCTTGACTCTTCCTCGAAAATCTTAGCCATTTTCACCTCCGATAATCTTTTACTCTATTCTTTTCTTTTTGTTGGTCGATATTATCAAGCCTCAGCATCCTCTGAGGGAGCTTCTTCTGCGGGAGCAGCTTCAGTCTCTTCAGCCTGAGCCATGGGTTCTTCTACGATAATGGGCTCGGGTACGACAGCCGGTACGGGTTCCGGTGCGGGAGCGCCTGCAATGGCGGACTCATCGATAACTGCATCGGGATCGTCGAATCTGGATCCGCACTTGAAGCAAAATGCGTAAGTGAGGGCATTCTCGGTACGGCACTTAGGGCAGAGCTTGAGTCCCTTCTCGTGGAGGATCTTTATGTTGAGGTCGTCGATCTCATCGTAGAGAGTCGATACGGCATCACAGCGTGTATTGATATCCTTGGTCACGTCGAGGTTCATGTCCTTGTACTGACCGTAGTACATACGGCCGATCTCGTCGTAATACTTCTTGATGGAGTTCTTCTTATCGTCGATAGACTTCTGATAACCCGCGATAACCTTCTGTTTGGGATCAAAAATTGCCATAATTGTGACCTCCTCATAAATGGATAGATTAAAGAACATTATACCCCATTATGAGAAGAATAGAAAAGAAAATATAGTTTGTAATCAGGAGTGATCGTTTTCCCTTCTGCGCCTTATGATGACGATGACTACGATTACGGCGCCGATACCTATGCATACGATGGCATAAGGGAAATATTTGCTCAATACCTCACCGGTCCTGGTTATGGGATCGGAAGGTTTCTTGGTAGGCTTCGGAGTAGGCTTATCCGTGGGTTTTGCAGGCTTGGTGGGCTCTGCGGGTTCTGTAGGTTCCGAAGGCTTGGTAGGATCAGTGGGTTCGGTGGAATCGGAAGGTTCTGTAGGCTTCGAAGGCTCCGTGGGTTCTGTGGGCTCTGTGGGCTCGGTAGGTTCATCCGGAACCGAAGTGTTAATGAACTTCACGTCCTTAGGCTTAACGGATGTCCCGTCAGACAGGATCATCTGATATTCGAGCTGTCCTGCGTCATTATTCGTTACGAACACAGACACGGTATAAGTCGTGTCATCATATTGGATCTTGTCGTTAGTGCCCTTGCGCTCGTAGATCTTATACTCGTACGTGCCGGGCTCCTCCACGGTGATCTCAAAGCTGGAAGAGCCCGATCCGTTTATGGTTATCTCGGAAGTCTTGGGGGCAGGATATGACTTATCCTTGGGTTCTATAACGACATTGAAAGTCTTATCTCCCGTAAGATCCGCCTTGGCAACACTGAACGGGATCTTAATGTCTACGGGAGTGTATTCGAAGAAAGCCCTTACGGGAAGAGCGCAAAACAGGAATATGACTGCAAAGACGGCAGCTGCCACCGCATGGAATCTTGTCTTGATCCTGCCGTTAACCTTCACGATCTGCGCTCCTTTCTTTAAAACATCAATTTTCGAGTATATAACAGAACAGAATGGTCCGTTCCGTCGAATCCGCATCGGTGCAGGTTACAAGGCCCAATATCCTGTCGTTCCCGGTAAAACCTTTCGATGCGAGGATCCTTCTTACCTCTTCGTCACTCGTTATGTCAAAGACTATCTCGTCTTTGGCATCCGCCGATACCGCGTATATGACCTTGAGATCATAGGTGGTCTCGGCATTCCTTCCCACCATCAGCTTTCCGGTCGTATGCGATGCCAGATAGTCTTCGTTAAGGAAGTCATCCAATGCACCGAACATCTTGCCGTACTGCATATGGTGTCCGTAGATCACTGAATACGGATCCTTAAAGTCCGGAGAATTCCTGCAGTCGAGAAAGATGCTCCCGGATAAGGAGAACTTCCCCGCCGGATCCAGATTCAGATACTCCAGGTTATCTTCGCCCTGCATGATCGGGTAATCGATCGACGTGTCGTCTATCACTATCCATCCGACCATATCGTCCGTTATAGGTGATCCTTCTAAACCCGCTGCGTTCACCCTGTCGGGCCTGAACCTCGTATATGTATCATCCGCAGCCTGCTTGAATACGTAACCCGTATCATAAGCCGAATATATAACGACCAGGAGCACCGCGACCAGGATTACGATGATCAGGTCGTCATATATCGTATTAAGGGTCTTCCAGAATCTTACCATCCGAACTCCCCGGCGAAGTATTCTTTGTTATCAGTTATCCGCCTCAGTATCTTCAGCCTTGCGCTTAACGTTCAAGGTAACAAGAACGATTATACCTGCCAGTGCAACAACACCGATGATCGCAACAGGAGCGACCTTCATGATGATACCTGTAGGGATAACGCCCTGACGCTGGTTGGTAAAACCTGCATAGAAAGGTCCGTCTGCTACATCGATACCGGAATCATTCTTTACGGCATCATCGAAATTCGCACTTCCGATGGTAAATGCCGTATTTGAAGATGCGATGGAGTTATAATCCTCGGCATCCTCGGTGATCTCATATTTTGCACCGTTCATGAGGCCGTAGATGATCACATACTGATTGTTCTGCAGATAGAACGTTCCGGTAGCCTCGCCGCCGGATACAGTCAATTCCGTAGGGTTCGGTTGATTTTTGTTTGCAGAACTGGTTGCAAGGTTGTCGCCGCTTGTTGCATCCGCATTGGCAATACCGACATTCAGCTTCGTCTGTCCGACAAGATCAGAGATCTTGACCGTGAACTTGAAGTACTTGTCACGGGATGCCTGGTTACCGGTTACGACCTTACCTACATAAAGATCTGTTGTCTCATATTCATTCTGTATACCGTCGATCTTGTCGGCCAAATCTGTACCTTCAGTTCCTGCAGTGGCACCTGTAGCGGGAGCTTCTTCTGTCGAGTGAATGGTATATCCTGATACTGCCAATACACCCTGACCGTTGTCAGTTACATAAACATCAACATACTTGGTTGTGGTATCGCAGGAGAATATTCCATTGGGATCATTGCGCTCTGTCAAGTTGTAACGGAAGACACCCGGCTCCTTGAAATCACAGCCTGAGAAATCGATCGTTACCGTAGTCTTGGCATATTTTTGTCCCGAAGCCAGAGTCACGCTCACATCTTCTGCCGCTTTAGCATCATATGTGGTGTCACCGTTTGATATTACTGCATTTCCGACCGTGGCGCCGGCAACACCTGCATAGACCTCCATCTTGTCCGCAGAGGAAGAGACTGCTGTGCCCGGCACGATATCGTAATAGAACGTGGCATCGGGAAGATTCTCATTCTCATCGATAACAAGATACTTCTTGAAGTCGAAAGTACCGCCCTTAGCCCAACTGGACTGGGGATATGTATTATCCGCCATAGCGGGCATGATGCAGGCTGCCATGATGGCCGCCGATGCCAAAACTGCGATCAATGCTTTCTTTAACCTGTTCATATGACCTCCTGGTTCTCGGACCGGATCCTTGTCAGATCCCGCGTCTTCTCATAATAAAAACTACCGTTCCTTCACACTCTTTATCCGTTATCGCTCCGAAAGACCTGCTGTCTTCAAGATCGCTCCTGAAATCATTCAAGACAAAATAGCAATTCTTGGGCACTTCATAGGGGAATGTTATCTTCGCCCCGGAAGATGATGTGGGATAGACCACATCTTCGGCAATGCCGAACCCGTTGACTGCGACATAGGAATCGTTGATCTCGATCTCGTCGCCCCCTACAGCCACTACCCTTCCGAGCTTGAACACACCGTCTTTGGTATATCCGACCTCATCTCCGGCTTTGGGCTGTCCCAACCTGAATGTTATAACCAGGTCCCCATCCTTGATCATGGGGTAGGAAGCATTCCCGTGGTTGATGTGGATCCCTATTACGCACAAGCATAATATCAATACCACCGCAACCGTCGCACAGACCTTGATCAGCAGCTCAATGGCATAATCCTTCGAAGTCTTCTTTCTTCTCGGCTTCTTAGGCTTATCAGGTTTTGCGGGGCAAGGTGCGGCCTTGCCTTCGGATTCCATAGTCTCTTCCGCTATCTTATCCTGCTCCTTTCTTCGCATAACGACATAAGGACATAGTTATCCTTTATACCCAATTATAGCACCTTTTGCCGAAATAGGCTTTGGTTATCGGTTTTGTGACACAAATGAAACAATAATGACAAAACATGCCGGCTTATGTTACTTCTTCGCCCTCAGGGAACAAAAAAGGGGCTGTCTCAAAACAAAATGAGATAGCCCCTATATATTTGCAAAAGAAAATGGGTCCCGAAGGGCCCATTTATTGTTAGAATTTATTTATGCACAAAACTCTAACGCTACAGTCTGACTATAGCAAAAACGGGAGCTA
>JAGCSR010000059.1 GCA_017964005.1 Clostridiales bacterium
AAGAGTCGCCTTATAGAAATAATCCGTATCTGACACATCGGAGAACTTGTTCTTCTTGACCGAAGGTTCGGGTTTGCCTGCATATCTCCAAAGGAATGTAACCGCATGACGTCTGGCGCAGACAATATTCGGGCCAAAAGTCCCGTCCTTATATCCTTCGACAATATGGTTCTCATTACCCCAGATACAAGGCAGATAGTAGTAATCCGTAAGCCTTACATCGGAGAACTTGCATTTGGTCGTTTTCGGAACAGGCTGACCTGCAAGTCTCCATATAAATGTCACCATCTGTGCTCTTGTGCATTCATTGGCGGGTTTGAACTTTGTCTGATCGTCATAACCTTTGACTATGCCCTTTGCCGTAAGATAGTTTGTCGGTGTATACCAGAAGTCATTAGAGTCTGTTACATCCTGATATAGTACGGTAACCTGACACGAAGCGGTCTTGAGACCTGCTGCGGCAGTAATCGTTACCTGTCCTGCTTTCCTCCCTCTTACGACACCTGTCGTATCAACGGAAGCTACAAGAGGATTGGAAGATATCCATACTACTTTAGAATCAGATCCGGTAACTGTAACTTTAAGGGTAATGGTTTTACCGCAAACCACATTAGCCTTATCCGTATTCAGAGCAACAGATGCAGAAGGCTTAGGAGTTGCCGTGGCGTTTGCAGTTTTTGTCGGAAGAGAAGGAAATCCCGTAGGAAGAGACGGCATTCCCGTAGGCAAAGCCGGGAACCCGGTTGGAAGCGAAGGAAATCCTGTCGGTATTGCAAACCCTGTAGGCAAAGCAGGAAATCCCGTAGGAAGCGCAAAGCCTGTAGGAAGCGCCGGCATTCCGGTGGGCAAGGCAAAACCTGTAGGAAGCGCAAAACCGGTCGGCAGAGCAAATCCTGTCGGAAGCGCTATTCCGGAAGGCCTTGCAACAGGAGTAGTACCGGGATCTTGGGGATCTTCATATCTTATCTGAACGTATGTCCTGTCTGCACGGGCATTTCTCGTAGTCAGAAGAAATGCACCGCCGATAAGAACAGCAACCGCGATAATCGAGACTATCGTTCTGATGTGTATTCTCATATTCAGCTCCTCCCGTATATCTTCTTATCATATTTGTACAAAAAAGTCACCATCTGTCTTCTCAGGCAATCACCGTTGGGACGGAATGTTCCGTCTTTATATCCTGCCAGAATCCACTTCTCTGAAGCCCAGAGAGTAGCTTTATAGAAATAGTCGCTCTTCTTAACATCCTTGAACGGATTCTTGGCTGTCTTTGCCTGAGGCTTGTCTGCAAGCCTCCAAAGGAACGTAACGGCATGTTTTCTGGCGCAGACTATCTGAGGTCCGAATGTTCCGTTCTTATAGCCTTCAACGATATGGTTCTCATTGCCCCAGATACAAGCCTTATAGAAATAGTCCTTCTGTTTAACATCGGAGAATTTACAGGTTTGGGCCTTCGGTGCCGGTTCCCCCATAAGTCTCCAGATAAATGTTACCATCTGCGCACGTGTACATTTATTTGCAGGTTTAAACTTTGTCTGCTTGTCGTAACCTTTAACTACTCCTTTGGCTGTCAGGTAGTTGGTCGGTTCAAACCAGAAATCCTTAGGGTTAGTTACATCCTTATAAAGAACCGTAACCGTGCAATTGGCAGATTTCCCCGTTGCCGTTGCAGTTATAGTAACCGTACCAGCCATCTTGGCAGTGATCTTGCCTGAAGAGTCAACCGTCGCAACTTTGGTATCGGACGACTTCCATGTGATTTCCGATGATGTCCCCTTAATATCAGCTTTCAAAGCCAGGGTCTTGCCGCATATTACATCAGCAGTTGTCTTATCAAGAGACAATGTAACTGACGGTACGGATGTGGGCTTTGCTGTCGGGACAATCGTCGGATATCCCGAAGGATTATCAGCAGGCTTAACTGTCGGATCTGCAGCCGGTATTTGTGTCGGTGTCGGTGTTGCTGTAGCAGTCGGAATAGGTGTAGGTTTCTCTATAATGATCTTCAAAGATTTATCGCAACATAATTTCGATTGATCTTCACTCAAATATAAGACATAGTTATCTGTCTCTTCCTTTATGCCTTCCTTATATGCCTTGACCAGCTGCGGACAATTATATATATCAAGACTTGCAAAAGGATTATCATAACAGACAAGGACTGAAAGTTTTGTGTTTTTGCTTATGTCCAGATCCGACAGATTATTAGCAAAACAATTTATGGAATTAAGTTCAGTGCAAGTATCAATCTTCAACTTTTTGATAGTGCTATTCTTACAAGAAAGAAGAGTCAGTTTGGTATTATTCGTAAGATCAAGCTCCGTAAGGGAATTACCATTGCAGTAGAATTCCTCAAGTTCGGTCAGGTATTCAATCCCCTTGCATGTCTTTACTCCGCTGTTTGATACATCTAATAAACGAGCTGCTGCGATCTCTATTTTACTAAACTTATCATCATGATCAGAATCGAAAATGCCGCACACATGTATTCTGAAATTCATGTCGGGAAAATGTTCCTCATCGATATCGACTACGATCTCAGAAGGATCAGAATTCCCTTTGGTAACTTTAACTGAAGGATCAATTTTAAGACGACATGAAGTATAACGGATCTCTCCCTCGTAACATTTGCGGGATTCATTCCATCCGTCGGGGTAGATTGAGCAAAGCCAGAGACTCGAGCTTATATCAAGATCGGTAAGATCATTTTGCTCACATTCCAAAACATAAAGATTTGACAGTCCTGTCAGGTCGAGATTCTTAAGTTTGTTTTTATAACATTGGAGCAGATTAAGTTTGTTATTCAGTTTAAGCGAAGTCAGTTGGTTTCCTTGACAGTACAGCCTATCGAGTACAGGAAGATTGCTCACATCCAAAGACGTGAGTTTGTTAGAATTGCAGTCTAAATATTCAAGGTTTGTGCACCCGTTAAGATTCAGCGATGATATCTGACAACCGGCGCACCAGATTGCTTCCAAAGAGGTTAAACCGCTTACATCAAGACTCTTAAGATCTGTATTGCCAATACATGTAAGGTCCTCAAGGCTGTCACACCCGCTGACCTTCAAAGATGTAACTTCGCTGTAGGAACAATCAAGATCAATAAGTTCAGGACAGTTTGAAACATTTAATGAATCCATCTTGTCATTATTATCCTTGCAAGATACATAATTCAGTTTCGGCATATTCGGGATATTAAGAGATGACAATTTACATACATTACAAGACAGGATCTCAAGTTCTTTGAAAAGTTCAACACCCTTGAGATTATCGATATTCATGTTATCGACATCGATCTGGGTTACCAACATCATCTCATCGTAAGTCAGCTCACCATCGTCAATAACGTCAAAATTGGCATATACATAATTCCGAAACAGAGTGTTCGGAAAATAAGCTGATGTAAAATCAGCTATCTTCTCATGAGATAAAACTGATAAAGTTACAGCCGTATTATTGGGTGAGACATCAGTACTGTCCGGAATAACCTTTATCCAATATGTTCCGGCATCGATCAGACACCTGCACATGAAGTTATAGTAATCATGGGCGCCGTTATCATCGTCAGCAATAGAGGGTCCGGACTTACTGCCTTTATATATCTCGACACTGACATCTACAGTTCCTGTCGAATCAAGTTGAATAACCTGCTGCTTTGTTGAAGTAAATTTGAACCAATGTATCCTGTCTGATGCGAGATCGATCTTAACCGGAGTTCCGGGTTGGAGTTCACCGTGGTCTTCCGCACTGACTGTCTTGGGAATCAGAATTACAGTTGTCAGAACAAGCGCGGCACAAACAACTATTGATGATATTACTTTTCGGATACCAGTCATCATATTTACCCTCATAATGCCTATCAGAGTTCATTTACAAGATCTCTGAACATATCTCCTCTGTGTTCGAAGTGCCTGAAATGATCGTAAGATGTACCGATGGAAGACATAATGACGATCTCACCGGGCTTTGCCAATCCTCTAGCTTTATCGATCATATCCTTATATGTGTTGACCACATTATCCCGCGTCTCCGGGAATTCGTAGATATCCTTATCGGAGCCTTCAAATTCAATAAGCTCATATTCCCTGCCGTTTGCTTCTTTTGCCAGGATATCCTTTACAAAAGGCGCGTTTGTTCCGTAAATCAGGATCCTGTCGGAGACATTGAGGATCGCATCTCCCAGGCCATCGTAAACACACTTCTTATCGGCTCCTCCGCAAATAAGTACACCCTTCATTCCTCTTCCTGCCAAAGCGTTCATGGTGTTGATCGCGCGGTTCGGAGACGTATCGATCGAAGAGTTATACCACTTAACTCCGTCGATCTCCCTTATGAACTCGATCCTGTGGGCTACACCCGGGAAATGCTCTGCAACATACATTATGTCCTCGACTGATGCATATCCTTCTGTGGCAGCTGCAGCTGCAAGGTAGTTCTCGACATTATGCATTCCGGGGATAAGGATATCAGATGTCTTAAACATCGGTGTTGACTCACCGTCCTTTATCTCAGTCAGCATATCGCCTTCAAGACAGAAGCGATCGTAGTAAGAAGCACCTTCCCTGTCTTTTACGTCTTCAGATGCAGTAAACATAACAACTTTGCCTGATGATATCATGCGCATATCGAACGTCAGATCACATCCCTCATTGAGAATGAGTTTGCCGCACGGTCCCTGATAACGGAAGATATTTGTTTTCGCATCGATATATTCCTGATAGTCTGTATGGAAATCAAGATGATTAGGTGTGATGTTGGTTACGATCGCGACGTCACAAGACCTTCTCATGCCGAGGAGCTGGAACGAAGACAATTCCAGGACGACCATATCTTCAGGAGTGATCTCACCTATCTTATCCAGAAGCGGCGTGCCGATGTTGCCGCCAAGCCATACGGTATATCCAGCTTTCTTAAGGATCTCGGATACGAGAGTGGTAGTCGTTGTCTTGCCGTCGGAACCGGTGATTCCGAAGAGCTTTGCAGGACAAAGGTTCATGAACAGTTCCATCTCGGATGTCAGTATTGCACCCTTATCCTTGGCTGCAACCAGTTCCTCGGTCTCAAATCTCATCTTCGGAGTCTTGAATACTATATCGAACACCTCATTCTTCAGGCGGTCGAGATAACCTTCTCCCAGCGAATAATCGAGTTCGATCCCGACTTCTTTGAAATCTGCGATTGTCTTGCTCATGACTGGATCGTCAGATGCAAGCTTATCGAAAGCTGTAACCTTAGCACCCAAGCCCGCAAGCCAGGCAATGAGCGGCCTGTTGGATATGCCTATACCGATAACGGCACATCTTCTCCCCTTGATATATTCTTTGAAATCTTCAAGCCTCTGGTTCTTGTACATCTTTATCTCCTGTTCTTATCAGATATATGATTCATAGAGTTCCGAATAGAACCCGTTATTTGCAAGTAATTCCTCATGTGTTCCGATCTCGGCAAGCTCGCCTTTATCCAACACTGCTATTATATCGCAATCGATTATGGTAGATAACCTGTGAGCGATTATTATACCGGTCCTTCCGGCAAGGAGTTCCTTAACGGCTTTCTGGATACGGACTTCAGTCAGGACATCTACGGAAGATGTAGCTTCATCCAGGATCATTACATCGGGATCCGAATTCATGGCCCTTGTAATGGCAAGAAGCTGTTTTTGTCCTTCGGATATATCCGATCTTCTGTTATCTATCTTCTCTTGGTATTGACCTGGAAGTCTCTTGATGAATGATGCTGCGCCGGTGACTTGCGCGCCCTTAATTGCTTTCTCGTCACTCATATCAGGATGTCCGAATTTAATATTCTCCATGACAGATCCGTTCCTGATCCATGTATCCTGCAGTACGAAGCCTATAAGGCCTCTTAAGGAATCCCTGGGGATCTCGGATATGGATCTGCCGTTAACAAGGATCTCACCTGAATCAGGTTCATAGAATCTCATGAGAAGATTTATAAGTGTAGTCTTACCGCATCCTGTTGGACCTACTATAGCTGCCTTTGCTCCTGCAGGAACTGTAAATGATACATTCTTCAATACGGGTTTGCCCGGAACATAAGAGAAAGTAACATCCCTGAACTCTATGCTTATTCCCTGTTCTTTTGCATCTTCAGATAAAGGAACCAGATCTCCTTCATCAGGGATCACGTCTTTGTTGTCCATAAGTTCTATCATTCGGGATAAGCACGCGAATGTATTGGTAAGCTCTGTATATACCGCCGACAGATCATTAAAAGGCTTCATGAACTGATTAGAGTAAGCCAGGAGCGACACCAGAAGACCTGCCGTAAGTGAAGGTCCGAGGCAAAGCATCGCTCCGATAAGCGCGACACCGGAGTAGATTACGGAATTAACGAATCTTGTTGAAGGATTCGTTATGGATGACAGGAATACTGCTTTGATCGAGATCTTCTTATAGTCCTCATTGATCTTGCCGAATACATCCCTTCTGTTTGCAAAGCCGTTGTAAGACCTGAGTGTCGTAAAGTTCTCACAGGTCTCAGAAATATAAGTTGTCTGATCGGACCTTACTTCAGACTGCTTTTTGAAGGAACCGAAAGTCTTCTTGGCAATGATATATGAGACGAAGAACGTTAGCGGCACACACAGGAGAACAAACAAAGCTATCCTGTAGTCGATCATGAACATTATCGTCATCGTAACGAGTATTGTTACAAAACCAGATACGAATTGGTTCAGGAACAGTATCATGCCGTCACCCACAGTCTCACAGTCGTTGATAATAAGACTTTGAAGTTTGCCGGGATCCGTAGTATCAAGTGTTGCCATCCTGAGTTTACCAACCTTAGCAAACATATCGTTGCGAAGACCTTCACAGACATCATACGTAAGAGAATTGTTCACTCTCATAAGAACGAAGGAACTTATGGAAGAGATGCCTGCGCAGATCGCTATGATAACAACAAATTTGATGATCACAAGATAATCACGGTCAAGAGAATCAATGGCACGGCCGGCAAAATACGGAATAAGGACTGTTGATACCGCATAAAGAGCCGCAGCAATGAATGACAGGACTATCAAGCCCTTCTTCCTGCCGGCATATCCTAAGAGACGTTTAACATGAGACATATTCATGGTCACACCGCCTCCCTCTGCAGAGCACACAGGCGCCTGTAGCTTTCCGATGCTTCATAGAGTTTATCGTGAGGCAGACAAAAGAGTGCTTTGCCGTCTTCGATGAACAGGATCTTATCGCATCTTCTGACAGTCCTGATCTTCTGTGATATCAAAATAACTGTAGGTCTGTTGTCCATCTCAAGAAGATTATTCAGGACTTTCTTCTCGGTAATGGAATCCAATGCAGAAGTGGAATCGTCGAAAACTGCAACACCCGGATTGCCTGCCAGGGTCCTTGCAATCCCTATCCTCTGCTTCTGTCCTCCGGACAATCCCGCGCCGGATGCATGAACTACCGTATCAAGACCTTCTTCTTTACCCTCGGTTATCTCATTTGTCACAGAGATACTGCAGGCTTTGGCGATATCTTCTTCAGTTATATCAGGCCTAGCTAAAGTAATATTGTCTCTGATGGTTGCAGTAAACATGGAAGCTTTTTGAAGGGACATCGCAACTTCACCGGACAAGATCTCAGGGTCAATATCACTGACACTTATGCCGTCAACAGTGACAGAACCGGAATCAGGTTCATAGAGGCCTGCAATAAGTTTGGCGATCGTGGATTTACCGGAACCTGTCATACCGATGATACCCAGGGTTGATGACGGCTCGATATCGAAAGATACATTTTCGACTGCAGGCTCGGACGACCCGGGATACCTGAAGGTAACATCCGTAAATCTGACAGCGTGAGCATCTTTAGCAGGAAGCTCTTTATAATCCCTGTCAGTATCGGTTTCGATACCCATGATCTTCTTTACCCGTTCGAGGCATGCTGTTGCTTTATTAAGCAGTACGATGACATTTGCACCCTTAAGAAGCTCCACCAGTATCTGGGACATATAGTTATAAAGCGCAGTTACGGCTCCCGCAGTAAGAGTGCCTGTCTTAAAGTCAATAGCACCGAGTCCTATTAGAAGACATATCGACAGGTTGATTACAAGATAAGTAACGGGAGATAATATTGCGGATATGGCAGAAGCCCGTTTCTGATCAGAATTGAGCCCGGCGCTCTTTTCCGTGAATCCGGCCTCGATATCTGAAGTCCTGTTGAATCCTCTTATGACCCTGACGCCGGATATGCCGTTAGAGGCTTCATTGACCATCCCGTCAAGTCCTTCACGGGTCTTCCTGTATTGAGGAACGGACCTCTTCATATTTGAATATACAACAGCAAACAAAATAATATCAGCAACAAGGAATATCAATGCAAGTTTCCAACTGACCGTGAATGCCATTATAGTCGCGCCGATAACTATCAGAGGAGAACGCAAAAGAAGCCTTAAGACCATATTGATCCCTGATGCTATCTGATTAACATCCGAAGTAAGCGATGTAATGAGCGCGGAGGAACCGAATCTGTCGTAATCTTTCTCCTTGAGTCTCGTAACTTTATCGAACAGATCCGATCTTAAATCAGAAGATATTCCTGCAGCAGCGTATGATGCGAAATATTGCGCAGTGATCGCAAAACATATACCTGCTACAGCGAACACACAAAGAACGATCACGCTGCCGATGATGTAGGTCTTATCTTGATTGGCAATACCTTTATCGATGATCCCTTTAACCACCAAAGGCACGATCAGTTCAAAGCATGCTTCAAGCAGCTTAAACAGAGGGCTTAAGATGCACTGCTTCTTATATCTTCTGATGTAGCCTTTGAGGATGTCCATACTTATGCGAGATCTGCCATCAGGGACTTTGTCCTGTTCCTGACTTCCTCCATATCGATAGTAGTAAATTCACCGTTCTCGTACAGGATCTTTCCGCCGATAACAGTCATCTTTACAAGAGACGGATTCCCGCTGTAAACGAGGTTTGCGACAATGTTATTTTCGGGAAGAGAAACAGGCGCCTTCATGTCGATCCTGATGAAGTCCGCCTTCATGCCGGCATCAAGACTTACACAGTCGGACAGGCCCATGCACCGGGAGCCTACGGAAACTGCCGCCTCAAGAGTATATGCCGGAGGGATTACAGCTGCCTGACCTGCGCCGATATTCGACAGTACATTATCAAGATACATTTCACGGAACATATCAAGGGCATTGTTGCTTCCTGCACCGTCAGTTCCGATCGCGGTGTTGATCCCGTATTCCCTGAACTTTGCGACCGGTGCGATTCCGGAAGCAAGCTTCAGGTTGGAGCAGGCATTGAATACTGCATAAAGGCCTTTGTCCTTATATATTTTCATGTCTTCATCGTCGAACCATACGCAGTGGAAACCGCCACCGCCGAAATCATACAATCCCAGTTCATCGAACACTTTAACGGGAGACTTGCCGTATCTTTCAATGCATCCTGCCACCTCAGCTTCCGTCTCTGATATATGTGCGAAAACAGGCGCCTCATATTTATGAGCGATATCGGAGATCGTCTTCATGATGTTCTCAGATGTTGTGTATTCGGCATGGAATCCCAATCTGTATGAGACAAGATCATCGTAGGAATTGAACCTGTTATATTCATCTTCGAGTCTGTCGATGCCGCCGAAGTCGTTGACCGATCCGCAGAACACGAACCTGAATCCGGTATCAACGGCGGCCTTGGCAGTAGCATCCGGCTGGAAATACATATCAAAACAGGATGTGATGCCGTTAGCGATATATTCGGCGAAACCAAGCTTTAAGAACCAATAGATATGCTCTGCAGTAAGCTTGGCTTCTCTGGGAAATATCGCCTTGTGGAGCCAGTCGTTCAACGTCAGGTCATCTGCCAGAGACCTTGCAAATGTCATTGCAGTATGTGTATGTGCATTCTTAAAGCCGGGCATCAGAAGGTCGTTGCGGCAATCGATCACGCGGTCAAAAGACATATTGCCTGCAGCTGCGGCCGCATCTTCAGCCTTACCCGAGAATACTATCTTATCACCGCTCGTTATCAGTTCCGCCTTGTCAAGAACGGTCATATCTGATGCAAGCAGCCTGCAGTTCGCAAAACGCAGATTCATATTCATTCCTCCCTGCTTACGCAATAGGTGCGATAAGCCTAAGTATGGATTTTGCTACACTCTTTATGAGCCCTGGCTCAGCAGCATATTGTTCGGTGACTTCGTTAGACTGTTCGAACGTCTCATCAAAATCACTCTTTATATCTGCAAAGCACTCGTAATCGTTAAGGATATATACGGCATTCTCAAAATGATGGTAGAAACTCCTGAAGTCAAGATTAATAGTCCCTACTACTGCCGAATGGTCATCAGACAGGCACAACTTGGAATGCAGGAAACCTGGTGTATATTCATAGATCCTGATTCCTTCCTCACAAAGAGGATAGTAGTAAGATCTGGTAAGAGAATATATCGTTCTCTTATCAGGGATGCCCGGAGTTACGATCCTGACATCAACACCTCTCTTGTGCGCATTGATAAGCGCCCTTTTCATCTCGTCAGACAAGACAAGATAAGGTGTCATGAACCAGCAATACTCTGTCGAGTGGTTAATGATGTTGATATAGACATTCTCTCCCAAGGGTTCTTCATCAATCGGACTGTCTGCATAAGGAGTAACTATACTGTTGCAAGGTTCGAACTCGATATTGCGGGGATTGAACTCCATCTTCCCGTCTCTTTTATATCTTAAATCTGCGAAGTTCCACATCTCGATGAACTGAGCTTCCATCGACACGACGGCTTTGCCTTCCATCCTGATGCCGTTATCCTTCCATCGGCCGTAAGGGCTTGTGATGTTGAAATACTCGTCCGCGATATTGAATCCGCCGGTATAAGCGACTTTGCCGTCAACTACCGTGATCTTCCTGTGGTCGCGGTTATTGACGAATGCTGTAAACAACGGTATCGCAGTGTTGAATACATTGCAGTTGATACCTTCGGTCTTGAGCATATCAATAAAGGACTTGCTGATGAAGACATAGCTTCCGATATCATCATATAAGATCCTAACATCCACACCGGCCTTAGCCCTGTCGATAAGGATCTTATGGAGTCTCTCGAAAGATTCCTTATCTTCGATAGCGTGATACTCCATATAGATATATTCTTCTGCTTTGGCTATATCTTCGAGCATAGAATCATAGCAGTCGTTCTGATTGCCGAAATATTTAAGCTTCGTATCCTTATAAGTCGGGAACTTTGCCGTCTCGTTGATGTATTTGAGATTAGACTTATCGAGCCTGGGTATCTCAAGATCCTTTGCGTTCACATGATCCGTCTTATCAAGCAGCGGGAATATATCCTCATCAACCGCAGCAAGTTTCTTCTGCATCAGTCTCTTCGATCTGTTGAACCTGAACGTGAAATACAATATCAGTCCGAAGATCGGGAATATCAGCAGTACTATTATCCATACGATCTTCATCGTGGATACGTTATCCCGGGAATTAACGTACAGCGCGAAGATCATAGCAGAGCCGCGGACAACCGATGCTATTATCGGATATCTGTTGCCGAAGTAGGTTACGAGTAAAACGATAAGGGTCCACTGAAGCAAGACCGCCAGCGCATAGATGACGATCCTTCCGATAGAGGATTTTATGGCGTTTTTACGTTCAACGGTCCTTTTGCCCATAACTTATCCGATCTGTTCAACAAAGGCCTTATATGCAAGATAAAGGAAGTACAGGTCGATCTTGGAGATAACCTCAACAGGCGCATGCATGGACCATACGGGGATTCCCATATCGACAACATCCATTCCCATTTTAGCCATGTAGCAGGAGATAGTTCCGCCGCCGCCTGCATCGATCTTGCCGAGTTCCCCGGTCTGCCACGGGATCGAATTATCCGCGAAGATCTTAGTGATATCGGCAACAAAGTCACCGTTAGCTTCATTGGTACCGGACTTGCCTCTGGCGCCGGTATATTTCTCGATCTTAACGCCGTGCGACAGGAAAGCGGTGTTGTTCTTCTCGAACACATTAGCGTACTTGGGATCGAATCCGGTAGTTACATCCGTCGAGAGCATCTTTGTATTCTCAAGAGCCTTACGATAAACCAGCATATTAAACTTATCGATACCGCCGAGGTTCTTTGCCAGAAGTTCCATAAGGAAGTTCTCATACAGTACGGACTGTGCGCCGGAATTGGAATAAGAGCCTATCTCTTCCTTATCGGTAAGGAAAGCAACGCAGGTTCTCTTGGGCTTGTCCTGAGCGAGGAGCGCCATCAAAGCAGGATAAGCACAACACTTGTCATCGTGGCCGTAAGCTGCGATATAAGCACGGTCCAATCCGAGATCCCTTGCACGGGTCGCAGGAACGATCTCAAGTTCGCCGGATACAAAATCCTTCTCAACAATACCGTACTCATCGTAAAGATACTTAAGGATAGCAGCTTTATAAGGTTCCTTGATCTTATCTTTACCCTTTGCCGGAATACCGCCGATAACAACAGTAAGATCTTCTGCGGGAATAAAATCTTCGGCATTGCCCTTCATCTGTTCACGGCCGAGATGCGGGAGCAAGTCAGTAATGTAGAATACGGGGTCCGTATCCTTCTCTCCGATGATGATATCGCGGGCATTGCCGTCACTTGTGTAGATTGTTCCGTGCAAAGCCAGAGGGATCGTCGTCCACTGATACTTCTTGATACCGCCATAGTAATGGGTCTTGAAGTAAACAGTCTCTGTATCTTCGAATACCGGATTAGGCTTCAGGTCAAGCCTGGGCGAATCAATATGGGCACCCAGGATATTGAATCCTTCAGATACAGGTCTCTTTCCGATAACGGCACAGACAAAACCCTTGTCCTTGATGGACGCATAGACCTTATCTCCCGCCTTGAGGGTATCGAGTCCTGCGATATCCTTAAAGCCCAATGACTCGCAGGCTTCCCTTGCATTCTTTACAAACTCCCTCTCCGTCTTGGAGATGTCGATGAATGTCTTATAGTCCTCGGCAAAACTCATTGCCGCTTCGATATCCTCGGCAGATGAAGTCTCATAGAGATTGGGAAACTCTGCTTTAGGGTCGATCTTCTTGTTTTTCTTCTCGGACTTTGACGCCTTCGAAGCCTTTGCTGCGGCCTTTGCCGCCGACTTATTGTTTGCAGGCATGATAGTAACCTCCGTAATTCTATTAATCCGCTACTATCATACCATTTTTTTTAAATATTTATAATAAATAGTGTCTATGCAAACTTAGAAGGCTGGACATCCTCTGTGAAGTACTTCCTGATCAACATATTCAGCGTCGTATTCTCTGTTCCGGAATGTTTGTAAAGTATCCTGAAGAAATCCGTCTGGTCCGCGTTCCTGAAAGCATATTCATGAACGTATTCTCTTACAATGCCGTAAAATTCTTCCTCGCCCAGTATGTCATGCATATCTATAAGGACATCCTTGCCGTCCCAATAAACAGCAGCAATGTAGCTGAAATCGGATTGATAATCGAAGTAGGACCTGTTGATCTTGGTATAATTATCGATATCATCATTATTGAGCGTAATCGGCTGAGTATGGTTTTTGTCAGGATATACTGCAACTTCGTAAACATATTCGGTAAAAGACGCGAAAGATTCGTCCAGCCAGGGCTGCAGGCCCGAATTAGATCCTACGATACCCATGAACCACTGATGTCCCACTTCATGAGACACAACATTATCAGCAGACATCTGGTATATGTTTTTGCGGGACTGTTCCGATTCGTTCGCATCGACATAAGCCTTGCTGATGATAACTAGATTCGGATACTCCATTCCGCCTGCAGAGATGGGAGCTAAAATAACTTCCAGATCCTTATAGGGGTATTCACCGAACGCAGAACCGAAAGCCTCGAGTGAGTCAATTGCTGCCTTTTGAGCATACTCAGCTTCCATCTTATCGTATTCGGGTTTCTCTTCTTCGATATATGCAGTACGGACGTGCGTATCCTTATAGTCTCCTTCGATCAGCTTAAACTTTTCACTTCCTGAGAACACAAAGTCTCGGACACATTCAGCAAAGATGGAGATGGTTTTTGCATAGTCCGAAGAAGTCTCGCCCTTTTCGACTCCTGTAGACAGAACAACCATATCAGAAGGTACAGTCAGTTTTACATCATAATCGGAGATCTCCGAATAGAAGCATTCACCGACCGCATAGAATCCGATATGAGACCAACCGTCTTTTGTATATTCGGCCAATATAGGATAGAAATTAGTAACATTGAATACTCCGTCCGATACACCGTATCTGTCGGCAACAGTCGGGATCTTTGCAACGAAATCATAAGAAAGGGTCATCTTCTCTCCGGGAGCAAGCTTGGAATTCAGAGGGATCCACACAACGGATACATCCTTATCTTCGCGCTCATAATCTAAAGCACTGCCATCCCTGGAATCCTTGATATTCGTAATCTCCGTCAGCTTTCCGTGAGTCTCTATTCCCGCATCATAACCGGCATCCTTCGGGTTCTTGAATAATGAAGAATAATCACGTAAACAGAGCTTGTCCCAGTCGTCTTCACTGTCATTAAAGAAAGCAAAGTCAACGTGACCTGAGATGGTATTCTCTTTTGTATCAAGAGCAAGATCCATATCGTAGTGATAACGTTCACCAGTCGGGAACTCCAGCTTACACCCCTTCTCGGGGAATCCCGTTGATTCTGAAGGCGCTGTCTCAGTCGTTTCGGTTGTCTCTGACGCCGCAGTGGTTGTAGTAGCCTCAGTAGTTTCAGAAGTACTTACTGTTGTAGTTTCCGTCGTTTCCTGCGGTTTTGTTGTCTTACAGGCTGCCAGTGACAGGAGCATTGATCCTGCAAGCAGAATACAAAGCATCTTTTTGTTCATAATTCTTTCTCCAAATAAAAGATTAAGTTTATTCTACAATTTCGATCAAGATTAACAAACACGACAATTCGGCAATAAACAGGCAAATGCCGTAATCTTACGCAAAAAAGAGCTGCCCCTGTGATCATCTTCACTTTTGAGACAGCTGACTAATTTCTTAAAATATACTTCAGGATCTTATTTTTCGATCTTCATCCCCGAAAGGAAAGCATTGATAAAGCCGTCGAGCTTACCGTCCATTACGGCATCCACATCAACTTCCTCATATCCTGTTCTGTGATCTTTTACCATTGTATAAGGACAGAAAACATAAGATCTGATCTGGGAACCCCAGGCGATCTCCATCTGGTTGCCCTTAAGGTCTTCGATCTTCTCCATCTGAGCAGCTTTCGCAAGAGCGAAAAGCTTAGCCTTCAGCATCTTCAAACAAGTCTCCTTGTTCTGGACCTGGGAACGCTCTGACTGGCAGGCAACAACAACACCTGTGGGATTGTGTGTCATACGGACGGCAGAATCAGTCTTGTTGATGTGCTGGCCGCCCTTACCGGATGCACGGTATGTATCGACACGGACATCATTCATGTCGATCTTGATATCAATGGAATCGTCTAATTCAGGCATGACTTCGCAGGATGCAAAGGATGTATGCCTTCTTCCGGAAGCATCGAAAGGAGATATCCTTACGAGACGATGAACGCCGATCTCGGAACGCAGGAATCCGTAGGCATTCTCGCCTTCGATCATCATGGAACAGCTCTTGATCCCTGCTTCTTCGCCGTCAAGGTATTCTAAGACCTTGATGGAATAATCATGAAGTTCCGCCCATCTAGTATACATACGGTAGAGCATGGATACCCAGTCCATTGCCTCTGTTCCGCCGGCTCCAGCATGCAGGGTGATGATGGCATTATTCTTGTCGTATTCTCCGGTAAGAAGTGTCTCAAGACGCATCTTCTCGAATTCATCTTTGAAGGTTGCAAGGCCTTCTTCAAGCTCGGGAAGAGATCCGATATCCTCTTCTTCGTTAGCAAGCTCACAGAGTGCCAGAAGGTCTTCCCTGTCAGTTACAAGCTGGCGGAAGGAATCTACTCTTATCTGGGCACGGCGAAGCTTTGTCTGAAGGGCCTGTGCCTTATCGACATCGTTCCAGAAATCCGGTTCCTGGGTACGCGCCTCGAGCTCGGAGATCTCAGTGGTAACCACATCGATATGCAGAGCATCGCGAAGCTTTGCGACAGGCTCTTCATAACCTTCAAGTTCAAGTCTTATGTTGTCAAATTCAAGCATTAATCCTTACCTGCTTTCAATTCACTTGTAAACTCGGCGAGTCTTCTCATAGCTTCCTTGATATTATCCATGGAAGCAGCATAGCTTATACGGACAAAGCCTTCTCCGCAAGCTCCGAAAGCATTGCCGGGAACTATGGCAACACCCTTCTCCATAAGGAATCTCTCACAGAACTCATTGGAAGATAATCCCGTGCTCTTAATGCAGGGGAAAGCATAGAAAGCACCGAAGGGTTCAAAACAATCAAGACCTGCGTCTTTGACGCCCTGAAGGACGACACGCCTCCTGCGGTTATATTCCTTACGCATCTCGTCTACATGCTCATCACCGTTAAGAGCAGCTTCAACAATGGCAAACTGAGCCATTGAAGGAGAACACATTATACAGTACTGATGGATCTTGGTCATGGGTGCGATAAGCTCCTTGGGGCCTACCACATAACCGATCCTAAATCCCGTCATGGCGTATGATTTGGAGAATCCGTTGATCATGATAACCCTGTCTGCAAGCTCGCTGAACTGAGTCAGAGAGGCAGGTTTGCCGTCTATATAGTTAAGCTCGCAATATAACTCATCAGAGATCACAATGATATCGGGGTGAGCAAGAAGCACATCTCTTATCTTCGCAAGATCTTCCAATGTCATAACAGCGCCCGTAGGATTCGAAGGATAACCCAGGATAAGATACTTTGTCTTATCAGTAATAGCAGCCTCGAGTTCTTCAGGCATGAGCTTATAAGAGTTCTCGGGCTTAGTCTCGACAGTTACGGGAACTCCGTGCGCGAAGAGTACAGTAGCCTTATATGCAACAAAACAGGGTTCTACGATGATGACTTCATCTCCGGGGTTGATCAAAGCCCTGGCGGCAAGATCTAATCCCTCGGATCCGCCGACGGTGATAAGCACTTCACCGTTGGGGTCGTAAGTTACACCGTAACGTCTCTTGAGATATTCGCAGATGGCCTCCTTGGACTTGGTATAACCTGAGTTCGGAGAATAATGGGTATAACCGTCAACAAGAGAATCTATTCCGGCTTCACGGATATCCCAGGGTGTAACAAAGTCAGGCTCTCCAATAGACAGGGATATTACTTTGCCCTTCATCTCTGAAGCCAGATCGAAAAATCTCCTGATCGCCGAGGGCGGAACCTGCTTGACGCAGTCCGAAATCTTGGATTCGTAATCTAAACTCATAATACGACCGCCTGTCTGTCATCATCATCGGGAGACTCGAAAACGATCCCGTTAGCCTTGTATTTCTTGAGGATAAAGTGCGTCGTTGTGGACAGAACGCCTTCCTGGGTTGCGATCTTCTCGTTAACGAAGTTTGCGATATCTCTTAAGGTCTTATCCTCATAGATGATCATGAGGTCAAATCCGCCGGACATAAGATAACAGGCGGTAACCTTATCGTATTTGGAAAGAATATTGGCGATCTGGTCGTAACCCTTGTTCTTGATGGGCGTGATCCTGACCTCGATCATGCCGATACAGTTATAGGGCATGACCTTCTCCCAGTTGATTATCGTGGAGTGGCCAAGGATGATCTTGTCTTCCTTGAGCTTTGCGATCTCTGCTTCTACTTCAGTTTCAGTGGACCCTAACATAACGGCAAGTTCAGCCGAAGACAGCCTTGCGTTGTTTTCGAGTACATTTAATAATTCGATATCGTCGATCATAAACAGTTCCTTGCCTTTCTTGTTATTCTCAGATCCTTGCAACTCCGGACTTGCGTGCTGCTTCTGCTACAGCTGCCGCTACGGCCTTGCCTACTCTCTCGTCAAATGCATCGGGAAGGATGTATTCGGGATTGAGTTCCTCATCGGAAACGATGCCTGCAATAGCCTCAGCTGCTGCGATCTTCATCTCGTCATTGATATCAGATGCTCTTACATCGAGCGCACCGCGGAAGATACCGGGGAATGCAAGAACGTTATTAACCTGGTTAGGATAATCGGATCTTCCTGTAGCCATAACTGCAACACCGGCCTTCTTTGCCTCGTCAGGAAGGATCTCAGGTGTGGGATTGGCACAAGCAAAGACGATAGGATCCTTGGCCATAGTAGCTACCATATCAGCTGTAAGAACTCCGGGAGCGGAAACGCCGATGAATACGTCAGCGCCGACGATAACGTCTGCAAGGCTTCCCTGCTTCTTATCGCGATTAGTGATCTTGGCGATCTCTTCCTTGGCAGGATTGAGATTGTCACGTCCCTCGTAAATAGCACCCTTACGGTCACAGAGGACAACATTCTTAAGACCTCTGGATACAAGGAGCTTTGTGATGGCAGTAGCTGCTGCGCCTGCGCCGTTGATGACTACGGAGATCTCATCTATGCTCTTGCCTACGATCTTAAGAGCGTTCGTAAGAGCTGCAAGAGAGATAACCGCCGTTCCGTGCTGATCATCGTGGAAGATCGGGATGTCACAGATCTCTTTGAGCTTCTTCTCGATCTCGAAGCATCTGGGAGCCGAGATGTCCTCGAGGTTGATGCCACCGAAGGACCCTGCGATAAGAGCAACTGTCTTAACGATCTCGTCAACATCCTTGGATCTGATGCATATCGGGAAAGCGTCAACACCGCCGAAAGCCTTGAAGAGCGCGCATTTGCCTTCCATAACAGGCATACCGGCCTCAGGTCCGATATCGCCCAAGCCCAAGACTGCCGTACCGTCAGTAACAACGGCTACGAGATTGGATCTTCTTGTATAAACATAAGAAAGGTCGACATCCTTCTGGATCTCAAGACAGGGAGCCGCAACTCCGGGTGTGTAGGCAATGGAAAGCTCTTCTTTGCTGCCTACGGGAGCGCGGGAGATAACTTCGATCTTACCGCCCCATTCTAAGTGTTTGTCGATCGCGATCTTATTTACGTCCATGTTATAACCTCCGGGTCTTCACCATATGTTTTTTGATTAACTTACTAATAATAATAAAAAGGGCTCGAAAAAACAACACACCTGATATTAGCGAATTGACATATTTGCCGGAGATTTCACTGCCCTACATTGGGTGTTTGGAGAGGATTGGCACCTTTCATATAGCGGAGAACGCCGTATCTTGCCGCAGCAAACCTGCCCAAAGCGGTCCAGCACCAGGCCTCGATGAAAGCCGAGATAACGAATGCCGCAGGCGAACTGAGCTGGTAGATGACCATATTGCAGATGAAATTGATCACATAATATGTGAGGTAGATCAGAATGATCACGTTAATTGTCTTGAAATAGTTTCTGCGAAGGAGGCTTACCGTCCTTCCGACCGACTTGAAGATATTCACGTCACCGTTAAGGTATACAGCCGGAAGCATAACGATTCCGGGCAGTATAAACAAGGTGGGGATCAACATATAAACGGCAGATAAGACAAACGGGATTGTCATGAGCAGAACAAAAAGGATCCATACGATACACTTACGGACAGTGATCTTGCCAACCCCGGTCTCCGCAGTAAGATCCTTGGAAACATCCACCTTCCTTGCCATCACACCGGAGAATATGCCGACGATCATGGCACAGAGCATCTCAAGCGCAACAACAGTCAATATGTATATGATATTGGCATCTGTAACGGGGATAGCCATCGGCCCGGTGTAATCAACATCGCCGGACGACAGATAATCCATTAGCGGCGAGAAGTCGGAACTGGCATACGGATTAAAACTTACCAGAAGATCCAACAGGAGGATTACGACAAACAGCACCCGTGACTGCATCTTGATAGAGCCGTGTTCCAGGTTGATAGCATTCTTGTATTCCTGCGGCAGAATGTTCATATCGTCGAAAAATCCCCTCTGTAAATATCAAAATCTGTTCTCAAATGAACATAAAATATTATAAACAATATGATAGAATAACTCCAGTTAATTATATGCGGCAATATTAACGGAGGCTTTTTATGACTGATTTTCACGTATATCCAGACCTTTTATACGTTATTCCGACCGATAAGCACTCAACCGAGGATATCAAACAGATCTTAAGGGATAACCCGGCCATCAAGTTCGTTTCCCTTGCAGGTGTTGACCTGTCAGGCAACGATACCGATGAGAAGATTCCGATATCCGACTTCTATAACAACCCCGATAAATACCTTGAAGGACATGCAGTCCAGACGGACGGATCGTCAGTTGTCCTCCCGGGTATCGCCACATTGAACGACGGTAAGGTCGATCTGATCCCCGACCCGGATGTAATCTGGTATGTCGATTACAACTATGAACATATAGATCCCGCAACAAAACTTCCCGTAGGAACTTTGAGGATCCCTTCTTTCCTTAAGCATAACGATGATTTCGTGTGTTCAAGATCTGTTCTTAAAAAGAGCGCGGATTTCTTCGAGAAAGAGATCATAAAGCTTTTTGAGAAAGATCCCGCTCTTTGCGAAGAACTTGGATTCACTTTGGATGACTTGGATTCCGTCAATCTTATCGTTGCTACGGAATTGGAATTCTGGGTCAATTCACCTGACGAGGTCATCACTACAGAGCAGCTCTCCATCTCTCAGGAACTCAAGGAATCCTATTGGAAGCGCACCAAGGGAGTCGTCAGGACCGCCCTCGAACAGGTCATCATGCTCCTGGAACTCTACGGATTCAACCCCGAGATGGGACATAAGGAAGTCGGCGGAGTTAAGGCTTCTATCAATTCTTCAGGTGATTACCACCTAATCATGGAGCAGCTCGAAGTTGACTGGAAGTATTCAGATGCACTTCAGGGCGCAGATTACGAGCTCATCGCCAGGATCCTTATCAAAGAGATCTTCCGTCTCCACGGTCTTGATGTAAGCTTCGATGCAAAGCCCCTCAACGGTGTTGCGGGTTCCGGTGAACATACTCATGTCAATGCTGTAGCACATCTTAAAGACGGCAGGAAGATCAACCTCTTCTCACCCGAGGACCTTACGACAGATTACCTGTCCACAATCGGCTGGGGCTGCCTTATGGGCATCATGAAGAATTATTCCATCATCAATCCTTTTGTGTCAGCATCTACCGATGCTTTCGCAAGACTGACACCCGGATTTGAGGCTCCTACCCATGCAGTTGCTTCCATCGGAATGGATGTAGCTACACCTTCCCGTAACAGATCGGTACTTCTGGGTCTCGTAAGGACTATCGGCAATACATATGCGACAAGATTCGAGCTTCGTGCTCCCAATCCTCACACGAATACATACCTTTGTGTTGCTGCCATCTACCAGTGCATGCTGGACGGTCTGGAATTCGTTGCTGAAGCAAAGCTTTCCCGCAAGGAACTGGAAGCAGAATTCTGTAAGCCCTACGGCACACCGGGCAAATATCTTGACAAAGACCGCCTGTACAGATGCGAAGATGACATTTTCGAGGATATGGACGAAGAAGAGCGTGACCGCCTCTTCGGCAAGCCCTCTTACACCGTTTACGATTCCATGCTCGTTCTCAAGAACGACCCCAAGGTCGAAACCCTTCTTTGCCGCGGCGATGTCTTCAGTGACCTTGTCCTCAAGTCATATGCCATGGCAATGCTGGAGCGCTGGGAGATGGAACTCATCGAGAAGATCATCCCTGCTAACCTTTCTGCCATCAGAGGCGTATCCAAGGTTTATTCAGAGACGGTAACTCCCTACGATGAGACCCTTTGGAATAAGATTAACGACATCAAGCGCGAACTCGGCAAAGACAGCGAAGATTCCATCTGTATCTTCTCCCAGATCAAGAAGTCCATTGCTGACGGCAACTTCGCCGAGACATCCGAGAATCAGATCAGGATGAACAAGCTCATGAAAGAACTTGCTATCCTTTACAAGACATACAACGATAATCAGATTGTATAAGCTTATAAATGCCAAATTGTAAGACCCCAATACAAATTGTATTGGGCCTTTATTTGACCGAATACAAACGCAAATAAAAAGACCCACCCATTAATGGATTGCCGTCCAATGGGTGTATATTATTTCTTGTTTATAAACTTATCGTACTTATAAAGGAACGTAACCATCTGGCGTCTTAGACAGTTGCCGTTCGGACGGAATGTGCTGTCAGAGTATCCGGCCAGGATACCCTTCTCTGATGCCCAGAGGGTCGCCTTGTAGTAATAATCAGACTTCTTGACATCCTTGAACTTATTCTCGGAGGACGCAGGGTTTGGCTGTCCTGCCAGTCTCCAAAGGAATGTCACGGCATGCTTTCTTGCGCAAACGATCTTGGGACCGAAAGTTCCGTTCTTGTAACCTTCAACTATATGATTCTCATTACCCCATATACATGCTTTGTAGTAGTAATCGCTCTTCTTAACATCCTTGAATTTGCAGGTCTTCGCCTTCGGCGCGGGTTCTCCCATAAGTCTCCATATGAATGTAACCATCTGAGCGCGGGTACATTCGTTGGCAGGCTTAAACTTAGTCTGTTTATCGTAACCCTTAACTACACCCTTGGCAGTAAGATAATTGGTAGGAGCAAACCAGAAATCCTTGCTTTTCGTTACATCCTTGTAGAGGACCGTAACGGTACAGGAAGCGCTCTTCCCTGCTGCAGCCGCAGTGATGGTGGCAGAACCTGCCATCTTGGCAGTAACCTTACCGTCAGCATCAACTGTTGCGACTTTAGGATCAGATGAAGTCCAGGTGATCTTTGCCCGGGATCCCTTAAGTGTTGCTTTCAGTGTATCAGTCTTGCCGCAGACAACCGAATCAGCTGATTTATTAAGTGTCAATGTTACCGAAGGATCAGAAGTCGGA
>JAGCSR010000008.1 GCA_017964005.1 Clostridiales bacterium
AACCACATAGCTCTTCTGCATCCCGTTACCCTCGGCGATAAGACTGTCTCCGATATTAAGGCCTTCCATATTCTTCCTTTTGAGAGATATCGCGATCTCGTTATCGTGTTCCGGAAAACGGCCTTCTGAAAGGAACAGAGTCTCACAATCCTTGTAGTCATCGAAAATGCTGACCATTCCCGGAGTATCCGAGCCTTGGACCGACAAGTACTTCCAACTGTAAGACACCAACGCTTTACGCACTTCCGGAAGCGCTTCAACTTCATCCCTGAACCCGTACGGATCAACACCGGGAAGAAGATTAACGGAATCGTTGCATATCTCCATTCCCATGATCCTGTACAAAGAATCATAGCCGTCCTTGAACGTGTCGAAAGCATAGATACTGTACAGGAACGATAATGATGCCAGTGTTATGCAAAGTCCCGCCCCGATATTCTGCTTAAGATTACGGAACAATCCTTTCATCGCAAGCCTTGCATTTACGCTCTTAAATGTTTGGGACAAAGGAAGGATATTCCTTGTGAAGTTGTGAGAACTTATACCTTTGCGGAGAGCCGTGACCGGAGGATACGCCTTGACCCGTCTTGCCTTGTCAAGAGCGAAGAGCGTTATCACAACAATAAGAACTGCTGATATCAGGATCACCATCCCGATGTTGACGGCGCCTTGAACATTGCGGTTCATCATCCCTCTAATAAACTGATTCATCACGGGCGTAAAAGCTACCGCACCTATAGCGCCTAACAGAGTTCCTGCGCCTACCGTCATCAGATACTCGCAGACATAAGACAAAGATATATCCGAAGACTTATAACCCAAAGCTTCCAAAACCCCGATCTGCTGCATCTGGTCTTCGATATCATTAGTTATCTTATGCCTGATGAGGAAGATCGCTGCGATCATCGTAATAAGGGACATGCAGGCATTTATGATCATGAACATGTTAAGAAACATTGTCTCGGCAAAATCTTCAGATTCGTATGCCATATCAAATAATGACTGCTTGATGTTGTCGGATGACTTTTCTTCACACTTATTGCAATACTCATAGATATTCAAGCTGTCGGAAGAATCGAAGCACAACATCTTATTATTCTCGAATATCCCTGAAAGCAGCGTAAAATCGTGATCCGATATAACGCACTTGAGCATTACATTGGAATTATTCATAAGACCGGGCTCGTAGAATCCGGCTACCGTAAATGGATAATCCCTGCCGCCTGCAACCAACCGGAAATCATCTCCGGGTTTATACCCTTCGGAAATCTCAAAATAGATAGGAAGCCAGATAGGATGCTGAGCCTGAGCGGTCTGATCATCTTCAAGTCGATTTCCCTTATTGAAATTCTCGATCTTCTTCTCGGATTCTTCCGTAACAAAGAAGAGATTATATGACCGTTTCTCACCGTTATCCTGTCTTACCGCCTGATTGATGCTCATGAGGCATTCATCTTCGATAACATCTTCTATGCCGTATTCGTCAGTTAAGATATCCTTGAAGTCTTCCCGGTATTTATCGTCCCTGAATGCGATGATGTGGTCAACACTGCCCGTGGCTTCAAAACACTCACGGAAGACATTCTGCATCTTCGCTATATTGGCAACATCCGTTCCGAGAAGGAAAGCCGTAATGAAGGTCAGGAAGATGATCGCTATCGCTTCCCTCCTGTTTTTGCGAAGATTGAATAAAGCTAATCTTACTATCTTCATTGCGATCACCAGCCCATCTCATCAAGGAAGTCCTGCAGGCCGTTCCTTCTTGCCTTGATATCATCAGATCCGTAAGGCGCCATCTTGTATTCGCCCACCACATTACCGTCCCTGAGGAACAGCACACGCGTGCCCCGAAGAGCTGTCTTAAGGTCGTGGGTTACCATAACGATACTCTGGCCGTTTCTGTGAAGCTCCGTGATGATATCGAGTACATCCTTACCGGAAGAAGAATTGAGCTGTCCCGTCGGCTCATCCGCGAAAAGGATCTTCGGATCGTTTATTACCGCCCTTACGAGCCCTACTCTCTGTGCCTCACCGCCCGACAGCTGGTTAGGATACTTATTCCACATATCCTTACCGATGCCGACTTTGGCAAGAAGCTCCTTTGCTTTCTTAACGAGTTCAGGGGAATTCTTCTGAACGATCAACGCACCCGTCAATACGTTATCCAGCACCGTCTGGTTTTCGAGAAGATAAACGCTTTGGAACACGAACCCGCAGTTGCCGCGCCTGAACACGGCCAGCTGATCGTTGGTATAATCCGATATATCCGTATCGGCAAAACGGATCTTGCCCATCGAAGGCTTGTCCATCCCGGACAAAGCATAAAGAAGCGTGGACTTACCTGAGCCTGATGCGCCCATGATGACCGTAAAGTCCCCTTCCATTATCTCCAGATCCAGATTCTTGATGACGTGCTGCTGCACGCCTCCGTTCGAGAATGATTTACATAACTTTTCTGTCTTCATGATACTATCCATACAATACTCCTTTGCTTTTTTTATCAGCTTATGGCCGTATTGTACGGTTATGCGGAAAAAAGTTCTTTAACAAAGAACTGTCAAATTCTTATCAAATTCTTAAATCAGTTTATGCAAGAGGGATCATCAAAGTTATGCAAAGCCCGGTTCCGTCAGATGAAGGAATAAGATCTCCTTCCATCTTCTCCATGAGGATACGGGCAATGTAAAGTCCCAGGCCCGAGCCTTCGGACTTCTGCTCATCGGAATTCTTTCCGCGGTAGAACTTATTGGTAAGGAGTTCCAGTTCATCTGCAGGAACGCCGGGACCGTGATCCCTGATACGCATCTCAAGGAAATCGCCTGAAAGCTTATAGTCGATATCGATCTTCGTATTCGCATACTTATATGAGTTATAGATGATATTGCCCGCCACCTGGCTCATCCTCTTCTTATCGATACGGATGATGACCTGAGGAATATCCCCTGCGCAGACCAGGTTCTTATCATCATTGGCGGATACGATATCCGCGAGGACAGATGCGCTCTCTTCGGTACAGGTCACCTTGAACTCGCCGAGGTCTTCAAGAGTTGAAGAGAACAGGTCGGTTACGAGAAGATCGATCTGATCTGCTTTCTTATAGATATTATCGAGTTTGTCCTTAACATCAGGGTCTCCCCCCTTCATCTCTTCCTTGGCCTTGAGGAGTTCCGCGGTAAGTTTTATTCCGGTAACAGGGGTCTTAAGATCGTGGGATAAGGAAGCTACCATCTCCCGCTCTTTCTTCTGCAGGGCGATCTCGCGTTTCTTGGATTCTCTTAATTCTTCACGCATTATGTCGAAGCTCTCTGTAAAGTCTCCGAACATATTGTTCTTCTCCATGGCAAGCGGCTCATCAAGTTTCCCCTCGGCAACTTTGCCGGCAAACTCTTCCATCTCTGCGAATGGCTTTATGATGTTCTTGTGGATATATATGCCGTAGAACAGGGCGCCGCCGGTTATCAGAAGGCCTGCTATGGCAAACCCTGCAATAAGCTTTATTCTCATGCTGTCGTATATGGCTGCGCCGTTATCGATCAGCACTGCCAGACCTAAGACCTTGTTATCTTTTGTGACAAAGGAATAAGGATACCTGTTCTTTATTGCGTTCTCGACGGTA
Source organism: Clostridiales bacterium (assembly GCA_017964005.1). Taxonomy (GTDB): domain Bacteria; phylum Bacillota; class Clostridia; order Saccharofermentanales; family Saccharofermentanaceae; genus Saccharofermentans. The sequence continues at coordinate 3,617 of JAGCSR010000008.1, forward strand.
ATGGTCCCTGACTTATCCGACCTGTGATCGTACAAGATCTTGTTTTCGGGACTTAAGATTACATATTCGGCATCTGGGAGCGAAGCAGACATAAGATCGAAGTCTCCCCAATTCTCCTGCGCTTTTTTGTTGATATCATTTAAGAGAAGTACATCTTCTTCGCCGACCTTAAGATCTCCGGCAGTACCCGATGTTATAACCGCAGCGAGCACTGTCGCAACGATAAAGACAGCGAGGATCAAGATCACGATCTTTACATAACTTCTCACTTGGAAGGTGTCTCCTCGATCATATACCCAACGCCCCAGATCGTCTTGATGATATCCGGATTCTTGGGGTCTTTCTCTATCTTCTCCCTTAAGTGCCTGACATGGACAGCCAAAGTTCCCTCTCCCACGAATTCGTCATCCCAGACATTCTTAAGGAGTTCGTCTTTGGTAACAACTCTTCCCCTGTTCTCCATAAGGTAATACAAGAGCTTATATTCCATTGCCTTGAGAGACACGGATTCATCCTTGCAGACGAGCTTATGCATATTGACATCGAGCCTGATATCATCAGACAGAAGGTCCGAGAAAGATGAATTTCCTCTATCGCTCTTCTCATCCTTCGCTTTGGCGTAACGGCCGAGAACAGCCTTGACCTTAGCCAGGAGCACGTTCAGTGTATAGGGCTTCTTGATGTAATCGTCACCGCCGATATTGAGCGCGATAAGAACATCGTCATCGGAAGTCCTGGCGCTTATGAAGAATATGGGCATATCATATTCTTCGCGCACCTTCCTGCACAGATCGAACCCGGACTTATCACCGAGATTGATATCCAGCAGAAGGAGATCCACAAGATTCTTATCAAGGAAAGATACGGCGTCATCATAACTCGTAACATACGCCGTCTTAACATCGAACATATTGAAGTATTCGGCAGTGGTCTGCGCGATCACTTCATCGTCGTCTATCATCAGGACCTTGTAAGATCTGTCAGCCATCAAGCTCACCTGTTGATAATATTATCAGCCTTGTACTCCGGCGCGGTTATAAGCCGTCCGCAATAAGGACATGTACCGGAAGTTGGCGCCCTTATCTTGAGTGCCGCGGCGCACCCCGGGCATGAGATGCCGAGGAAAGGCTTAAGCTCGGGAAGGCCCTGGAGATTGGGTTCCGGTTTTGTCACCTTATCGGAAAGAAGGAATGCCCTGTCTTTCGCGCTGTAGTTGACATTCACCATATATCCTTTACGGATCGCATTCTGGATCTTTTTTTGGAGTTTGACCTCAGGAGTTCCGGTCTCATGGGCAAGATCTGCCAACGGTACAAAACCGTCTGCATCAGCTGCAAAAAGAGTGCTGTAACGGTAGTACTGCATAAAATCGAAGAACTTCTTCCAGAAGATAACGGCAAGAAATCCCCCGCCCGTTCCGAAAAGGAAAAAGATAATGAGAGTCGGAGCATCAGTGACCTTGCCCGAAGACATTGTCCCGAGGAACACGATTGCCATAAATACTCCGATGACGCTCAATACTGCCCAGATACATATGGATATACACATCTTGATCCTGTTATAATACATCCTGCTCCCCCTTCATCCTCATAAAAGTGCCGCAATGATCGCACCTGCCGCCGCCTTGTTTGCGGATATTGACATGTGATCCGCAGTGAGGGCAGACCACCGTGATAAACTCCGTCTCCTGTGACATGACATCCGCCCTTATGGCAGTCCTGCCCGCTGTAACATTGATCAGATATCTGTGATTTATAAACCACATAACATCCTTAATGACCACATGGACGGGAACCCCTGTCATGGATGAGATACTGTCATATGTCAGTATACCGTCGTGGTCTTCTTCCATAAGAGAATTATAGATCCTTGCCCGGGTATTTCTGCTGATAGCTTTGGCTCTCCAAATAATGATCGCGATACTTCCTGCCAAGCCCACCGCACATAAAAATACGAGGACCATGGCCATGGGACGACTCTTGGTATCCACCGTTAACCCGTACATGATGAACAATAACTTGAAGAAGGCCGAAAAGGACATAAAGATGATGATAAAAGTATTGACGATCTTCGCCGTCGCAAGTTTTGCCGTGTTAAGATACAAATTCTATTCCCCCTTTGTTCCTGTAAGACTTACCGAAGACAATTATACACCATCATCCCGCAATATCATAAAGCTTGTAATGAGGGATCTTGCGGAAAGCGATAATATCAATGACTGCGGCATATACCAAAGTGATAAGTGCGGAGAAGATCCATCCGGGAAGATCTATCTGATGGAAGAAACAGATCTGTGTCTGCTCGACGGAATATACGATGATATCCCCGAGAAGAGATCCCAGGCCCAATCCGATGATTATACCTCCGATCGTCGTTACGACACTTTCCAAAGAGACATAACGGACGACTTCCTTAACGGTAAATCCGCAGATCCTCATGACGACCAGTTCTTTCTGCTTTTTGTTCAAGTACATATTAGTTAGGTTCAAAAGAACGAAGTATGCCATCATTGCGGCAGCCACGGCCATTACGATAGTAACGAGGGACAGCGCCGACATATTGTCCTCATACATCTGCCTTATGGACTCGCACGTCTTGATCGACGAATACCCTTTGATATCGGATACCAAAGCTTCCAGTTCATCTTCGGACATATCGGTATTGACCCAGTACTGGTTGGGTTTGATCTCTTCTCCAAATATCTTCTTATAAGCATCAAATGTGATGAAGATATCCTTGCCGCAGTAATATTCGTAGAATCCGGATATCGTAACTTCGAAGGGATCCATATCCTGATCATAGATCGTGAAAGTATCCCCGGGTTCCATTTTATACGAATCCGCCATCTTCATGGACAGATAGACTCCGTCATCGCATAGCCTGCCTGTGGGAGTCTTCCCGTCAGGCTCGAAGAAATTGAAGTACTTATCTATCTCATCGGGATCAACACATACAAACTCAGCACAGGACATTCCCTGAGCGGTTTCCATCATCCTGTTGCCGAGATATATGGGAGTATGTTCGATCCCTGCGTTTTCCAGCCTTTCTTTGATCATCGGATCCGCATCGGCTGAGATATTGCTGTCGAAGTTTACCCTCATATCGTGGATCACAATGGAGTCGCTCTGCTTATTGATGGCATTCATTATGCTGTCTTTCATCGTGAACCCGATCACCAGCAGCACGCAGCATCCGGCAACGGAGATCATGGTGATGAGGACTCGCGGCAGATCGAAGATCATATTGCGGAAGATGAGCCTGCCGTACAAAGAACCGCCCTGCTTCGTATTGCCCTTCTTCCTGCGCGCCTTGGGGACGGGATCTGCAAGAAGATCCCTCGAGGTCTCACGAAGAAGCGATAAACAGGCAGAGCCTACCGACAGGACAGACAGTATTATCGCGGCGATCACAACGATCAAAGTAAGTCCCCAGGATATTACTCTCGGGAAATCCGGCACCACATAGAACTGCGCGTGAGCGATGATCAGGATCTTTTGTATCCCGAAGTATCCTAAGATGACTCCTGCTATCGCGCCAACGAGAGTCGCTCCGGAACCAAACAGCAGATATTTCATCAGGATCTCTCTGACAAAGAATCCAAGAGCTTTCTGTGTTCCTATAAGATGTCTGTCCTCGGTAACTATCCTTCCGACTGTCGCATAAATAACCAGGAATCCCAGAACTACGAAAAGGGACGCGAAAGTCACTGCGATCTTGCTTACATTGTCGGCGCAGTTCAATGTATGAACGAATCCCGCATTGCCCTTTATATCAACGGATACATAGTAACAGGATCCCAGGTCCTCATACTTCTTCTTGCCTTCTTTATAGTCGGCCATACCTTGAACATACTGTTCTTCCCCGTCTTCTATGGCACGGGCTGCATCATCCAGTTCTTTGGCATTCTTATCGTATTCGGCAAGCCCGTCCTTATATTCTTTCTCCGCCTGTTCAAGCTCCTTCTTCCCGGTATCAAGCTCTCTTAATCCCTTCTCGCATTCGGCTTTGCCGGAGAGGATCTGACTGAAAGCGGTCTCGTACTTCTCCATGCCCTTATCATATTCGTCCTTGCCGTTCTGATATTCTTCATAACCCTTCTCGTATTCTGACAGGCCTTCCCTGTAATCTGACAAACCCTGATTCCATTGTCCGAGACCTTTGCGGATCTTTTTGAGTTTCTTCTCGGCATCCTTATATTCTGCGGAATCCTTTATCTGTGAGCTTATAAGATCGACAGAGGACTCATAGGGCGTTCCTGCCAGGATCTTTTTAAGTATGGGTTTAGGGTCCAGCGCATAATCTTTGGACAGGTCCACGGTAATATCCGAAGTAACTTTGAACTCCATGATATCCAATCCGTCATCCTTAAGGTCATCGGAAGTAATGTGCCTCTTATCTGCCCAATCTATGCTGTCGCAAAAATCCCGGTTTGTCTGTTCCTCCACTTTGCCCCTTATGAGTTCACGGACAGAAGCTTTGAGATCTTCTGCTTCATTGTAGGAATCTACCAGTTCCTTTGCTCCTTTATCCAGTTTGTCCTTGGCTTCATCCAGTTTATCCTTGCCGTCATCCAGGATCTTCTTTGAATCATCCAGGAGCTTCTTGTTCTCTTTAAGGGTATCCTCAGCTTCGCCGATCTTCCTTTGCGCTTCGATAAGTTCGGTCTTTTTGGATTCCAAAAGTTTCTGACCCTCGTCTATCTGAAGTTTCGCGTCGTCCAGAGTTATCTTTGCTTTTGCAAGTTCATCCCTGCCGTCTTTTACCTTCGCAGAATTCTCATCCAATTCTTTCCGGGCCTCGATAAGATCATCCCAGGCTTCCTTGAGCTTATCGTCGGTCTTTTGGCGGATATCGTTTGTCCTTATGATCTCGTGTTCATCCTTCCAGGAATCGATACGGGCCTTTACATCCGCGACAAGAGCCTTGTAGTCATCGGCAAAATAGGATATTCCCTCTGGCTTTGCGACCTTGATCACGATCCTCATGCAGCACCCGTCCAAAGCCTCGTCCGAGAATGCGGAATCCGGCACCATCATGTACCGGTCTTCCGGCACTACATGCTCGAAAGCATAGTGATCAGCAACCAGCACTATTCCCGTGATCTTATATGTATCATGCGTCAGATATTCGGGACACTTGTCCTCATTATCCATGACGGTTATGGTATCTCCTACGGAAAGTTCCAGTTTCTCTGCCAGTTCCTTCTCAAGGGCGCACTCTCCGGGATCTTGCGGAAGCTGACCTTCGACCACTTCACACTTGTTGATCCTGTCCGTCAGTGACAAAACCGTAAGGGTGGAATTGACTTCTCCCGATGAAGCCCTGGCAGGAACGAACCTGATCTCCTCCGCGTCCGCAACTCCTTCTATCCCCTTGATATCGTCTATATCACCGGGATCAAAGAGCATTGTTGACGTAAGTTCTATATCCCGAAAATCAAGGTCCTTATAGAATCTGTCCGCCCGGTCATAGATCGCGGATGCACCGAAAGATATGCCCAGATACGCGCACACTGAGATAGCCGCGATAACAACTATCGACAGGAACGATACCTTCTCTTTCTTTATGTTTCTCAGCGCATCCTTGATCTTCGTATTCATGGGATTACCAGACTATCTCCTCCGCGCTTATGGGATCAAGGTTCCACTTGATGCTGGCGATCTTGCCTGCGCGAAGATTGACAACGCGGTTCGCCATCTTGGCTATCTCCACATTGTGGGTAACCATTACAACAGTAGTTCCCTGGTTCCTGACTATGTCTTCGATAACCTTCAACACTTCCTGACCGCTGGCAAAATCAAGAGCTGCCGTGGGTTCGTCCGCCAGGATAACCCTGGGGTTCTTGACGAGCGCCCTTGCGATCGACACTCTCTGCTGCTGGCCGCCGGACAGCTGGGCAGGATAATTGCCCGCCCTCTCGGACAGGCCGACTTTGGCAAGAGCGTCTTCTGCCTTGATGGGATCTTTGGCAATCTCTGCTATGAACTGAACGTTCTCCAATGCCGTAAGGTTCGGCATGAGATTATACTGCTGGAATATGAATCCCAGATACTGCCTTCTGAACATCGTAAGTTCCGCATCGGAAGGATTCGAATAATCCTTGCCTTCGATGGTTATGGTTCCGGAGGTAAGATTATCCATTCCTCCGATTATATTCATCATGGTCGATTTGCCGCATCCTGACTCTCCTAATACGACCACGAACTCATTCTCGTATATATCAAGATTTATGCCCTTCAGCACCTGAAGCACGGTATCTCCCGAAGGGTACTCCTTCGTAACTTCACGAAGGGAGATAAGGACATTCTTCTCCTCACCGGTATCGACGATAAGACCCTTCTCTTCTATCGTCATGGCGGCCACTGCAGCCATGCGGCTCGTAATCGTAAGATCGTCTTCGGTATAGAGAGCGCCGTCCTTCTTGTTGATGACCTCAATGAGGCCTATGGGGCCTTCGCCGCCCGTGAGAGGTACGAGCATCATTGAGCTCGTCTTGAAGGACTGGCTGTCGAATACTGTTCCTTCGAACCTGGGGTCCTGCGAAGCATCCTCTATCCTGACAGGCTTGCCGGTGCTTATGACCACACCTTCAAGCCCGGAATCAGCCTGAATGCTAACACCGGATATATCATCGGGTCCCGAATGACACACGGGAAAGAGCCTTCCCGTCTTCTTATCCAGGAACCACAATATGCCGGCTTCACTGTCAAGGAATCCTACGATCGAAGAAAGGCTCTCCGACAGAGCCTGATCCAATGTATCGGCTCCGAGTAGCTTCTTCATGATATCCATCGTCGCCTTTGTCAGGCGGCTGTTCTGATCAGATGACATCGTCCGTTACCTCTTTGCTGCAAATGTCCTTTTCGCGAAAAGGACCCGACCGTCCAAACGGCAATCGGGTCCGCGATCTGTTGATCCTTACGTGGCTTAACCACCCTTGTATTCCTTCCACTTCTTCTTGACGTACTCAACGGCTTCACCGATGGTAATGTCCTTCAGGATCTGAGCGACAACGGGAGCACCGCTTTGGATCATTGCGATCAGCTGTTCCTGAGTCAGACCCAGCGCCACATACTGCTTGATAAGTCCATCCAGCACATTGAACACATCGCCGCCGGATAATCCGCCGCTTACCTCTTCGAGGATCTCGGGTGTCAATTCGATATTATTCTCATCCATAACTATATCTCCTTCCAAGATCTCCCGTATGTCTTGTTACACGATCATATTATATTTAAACACTTTCGTGATCAATATGTATGAAAAGATTGTAAAACTGCTGTGTATCAGTATCCGATCTTCTCAAGGATCTCATCCATGAGCTTAAGGTTCTTAAGTGAGAACCCTTCCGTAACATAAGGGGTGTCACCTGACAGGATACAGCCGCTCAACTGATCGATCTCAAGTGAATAGTTCTGGGGAAGATCAAACGATCTTGTTATCACTTCATCGTCAAGATATATCTTATATTCGGCCTTACCTTCCTGATTGTATTCGACAGCGGACCTGATGTATCCCTTGGTGCCGTAGACAAAGAGATTATCGTACCTTCCGAACTTCTCTTCTCCCAACACCATACCGACGTTGAATGAAGCCCGAAGGCCTCCGTCGAAACCGATGACCGCGGAGGTCATGACATCCACATCGTCATAGCCGAATTCAGCCGCAGCAGATACCTTCACGGGGTTCTGATCCGTTAAGGACAAGATCATCGTGGTGCAGTAACATCCGAGATCGTAGACAGCGCCGCCGCCTTTGGACTTATGGATCCTTATGTCTTCCTTGTAGCCTTGAGTTACGAACGATGTATCTATGTACAGGATATCGCCGATGAGACCGGATGAGACATCATCTTTCAGGTTCTTGACATAGGGGCTGTGAAGATAAGCATATGCTTCCATGAGATATACATTATTCTTCCGGGCAGCGTCAAACATCTCTTCTGCTTCTTTTGCATTAAGAGCTATGGGCTTCTCGCACAGAACATGCTTTCCGGCATTGAGCGCCTTGATGACCCACTCCTTATGAAGATCATTCGGAAGAGGAACATACACTGCGCATACTTCTTCGTCGGCAAGAAGCTCATCGTAACTTCCGTATGCTTTAGCAAATCCGAATCTTTCCTTGTAACTTTCCGCTTTGGCAAGGCTTCTTCCCGCTACCGCGTAAAGCTCGCACTTCGAAGCCTTTAACATTCCCGGGATCGTCTGACCCGCTGCTATTCCCGCCGTTCCGAGAACTCCCCACTTCACCTTCTCCATATCGTATCCTCCTTGAGCAAGTGACCTTGATATCGCCCCCCCGGCCACCTGTCACAGCTTAATTGTAATCGAGTTCCCACCATTAGGCAATCAAACATCCCGTGATATAATATTTTCGATAATCCATAATGCGGAGGGTGCAATGGGACTACAGGATATGTGGCTCAAAAAAGCCGATAATGAGCGGTCTGAATTTATAAACAAGTGTATCGAATGGGATACTCCCCGCCTTGCAAATGAAGTCTGTCCCGAGGGTGTAACAGTGTTACAGGACATAATATACGATGAGACCAAGGGTGAGTACGGCCTTCTGGATATCTACTTCCCCGGGACGCAGCAAGAAGGATTCGATGAGGCATTCTTCCTCATCCACGGCGGCGCTTTCGTATACGGCTCCAAAGAACTCGATAAGAACTACGGCATGCATCTGGCTCTTAAGTCAGGTCTTCCCGTCATCAATGTAAACTATACCCTGATGCCTGATACCGATCTTGCCGGAGAAGCAGAAGAGCTTTGCCTGGCATTGGCATTCCTGCACGACCGGTATGGTCTTGCCAAGGTCCATACTACAGGTGATTCTGCAGGAGCATATCTTGCGCTCCTTACGGTATTCCTTTGCAATGACCCCAAGGTCAGAACAGACCTTAAGATCGAATGTGATCCCAAAGTTGAATGTCTGTCAGCAGGACTTATCTGCGGCGGTTTCATCCGCAGGAAGCGGGAGTTCCCGGGGATCTATATGGATAAGAACGGATCCATGCCCGAATACCTTTTTGACATGGGAAAAGCCACAACCCTGTCCTTCGGCAGGACACACAATATACCGTTGAGCGTCATAACCGGCGACAACGACACTATGCTCGGTGAATGCCGCTGCTTCAAGAAAGCATTGGACAAGGCAAAGATCCCTGTCGATTATTATGAAGCTGCTTCTGCAGAAGACAGGATGATGTTCCATGTCTTCCCTATTGCAGCCCCGGATTGGCCGGAGTCCGAAAAAGTGATCGGGATGTTCTGCAAGAATGCGGGACGCTGACAAGGTATAGCTTTTCGTTATCTCGATCATCATTCGACTATCATCAAAGTTTCGCTTTTTCAAGGGAAAAGTTTCAAGAATGCGAAACTTTTTGGTTCTTCACGGAAAGCTTGGGAAATAGATAATTGAAAAAGGAGCATATAAATCCTAAAGTTTAGTTGCTAGACAAAAACTGAAAGGATAAGAAATATGCTCCTCAATAAGAATAATA
>JAGCSR010000060.1 GCA_017964005.1 Clostridiales bacterium
ACTTCCGCCTGAACTCGAAGAATGCGAAGAGTGTGAATGAGACGAGTGCGACGAATGAGAGCTGTGAGAATGTGAAGAATGTGATGAGTGCGAGTGATGGCTCGGAGGCATGTTTCTATCCCCTTTCATGCTGTTCCATTGGTTATAGCTGAGGACATTATAAGATATTTCATAAAAAACAACCACCGGAATCGCTTCCAATGTCATTAAGTTAAGCACTTGACAACGAAAAACCCCCATCCCTCGAAAAAGAGGGGTGGGGGCGGTTTCTTGTTCCATCTCTTCAAAGGAGTTCTGAAATAAGTTCTCGAAAATGACTGTTCCTTTCTTTATTTTCTTAAATAATTTGCATACTTCTCGGATGTCATTAGCACACTCTTTTTCTATAAGAGCGTCTAACACATCACATAAGCGCAAAAAACAAAACCTATAAACTTAAATTTCCTCATGTATAACTCCTCTTATTTTTCTATCTCATTAATGAATTCAGAATTTACTCTCAAAAATCTCTCAAGACCTTCACTGTCAAGTGATCCGTGAGCAAGTCTTGCCTGATCGTAGACGTGCTGTGAGAGCTTTTCGACCTTTTCATCGTTGCCACCCATGGAATCAAGAGCTGCGATCTTAACGATAATGGGACTATCGGTGTTGATGACAAGTTCTGATGAATCCGGGAACATGTCACCCATGTCTTCTGCTTCCTTGCCCTGGGCCTTCATTATCCTTCTGTACTGCTCCTGCATCTCCTTCATTCTTCTGGAATCCTCGGATTCACGGATCAGGGCAGGCATGGCATCAGCTCCCATGTTCATTGCAGAGACATTAAGCTTGTCGTTGTTTAAGACTTTACGGAACAAGGTCTTATACTTCTCTTTGTCTTCAGCGTCCGAATCAGTGCCGGAAAGTGTGGCATCTACTCTGGAGAAACGGATATCACGGTTCTTCATCTCATAGAAGGACATATAATTGTTGTCTATTTCTTCATCCATAACTACTACGTCGTATCCTTCGTTGCGGCTCATGGAAACATAGGCAGCCTGAGCTGTGGGATCCGTAGTATAACGGATGGTCTTCTTATCACCTTCCAAAAGTTCGGATGAAGTCTTGTATTTACCGTCAGATGTCTTATAGAGGCTTATATCCTTGACTTTCTCATAGAACTTCTCGTCACGCATCTGACCGTATTTAACGAAAACGGATATGTCGGACCAGTACTTTTCGAAATCTTCACGGCTGTTCTTGAAGAGTTCGTTAAGTTTATCGGATACTTTCTTGACGATATGGCCGGAAAGTTTCTTTACGTAAGAATCCTGCTGGAGAGCAGATCTTGATACATTAAGAGGAAGATCAGAACAATCAAGGCAGCCCTGCAGGAGGAAGAGGAAATCCGGGATTATCTCTTCTATGTTGTCAGCGACGAAGATCTGGTGATTGTAGATCTTTATCCTGCCTTCAAGAGACTGATATACATTGTCAGTCTTGGGGAAATAAAGGATTCCCTGAAGTGTGAAGGGATAGTCCATGTTGAGGTGGATCCAGAAAAGAGGATCGTCACTGTCGTTAAAGACACTGTGATAGAACTGCTTATACTCATCGTCTGTGCAGTCCGAGGGTTTCTTGAGCCAGAGAGGCGACTTGTTGTTTACGGGAACGTAAGATACGGGATCCTCATCGTACTCTTCGCCTTTCGCCTCAGCTTCTGCCTTGCGTTTTGCTTCTGCTTCTTCGTGGAGTCTGTCAGACTTTACATCAACGAAATAAAGATCTGCAGGAGCGAAATAGCAATACTTACGGATCGTCATACGGAGCGTTGCCGTATCGAACTGTTCGATGGCATCATCTGAGAGCTTGATTGTAACGGTTGTACCTGCAACTGTCCTCTCACCTGCCGATATCTCGTAATCCATTCCTTCTTCCGAGCGCCACTTAACAGGTTCAGCGCCCTCGTTGCAGCTTAATGTCTCGATGGTAACTTCGTCCGCTACCATGAAGGATGAATAGAATCCCAGGCCGAAGTGGCCGATTATGCCACTCTTATCCGTTGATTCCTCGTTATACTTGGTAACGAAATCAACTGCGCCTGAGAAAGCGATGCTGTTGATGTATTTTTCGACTTCCTCAGCGGTCATGCCGATACCGTTATCTTCGAAAGCTATGGTCTTATTGTCGTCATCATAGACTACACGGATCTGATAGTCTTCTTCAGGTGCTTTTGCTTCGCCTAATTCTACGAGCCTCTTGCGCTTTGCAATGGCGTCTGCACAGTTGGAGATGAGTTCTCTTACGAAGATGTCCTTATCTTCGTATAACCATTGCTTGATGACCGGGAAAATGTTTTCGGTCGTAACCGAGATCTTACCGCTCTTAGTATCCATTGTTATGCCTCCCAAAATTTGTTATCAGTAATGTATTCTGCAGTTTGACCCGCATATGCGCTCATTATTCTCTTGAGGACCGCATTGTCGGCAGAACTGAACTCAACTCCGTCAACAGAAGCAATCGGCAGTATATCGAAAGGCGTACTTGACACGAACAGCGCAGCGCCGGATTCTTTGAGTTCATTTAAGGTAAATGTTCCGATCTTTAGCTCTATTCCTTCCTTATCGAGAGCTTCCATTACTCTTCTTCTTGTGATGCCGATAAGGATCTTGTCGTCGGGGGCAGAATAAACCGCACCGTCAACGATAGCGAAGAAATTGGATTTGGAGCCTTCATAGAGCCTGCCGTCATTGTCGGCAAGGACTACCTCAAATGCCTCAGTCTCATCGAAAACCGCAGCAACGGCCGCCTTGTAATCCCCTCTGAATGCCTTAATGTTGGGATCCTGACGTTCCCAAAGCAAAGATGCGGCAGAAATTCCGCTCTTAAAGTCTTCTTCAGTCGGAAGAGTTATATCCACATAATGAATGACCCTGTAATCCGGGGATGCTACGATCCTTAAGGATCTGTAGTCCTCATTAGGTACTTTTGTCAGGAAATCCTTTATATCCTCAACGATCCCCTCAAGAGTTATGGAGTCAGAAAGATCTGAAGATACAGACTTTGAAAGCCTCTCCAGGTGTTCCTCCCAGAACAGAGGGGTCTTGTCCATAAGCCTTATGGTCTCGTAATACGCTAGCTTATCGTAAGGTTCTTGAAGAACCGCAACTTCAGGGGAAGAAACCGCAAAATAACTGCCGTTTACAAACACCTGCGCCCCGACCGGGTGCTCTACCAAAGGATAACCCATCTTATTTACACCTCAATATTCAATATTCCTATGAAATTATACTCGAATAAGCTCAAATGTTAATTCAAAAAAGCATCTTGTAATAATAGTTTTTCAAGCATAATATATTAAAGATTTGTCAGATTGACGATTTGATTGTTTCTAATATACCAAGGAGGTGCTGTATATATGGCAAAAGAAAAATTCTTACTCGCTTATTCAGGCGGACTCGACACATCCATCATCATCCCCTGGCTTCTCGAGCACTACGACTGTGAAGTCATCGCTATGGCCGGTGAAGTAGGTATCGGTGTCGATGAGACATTCCTTAAGGAGAAGGCATTGAAGTGCGGAGCTACTAAGTGCTTCGTAGAAGACATCTCCGAAGAGTTCATCACTGATTACATCTACCCTACCCTCAAGGCTAATGCCGTTTACGAGGGTAAATACCTTCTCGGAACGTCATTTGCACGTCCTGTTATCGCCAAGAGAATGGTCGAGATCGCAAAGCGCGAAGGATGCACCACCATCGTTCACGGCTGCACCGGCAAAGGCAACGATCAGGTAAGGTTCGAGCTTACCATCAAGGCTTTGGCTCCTGACATGAAGATCCTGGCTCCCTGGAGGATCTGGGATATCAAGTCCCGTGACGAGGAGATCGACTATGCGGCTGCAAGAGGGATCCCGGTACCTGTTACCAAGGAGACCAACTACTCCAAGGACGAGAATCTCTGGCACCTCTCTCACGAAGGTATGGATCTTGAAGATCCTGCTAACGAGCCTAACCTCGATAAGATCTTGGAACTCATGGTTTCTCCCGAGAAGGCACCTGATACACCCACTTATGTTACCATCAAGTTCGAGAAGGGTATCCCTGTTGAAGTTGACGGCCAGAAGCTCTCCCCTGTTGACCTTCTCAAGTACTGCAACAAGGTCGCAGGCGAGAACGGCGTAGGCATCGCTGATATCGTCGAGAACCGTCTCGTTGGCATGAAGAGCCGCGGCGTATATGAGACTCCAGGCGGAACACTTCTTTATGCCGCCCACAGAGAGCTCGAACTTCTTACGATCGAGCGTGACACGCTGCACTACAAGGATCTCGTTGCTCAGAGATTCGCAGAGCTCGTTTACTACGGACAGTGGTTCCACCCTCTCCGCGAGGCTCTCTCTGCTTTCGTTGACGATACACAGAAGTACTGCACCGGTACTGTCCGCATGAAGCTTTATAAGGGCAACTGCACACCTGCAGGAACCACATCTCCTTATTCACTCCACGATGAGGCTATTGCCACATTCGATGAGGATGATGTTTATAACCAGGCAGATGCAGGCGGATTCATCAACTGCTTCGGTCTTCCCATGAAGGTCAACGCTCAGATGAAGGAAAGAAACGGATTACTTAATAACTGATTTTCGCGCAAAATACAGTATAATGTAAGAGCCGCGATCTGATTGCGGCTCTTATCTTTTGCAATAAGGAAGGTCACCCTATGTCAGACAAAATGTGGGCCGGAAGGTTCTCCAAAGATACAGACAAGACAGTTAACGACTATAACTCATCTCTTTCCTTCGACTGCCGCATGTATAAGCAGGATATCGAAGGATCCAGAGCTCATTGCAAGATGCTGGTAAAACAGGGTATCATCCCTGCTGTTGACGGCGCCAAGATAGACGAGGGATTGGTGTCGATCCTTGCTGATATAGAATCCGGCGCCCTGACCTTCGATTCTGACGCGGAAGATATCCATATGTTCGTCGAAGCAGAACTCACCAAAAGGATCGGCGAACCCGGCAAGAAGCTTCATACCGGGCGATCACGTAACGATCAGGTCGCATTGGACCAGAGACTGTATCTCCGCGATGAAGTAACGGAGATAGTATCCCTTATCGATGGGCTGCGCAAGTCATTGATTACTATTGCAAAAGATAACCTCAACACATATATGCCGGGATACACTCACCTGCAGCGCGCCCAGCCTATCACGTTCGCACATCACCTGTCTGCTTACATCGAGATGTTCGGCAGGGATATCGAGCGAATGAAGACTGTAGTTGACCACTGCAATATCTCGCCTTTGGGTTCCGGTGCTCTTGCAGGTACCACATATCCCCTTAACCGTGAGTATTCGGCATCAAAGCTCGGCATGACCGATATAACCATGAACAGCCTCGACGGCGTATCCGACAGGGATTTTGCAATAGAATTTGCTTCGGCTTCATCCATCTTCATGATGCATATCTCACGTCTGTCCGAAGAGGTCATCTTATGGGCATCCCAGGAATTCAAGTTCATAGATCTTGATGATGCTTATTCCACAGGATCCTCCATGATGCCCCAGAAGAAGAATCCTGATGTTGCGGAACTTACCCGCGGTAAGTCAGGACGCGTCATCGGTGACCTTATGTCACTTCTGGTCCTCATGAAGGGGCTTCCTCTTACCTACAACAAAGATATGCAAGAAGTACAAGAGACCGTTTTCGACTGCGTAGATACCCTTAAGGCCGTCATTCCTCCCTTTGAAGGAATGCTTAACACCATGAAGATCAATAAGGACCGTATGGAACAGGCTGCTGCCGGCGGATTCACCAATGCCACGGACCTTGCAGACTACCTTGTCCGCAAAGGCATCCCCTTCAGGTCATGCCATGAGATTTCAGGCAAGCTCGTACATTATTGTCTGGAGCGCGGGATCGCTCTGTCCGATGTATCACTGGATGAATTCAAGACTTTCTCTCCGCTGATAGAGAATGACATCTACGATGCCATATCCATCAAGACTTGCGTTGACAATCGGACCGTTGCCGGAGGACCTGCTCCAGAGACTGTTAAGGCATATCTGGACAGTCTGTAATGACCATTAATTAATCCGGAAAAATAAAACAGCCTGCAAGGATATTATCCCTGCAGGCTGTATCTTAATGTCTATCAAGCTTTAATAAGCGCACAGGCCTCTTCGATAGTACTCGCCTTGTTTTGCATGATCAGTTCCTGGATCTTTGCGACATGATCGAAATCGCGGAAACCCTCGGGCACGAGAGGATCGAGTTTAGCCTTCTTCTCTTCAAGAACAGCAAGTCTGTCGATCTTCTTCTTATTGGCAAGTCCCAGATTATATCTTTCCTGCGCAATGGAACTCATCGTTTCTGCAGTGTGATTATTCTCTGCCTGTTTCCTCTTGGCTACCTTATATCCGAAAACAATGATAGCAACGTCGGCAATTATACACAGAAGCGCTCCGAGGAGCAAAGATGTAATATCCTTGCGGAACGTTAACAACAGATTGCTGAGAATGCCAACGCCGTAAGACACAGCTGCGGCAATAACCAAAAAAGGCCAGAAATACCTGAAAAACGATCTCTTCTTGAACGCAGTCTGTTCTTCTTCCTGAGGGAAATTATCCTGCGGCTTAACCGTGCTGACGATATACTCGTACTCATCCAGAAGAAGCCTGTATTCATTAAGCTTCTTAATGAGTTCGTTATCCTTTCCGGGATTATCGAAACCGCCGATCCTGCAGCCGCAGTTACTGCAGCATTCCTCTCCTTCAGGGACAACTGCCCTGCACTTCCAACAAATAGCCATATTTACCCCTCCCATATATTAAAAAACTATATTGATAATATCAATAAAATCCTTTTTTTACTACGAAAATCGTATTTATTTGTTCCGTCAGTTCTTAAAACTGTGTATCGGAGCCGGGATCCTGCCTCCTCTGTTGATAAAATCCTCACAGGATTTATTGTTCACGGCCATTATCGGAGCGGTTCCCAAGAGTCCGCCAAATTCGACCTCATCCCCCACTCCTTTGCCCGGAACGGGAATGATCCTGACTGCCGTTGTCTTATTATTAAAGGTACCGAGGGCCATCTCATCCGCGATAATGCCGGAGATCGTTGACGCAGTCGTATCTCCAGGTACTGCGATCATATCGAGTCCTACCGAGCAGACGCAGGTCATGGCTTCAAGCTTTTCGAGCTTAAGACCGCCGGTCTTGGCAGCGGCTATCATGCCTTCATCCTCTGATACAGGTATAAAAGCTCCCGACAGTCCTCCTACGGAAGAAGATGCCATTATGCCGCCCTTCTTCACTGCATCATTGAGCATTGCAAGTGCGGCTGTGGTACCCCAAGTACCACATTCTTCCAGACCGAATTCCTCCAGGAGCCTTGCAACCGAATCTCCTACAGCGGGAGTCGGAGCAAGGGACAGATCGATGATACCGAAAGGCACACCGAGCCTTGCGGATGCTTCATTGGCAACAAGCTCTCCTACACGGGTGATCTTGAAAGCAGCTTTCTTTATGGTCTCAGCAACAACACCGAGATCTTGGCCTTTAACTTTCTCCAACGCGTGCTTTACAACACCGGGCCCGGAAATGCCTACATTGATTACGCATTCGGGTTCACCGGGGCCTAAGAATGCACCGGCCATGAAAGGATTGTCTTCGGGAGCGTTGGCAAAAACAACGAGTTTGGCACAGCCCAAAGCGCCCGTGTCTTTAGTCCTCTCTGCAGTCGCCTTGATTATCCGTCCCATATCGCGGACAGCATCCATGTTGATCCCTGTCCTGGTGGATGCAAGGTTGACAGAAGAACATACAAAATCGGTAACAGCCAGAGCTTCCGGGATCGACTCGATAAGGTTCTTGTCGGCTGTGGTATAACCCTTATGTACGAGTGCCGAGAAACCGCCTATGAAATTAACTCCGCATGCTTTAGCCGCCCTGTCGAGTGTTTGAGCGAAAGGTGTATAATCTGTTGCGCCGCACGCCGCGGCTACGATAGATATCGGAGTAACCGATATTCTCTTATGGATTATAGGAATATTGTATTTGCGGGAGATCTCTTCCCCGACTTCCACAAGGCGTCCTGCATAGCGGCAGATCTTGTCGTATATCTTGTCACAAGATCTTGTAATATCCCCGTCAGCGCAATCCATCAGGGATATTCCCATTGTTATGGTCCTGATATCGAGATGCTGATTGGAGAACATCTCCATAGTCTCTAATATCTCATGTTCGTTGATCATCGTAAGTCCTCACATGTCAGATTCTGTGCATGGCATTGAAAAGTCCTGTATGCTGTATCGTGATCTTAACTCCGAGTTCTTCACCCAATACTTTGAGCTTATCGGACAGATCGGACTTCTCAAGTTCAACATTACCCAATTCGACAAGCATGATCATTGTGAAGATGTCATCCATAATGGTTTGGGAAATATTGATTATATTGATGTCATATTCCATCAGAAGATTTGCTACACCTGCGATTATACCGACCCTGTCGGTACCCAGGACTGTAAGGACCGCCGTATTCTTGTCTTCTTTCATAGTAAGACCTCCACCCTTTAATCGTGATTATTATATTACAAAGAATGATGATATCCTAATTAATTCTGATCTGTGATCATCGTCTCAGGATATATCTGACATACGCATTGGCGCAATTGATACCGTCTACGGCAGAAGACACGATGCCGCCGGCATAACCTGCTCCTTCTCCTGCCGGGAAAAGACCTTTGCAGCTTATACTCTGATAAGTTTCCTTATCTCTTAAGATCCTGACCGGAGAAGAACTGCCCGTCTCGGGTGCTGTCAGGACCGCATCCTGTGTATCAAATCCTCTTATTATCTTCCCCATCTTCCTTATTCCGTCAACAAGAGTATCAGTGATATAGTCCGGGAATAATCTGCGGAGATCGCAGAATGCAACTCCGGGTCTGTAAGTAGGCATTATGCGGAGATCGTCATGATCAGCTTGAATCCCGCCATCCAGTTCACCGAATGTCATGCAGGGTGCCCTTCCGTCAGATCCAGCCAGTTCAAAAGCTCTTGTCTCTAAGTTTTCTCTGAATTCAAGTCCGTCAAAGACACCTCCGCCGAAATCTTCGCACGTTACAGGTACGAGCAGTGCTGAATTGGAGTTTTCCCTGTTCCGGGCATAATAACTCATGCCGTTCGTAACGATATGTCCTTCGAAAGCTGATGAAGATACCACAACGCCTCCGGGGCACATACAGAAAGTATAGAGTTTTCGGCCTGTTACCGTATCTACAGCCATCTTATAATTGGCACCGCTGATGTTATAAAGCTCATCAGTATCTATTCCGTAAAGAGCCTTATCGATATCGGCTCTCAAATGCTCTATCCTTACGCCGACCGAGAAACTCTTGGCTTCCATGGCGATCCCGTCAGCATAAAGAGATCTCATCGTATCTGTTGCGGAATGACCTATTCCGAGTATGACGCCGCTTGCAGGGATCTCGTAAGATTCACCCGTTGATTCATATACAACGGAAACAAGCTTACCGTCTTTTCTGCGGATCCCCGTAAATTTTGTATCGAAAAGCATCTCAGCGCCCATACCTTCGATCTTTTCACGAAGAGAACTTACGATATGCCGGAGATTATCCGTACCTATATGCGGATGACTGTCATAACAGATCTCGAAAGGCGCGCCGTTCTCATAAAAGATCTGACCTACAAAGGCTTTAAGCCCCGAACCTATGCCCGTATAGAGTTTCCCGTCCGAAAAGGTGCCTGCTCCTCCCTCTCCGAAAACTATATTTGATTCGGTATCAAGTTTGCTTCTGCCGGAATTATAATCTTCGACATCCGTGATACGTGATGAGACATCGCGTCCGCGTTCCAATATTATCGGTCTCATGCCATAACAGGAAAGAACATATGCAGCAAACATTCCGGCCGGACCGAACCCGACTATCACGGGACGGGGCATATCCTTCAAAACTTCCCTGTCAGCCAGGTTTCTGAACGGCAGAGCCTCTTTAGCCACATTCATTTTGCGGATCTCTTCTTCTGCGAGATCGTAATCAGCAACCCTGTAACAAAGCTTCAGATTGCCGTGCCTGGCATCTATATATCTTTTGTTGATGATTAGGTCCCTGTCAGGGAATCTGTTCTTAAGTCTGTCTTGATCAGATATCTTGCGTGTATCCTCTTTGGGATAGAATACAACATCTCCGGTGTTCATGACCTGATATCTCCGATAATGCCGTCGGCACAAAGGGCTGCGGATGTCCAGGCCCACTGAAGATTATATCCTCCGCAGATACCGTCAACGTTTACGGCTTCTCCGATCACATATATACCGGGATGGGGCGGGATCTGAAGATGGCCGTCAAGAGCAGACAGATTAACGCCGCCCTGGGATACCTGTGCATCGGCAGGTTTACCGTATCCTGTTATCGTGAACGGGAATGCGGTGAGTGCATCGGCGATCCTGCAAAGATCATTATAGAAAATATCCTTTGCGGGAAGATTACACTTATATCCGATCTTCTTGAGAACATATTCTAAGACTGTCCGCTGGACCATACCGGATAAAGCCGCCGATATGCTGCGTTCAGGGAACATCTTAGCGCGGACGGCAGCCATAAGACAGCATTCACCGGGTTCGGCATTGCAAAAATTTACATGTATAACGGGAGTCCGTCCGGCATCCACCAATCTGACGATCTCCCCGGACAGATCGAAGATGCATATACCCGACAATCCCCCGTCCTTAGTGATCTGAAGTTCTCCGCAAGCAACTTTTTTACGGTCTTCAGTCCCTAATGAAACAGTCGCCGGGATCCTTACTCCTGCAAGGCTCTTAAGGGACGGATCATCCGGGATCAATAACACCAGTGAACATTTAAAGTCAGTAAGATCACGGTTATCAATGAATCCTTCCGTAAGATGCTTAACATCTCCGGTCGAACCTGTCTTGGGATAAGTAATCCCCCCTGTCGCGATAACCACATTGGAAGCTGAGATCTCCCTGCCGTCACCGGTTATGACCTTATATATACCGTTGTCAGGCAATATCTTATCCGCTTTAGTCTCAAAAAGCATCTCACATCCGTGTTCTTCAAGAAAATACCTAAGGGCATCAACCACCGTTCCGGCCCTTAATGTGGCAGGATAGTAAAGTTCGCCTTTATTTACGGTAAGAACACCCAGGACATTCTCGAAAAAATCGATCGTATCGGATGCGCCGAATTGAGAAAGCATATGAGCAAGTTTTGCAGGATCATCCGTGTTATAGCTGGCAAGATCCAGGTTGGAATTTGTAAAATTGCATCTTCCGGCACCTGTAAGCATCAGTTTCTTGCCGCATCTGGAGTTCGGATCGATGATAACGACCCTCATGGAAGGTCTTGCCGCAAGTATCCTTGCTGCGGCAAAAAGACCGGAAGCCCCGGCTCCTGCGATAGCGCAATCATAGACGGGATTTGCCAAGGTAATACTCCTTATTCTTCTTTATGCGTTGAATCGTAGAGTCTTAATGCTCTTTGATATTTACTCTCGTCAAAAGTAACACAGCCTGTCTGTTCAATGATGTAATCCGCCATATCCTTAAGATCGACTACATCACCGGAAGTCAGTTCCAATTCCAGTTCGCAGATATCCTCGGAAGCATCACCGGATTTGATCTTTCCTATGTCAAAGCAGGCATCCATAATGCTGTCACCGAAGCCGAAGGTATATACCTTTCTGGTAAATTCCACAGTGCAGAGCGGGACGAGTTCTTCTTCCTCCACACCTTCAAGCGCTTTCTTCAGGAGTTCTACCGGATCGTCATTATCCTGTACCGAATCGATGAACTCGCGGAAAGAGAAATTCCTGCTGTCAGAAGGAACATTCCACTCATAACGCTGATGAAGTCCGTTAACGACTCCGCCGCCGAACTTCACGGTGTGCTCGAATCTCTCATCACCGTCTTCCGATTCATACATCCTGACACGGATCATTGCATTCCGCGAATTAAGTCTGCGGTCCTGCGTGTCATAATATGTATTGATCAGCTTATCCGAATCCTTCGGTTCACTGTCAAGACAATAATCCGAGAACCATTCGGCAGAAGTTACAGCCAATAAAGCTTCAGGGTCCTTAAACAATAATTTGATCTCAGTTTCCATAATTACTCCCGATCAGATCAGTTGACTGTGTGAACACCGCTGGTAGATACGGCACACAGCTTGTCATTCTCTATAAATCCTATCCTTAATACATCCTCATCAACTGAGATATCTCCCGTTATGGTACCGTTGCTCTTGATGAGGAATATCCTCTTATCAACGCTCAAAGCGCAAAGATTGCCTACCGAAGTTATGCCGTTAACGTCAGATCCGATATCAGTATTGTAAATGATATTGTCGGACCCGTTGATAACAGCCAGTTTATTGAGCTGGTTTACGCTGTCGGAATATACGACAAACATATTGTCACCGACCTTGCGCACATAGTTAACGGATGAGAAATCCACTCTGAGCTTGACCAGTTCCCCGTCCCTAACCTTGTAGATCCCGTCAGATGAGAAAGCATATACGGTCTTGCCAATGAATACCAGGTTGGCGAAGACAACGGAATCAGGTACCGTATAGATGGCAAGGTCAGACACATCGACCGAATCCTTGTCGCTCTTGATAGCGAAAAGCCTGACATAAGGAACCGCGGTAGCACCTGAGGTGTTGACCGTCGATACGGCCATCAATGTGGAATCATCATCGAAAGCAACACAGATAGGGAATCCGGAATTATAAGAAGACCATGTGGATAAGATCCCGCCGGAAGTGTTGTAAAGGATAACTTCTCCGTAAGCATCTCCACCGTCGGTAATTACAGCAAAATACCCTTTGTCAGAGATATAACAGGACTTGATCTTATTGGTTACGGGAGCTGCAAACATAACCCCGTCCTTATTCAGCGCAACAAAGGCATAACCGTCGGAATCGAATACGCAGGCGTATTCATTATGGGTAATACAGCGGGGATTGGAATAAGCGATAACCTGAGAGAACACTTCATTGCCGGACAGAGTAAGATATGCCGCTCTGTCGTTGGTAACCTTAAGTACGCCGTCCGCGAACGGATAGAGTTTTTGTGCTTCAGAGTATTCACAGGCAAAACCGCCCTGACCGGACAGTTTGATCTGTGTATCTGCTCCCTGTCTCGCCTCAATGCTCTTCGACACGAAGAACAGCAATACAACACTGGCGATCAGGATGATCGCGAATATCATGACAACAACGGTAAGTTTACCGTTCATATGTTGTCGTGGTTTGGCTCTGTCAGTATTATTCTCCATATTCTCCTCAAACAATCACTTTTAACATTGTATCATAACTATTCGGCAGGAATATCATAAACACCGCCGATATTCTCGGAAATTGCAGTATTCAGCAATTTAAAGGCTTCCCAAACACCGTAACTGTAAGTGTCCTGTCCTCCGTTATTGAATAAAGCCTTCTCGAAAACATAATATCCGGTGTATTCGCCGTTCTCGAAAACATAATAGGAGTCAGCACTTCTTGACACAATATCATATGTGTTGGTCTTGTAATCCTTGCCGATAAAGGTTAATGTCGTAACCGGATCCTTAAGTGCCGGCGCTGCTGATGTATCTATCCCGCCGATCTCCATACAAACTATACTCTCAAAGAACATAGCACAGTATGATCTTCCTTCGGAATTAAATATCTTGGCATTACGCCCGTCCAGCTCACATGTGGCATGTTCATCCGATATGGCTTCCTTCTCGTCCACATCAAGTTTGAATACAAAGGACTGATCCTTATAGGTTCCTTTGATGGAAGACAGTTCCGAAGCATTATAGTAAGCAACATATGGATCTATAAATGACAGAGCCTGAGCTTCGAGCAGACTGTAATCTCTCTCACTTAACTTGAAATACTCATCTGAACCTTCGATAAATCCGTAATAGCAGCCTGCAAGATTGGCCGAGATGTGAATTGTCACAGTTGATGAATCCTTGTTTGTAAAAACGACTGTGAAGGAAGGTTTATCCAATCCGTATGACGAGAGGTCACCAGATGACATCTCTACAAAAGATGTGATATCAAGTTTTGCCATCCTGTTCATGAGGGTTGCGAAATTTACGGAAGAGTCCCTGTTGAGCGGTTTGGTAATGCTGTAAACAGGATACTGGCTCTCCTGATCCAATGTAACAGAGGCAGCGATATCCAGACCGTCAGTTGTCCTTGTAAACCTGACAGATTCCATGTTGCTGTAGTCAAGATCCAAAATCTGCGATTCCAGGAGATCCGAACCTTTATAGGCTGCAAATTCCGCTTTGTCGGAAGAAACCATAAAAACATCGGATCTGCCGTCGATACTGATATATACATACTTTTTATCGGAAGCAAAGCGGCCGATATTAACAGTATGAGACTCCCCGGATACCAGTTCAACGGTTACTATATAATCCGGCGTATCAAGACCGTATTCAGACAAAGGCGCATCACCGTTAATGAGTTCTCCTCCAAATGATGACAAAGCAGCAGCATAATCACTCATCTTGTTTTGTGAATAAGTTGCCTGAAGATCTTTATCTTCACCGTAATATACGTAATTATATGAAAGTTCTTCCGATACTTTTTCTATTAAGACCTTGATCAGTGGGGCCGAACCGTCAGGCTTTCTTACACTTACGGATCTTAAGTCTTCTGTTGACACAATAAGAGCCTGAGGAGTATCTGAAGGATCAGTCGCGGAACTCCCGCTTCCGGGAGATGTGACAAAATAGATGATTACTCCCGTAACCAGCAGCACCATGATTATAAGAGGTATGAGAAGACTCTTAAAAGATCTCATCAGAGGTGCTTCCTCCTTGTATATACAACAGTGGCAACAATTATAAGAGCCAACGGTATAACTGCTACAAAGATCAATGCCATGACTGTTACCGACGAAGATGCCGCACGCTCGGAATCAATGCTGAAATCCTCGATGGCGACAGCGGGAACATCTACCTCATCCGCTGCAGCTATGTTCAGCATATTGCGGAAGCATGACCTGATAAACTCAACATTCTGGTGAGAGAAAGAATAATTGCTTATGAAATCGTCAGAAGTCAGGTCCGTAGTTCCGAACACATAGACCTGAGGTCTTACATCGCCTTCATTGAATGTAGCAAACATTCCGACATTATACTGACCTTCGTTTACGAGATCGAGCTGGCCGTCATCGGTAAGCACTACAGCGCTTGCCTTATCGGATGTAGTAAGAACGGGATATGTTGACACATAAGACACCGCGGAGTCAGTAGTCCTTACAGGCCTTGCGAAGCCGGAATAAAGCTGGTCTTTAGACGAAAAATCCTTGAAATCATCAGCAACATCGACCAGATACTGGAAGTTGTTGGAACCCAACACATAATCTGCGTTGTTTTCCTGAATGACGTAGCTATCGATCTTTATATTGATCTTATCCAAAGCTGTATTCAGTTTCTCATATGGTTCAGTGGTATTGGCGTAGTAATTGACTGCAATTATCACATTACCGCCACCCTCGATATAAGATACAAGCTGAGTCTGAAGTCTCTCAGGAATATCCGTATTAATTCCGTTCAGGAATAATATATCGCAGTCTTCAGGGATGGTAAGATCGTCCGATACCGGAAGATCCTTAGAATCACATCCCATTGAGGACAGAACGGCTTTGATCTGCGTGCTGTTGTCTTCCTGAAGCCCTGTGATAAAGTAAGCATGCTTAGTAAACCCTGTGAGCAGGTTGTTCACTGCGTTCGTGAATGTATATTCGACAAGATTGGCGGTAAGGATTTCGTAACCGTACATTGCCGCCTGAGAATCGAAATTGAAGCAGTCCTTCTTGGGATTTATGACCTTTAAGTTATCTCCGTATTTAACTACATAGACATTTTCCTTAAGGTCATTTGCGCCTGAAGGATCAAGCTGGGAAATTATCGAAGGATAAGTTTTGGGGTCAATATATTCAACGGTAAGCCGATCTCCCCCGTAAGCATCATATGCATCGAGAAGCGGCTTTGTGTATTCAAGAACGGAATTCTCGAGATTATCGGGAACATCATATAACCCGACGATCCTGACTGTCGTTCCTTCCGGTATCTTATCGATAACTTCCTGGGTCTTTTGAGTGATCGAATATCTTCCGAACATGGAGAAATCAAATGTTAACGGCTTACCAAGAAGCTTATCGAACAGGATATTAGAAGCCAGTATGATAACGAGAAGTATGATCACCGAACCGATAGATAATAACTTCAGGTTAAAAGCTCTCTTATCTTTGATCTTATTATTCTTTGTATTATTCATTTCCCACACCTCCGTCAGCTCTGGCTCCAGCGCTTCTTCTCAAGGAGCCTGTATGTCAGATACAGGAAGAAGATCGCCATGGAGATACAGAATATCAGGGGCGCTACGCTGAACGAACCGTACCTGAAATCCTTTGTCTTGGTGAAAGGATCTAACCAGTTAATACCATTCTCAAGTGCAGATCCAATTGAACTTGCCTGTTCAGAACCGACATTCATCTTCGTAAGAAGAGTCGTTACGGCTGTATTAAGGAGAGATGATAAAGTCGAGATCAACTGGATTATCAGGATAAACACAAAACAGACGATAGCAGATATTATCTGGCTGTCGGTTATCGCTGATGCAAGACATCCTATCGCAACGAACAGAGCCGCCAGGAAGAAGAAAACGATAACGGTACCCCAGGAACCGACACCGACCTTCCCGCCGAGTATCTTCGTGGCGATCATGTGGATAAAAACATTTATAAACATTATAAAGAACAACGACATAGCTGCAAGGAACTTGCCCATTACGACATCGAACATGGTAATGGGATTGGCATAATAGATTACATCCGTTCCCCGTTTGCGGTCTTCAGAGAAAAGGCCCATCGTGACGATTGGAACAATAACGATAAAGAAAGACCTTAATGATGTAACCTCAGACGCGATCTCAACCTGACCCTGCGAGACCTGCATTATGAAAAACACTCCGGAAATAAACGAGAACAGGGCGATCGCCACATATCCTGTGGGATTCCGGAAATATGATAAAAATTCTCTTTTAAAGATTGCCTGCATTATTGCTCCTCCGCTATATCAACCCGTAATCGACAGGAATACTTCTTCCAATGTGGGATCGCAGGATCTGAATTCCAGCATGGGGAATCCTGCCTGAGCCATAGTAAAGAAGATCGTCTCACGAAGATCAGACTTGGCTTCATTGGATATGCTTATCTCAAGTTCGTGGATATCACCGTCAGACCTTCTGATCTTAACTTCATTGACACCCGGTATAACTCCGATCCTTCCGGCCGCGTCCTTCCCTATCCCTCTTATCGTCATTAAGAGTTTAGATGATCCGGACAGCCTCTTTGACAGATCCGATATCGTATCTATAGCCGCGACCTTGCCGTTGTTAATGATAACGACTCTGTCACAGACCGCCTGGATCTCGGAAAGGATATGAGAACTGATGATAACCGAATGGTTTTTGGCAAGAGACTTGACCAGTTTCCTGATCTCGAGGACCTGGCTTGGGTCAAGACCGACAGTAGGTTCATCCAGAATAAGGATCTTGGGATTGCCGATAAGAGCCTGAGCAATCCCGACTCTCTGTTTATAGCCTTTGGACAGATTCCCGATAAGCCTGTCTGCTACATCCGTTATCTTGACCATGGCCATGATCTCGGCCAGCATTCTCTTTCGGTCCTGTTTTTTGACCTTTTTGAGGTCACACATAAAGTTAAGATATTCCAGCACTGTCATATCAAGATACAGCGGCGGCTGCTCAGGAAGATAACCTATATCTTTCTTAGCAAGTTCCGGTTCTTCCAGGATATCATGTCCGTTTACCTTTACCGTTCCTGATGTGGATGACAGGTATCCCGTAATGATATTCATAGTGGTGGTCTTCCCTGCGCCGTTGGGGCCCAGGAATCCCAGTATCTCATCGTCATTGACAGTAAATGAGATGCCGTTAACAGCCTTCTTGGGACCGTAATGCTTGACTAGATTATCTATTTCGATCATGGCAAACCTCCATGCTTTATTGGAACGCACACGCATTCAGAGTACATTATACCAAAAAAACGGAAATATGAACAAATTATTAACAAACCTGTCTTATTGCATCAGACAGATGCTTTGACAGCAAATACAGTCTTGCCGTCATCCCTGTATCCGACGACGGTGTTTGTTGCAGAATCCCTGTCCTCTATAACGAAAATGTCAACTTTCTCGCCCTCTTTGACTTCGCTGATGTAATTAACATCGAAGTCCTTGATGGCGAAAACATCGACTCCGGCTTTATGCAGTGCATCGCAGGCCCAGGAGATATATCTTGTATTGTTTACATGACGGTTGCGGTCAAGCTCGGAAAAATCCGCATACTTACAAACAACAGAGTCTGATCCGTCCAAACTTCCAAGATCCGGAACATCGATCTTGACACAGCCTTCCGGGAATACCCTTCTGGTATCCGGGATCATGATCTCGGGAAGACATTCCCTTTTGGACGGGATAACAGGCCTGTGGGAATTCCAGTCCGCCAGGATCCAGTCGGTTGAGATTATGCCGAAGAGATTCCCTTCGTCATCATAATATTCGAATTCTCTTGTGAATGTGATCTTATTAAGACCCGAACCCCAGGTCTTTACAGTAAACTTATCACCCCAAACGGGATATCTGTCAAAATGAGCTTTGACCTTAAGGATTATCCAGCAGATATTGTTTTCGGCAAGAAACCTCGTTCCGAACCCGTACCCTGCAGACCCTTTCTCCGCCGCCTCCTGCATATCACCCATGATGACATTGAGGAACATCTTGTTATCAAGTCCGCACTCGGTACACTTGGCGCAAAAACCGGAAACACTGTAAGCGTCCATTACTCTTCTTCTCCCTTATCCTCATTCTTCGGAGCATGGTAGATCTCGGTATGTCTGGGATTAAATCTTCTGAAGACCTTATACATATCAGGCTTCATCTCGAAGATTACCATATAAGGGGATGTTCCTCCGGTCATTGCAAACCATATGCCGTCTTCAACCGGATAGTTCTTATTGCTCGTAAGGTTAAGGCGGTATAAGGCCTTATCGGAGAATTCGGAGAATTTAGATGAGGTAACGGGACCTATTGCCTGACAGTCCTTGATAGAGAACTCGCAAAGCTCTTCTCTTTTGTTCTTGCCCATGATCTTCGCGCCGTCAAAGATATCATTTACGATCTCTATCTCATATTCAACATGAGATCTTCTGGTAATGAGTATTACCGTACCCCATATGAGCAGCACGGATACGGAACCTGTGACCAGCGCCAGATTGTATCCCAGAAGAAGCGGGATACCGTTAATAAGAACAAGGACCACCAAAAGAACAAATATCAACGCAAAAGCAAAAGCGATATTCTCACCTTTGCTGTTCCTTACAGTATGGCTTTCTACGAAATAATCTTCAAACATCGATCTTTCCTCCGCGTAATATAATACACTATTTTCGCGAAAATCGTTTATCCAAATAAAAACGGCTGTCCAAAGTGGACAGCCGCTGATGTACAGTCTCAGACTGATTATCAATACATTCCGGGAGCAGCAGGTGCTGCAGGAGCTGCAGGCTCGGGAATATCCGTTACGACTGCCTCTGTCGTAAGCAATGTGGAAGCAACGGAAGCAGCGTTCTGAAGTGCGGATCTCGTTACCTTTGCAGGATCCACGATGCCTGCGGATACCATATTGACATACTGGTCGTTAAGAGCATCATAACCAACACCCGGTTCGGAGTTCTTGATCTTCTCGCAGATAACGCTTCCGTCAAGACCTGCGTTGGCTGCGATCTGACGAACGGGCTCTTCGAGAGCACGGAGAATGATCTGAATACCGGTCTTAACATCGCCTTCTGAAGAATCAACGAGTTCTGCGACCTTGGGAAGAACATTAATGAATGCCGTTCCGCCGCCCGGGACGATACCTTCTTCAACTGCTGCCCTGGTTGCTGCGAGAGCATCCTCAATACGAAGCTTCTTCTCCTTCATCTCAGTCTCGGTTGCAGCGCCGACCTTGATCCGAGCAACACCACCGGACAGCTTAGCGAGTCTCTCCTGGAGTTTTTCTCTGTCGTAATCGGATGTTGTCTCTTCGATCTGAGCGCGGATCTGTGCGACACGGGAAGCAATGTTCTCGGAAGAACCTGCGCCGTCAACGATAACTGTTGTATCCTTGGTGATCTTGATCTGATGTGCTCTGCCGAGCTGCTCAAGAGTTGTGTCCTTAAGCTCAAGTCCGAGATCGGAGGTGATGACTTCGCTGCCTGTCAGGATAGCGATATCTTCGAGCATAGCCTTTCTTCTGTCGCCGAAGCCCGGAGCCTTAACGCCGATGCATGTGAAGATGCCGCGGAGCTTATTGAGGATCAGGGTAGCCAGAGCCTCACCTTCGATATCTTCTGCGATTATAACAAGTTTACCGCCGGACTGAGCCAGGGGTTCGAGAACAGGAAGGATATCCTGAATGTTGGAGATCTTCTTATCAGTTACGAGAATGTAAGGATCATCGATAACTGCTTCCATTTTATCGGAATCGGTTACCATGTAAGGAGAGATATAGCCTCTGTCAAACTGCATACCCTCGACAACGTCGAGCTCAGTTGCCATAGACTTACTCTCTTCAACGGTTATAACGCCGTCGGAGGTAACCTTCTCCATAGCCTCAGCGATCATCTCGCCGACCTGGTCGTCACCTGCGGAGATAGCTGCGACTCTTGCGATATCCTTGGAACCGTCAACCTTCTTGGCGGAAGACAGGATATTATCTACTGCAGTATCAACTGCCATCTGAATACCTTTACGGAGAATGATGGGGTTAGCGCCTGCGGCTACGTTTCTCATACCTTCACGGATGATAGCCTGTGCGAGCAGGGTTGCAGTCGTAGTACCGTCACCTGCTACATCATTAGTCTTGGAAGCGACTTCCTTAACAAGCTGTGCGCCTGCATTCTCGAAGCGGTCTTCCAATTCGATCTCTTTTGCGATGGTAACACCGTCGTTTGTAATGAGAGGTGCGCCGTACTTCTTATCAAGCACTACATTTCTTCCCTTAGGTCCCAAAGTTACCTTAACTGTATCGGCAACTTTGTTAACGCCTGTTTCCAATGCCTTGCGGGCATCCTCGGCATAATAGATATCTTTAGCCATTTTATGTGCCTCCTGTTATTATTTATCCTTTATCACTCTTCTACGATCGCGACGATATCATCCTGACGGACTACGATATACTCTTCACCGTCCAGCTTGACATTTGTTCCTGCGTAATCCCTGATGATAACCTTCTGTCCTACGGTAACTTCCATCTTGATCTCGTTGCCGTCAACTATCCCTCCGGGACCTACTGCGATTATCTCGGCTACCTGAGGCTTCTGCTGTGAACCTGAAGATAAGATCAGTCCGCTCTTCGTTGTCTCTTCTGCTTCGAGTTTCTTCACTACTACCTTATCGGCTAAGGGCTTGATCGTCATAATAAAGACCTCCAATACTGTATATTCACCGGTTAGCACTCACAATCATCGAGTGCCAACGACAATAAATATAAGTCAGGAGGTCTGATATGTCAATATTAATATCAGAAAAAGTCAAAAATGCCTGAACTTTGACTCAATCAGGCAGTCCGTCGGGGTTCATCGTCTGCCATTTCCAACATGAAGAACACATGTCATCAATGTTATATCTGGCAGTAAATCCAAGCTTGTCGGCAGCTTTGTCGGTAGCGGCGTATGATACGGCTATATCTCCGGGCCTTCTTGGGCCGAATACATGAGGGATCTCATGTCCGCAGGCTTTCTCAAAGGCCGCAACAGCCTCCTTGACCGAAGTTCCGTTTCCTGTTCCGAGATTAAATACACATACATTCTCTTCACATTTGCCGAGATACTCTATAGCCTTCACATGACCTGTCGCAAGATCGGTAACATGGATATAATCTCTTACGCAAGTTCCGTCAGGTGTATCGTAATCATCTCCGAAGATCGTAAGCTGGGCAAGGGTTCCTCCTGCCACCTTTGAAATGTACGGGAACAGGTTGTTCGGGATACCTCTGGGATCTTCGCCGATCAGTCCGCTCTCGTGGGCCCCGACGGGGTTGAAATATCTGAGAAGACAGATCTTCATATCAGGATCAGATACAGAATAATCCCTAAGGATCTGCTCTATCATCCACTTGGTCCAACCGTAAGGATTTGTGCATACACCGAGAGGGCTCTCTTCGGTAAAAGGAACATCCTCACTCATACCGTATACAGTAGCGGATGAACTGAAGACTAACTTCCTGACCTTATATTCACCTGCCAGTTCAACGGTATTGATAAGACTGTCGATATTATTCTTATAGTATTTAAGCGGGATCCTAACAGACTCTCCTACCGCCTTAAGACCTGCAAAATGAATGATCGAGTCGATCTCATTCTCTTCGAAGACTTTTCGAAGCGCATCCTTATCACAGCAGTCCACTTTATAGAACGGAAATCTCTTCCCCGTGATCGTCTCAAGTCTGTTCAGGACTTCAGGCTTGCTGTTATAGAAATTATCGACGATAACTATATCGTATCCGTTGTTATGAAGTTCGATGACCGTATGAGAACCTATATATCCGGCACCGCCGGTAACAAGTACTGTGCTCATTCAATATTACTCCTCTCGATTTGCAGTAGGTATAATATAACATAATTTTGTTCTTTTACCTCACTTTTGCACCAATCACGCAGTAGAAAACCGGTTCATATATAATAAAATATAATGCAACAAAAAAATTTGGAGATGAAATATGGACAAGCTAATCTACATTGCTGACGACGACGATAATATCCGCAATCTGATCAAGACATTCCTTGAACGCGAGGGATTCAATGTTATTGGTTTCCCTACGGGAGACCAGCTCTATGAGAGACTTCAGAACGCGCCCTGTGATATGGTTATCCTCGACGTTATGATGCCCGGACACGACGGCATATTTATCCTCAAGGAGATACGTAAGACCTACAACAATCTTCCGATAATCATGCTTACCGCCAGGGATTCGGATAAGGATTATATCCTCGGTCTGGAGTCAGGTTCGGACGATTATCTTACCAAGCCCTTCTCCCCCGTAAAACTCGTATCCCGGGTCAAGAACATGTTTAAGCGTCACGATGAGGTCGTAGGCCTTATCGAAGACAGATCACCCGATGATTTCTCTCTCTTCGCCGACATCAAGATCGACAAGAAGACCAAGCAGGCTACTCTTAAGGATGAGCCTTTGCAGCTGACGCCCAACGAATATCAGCTTATAACCTATCTTATCGACAACAGGAACCGTGCCGTTCCGAGAGCTGAGCTCTTAGACAAGATCTGGGGTTACGAGTTCGAAGTCGAGACGAGAGTTGCAGACGATACCGTCAAGAGACTCCGTAAGAAGATCAAGGATTCAGATGCGGAGATCAAGACAGTCTGGAGTTACGGTTTCCGTATCGTAGATAAGAACGAAGACTGATACAACAGATGGCAAAAGACAAAAAGATCCCAAGTCCCAAGAAGATAAAGCACTCGATAACGAAGATGCCTTACGCGATAACAGTCTTTATCGCCATGATCTTTGTTGTATTGCTGTCGTACGGATCTGTCACCTTCTTTTATAATGCCTTCTTCTCATACTACATCAGACAGGACTGTGATCAGAGACTTGAGAATGCCGTCAATTCCTGGTCAAATATGGCCGATACTTTTCAAAGCACATTGTCCGTGGGAGACAGTCTGACAGATGAAGCGATCGTAAACAGCCTGCTTCATGCGATTACATCTTCTGCCGATGTTTCTACTGATGCCAACATCGTCTTATATAAGACGGGCGCCAAAGCCAACGAGATAATCTGGCCTAACAAGACATATTCGGTATCAGCTACAGCCGTTGCCGAGAAAGTGGTTGTTGCCGTTGATATCGGTAATCCTGACGCATCCGTTAATACTACATATTCTCTTGATGTTGACGGATTATCTTACTATTACAGACTCCTCGATATCAACTACTTAAATTCTTCCGGAGAGATAAAAGAACTTCCGAATTACCATATCTGTGTATTTGTTAATTCCCAGTACTACTATTCATTCATGGAGTCCTTCAACCTGGCAATGTGGCAGATAGTCATGGTCGCCATTATCGCTGCCGCGATCATCTCGATAATCATCTCGATGCCTCTCATCATGTCTACAGTTAGACTGTCCCGATTCTCCAAGAGGATATCCGAAGGCAACTATGAGCGTTTTAACGGTAAGCTTATAAGCCGTGAGATGGCTGATCTCGGCGACACCATGAACAGCATGGCCGCAAAGCTTGAAGAGTCAGACAGAGAACAGCAGACATTCTTCCAGAACGCATCCCATGAGTTAAGAACTCCTCTTCAATCCATTCAGGGATATGCAGAAGGTCTCAAATATGATGTTTTCGATGAGGAAGGCAAAGCCGCTGCAGTCGATATAATCATAGACGAAGCATCCAGACTTACCGGAATGGTCGAAAACCTCCTGTCCATATCCAAGATGGATATGTCCTCCAAGGGCAACTACACAGTCAAGAAACACAACCTTAATTCCAAGCTCCTATGCGAACTCGTTATCGAAAACATCCGCGGCAACGTGCTTCACGCCAACAAGGAACTAGTTCTCGATCTTTCAAAAGATACAGTCTCCATATATGCTAACTCCGGAGACCTCCTTCGCCTGTTCGAGAATCTCTTCTCCAACTGCTTAAGATACTGCAAGAAAAACATATTCTTTAAGTACAGAGTCGAAGACGGTAATGCAGTTTACTATGTAATGGACGACGGTGATGGCATCTCCGATGAGGTCCTTCCTCACCTGTTCGCAAGATTTGCAAAAGGATCAGACGGTAAGCACGGTATAGGTCTTGCCCTTTGTAAATCCATCGCTGAAGAACACGGCGGCACTATTAGCGGTTATAACCTTCCGGAAGGCGGAGCATGCTTTGAAGTAAGGATCCCCGCCAACAAAACCGAATCCGATCCTGTAGGCTGATATTTCTTATTTTTTTATAGACAGAGAAAAACGGCTGCCTTGCCAGTGAGCAAGACAGCCGTTTTTGTTAAATTAGATGATTATCAGAACTCTCTTCTTCTTGTTCCCTTGCGGGGCGGTTCATCGTTGCCTTCATCGAAGTTGCGCTCGCGTCTTCCGCCGAAGTTGCCATTGCCGCCTCTTCTCTCACGGGGAGCTCTGCGGCGGGGTTCTTCCTCAACGTAACCTTCAGGCTTGGGTGTCGTGTCACGCATGGAGAGGTTGATCCTTCCCTGGCTGTCGATCTCGATAACCTTGACCTTGACCTGATCGCCTTCGTGAACAACATCTTCTACCTTCTCAACACGGTTCCAAGCCATCTTGCTGATGTGAACAAGACCTTCCTTACCGGGCAGGAACTCAACAAATGCGCCGAAGTCCATAAGACGTGTAACTACACCGTCGTACTCTGTTCCGATCTCGGGGTCGGCAACGATACCGGTGATGATCATCTTAGCCTTCTCAGCTGCATCAAGATCAGGTGAAGAAATATGGATAGTTCCGTCTTCGGAGATGTCGATGCCTGCGCCTGTGTCTGCGATGATCTTGTTGATGACCTTTCCGCCGGATCCGATAACGTCACGGATCTTGTCAACAGGGATCTGCATGGAGATGATCCTGGGCGCATACTTGGAAAGCTCGGCACGGGGCTCGGAGATGCAAGGCAGGATAACATCATTGATGATCTGCAAACGGCCCTTATGTGTCATGGCAAAGGCTGCCTTGATGATGTCTAAGGATAAACCTTCAACCTTGATATCAACCTGGATGGATGTGATACCTTCTGTTGTACCTGCAACCTTGAAGTCCATATCACCGAAGAAGTCCTCGATGCCCTGGATATCCATGAATACGAGGAAGTCCTCGTCATTCTCTTCATTAACGATAAGACCGGAAGAGATACCTGCTACAGGTCTTGTGATAGGAACACCTGCTGCCATCAAGGACAGAGTGGATGCGCAAACGGAACCCTGAGATGTGGAACCGTTGGACATGGTGATCTCGGATACTGTTCTGATCGCATAAGGGAAATCTTCCTCAGAAGGGAGAACCGGGATCAGAGATCTCTCAGCCAATGCACCGTGACCGATCTCACGGCGTCCGGGGCTCCTGGAAGCCTTAGCCTCACCTACGGAATAACCCGGGAAGTTGTAGTGATGGATATATCTCTTGCAGGTCTGCTCATCAAGACCTTCGATCTTCTGTGCTTCAGACAAAGGTGCGAGAGTACAGATGTTCATGACCTGAGTCTGACCTCTCTGGAAGAAGGAAGAACCGTGTACACGGGGCAGAACGTCAACTGCAGCGGACAAAGGTCTGATCTGATCCAGAGCACGGCCGTCAACACGTACATGTTCACGGAATAGATAATCTCTTACGACCTTCTTCTCAAGCTTATATACAGCATCGGGAGCCCAGGAAGAAAGACCTTCTTCCTTCTCTTCGAGCATCTGAGCGATCTCTTCCTGAAGAGCTGCAACATTTGCATCACGAACGCTCTTGTCGTCAGACAGGACCGCTGCTCTCATCTTGTCCCAACCGAATTCCTTAACTGCTGCGAAAACGTCCTCGGGTACGTCTGCAGACGCATATTCGAACTTGGGCTTGCCGATCTCGGCAACGATGGAATTAATGAACTTAACGATCTCCTTGATGACTTCGTGGCCCTCAGCGATAGCATTGAGCATAACATCATCGGGGACTTCGTTAGCACCGGCCTCGACCATGCAGATCTTCTTCTCAGTACCTGCAAGTGTAACATACATGTCAGACTTCTCACGCTCTTCCAATGTAGGGTTGATGATCGTCTTACCGTCGATCAATCCGAGAACGACACCGCCGACAGGTCCCTTCCACGGGATATCGGAGATGGCGATAGCGATGGATGTACCGACCATAGCCGTGATCTCGGGGAGACAGTCGGGATCTACTGCCATAACCGTGTTGGATACGACAACATCGTTACGGAGGTCCTTGGGGAACAGAGGTCTAATGGGTCTGTCGATAACACGGGATGTAAGGATAGCCTTCTCGCCGGGTCTTCCCTCTCTCTTTAAGAATCCGCCGGGGATCCTTCCTACTGCGTACTGCTTCTCCTCGTAGTCAACGGACAGCGGGAAAAAGTCGATTCCTTCACGGGGTTCGGGGGATGCTGTTACAGTGGACAGAACAACGGTCTCACCGTAATGGATCAAAACTGCACCGTTAGCGAACTGCGCGATCTTACCTGTCTCGACCACCAGGGGTCTCCCGGCGATCTCGGTCTTGAAAATCTTTTCCATTTCAAAACTCCTTGTTAATAGTATTTGCCAAGGAGGTAGTCACTAGATTCACATTCCGACAACGGTTCGGGATATCAATCTACTAACTACTCCCCATTCGGCATTTAATAATTATAATATAAAGTCTCGAAAAAACAAACGGCTAAAAACAGCCGTTTGCCTCTACTTTTTCTTTTATTGTCGAAAATCTTACTTTTCGGGGTTCACCGTCTCAAGATCTGCCATCCAGACAGCAGAACTTGCATCCGAAGGCATCCTCCAGTCGCCTCTCGGAGACAGGGCAACCGTACCGACTTTAGGGCCGTCCGGCAGGCACGAACGCTTGAACTGCTGGTTAAAGAATCTTCTGACAAAAGTCTTGAGCCACTTATAGATAGTTACATCGTCGTAATCCCCGGCGAAAGCGATCTTCGCAAGACGGAATATCTTGGAAGGCGCAAACCCGAACCTCATGAAATAATACAAGAAGAAATCATGCAGTTCGTAAGGTCCTACGATATCCTCGGTCTTCTGGGAGATCGTGCCGTCCTCCGTCGGAGGAAGCAGTTCGGGAGATACCGGAGTCGCAACGATATCGGCAAGAACACGGGACAGCTCGGGATCAGATTCCTTAACGGCATATGATTCGTGAGAAACAAGGTGTCTTACCAAAGTCTTGGGAACAGATCCGTTGACTCCGTACATGGACATATGGTCTCCGTTATATGTAGCCCATCCCAAAGCAAGTTCGGACAGGTCACCCGTACCTACCACGAGTCCGCCGATCTGATTGGCGATATCCATCAGGACCTGAGTCCTCTCCCTTGCCTGACTGTTCTCGTAAGTAACATCGTGATCGTCCTCGGAATGTCCGATATCCTTGAAATGCCGGATAACGGATTCTTTGATATTGACTTCCATGAAGTCGGTCTTATAAGCTTTCGCAAGGCCTACGGCATTATTGTATGTCCTGTCTGTCGTACCGAAACACGGCATCGTAACAGACACGATATTCTCTGACGGGAGCCCCGCCATCTCAAAGGCCTTGGCGGTAACGATAAGCGCCAGGGTCGAATCGAGTCCTCCGGACAGTCCGACAACAGCGTGATCTATATGACATGACTTAAGCCTTGTGTAAAGGCCTGCTGCCTGCATCTTGATTATCTTGGCGCATCTGCCGTCCAGTTCGGCCTTCTCTTCGGGAACGAAGGGCGATTTGGAAATATATCTCTTTATCTCGATATCCGGCGGAGTAAAATCGAACACTTCACGCACGGAATCACGGGTCTCTGACTTGAACGTGTTCATCTTCCCTCTCTCGGATGCGATCCTCTGAAGGTCGACATCAGCGTAGATGATACCGTTGTCGAACAGATTGCTTTCGGCCAGGATCTTGCCGTTCTCCGCGATAATGTTATGCCCGGAGAATACCAGGTCCTGAGTTGATTCGCCGAAGCCGCAGTCTGTGTAGATATAGACGCAGCAGCATTTGGCGCTCTGCATCTTAACGAGGTCACGCCGAAACTCCGCCTTACCGATTATCTCATCAGACGCGGACAGATTACAGATAATGTTGGCGCCTTCCACAGCATAAGACAAAGAAGGAGATTCTGTTGCCCACAGATCCTCGCAGATCTCGGTCGCAAAAGAGAACCTCGGGCAGACCATATTCTCGTAAATGAGCCTTCCGAGCAAAGTCTCATCTTCACCGTAAACAACATCCGGGTATTGCTCATCGAATGGAACAAAATGTCTTAGCTCATAGAACTCGGAATAGTTAGGGATAAAAGTCTTGGGCGTAAGTCCCATAACGCGGCCGCGGCAGATAGCGGCGCCGCAGTTATAGAGCTTGTTATTCTGCCTGACAGGAACGCCGACCACAAAAGCGATGTCAAGGTCCTTGGTGGCATCGGCGATCTTGAATAATGCGGTTTTCGCGGCGCGGATCAATGTATCCGATAAGAAGAGATCGCCTGCGGTATAACCGGTAACACAAAGTTCGGGGAAGACGAGCAGCGAACAGTCGTTGGCAGCTGCCTCCTTAACACACTCGATGATCGCATCCGAATTATAATCGCAATCCGCAACCCTGATCTCGGGCGTTGCGGCGCCTACTCTCAGAAAACCGTCCTTCATGGCAAAACACCTCTCAATAAAGACTAAATAGATTATACCTTCTCGAAAAACATTATACAAACATAAGAAAAAGGTTGCCTCTTCCGAGACAACCTTCCTTGATCGAAAATCTTGAAATTACTTTCTGATTCCGAGCTTAGCAATAAGAGTTCTGTATCTCTCGATGTCGATGGACATAAGGTAATCGAGAAGTCCTCTTCTCTTACCAACCATCATCAGAAGTCCTCTTCTGCTGTGGTGATCACCCTTGTGAGTCTTGAGGTGCTCTGTGAGGTGATTGATCCTGTAAGTAAGGATAGCGATCTGAACCTCAGGAGAACCTGTATCGCCTTCTGCGATCTGATACTCTTTGATGATCGCCTGCTTGTCAATAGCAGCTGAACCTTTGCTCATGGTAATTTCCTCCTTTATTTAGTATCCACCTGTAACGAAGAAACGGTTGGAGAATCCTGGTTCTGCGTTACGGCAACTTGCAAATGATACTACATGTCTTCTTAAAAGTAAATAGTTTTAAGAAAAGACCGGGGAACCTGATCTCTCAGATCCCCCGGGATAATTACTTTATCAATCCAAGTTATTACTTGAACAGAGTGAAGTTCCTGATGACAGGAGCCAGAGTGTTGGCAACTGTGGACATCATCTTGATGAAGATATCGAGTGCAACACCGACAACGTCCTTACGTGTGTCACCGATGGTGTCACCTGTAACGGAAGCCTTGTGCGCAGGAGAACCCTTGCCGTGGCCCTCGAGCTGTTCACTCTCAATGTACTTCTTTGCGTTATCGAAAGCACCGCCGGAGTTACCCATGAAGATAGCTCTGGGGATAGCAACGATAGTAGCACCGACAAGGAGACCGCCGACGAACTGAACGCCGAAGATGAAACCGCCAACGATCGGGATTACGATAGCCAGGAGCGAAGGAACAACCATTCTTCTGATAGCTTCCTTTGTAGCCATCTCGATCATCATGTTGTAGTCAGGCTTAGCCTTACCCGCAAGAACCTCTTCTGTCATCTGCTTGTCTCCGACATCAGCCATGATCTTTGCAGCATCGATGGTGTTGTCTGTAAGCATAGCCGTAAAGTACTCGACAAGTCCGCCGCCGATAAGACCGCCGGCAACGACTACGAATGAAGCGAAGTTCAAGGAGAGCTCAGCACCGATATCGGAATAGTTACCTACATAAGCTACGATGAGGGAAACTGTTGCGAAAGCAGCAGATCCGATAGCGAAGCCCTTACCGATAGCAGCTGTTGTGTTACCTACAGCGTCGAGCTTATCTGTGATCTGACGTACTTCGTGAGGCAGGTGACAAGCTTCTGCAAGTCCGCCTGCGTTATCAGCGATAGGACCGAAAGCGTCGATGGAAACCGTAGCGCCGACGAATGCGAGCATACCGAGAGCGGATACGGCAATACCGTAGATACCGCAGATGAATCCGGAGATAACGAGAGCAACACCGATGATAAGGATCGGGAACAAGCAGGATCTTGAACCGATAGCGTCACCCTTTGTAACAACGAAAGCCTCACCCTCAGGGCAGATCTCAGCCAGTTCTCTTGTGGGCTTATGCTCTGTGGATGTGTAATACTCTGTGATCATACCGATAGCAACACCGGAAACGATACCGCATACGGAAGAGATCCAGGGGGAAAGCCAACCGAACCTGAACTCATCATAGAGCTGAACGCCCTGATAGTTGAACAGGAAGTAGCAGGCAACACCGCCGAGAACAACCGTGAATCCTGCAGAGATCCATGTAGCAAGGTCAAGCTCTTTGGAAGGGTTATCGCTCATCTTCTTGATGTTAGCGATACCGAGGCCGATAAGGCATCCTACGAGGCCTACGCAGGCAAGGATGATCGGGAAGATAACAGTTGCCTTGAATGTGGTCTCTGTGATGTTCTGGTGCTCAGCATTAATAGCTGTCTTATAAAGTGTAACTGCGATCATGATAGTTGCTGTCATTGTAGCAACGAAGCTCTCGAGCAAGTCAGAGCAGTTACCTGCGATATCGTTAACATTATCACCGATAAAGTCAGCGATCGTGTTAGGGATACGGCTGTCATCCTCAGGAAGGTCATGACGGAGCTTACCCAGGATATCGGAGGAGATATCAGCTGCCTTGGTGTAGTTACCTCCGGCAACACGGTTGAACATAGCAACGATGGAGCAGCCCAAAGAATATGTGGATATTCTCATAACAGAGGGGTTGCACTGGAGATTAAGAACGAATCCTGAACCCGTAGCATCATGATCGATACCTGAGATAAGGAGGATGCAGACAAGACCCAGCATACCGAAAGCCTGAACAGCCAGACCGGAGATGGAACCGCCGCAAAGAGCAACCTTAACAGTCTCGCCGATGGACAAGGACTCACGGGCCTTGTTGGATGTGCGGACATTTGCGTAAGT
Source organism: Clostridiales bacterium (assembly GCA_017964005.1). GTDB lineage: Bacteria > Bacillota > Clostridia > Saccharofermentanales > Saccharofermentanaceae > Saccharofermentans. The sequence continues at coordinate 31,910 of JAGCSR010000060.1, forward strand.
TGCAGATCTCATACCGAGGATACAAACACAGGAACTCATCAGCGCTCCGATAACGAAGGTGATACCTGATGTCTTCTCGATAAACAATGTAAAGACGACTGCAAGGATAGCAACAACAGTAATGATACCCTTGAACTCAGTCTTAAGGAATGTTACTGATCCGGAACGGATGATCCCGGACAGCTCGATCATGTCAGGTGTTCCTTCGGGCATCTTCTTGATCCTGAAGAAGTTTGCGAAAACATAAGCCATCGCAATAAGACAAACACCCAATACGATCAGAAGGATGATTAAAGTTTTACTCATTTGAGCCTCCTCATGACAGTATTTTATTAGGATTACAGCGTTAATAAATTTTAAGCCGTAACGATTATATATTAATAAGTCTAAAAAGCAATGAGGAATTTATATATTTTATGTCGAAAATATTAGATGACAGTTATTTGATCAATGATTCGGCAAAATACTCAGGATCAAAATCCACAAGATCTTCGGCGCTCTCACCCAAACCGGCGAGGACGATGGGCTTGGAAGATGCATATGCGACAGCGACAGCAACGCCGCCCTTGGCGGACCCGTCCAGCTTGGTGATACCGATATAATCCAGATCCATTACTTCCGAGAAGCTCTCGGTCTGGATAACCGCATTCTGGCCTGTTGTTGAATCGATTATGAGCATGGACTTGACGTCCGCGTCGGGCGACGTCCTGTCGATAATCCTTCTGATCTTGGCGAGTTCGTCCATAAGATTCTTCTTGTTGTGGAGCCTGCCTGCCGTATCAACGATAAGCAGATCGGCATTTCTTGCGTTGGCGGCATTTACCGCATCGAAAACAACAGCCGCCGGGTCAGCACCGTCCGTTCCCTGGGATATAACGGTCGTGTCGGTCTTCTCTCCCCAGGACTTGAGCTGTTCTACTGCTGCGGCTCTGAAAGTATCAGCTGCGGCAAGGATAACCTTCTTGCCTTCGTTCTTGAATCTTAATGCGAGCTTGCCGCAGGTGGTGGTCTTCCCTGTTCCGTTAACGCCGATCATGATCAGGATATTGAGTTTGCCTTCGACCGGGCGGTACTTGGTCTTCTCACCGAGGATCTCTACGATGGAATCCTTTACAGTCGCAAGAACTGCTTCGGAACTGTCGTCACCGGACTTCTTGATCTTCTGCTTGACGTCATCAATGATCTTGCCGGATGCGGGAATACCGCAGTCAGCCCGGATCAGGAGTTCTTCAAGGTCATCGAGCATGTCCTCATCGAAATGCCCAGTCCCTGCTGCAATCTGCGTGAATGCAGTCGAGAAAAACTTGCGTGTCTTATCAAGACCTGATCTGAACTTATCTAATAATCCCATCTGTATACCCCTTACGATCCGAGTTCCATCGACAATATCTTGGAGATGCCGCGCTCTGCCATGGTGACACCGTACATACGGTCGCATGCCTCCATAGTTCCCTTACGGTGTGTTACCAGAACGAACTGGGTCTTGGCGGTATAACGTCTAACAAAATCGGTAAACCTTACGATATTAACATCATCAAGCGCAGCCTCGACCTCATCGAGGATAACGAAAGGCGACGGCTTGAGTTCCAATATTGCGAACAGGAATGCGATCGCCGTAAGGCATCGCTCGCCTCCCGACAGGAGCGAGAGATTCTGGAGTTTCTTTCCCGGAGGCTGAGCCTTGATCTCAATAGCGCAGTTTAAGACATCCTCGTCGTTATCAAGAAGGATCTCTGCCGTTCCGCCGCCGAAGAGGTCAGCGAATACGACCTTGAAGTTCTCATTGATAGTATTGAAGTGTTCAATGAACTGAGCGCGCATCTCGGTAATGAGTTCTTCTATCAGTTTTTCGAGCTCCTTCTTGGAAGTAAGGATATCCTCGCGCTGAGATACCATGAACTCATATCGCTTGGATACCTGATCGTACTCTTCGATGGAGTTAAGATTAACGGGACCCAGATCACGGATAATGTTGCGAAGCTGTGTAACCTCCCGGTTGACCTTGCCCAGATCCTTGACAGGTTCGGCATCTTCCTTGACATTGTCGTATGTGACCTCGTAGTTTTCCCAGAGACGGTTCTTGGCATCATCGATGTCGTTGATATATTTCTCATACTTGGAGACGTGGGCTGACAATTTGTTGCGCAGATTGTTGATGACATCAGACACCTGCGTGATACGATCGACGAACCCGCTCATCTCAGCGCTGACCTTCTCCTTCTCCTCGAAAAGCTCAGCTATCTTGGCCTCGAGCTTGCCCTCGCTCTCCTTAAACTTGGCGATCTTCTTATCTATTGCGGCAGATTCTTCTTCCGCTTCCTTTATCCTCTTGTTGCACTCTGCTATCTCATCGACCTTAGCCTTTATCGCGTTATTCGTATCTTCGATCTGTCCCTTGATATGGGATGCCAGATCCAGGACACCGTTGCGCTCGGCCAGGAGCTGCGCTGCCTTGGCAGTGATCTCGGCTTCCTTATCGCGGACGGAATCGATCTTGGCTTTGTACTCCTCGTTGATCTCGTCACGCTTGGCAATAGTCTCCTTGAATCCTGCGAGGGAATCTTCGAGCTCCGTCTCGATGGACTCGTATTCTTCTATATCTTCCTGTGTCTTGATCTTTTCTTTAGACATATCGGACAGAGACTGTTCCAAAGCACAGATCTCATCTTCAATGCCCTTGGTCTTCTCTTCGAGGTTGCGGTAGGCACTCTCAGCCTTGACACGCTCGACGGAATAGAACTTGAGCTGCTCTGCCAGCTGCTCGAGTTCAATAGTAACGGTACCCAGCTTATCGTCTATCTCCTGGCGGTCCTGCTCGGAATCGGCAAGCTTATTATCGAGAGTCTCGACCTTCTTGGCGAGTTCTTCTATCTCCCGGGAACGGCCTAAGATTCCGATGCCGGAATTCTTGAAGTATCCGCCGGTCAAAGAACCGCCGGGATTAACGGCGTCACCGTCGATACAGATAACCTTGGATGAGTGCTCGATCTTACGGGCAATATCCCTGGCATCGTCTAACGTCTCGGAGATTATTATGCGTCCCAAAAGATTCGAGATAATATCCTTAAGTTCCGGATCGCACTTTACGAGTTCGGAAGCAATACCGATATAGCCTGCGCAGGAAGACGCCTTCTTCTTTACTTCAGGCGCGATATCTCTGGGTCTTATATTCTCCTTCGGCAGGAATGTGATCCTTCCGAGCTTATGGTCCTTGAGCACATTGATGAGATAGGATGCGTCATCCTCTGTCTCGGTAACCACATTATGGATGGAGTTGCCGAGAGCCGTCTCGATAGCAACCTCGTACTTGGCGTCAACATTTATAAGGTCTCCGATGATGCCGACGATACGCTCGGACACTTCTTTATCTTCTTTTGCCTTATCGGAGAGCTTCTTAACGGATTCCTGATAGCCGTCCTTGCGGGACTCCAGGTCTTTCAAGGACTTAAGCCTTGCCTCGAGAGCTACAAGCCTCCTGTTATTCTCATCGAAAAACTTATTCAGCTCGTTCTGCTTGACCTTGAGTTCGGCCATCTTCTCATCTCTTTGAGAGATATCGGACTTAACGTCCTTTTCTCCGGAGATCATGTCGTGCCAGTATTTATCGGCTTTTGCAAGTTCCTCGTCAGAACCTTTCTTGGATTCTTTGATCTCTTTAAGCTTGCCCTGGACTTCCGAGATCCTCTCATCGAACCCTTCGACCTTACCTTTGGCCGCAAGGATATTCCTCTTGACTTCGAAAAGCTCGTCAGTCTTGCCCTGGATAGTCTCATTTACGGACCTGAAGGAATCTTCCTTGTCGGCAAGTTCCTTCTCCAGGTCTTCTTTATCTTTTACGAACTGCTCGCCCTGTTCCTTGAGAGCTGTTGCCTCATCCAGAAGCTTTGCGGCCTTGGTCTTATGGTCCTCTCTTACGGCTGCCAGGTCTTCCGCGGCCTTATTAAGTTCTGCGAGGCTCTCCTCATTAGTCTTAAGTGCCTCCTGAGCAGAGATGATCTTTTGTCCTGCGACCTTCTGATCTGCAACGAGCCCGTATTCTTCCTCAGTTATATCTGACAATTCCTGCCTGAGATCTTCGATCTTCTCTTCGATCGCATCAGACCTGTCTGTAAATTCCTTATTGCTGTTGCGGAGAGCCTCAAATTCAGCTTCCTTTGCGGCTATATCTGATTCGAGAGTCTCTTTGACCTGTGACGAATCACCCATTGCATCCTGGGCGTTCCCTATCTTAGCGCAAAGAAGCGAGATTTCTTTTGTCTTCAGTTCATCGTAGGTCTTATGGTAAGTCCTGGCTTTCTCAGCCTGCTCACCCAGAGGCTCGATACGGCTTTCGATCTCACCTATTATGTCATTGAGCCTTATGAGGTTATTCTCAGTGGAATTCAGTTTGCGCTCCGCTTCTTCCTTGCGCATCTTGAACTTTACGATACCTGAAGCCTCTTCCACGATCCTTCTTCGGTCTTCTGACTTGGATGAGAGAACCTCATCGACCCTGCCCTGACCTACTATGGAATAACCGTCCTTACCGAGACCTGTATCCAGAAACAGACCTGTAATGTCCTTAAGGCGGCAATTAACCTTATTTATCTGATATTCGCTCTCACCGGACCGGTAGAGCCTTCTGGTAATCTGTATCTCAGGGAACTCAAGATCTACCCGGCGATCGGAATTATCGAGAACAAGCGTAACTTCGGCATAATTCATGGCTTTACGGGCAGAAGTGCCGTTGAAGATGACATCCTCCATCTTACCGCCACGCAAAGTCTTGACGCTCATCTCGCCCAAAACCCAGCGAACGGCATCCGTAATGTTGGATTTGCCGCTGCCGTTAGGACCGACCACGGCAGTCATGCCGGGGCCGAATTCGACGACCGTATGTTCGGGGAATGACTTAAACCCCTGAAGCTCGAGTTTCTTTAAATACATGTAAAAATATTAATCCTATCGATAGTACCGAAAGATTATACCACAAAGGAACAAACTCAACCGTTAAAAATCTCGTTGTACTTACTGACAGCTTCCTTGGCGCACAATTGCTCGGCTTCCTTCTTGCTGTGACCCACAGCCTGGGCAAGGAAGATATCATCGGCATAGACCGCGCACTCGAACTCAAGATTATGCGCCGGTCCGCGCTCATCAAGGATCCTAAACGTGATCTCGTGCTGATTCCCCTTCATCTGCGCGATTTCAAGGAGCCTGCTCTTGTAATCAAGAAAAATCTCACCGTTTACGGCCTTATTGATCGTCTCGGTAAGATTTTTTGTGACTACATCGAACGCAGCGTCGAATCCGCCATCAAAATATACTGCGGCAACCACCGACTCAAAACAGTCTGCCAGGGATGAAGCCTTGTCGGCTCCGCCGCTCTGGGCTTCGCCCTTGCCGAGTTTCAGGTACTTGCCCAGTTCCAGCTTCCTTGCAACTTCCGCAAAAGACTGCTCACACACGGCTGTGGCGCGCATCTTGGTAAGATACCCCTCACCTGCCATAGGCTTCATGTCATACAAGATCCTGCCAACAGCAACATCCAGGATAGCGTCTCCGATGAACTCTAATCTCTGATTAGATTCGTAATGTTCCCCGCCGTTCTCGAAAACATATGTTGTATGAGTAAAGGCCGTCTCCAAAAGAGAAATGTCTTTGAATTTATAACCCAAAGCTTCCTCTAAACCGGAATAGTCCATAACATCCTCCATCGTTAACTATAAAAAAGGCTGCCTCTATAGTGAAAATATCACATTAGAGGCAGCCCGTTATATTGTCATAGTTCGAAAATCAGTTCTGTGTCAGACCTGCAATGTAATTGACTGCATCCTTAACAGTTACAACTTTCTCGGCTACATCATCGGGAATCTCGATATCGAACTCTTCTTCCATAGCCATAACAAGCTCAACCATATCAAGGGAATCAGCATTAAGATCGTCGATAAAAGAGGAATCTTCCTTGATCTGATCCTCATCAACACCAAGCTGGTCAACGATCATGCCCTTGATGGTATCAAATAATTCGTCATTAGTCATTTTTCCTACCTCCGTAATGAATGTGATAATACAATCAACAAACTACTTTTAACGAAACATTTGTAAATTGTCAATACTTATTTTCGAAAAATAATATATTCCGTCATTATTCCGTTAAATAGTTCTTATTTTTGAACAGATAGTCCAAACCGGAGATAACAGTCATAATAACGCTGATAAGGAACAGGACATCCCCGATCACTGTAATGGCGCAGGTTTGGAGCGGATAATGGGCCTCAAAGCCGAAGATCTTCATAAGGGTCGGCTCGAACATCATGTAGATTATGGCGATCATCTGAGTGGTCGTCTTGACCTTACCGATCATCTTGGCTGCCATGACAACGCCTTTAGAAGAGGCTATCATCCTTATCCCGGAAACCATGAATTCACGGAGGACTATGATGAATACAAGCCAGGCTGATATCCTGCCCAAAGCGACAAAAGCAAGCAGGATGCTGATTATAAGGACCTTATCCGCCAAAGCATCCAGGAATTTACCAAGATCCGTTATAAGATTCTTGCGTCTTGCGATCTGTCCGTCAAAGAAATCGGTAAGCGATGCAACAATGAATATGATCGCCGCGATAAGCATCCCGTGGTCGGCTATAAAAGCATTCCATCCGGCAGGTTCAAAGCCGTATATATTTATCGGCAGCATAAACAAAAGCGTTGCCGGGATCAGAATGATCCTTAATATAGATAGTTTGTTGGGCAGATTCATACTGTCACCCCCGTAATATCGTAATCGGAGCATTCGACCAGTCTGACATCATAGATCTGTCCAATCTCAAGGCCTTCGTCCGAAGAACAAGCCACGTAGATGACCGGATCATCTTCCGGCGCTTCGGCGTAACTTCTTCCGACATAAAAGATACCATCATCAGAAATTGAGTCAATAAGAACTTTCACACAAGTTCCGAGGCGCCTGGACGCCGATTCTTCGGCAATCTCCTTTTGAACCTCGTAAATCTTGTCATATCTTGCCTGTTTGATATCTTCAGGCACCTGATCTTCCATATCGAAGGCAACAGTTCCTTCCTCAGGCGAGAATATAAAGCATCCGAGCCTGTCAAACTTCCATCGCTTGAGATTTGCTATCATGGTCTCAAAGTCTTCTTCCGTCTCCCCCGGGAACCCAACCATAACCGTAGTCCTGACAATAACATCCGGGATACGGCTCCTTATCAACTCCAGCCTGGAAGTAATAAGTTCCTGAGTATCACGTCTTCTCATATCCTTCAGCACTTTATCACAGCCATGCTGGATCGGGATATCCAGATAGTGACATACCTTCGGGATATCCGATATAGCATCTATCAGGTCTTCATTGATGCCGTCCATATAACCGTACATGATACGGATCATCTCAATTCCGTCAATCTTGGAAAGTTCACGGAGCAATTCGGGAAGTTTGCGTTCTTTATAAAGATCCACTCCGTAATTGGTAGTATCCTGGGCTGTCAGGATTATCTCCTTAAAACCGCGGGACGCGATATCCCGAGCCTCTTCCAATATCTGTTCTAAGGGTCTGGATACGAACTTACCGCGGATCAGCGGGATCGCGCAGAAAGCGCACCTGTGAAGGCATCCCTCGCCTATCTTAAGCCAGGCATAGCCCTGAGTAGATATATCACGGGAAGGCATAAGGTGGTCCATTCCGCCTATGCTGTCCGTAAGATTAACTTCACTGTCATCGGAATCAAACAGTTTATCAACACATTCGCAGATATCCTTGTAGTGGGCCGTGCCCAGGACTGCGTCAACCTCATGCATCTCTGTCATGATGTCATTCGGATACCTCTGCGGAAGACATCCGGTAACAACGATATATTGAAGGTTACCGGAAGGTGCCTTCAGATCAGCAGTGTCAAGGATGGTATTGATTGCTTCCGTCTTTGCCGATTCGATAAAACCACAGGTGTTGATTACGGCAACATCCGCCTCTTCCACATCTGCCACCAATGTATAACCATGCTCTCTGAGCAGACTGGACATACACTCGGCATCAACCAGATTCTTAGAACAACCCAAAGCGATAATCACGATCTTTCTGTCTTTGCGCTCCATATAAACCATCCTTGAATCAATATATCAAGGTGATTATATCAAATATCTGATTGAAAAAAGCAATATAGATCAAGCACCTTTTTCCAGATAAAATCCAGATGCGCAGAATCTTCCACGGATTTCTTAAGGCAAATATTTATCAAAGTCTGATAAGGAATATCGTATTTATCGGACATCTGCTTATAATATATGCATATCAAGAGGGGAAAAATAACCCTCAGCCAATAAACCTGTTAAATGCGGAAGATGCGACTTCGTAGGAATAACCGCGGCGCGAAGCGGTCTTAAGGTATTCTTCACGGCAGGTATCAGGATCTTCAGGTTTCCCCATTGCTTCAAAAAGAGCTATGCATGTATCAGTATCTGACGGAAGTCCGTCACAGATCAAATCAGCAGTATCTTCTGCGATTCCTGCTTCCATGAGCCTGTTGAATATATAAGCGCGGCTTTCCTGCTTTTTCCCGGTGCGTGTTCTTAAGACCTTGCCTGCTGCCTTCTCGTCATCTATATATCCTGTCCTGATAAGTTCTGAAACTGCATCTTCAGCAATATTATCGGAATACCCCTTATTCACCAGGAAAGCCTTAACCTTCCCTGATGAATAAGTGGCAATCCCTATATGGCGGATCCCGCAACTTATGGCTGACCGAACCTCTTGGGAAACAGGATCTGCCTTATAGTCATCGTTATTAAGCAGGATCATATGATATATTACTCGTCGATACCGAGGATATCCTCTGCATCAAAGTCATCCGCCTCATCTTCAATATCATCCTGAACGTCATTTGCCGGGATGTCAGCATCATCTGCAGGCATATATGAATCACGGATAAGTTCTTCGATCTCGGCTTTGACATCAGGATGCTCGATAAGATAGATCCTTGTATTATCTTTGCCCTGACCGATCTTGTTGCCCTTGTAAGAGAACCATGAACCGCTCTTGATCATGATATTGTTCTCTACCGCCATATCGATGATGCAGCCTTCGGAAGAGATACCCTGACCGTACATAATATCGAACTCGGCTTCCTTGAACGGCGGAGCAACCTTATTCTTAACAACCTTGACTCTGGTATGGTTACCGATAACATCAGTACCGTTCTTCAGAGCTTCGACACGTCTTACATCAAGTCTAACAGATGCATAGAACTTCAATGCACGTCCGCCCGGAGTAGTCTCGGGATTACCAAACATAACACCGACCTTCTCACGAAGCTGGTTGATAAAGATGCATACTGTGTTGGACTTGGCAACTACAGGCGCAAGTTTCCTGAGGGCCTGACTCATGAGCCTTGCCTGGAGGCCTACATGTGAATCACCCATCTCACCTTCGATCTCGGCTCTGGGAACCAGTGCTGCAACAGAGTCGACAACGATAACATCGATACATCCGGATCTTACGAGAGTCTCGCAGATCTCGAGAGCCTGCTCACCGGTATCCGGCTGAGACAGGATGAGATTATCAACATCTACTCCGATATTGCCTGCATATACTGCATCAAGGGCATGCTCTGCATCGATAAATGCGCAGGTACCGCCGTTCTTCTGAGCTTCTGCAACACAGTGCAGCGCAACAGTCGTCTTACCTGAAGACTCAGGTCCGTATATCTCGATGATCCTTCCTCCGGGCAATCCGCCGATACCGAGGGCCATATCGAGTGTCAAAGCTCCTGTAGGAATGGACTCTATCTCAACGGATGCACGGTCACCCATCCTCATGACTGCACCCTGTCCGAATTGTTTCTCTATCTGAGCGAGAGCTGCATCTAACGCCTTCTTCCTCTCGTCAACATCACCTGCTGCAACATGCTTAACTTCATTCTTAGTTGCATTCTTACTCTTAGCCATGATAAATTCCTCCATAGTCGCGAACATTCGTTCTTATTTCTGAAACCATTCTATAAATAACTATATCGTTTGTCAACAGATTTTGTCTCACAAATTTTCGCGGCTTGCAGGTTTTTGCGATTTGGGGGACTTTAATGGGCTATTTCCTAGATGTTGACTGATAGCCCATAAATAGAACAGCAAAAAAACTCCCCGCAGGATCTGCGGGGAATTATAGGATAATTCAATAATGCTTACTAGTTCCCATTAACATACCTGTCGTATTTATCAAGGAATGTTGCCATCTGACGTCTCAGGCAGTCACCGTTAGGACGGAAAGTACCGTCTTGATAGCCTACAAGGATCTTTTTGTCCAGTGCCCAGATCACGGCATCGTAATAATAAGTGCCGCTCTTAACATCGGAGAACTTCACGCTCTCTTTAGCAGAAGTCTTGGGCCTTCCGGCATAACGCCAAAGGAAAGTTACAGCATGTCTCCTTGCGCATACGGTCTTCGGTCTGAAAGTCTTATCCTTATAACCTTCTACCCCGGGATCGGAGCGGTATCAGATTTAGTCTTTACCAGTTGCCGTGAGCTGTCTCATTTAAGGTTCTTATCATACTTATAGAGGAATGTAACCATCTGACGTCTCAGACAATTACCGTTCGGTTTGAAAGTTCCATCGTTGTAACCTGCTACTATTCCCTTTTCGGAAGCCCAAAGAACCGCATTATAGAAATAATCCTTAGCCTTAACATCCTTGAACTTATTCTTATCCGTTGATGCAGCAGGTTTTCCAGCCAGTCTCCAAAGGAATGTTACAGCGTGACGGCGGGCACAGATGATCTGCGGGCCGAAGGTGCCGTCCTTGTAGCCCTCGACTATTCCGTTTTCGTTTCCCCAGAGAACCGCTTTGTAGAAGTAATCCGTTTTCTTGACATCGGAGAACTTGCAGGTACTGTTCTTAGGCTCGGGACTGCCCTTGAGTCTCCAGAGGAATGTTACCATCTGTGCTCTTGTACACTCGTTAGCAGGTTTAAACAACGTCTGCTTATCGTATCCTCTTACTACATCCTTATCCGATAGATAATAAGTAGGTTCATACCAGAAATCAGCCTTGTTCTTAACATCTTTATATATGACTTTGACGTTAACCTCTCCCTGACCGCCGAAAGTATCCTTAATGACGATCTTGGCATTCCCTGCTTTCTTGGTCTTGAGACAGACAATATGGCAATCATTACCAAACAGATCCCTGTCTTTGTCGTCTTTTGCTTCGAAGATATCTTCATTCGATGATTTAACCGATTTGATCGTCTGATAATCAGCCCTTGCCTTCACGTCAAGACCGGGAAGGATCGTAATATTCTGGATCCTCATGTAGTTGACCGTGAAATATTCGAGTTTAGGATTGCAGCTGACATCGATACTGTCCAATTGACGGCTGGTAACTCTCAGATCATTAAGTTCCGGATTGTGACTTACATCTATCTCAGTCACACCGTCATAGTAAGAAACAAAGTATTCGAGCTTAGGAAAGTATTTCAGGCCCGTAAAGTCAGATATCTCAACGTAACCGGGCTCGATCCTGGTAACCTGATTGATCTCGGCAGTGGAAAGAGACCCGTCATTATTCTTATCATAGTTTTCCTTGATGTATTTCTGGAATCCCTTATCAGGGAAGTTCGCATCGTTAATGGCAACGCCTGACGCTGCGCCGACATTAAGAGACAAGAGCACGGGAGATGCAACGATAACAGCACCCATAACAGCTAAAGATCTAAACTTTTTAATGATCATCTTTCTCATATCATTTCTTTCCTCCTATATAAGGATAAGAATATCAAAGAATTATAGGAGTGTAAACTCTCACACTCTTGTAAAACAAACATTCTATTGCTATTGTCATAAAAATATACCTCTAACACTATTGAAAGTCTTCTTGGTTCTTCTCCCTCTGGTTTCATCTATTTAGGTTTTTAATCGGAATACTCACTTCAATATAAAAACAGGTCCTTTTTACTTCCTTTCTGCCAACAAAATTATTGAATGTCTGCCTCTGCATAGCAATATGGGAAGAGTAGAAACTTCCGTTAATATAAACATATGAACTCCAGTTTGTCCCTGTTCTTCTATCATCGCCAACATACGGAAACCTATCATCAGAATATTCAAATGTTTTCAAATACTTAAATAACAGATCATATAGTTCTGCAGCAACATCATAATCGTTCAAAAATAGACGAATATTCACAGAAAGGGGACCACAGAGGAAAAGAAAGAAATCATTATCCCTTTTGTTTTGAGCGCTTTCAAGACAGTCCGATATTGCGATCTTTCAACACGAGAAGTTATACCTGTCTTCAAACAAGAGCAAGTATCAGTCAACATCTAGGAAATAGCCCTTTAATGGGACTTAACCCTGTGTCTTCTTCTTCAATTTAAGCTTTACAAGGAAGCGGTCAAGCCAGAATCTGGCTTCTTCCATCTTCAAAATGATAGCCATTCCGAAGTAAACACAAACGCATACGATACACCTTAATCCGAGGTGTAGGACATGGGTAAGCTTTGTAAATCCCGAAGGAAGATATGTCTCGATCAGAACAAGGACAACGCCCATGAACAAAAGGCATATCGCGGATTTAAGAATGAATATGCCGATATTCCTCGGCTTGATCTCTTTGTTGCGGGTATAAAGGATTATCAGGATCACCATCTGAACAATGCTGGTGACAGAATACGCGATAGACAAAGACTTAAGACCGAAGTCCAGTCTGATCATAAGCCAGCATACCAGAGGATTCGTTACGAGGCCTACAACGCCTGCGAGCAAAGGAACTTTGGTCTTCCCTATCGCGTAGAAAGCATGGTTCATTACATGAACGATCGACTGAGTAATGATCGGCAGCACAAGATATCTCAAGAGCACTGCTGCCGTTGCCACGTTCTCATCCGTATATCTGGATCCCCACTGATAGATAGCCGCAACTACATTCTGGCTCATGATGAATATCATTCCGGCCGAAGGGATCGTAAGGAACAGAATATTCTTGATGCTGGATGTGAGCAGATCCCTGCATTCTTCATATTTTCGAGACTCATAAAGACCTGCAAGGTGAGGCGTCATAACAGTTCCGATGCCGACCGCAAAGACTCCGTAAGGGATCTGCCAGATAGTATTGGCGTTGCGGAACAGGAAGATGATGTTGCCGAACCTTCCGGTAAACATATTAAGAATAACGACATTGAGCTGAACGATCGATGCCGAGAACATGATGGGCAGTGCACGTCTGAGAAGGAACAGGAATTCCTTGTCACGTGGCATGAACTTGAACCTGAACTTCTTCAGGATGTCGAATCCGAGTATATACAGGAACATAAAATATATGAACGCGGACACAAGAACTCCGGCCGTAGTATGCATGAGTTCGCTCTGAGTATTGCCTGCGAAGATCATGATAGCAAGAAGAACGCAGATGTTATAGACAGTCGGAGCAAAAGCCGTGGATGAGAATCTCTTATACGCATTCAATATGCCGCTGGAAAGGGCCGCGAGCATAATGAAGAATATCTGAGGGAACAGGAATTTGGAAGCGTTGGCTGCCAAAGACAAGGTCTCGGGATTGATCTTATCGCCTTCTGCCAGGAAAAGATTATAAACACTGTAGATCTGCTCCGAGAATATAACTCCGACCGTACATACGACAAGCATCACGACAGATATTACGGATACGAATATCGATACTGTCCTAACTCCCCTCTTCTCTTCGTTGACGGCCAAAGAGCCTGACATATAAGGCGCGACAGACGAGAATATGGCGCCGCCTACGAGAAGGTTATAGAAAAGGTCAGGAATGGTAAAGGCCAATGTATAAGAATCTCTGTAGACCTCATCAAACTTGATGCCTACGATGATATCCCTTACAAAACCGGATCCTTTGGATAACAGAAGTCCCAACATCATCAGGACAGTTGCTATCAACATGCTCTTCTTGCGCGAACCCGTATCCTTCTTCTTATCCATGCACCGCTATTTCCTTTGCGAGTTTCAGAGCGTTGATAACGGACTGTTCTCTGATCTCCTGTCTGTTGCCCTCAAATATGAATCTTACCGTCTTGAAATAACCGTTGCAGTACGCGGAGATAAAGACGAGTCCGACGGGCTTTTCGGGCGTTCCCCCGTCGGGACCTGCAATGCCTGTTGCAGATACGGCTACATCACATTCCAGTATCCTGGATGCCCCTGCGGCCATATATTCCGCGCATTCTGCAGACACAGCCCCGAGATCTGAGATGATACCTTCGGGAACACCGAGGACATTAATCTTAACATCATTTGAATATGATACAACCGCACCTTTAAAGAAGCCGGATACGCCGGGAACGGATACGACTGATGAAGATATCTGCCCCCCTGTAAGGCTCTCGGCAAAACCGAGAGTCAATCCGCGGAACCTTAAGCAGTCCGCAAGATCAGTTACGGCTCTGAGAAGTTCTTCCATCAGACGTCTCCTTTCGACTTCATCTCAAGCCAATCGGTCTGAGTAATAAGGACTTTACGGGGCTTACTGCCCTCGAACGGTCCTATTATATGTTTTCTCTCGAGGACATCGATAAGCCTTGCAGCCCTCGGATATCCTACGCCTAAACGTCTTTGCAGGATCGATACGCTGGCAGATCCGTACTCTATTACGACCTCTACAGCCGATTCGAGAAGATCATCACCGTCATTATCGTCACCGGAAGACGAACTGTCACCGGCACCGCCGCCCGCTCCGACATTTGCGACAGATTCGATTATATCCTGATCGTAATTGTCACCATAGGCATTTTTTAAGTATTTTACGCATTCTTCGACTTCCGCGTCCTTAAGGAAAGCTCCCTGACCCCTGACAGGCTTAGGCGCGGACAAAGGGGCATATAGCATATCGCCCTTCCCCAGGAGTTTCTCGGCTCCGACAGAATCAAGGATCGTACGGCTGTCAACACCGGAAGACACGGCAAATGCAATTCTGGAAGGAACATTAGCCTTGATGACACCGGTTATGACATCAACAGACGGTCTTTGCGTTGCTATGACCATATGAAGGCCGGCAGCTCTTGCCATAGCGGCAAGTCTGGAGATATGGTCTTCTACTTCCTTTGCAGCCACGGTCATAAGATCTGCAAGCTCGTCGATAACGATAAGAACCAAAGGCAATGGCTTTTCGCCGTTCAACTTAAGATATTCATTATATCCTGATATATCCCTCACGGAATTCTCGGCGAAAAGATTATATCTGCGGTTCATCTCGGCAACCGCCCAGGCCAGTGTGGCCGCAGCTTCCTTAGCCTTTGTGACTACAGGCATATAAAGATGAGGTATGCCGTTATAGATGGAAAGCTCAACGACCTTGGGATCGATCAGGATCATCCTTACCTGATCCGGGGTTGCATGACAGAGAATGCTGGTAAGTATCGAATTGATACAGACCGACTTACCAGAACCCGTAGAACCTGCTATAAGAAGGTGGGGCATCTTGGCAAGGTCGCAGTAGATGGGTCTTCCCGGGATATCCTTACCCAAAGCGACTGTAAGAGGCGTTGATGCCTTGAACTCGCGGGTCTCCAGAAGTCATCTGAGATTTACGACGGATGTCTTGTCATTCGGGATCTCGATACCTATGAGATTGGTTCCCGGAATAGGGGCTTCTATCCTGACAGATACGGCCGCCATAGCAAGTTTGATATCGTCCTGAAGGTTAACGACACGGGATACTTTGGTTCCCGGAGGTATCGATAATTCAAACCTGGTAATAGAAGGACCGTGTGTATATTTTTTGACTGTTGCTTCTATGCCGAAGCTCTTGAAAGCCTGCTCGAGATTTGCGCCCCTTGCACGTAACGTCGCATCGGACTCAACCTGAACACCGGATGATTTATCAGGAAGAAGGCAGCTCGTCGGTGCCGGGCGGTAACTTCCACCCCTTCTCCTCTGGGCCGGCTTGCTGTTCGAATTATAAGATACGGATCTTCCGGAAGGATCCTTACGGTCATCAGCACCTTCAATGATCCTGCCTTCAGTCGCAGAGAAGCCCTTCATGTCGGAACTGCCCTTTACGGGAGGTTCAGACACAGGTCTTTGTCTCGTTCTCTTGCGGGCAGGTTCGGCTCCCGGGATATTGGGTGTCCTTACCCTGGGTCTGTCCTGCGTATGAAGATCGGTATTACCAGGTTCGTAGTAAGCTTCCCCATATGCGTTATCGTCTATCTCATAAGGTTCGTCGATCTGCCCGGGAAAGACTTCATCAACAACTGTTCCGCCGAAAGAAACTCCTTCTTCAGCAGGAGTAAGATCGTAGAAATCCTGCTTCTTTTGTTCCGGAAGGAACGAAGGCCTTTTCATGTCGGGGGACTGATGAAGCGGGGCATTCTTGGGCATCGCGGTATATGTAAAGTCAGCATCGGGATGCTGCTGAGTAGTGTCATATGTCTTATTCTCATATGTAAGTGTTCCCTCTTCAGGCTGAACAGCCCCGAAAGCAGCATCAGACACATCGATAAATCCTGTCTTGCTGTCAACGGGGATCGCAGGCTGGAAAGGATCGGGCCGCTGCGATACAGATCTTCCGGGAGCATTGCCCGCGTAACCTACAGCTTTTGTTATCCGCTCGTCATTCTGCGTCTTATACGGAACCTGTGACGCTCCGGTATATACAGTTGCGCCGGGCTGAGGTCTGTAATGCTTAACGGGAGCGCTCCTCTTGCGGCTGACCGCATTGCCTATTGCACTGACAGTCTTCTTCGCGGTCTTCTTAAGCGACACTCTGAATACCAATACGACCTGAAGGATAAAGAATAAAGCAAGAGTAAGGCAGGACAAAACCTTGCCTACGGCAGTATTGAGAGCTACTGCGATAACACCGCCGATAACACCGCCGGGAAGAACGAAAGAATCCGGAGTCTTTAAGATCAGCGAACTGTCAACTCCGGAATCCCACAAAAGCGCTATCGCAGCGGATGCGGTCTTCTTCCCGTCATCATTTACGGCAAGAGTCTGGAAATGATCGAAATCCATGGTGAGTGCAGCAAGGAAAGCAGATACGGCAAAGATTATCATTATCACCGTTCTTACACGGAATCTGGCAACGCCGTAACGCTTTTCGAAAAAGAAATCAAAAGCGGCATACAAAAGGAAAGCAGGAATCAGGTTGGCGGCAGCACCGATGAGGCCGAATCCGAGGTCGCGGACAGCTGAACCTGCGACGCCCGTGATACCGGACGGCAGATAGAACATCAATATAAGTGCGAGCGCCAGGAAGAATAATACTATGCCCGCAGCTTCCCTTCTGTTATCAGTCTGTTCCAACAAGAAGCCTCCTTGCAGCTTTATATATGAGGATCTGCGTCTTACCGTCCTCGATCTGACCGTCTTCGGCCATCTTCAGGAGTTCGGAAAGAGGAACTTTGCAGACCTTCAGGAATTCACCGGCATCAGGATCTGTTCCCTGATACTCGAGTCCTGTCGCAATGTACAAATGGATCAACTCGGAACAATACCCGGGGGTTGCGGCAGCGGATCCTAAGGATTCCAGATGAGACGCCTTATAACCTGTCTCTTCCGTTATCTCCCTCAGCACACAGTCTTCCGGGCTTTCACCGTTCTCTATCCTTCCGGCAGGTGCCTCCAGATATACTTTACCGACACCGGTGCGGAATTGTTTGACCATGTAACAGTTAAGTTCATCATCAACAGGAAGAACGCAGGCCCCACCGCTGTGGACAACGACTTCCCTTTTGGCAATATTACCGTCAGGAAGCCTTACCTGTCTTACTTCACAATCGAAAACACGTCCCGAGTAGATCTTCTCGGAACTGATCACGGCTTCCGCCAGCATATCCTCGTTACAATCGCATCTTCCCATAGATTGCGCTATATACCTGCTTTACTTATACTCATTGGCCGCTTTGACTGCCAATGCGTCACAGCGGTTATTGTACTCGTTGTCGGCATGTCCTTTAACCTTGATGAATTCGATCTTATGGATCTCATTAAGTCTCAGAAGTTCCTGCCAAAGGTCTTTATTCGCAACTTCCGCTTTGGCGCTGTTTACCCAGCCGTTGCGGATCCAGTTGTCGAGCCAGTGCTGTGCGAAAGCATTCACCACATAGGCACTGTCACTGTAGACTTTGACATTGCAGGGACGCGTCAAAGCGGAGAGTCCTTTGATAACGGCCAGAAGTTCCATACGGTTATTCGTAGTCAATTCCGCGCCGCCGGACATCTCCTTCTCCGCATTGCCGGCAATGAGGATACACCCCCATCCGCCGGGTCCCGGATTGCCTGAACATGCTCCGTCAGTATATATTGTAACATTAGTAAGTTCGGACATTTTTTACTTTCCTGTGGCAAGTTCAACGGTCCTGTCGTAAGCCGCATCAACGGACTTGATGACCGCATTGCGAAGTCCTGCCTCCTCCAAAGCTGCAACCCCGGCTATAGTAGTTCCTCCGGGGGAACATACCATATCCTTCAGAACAGCCGGATGAGTACCCGTCTCGAAAGCCAGCTTACCTGATCCCATAACCGTAGCTTCGGCTATCTTGAGAGCATCCGCTCTGGGAATGCCGTGTTTTACTGCAGCATCCGCCATAGCCTCGATAAAAAGCATCACGTATGCAGGACCTGTGCCCGATACGCAGCCGATGACATCCAAAGTCTTCTCGTCGCACTCGATAACGATTCCGCAGGTCTCGAAAAGATTTATCAGGAAATCCTTCTGCTCCCCTTCGATCCTTACCGGAACTACAGCCGATACGCCTGATCCGACCTGGGCAGGTGTATTGGGCATAACCCTGAATATCTTACGGTCAGATCCTGCGATCTTCTCGATCCTTGCAACCTTGACCGCCGCCGCAATGGAAATAATGGCCGCATCCGCCTTAACATAAGGCATCAAGCCTCCAAGAGCATTATCGAAATGCTGGGGCTTAACAGCCATCAGAACATAATCCGCACCCTCTACAGCAGTCTTTACGTCGTCTGTAGAAGTGCATCCGTAGTCTGACGCTACCTTGTCGGCAGCATCCTTCCTGATATCAAATACACAAAGCTCTTCGGGTTTGATCATCCCCGATGTCAAAAAACCATTGATCAGAGCCTTGCCCATATTTCCTGTTCCGATAACGGTAAACTTCATATCTCTTCTCCTCTTATATTAATAAGATAAACGCTCTAATATTAACATTCCACTTGACATAGTGCAAACCATTCGATAAACTACCTCTTGTCGTTACAGGGGAGTGGCTCAACGGTAGAGCAGCGGTCTCCAAAACCGCCGGTTGCGCGTTCGAATCGTGTCTCCCCTGCCAGACAACAAGATAGGGGCTGTCTCAAAACAAAATGAGATAGCCCCTATATATTTGCAAAAGAAAATGGGTCCCGAAGGGCCCATTTATTGTTAGAATTTATTTATGCACAAAACTCTAACGCTACAGTCTGACTATAGCAAAAACGGGAGCTA
>JAGCSR010000061.1 GCA_017964005.1 Clostridiales bacterium
CTTGATCGACGCCGAAGGTAAGACCCTCGGACGCCTTGCTACAGAGGTCGCAAGACTTCTCCGCGGCAAGCACAAGCCCACATTCACTCCTTTCCTGGATACAGGTGACTACGTAATCGTTATCAACGCTTCCAAGATCGTTCTTACAGGTAAGAAGCTGGATCAGAAGAAGTACCGCTACCATACAGGTTATGCAGGCGGCTTGAAGGAAGTCGACTACAAGACCATTATGGCTAAGAATCCCGAGAAGGCTGTAGAGCTTGCCGTTAAGGGTATGCTCCCCAAGAATGCGCTCGGACGTAAGATGGCCACAAAGCTCCATGTATATGCGGGCGCTGACCACGAGCAGCAGGCACAGAAGCCTGAAGTTTACACATTCGAAGGCTAACGGAGGGATAACACATGGCAAAGAAAGCTTCCAACAAAGTATATTTCTACGGCACAGGCCGTCGTAAGGATGCAGTAGCTTGCGTTCGTCTGATCGAAGGATCCGGCAAGATCACGATCAACGGCAAGGACATCGACGAGTATTTCGGTCTTGATACCCTTAAGCTCATCGTTCGTCAGCCCCTCGAAGCTACAGGCACAACAGGCAAGTTCGACGTCATCGCTAAGGCTATTGGCGGCGGTATCTCCGGTCAGGCCGGCGCTATCCGTCACGGTATCGCAAGAGCATTGGTCGAAGCAGACGAGGAGACATACAAGTCCACGCTCAAGGAGGCAGGCTTCCTTACACGTGACGCTCGTATGAAGGAAAGAAAGAAGCCCGGTCTCAAGAAGGCTCGTAAGGCTTCCCAGTTCTCCAAGAGATAATCAATTATATCTTGTTTATCCGAGAGCCGCTTTGTCGCAAAGCGGCTCTTTTTACAAGATATTGAACACGGGCTGTGTACCAGATCCCCGATTTTCGGGTTTTAGTACACGAATACAGGCGGGTTTGTGTATCAAATTGCATTTTCGAGGCGTTTGGTACACAAAAACAGACAGTATTGTGTACCAAATTGACATTTTCGACGATTTGGTGCACAAAGGCAGGCGATAATGTGTACCAAAATGCTGTTTTCGAGGATTTAGTACACATAAGCAGATGAGTTTTCTATCAAATCGCCGTTTTAGAATATTTGATAGAAAAGAACAGGCGGATTTTTCTATCAAAACGCAGGTTTTGAGGATTTGATAGAAAAAACGGGATGATTTTTCTATCAAAACGCTGATTATCAGGATTTGGTAGAAAATACCGGGCTGTTTTTTCTACTAAAACGCAGATTTTGCAGATTTGGAAAAAACAATCACTATCAGGGGACACTCAGGCAACAATGATCCGGTTCACATCGACATCACCCGATATGACAATGAGGCTTGGGAGGGCATTAGGCAGTAAGATTGCCCCACCTGCTGTTATCGCGCTTGATGGCGACCTTGGCGCGGGCAAGACCCTTTTCACCCGCGGGATCGCGGAGGGCCTGGGAGTAACGTCTCCCGTATCGAGCCCCACATTCACCATTGTCAACGAATACGAAGGCGGCAGGTTCCCTATGTACCACTTCGATACATACAGGCTGGCAGATTCTTATGACTTCGAGGCGGCAGGCCTTGACGAATACTTCGGGTACGACGGGCTGTGCGTTATCGTGTGGAGAAATATAATCGACGATATCCTGCCGAAGGATACTTTGAGGATCAGGATCGAAGGCGTGTCCGATCAGAGGACGTTCGAAGCGGAAGGTCCGGAAGATAAGATCGCGCTCCTTATGGAGGCGGCTGTATCTTCAGGTTGCGAGATCTTGTGACGGGAGAAAGCAATATGTTGTTACTTGCATGTGATACATCAGATTCCACCTGCTGCGCCGGGATATACCGTGACGGAGAGGAACTGGCTTATGAACTGTCGATGGAGAAGAAGACCCACTCCGAGACGTTCATGCCTCTTGTCGCAAGGGTGTTCGAAAAGAGTAACGTCGGGTTCGGTGAGATCGACCGAATAGCAATAACCGTAGGCCCCGGATCTTTTACCGGCATCAGGATCGGCATGAGCGCGGTCCTCGGGATGGCGGCGGCATCGGAGCGGAAGATCGAGACGGTTCCCGTATCTTCGACCCTTGCTCTGGCCTACTCTGTCGAGAATGTCTCATACGACAGGACATCCACATGTTATATACCATGTTTTGACGCAAGGAACATGAGGGTGTTCGCTCAGGCAACCGATGCGGATACTTATGAGACATTGATGGAAGAAGATGCCTACAACGCTTCGGATATCGCAAAGAAGATCGGATCGGACCTGCAGAACAGATACAATAACTTCATTGTTGTGGGGAGCGGTGCGGATGCTATGTCTCAGGCAATAGAAGAAAATTGCCCTTTCATCAATGTTCAGTATGCCAAAGGCGCGGTGATACTGCCCCGCGGGATCGCCAAAGCCGCAGAAAGGTCAAAGGCTGTCCCTCCGGAAGAACTGAAAGCCAGGTATTGCGCGGTATCAAGGGCGGAACGCTACCATACGGGAGACGAACTCAAATGAACATAAGGCCGGTAAGAGAAGAAGACGTAAAGGATCTGATGAGACTTGAAGATGGATCCATCGAACACCCCTGGGAAGAAGAGGAACTGGCAAAGCTTGCGCAGGACCCGAATAAATCCGGGTTTGCCGCGGAAGAAGGAGGCCGGGTCACAGGTTACATAGGATTCTCTTACATACTCGATGAGGCTGAGATCGGGAATGTCGTAGTAGATAAAGAATACAGACGCCGGGGCATTGGAGAAGCGCTGATAGAAGCTGCCAAGGGATATCTTCGGGAGCAGGGTATCGCCCGTGTGTATTTGGAAGTCGCAGAAGATAACGATGCTGCCAAAAACCTTTATTCCAAGGCAGGTTTTACTTCATTCAATATCCGCAAGGATTACTACGGCAAGGGGCGCAATGCGATACTGATGGTTTGTGAAATTTAACAAAACGATTTTGACGCAAACTTCTTTTTGAGATAAAAAGTCGAAAATGCCCTGCCGAAGCAAAATCAATGTTGATTTTATAACCCCTGATAAATATACTTTTTCTTATATTAAAGGGGGAACCCCATATGGTTGACGAGAAAGTTATATTTCAATGTGAAGAGACTCTTCAGATGAAGGCGGTCGCGATCCTGATCCAGAAGGCATCAGCTTTCAGGAGCACGGTCTATCTCATCCGCAATGGACGCCGCGCTAATGCCAAGAGCCTTCTCGGAGTAATGTCCCTCGGAATCGAGAATGGTGCCGAGATCGAGATCTCCGCTGACGGAATCGATGCAAAGGAAGCAGTTGACACACTCGTAGCCTACCTTAATAATCCCGTAGCATAATAACTTATGTCTTTCGACGCAAGACTGGATACAGTACCGCAAAGCCCCGGAGTATACCTGATGAAGGATGCTGCGGGTTCTGTTATTTATGTGGGTAAAGCAAAGCGCCTCAAGAACAGGCTTACCAACTATTTCGGAGGCGGCAAGATCACGAACGCGAAGGTTGCCGCCATGGTCTCACATGTTGCCGACTACGAATACACCGTAGTCTCCTCAGAGACGGAAGCCCTTCTTCTCGAAAACAATTTCATCAAGAGATACCAGCCCAAATACAACATCCTCTTAAGGGATGATAAGGGATATCCCTACATCTGCATCACATTGAACGAGGAATACCCCCAGGTCATAAAGTCTTTCAGGATAGACGAGAAAGCCCGGGCAGCCGGGGCCAGATACTATGGCCCTTACATGAACTCAGACCTTATTAGGGTCTTAAGGACCATAGAAGAACTCTTCCCGCTGAAGCGCTGCCGCAAAGTATTCCCCAGGGATATTGGCAAGGAACGCCCCTGTCTGAACTACCACATCGGCAAATGCATGGCACCCTGCTCCGGCGATGTAACATCCGAACAGTATAAGGAGATGGTGGAGCGGATCGTCATGTTTTTCGAGGGTAAATACGACGGGATCGAAGAGGCTCTCAAGAAGGGCATGGAAGAGGCCGCGGAGAATATGGACTATGAGCGGGCGGCTGTTATGAGAGACAGGATCGCGGCGCTCAAGAACATCCGCGCCGAGAAGAATGTATTCCTGAAGGTTGACCGGGACGTCGACGCGGTGGGAATGTATTCCGATGCGGGCGAGACCTGCATCCGCAAACTGGAACTTCGGAGGGGTGCGGTAACCGGGTCCTCCACTTTCTTCGTCTCAGGTTCTGACGATGATAAGGGCGAGATATTAGAGCAGTTCCTGATCTCATATTACGAGCAGGCCCCGTTGATCCCCGGGACGGTGCTGGTGCCCTTCGAGCCTGAGAATAAAGAGATTTTGGAAGAAGCATTGTCTGAGATCGGAGGCCATAAGGTAACACTCTTTGTCGCACAGAGAGGAGAGCTATGTGACCTGGAGAAACTGGCTCTGTCCAATGCCCGGGAGATGATGGTAAGAAGGATCTTAAGAGGCGGCGCTGCCAACTCGGATCCCAAAGCGCCGTTAAGGATCATCGAACGGTATCTCGGGCTTACCGAAGGCTCGGTTGCAAGGATCGAATCCTACGATATATCGAACCTGGGCAACGACGATATCTGCTCGGGAATGGTCGTGTTCACGGACGGCAAACCCGACAAGAATTCATACAGGCTGTTCAAGCTAAAGGAAGTTACTACACAGGACGATTTCGCATCCATGCGGGAAGTCCTTTCCAGAAGATTTGCGCATAACGAGCAGGACGGGTTCGCGCTGCCGGACCTGATCCTCATAGACGGCGGCAAGGGTCAGCTGTCAGCGGCAAGAGCGGCGGTCGCGGATATCCCCGTCTGTGCCGGGATACCCATGGCCGGAATGGTCAAGAACGACCGCCACAAGACATCGGCTCTCTTAACTGAGGACGGACATCTCATTCCTCTGGAGGGCAAGGATCTTGAAGATGAGAAAGTCGCGGTACTGAGGTTCCTTACCGCAGTCCAGGATGAAGTCCACAGGTTCTCCATAACGTACCAGAGACGCCTGGCTTCCAAGCGCAACATCCACTATAAACTGGAGAATATACCGGGTATCGGTCCTGCCAAAAGAAGAAAACTCCTGTCCTTTTTTGGTACAATCAAGAAGATAAGCGAAGCGTCTGTTGAGGAACTCAGTGAAGCTCCCGGAATATCGGATAAGGATGCTGAAGCGATCAGAGATTATTTTGCCCGGGAGGAAGATTGATGTCGATATTTGCGATGGCAGACACCCACCTGTCCATAAGCAATCCCGAGAAGTCCATGACCGTTTTCGGCACGGGCTGGAACGATTATATCGACAGGATGGAACGGGGCTGGCGTGAAGCCGTCGGCGAGGATGACACTGTCCTTATCGCAGGAGATATATCCTGGGCAACCTATATCGACAAGGCCAGGGAAGACTTCGAGTTTATTAATTCCCTTCCCGGCAGGAAGATCCTGTCCCGCGGCAATCACGATTACTGGTGGACTACTATCGCCAAGATGGAGAAGACTTTGGAAGAGTGGGGCATGGATAAGATGAGATTTGCCAGGACCAATGCGGTCAGGTGCGAAGGCGCTCTGATAACCGGGACCCGCGGGTGGCATTTTACATCCCAGTCTGAAGAAGACGAGAAGATCTATGCAAGGGAAGTCCAAAGGACCGGCCTTGCAATAAAGGAATTGGATAAGGCAGATCCGGATAAAGATCTTAAGAGGATCTTTATGATCCACTATCCTCCTCTGACCTGCGACAGGCTTCACACGGAGTTTACGGATCTTATGGAAGAAGGCGGCATTGATATCTGTGTTTTCGGGCATCTTCACGGAACCAATCACAGGGCGGTCGCAAAGGACGGCAACGGCAGCAATGTCCGTTACCTCTGTACCTCCTCGGATTACCTGGACTTCACTCCGGTCAAGATCCTCTGAAAATAATTTTATCTCTCGAAAAGCCTGAATTTATTGCGTTTCAAGAGTTTTGATTATCAAAGAAATTTGCATTATTTTATATATTATTATATAATAGCAACGGTTCGAAAAGCCTTTTGCACGGGGAAACCCCGGCGGCAGGCTTTTTTCGTCTCTAAAAAATCATCTGCGAGGGCATCTATGGCATACAGCATGACGGGATTCGGAAGATCCGAGAAGATCGTTGACACCAGACGATATACTGTTGAATTGAAATCGGTCAACAGCCGTTACTGCGATATAAACCTGAGACTGCCCAGAGTCCTGAACTTCAAGGATGCAGATATCCGCAAGGCAGTCACGTCCAAACTCATAAGAGGTAAGATCGATATCTTCGTAAGCTTCGAAGACCTGTCAGGCGCAGGCTGCGAAGTTGGCGTTAATGAGACTCTGGCCAAGGAATATTCGGAGGCCATCAAGAAGGTTGCCGAACTCACAGGAAGAGAAGACGATACCGCTGCAGGCAGGATCGCGCTCATGCAGGATGTTATGGTCGTAGGTCAGGCTCAGGCAGACGAAGACCTCATAGGAACCGAACTTATGGAATGCGTTGAGGATGCTCTTACTGCCATGTCTTCCATGAGAAATACAGAGGGCGACAGGCTCGCTCAGGATATCCTCGCCAAGACAGAAGCCCTGAAGGTTATAAGAGACGAGATCTTAGAGCACGCTCCGTCTGTTATCGAAGGATACAGACAGAAGCTTTCCGACAGGATAGATGACCTCCTGAACGACGAGCAGCGCCAGTTCTACGATGAGTCCCGTCTTGCTGCCGAAGTCGCGGTCTTCGCTGATAAGTGCGCAGTAGATGAAGAACTCACGAGACTTGCCAGCCACTTTGCCCAGGTCCCCGAGATCCTGGGCGGGGAAGGCGCTGTCGGCAAACAGATGGATTTCCTCATTCAGGAGATCAACCGTGAGGTCAATACAACAGGCTCCAAGGCTAACGATATAGAGATCACCAACCGCGTCCTACGCATGAAGAACATCGTCGAAGAGATGCGCGAGCAGGTCCAGAACCTCGTATAAGGAACAAGGGAGAGAGTAAGTGAGATTTATCGATATCGGATTCGGCAACATAGCGGCGGCATCAAGGATCATCTGTGTATCCTCATCCGATTCCGCACCTGCAAGAAGGATGATACAGGATGCCAAGGACCGCGGCGCGTGTGTTGACTGCTGCGCAGGCAAGAAGTGCAGATCCGTTATCGTAATGGATACCGATGCGGTTATTCTTTCTTCTGTTGCAACAGAGGACATAAGGAAGTCTTTGGAGGAAGCGTCTTAAGATGGATAAAGGTCTTATCGTAGCGATATCGGGACCTTCCGGGGTCGGCAAAGGAACTGTGGCGGCTGCTGTGGAAGCAAAGCTTGCAGGTGTCCGCGACGTGGCCCACTCGATCTCCGTTACGACCAGGCCTCCCAGAGGAACCGAGCAGGACGGAGTGGAATATTACTTCCGTACCAGGGAAGAGTTCGAAGACCTGATAGACCAAGGCCAGATAATCGAATACGACGAGTATCTCGGCAACTACTACGGAACACCTGCAGGACCTCTTGCGAAGATGGCGGAAGAAGGCAAGATCGTCCTGATGGACATAACGATAGAAGGAAGCCTGAATCTCAAGAGATTCTTCGGAGATGACGCGGTAACGATATTCATAACACCGCCTTCGATGGAAGAACTCAGGAAGAGGCTGGAAGGAAGGCAGACCGATGCCGCCGATGTGATAGCAAGAAGGCTGGAGCAGGCTAAGGTCGAGATACAAAGAGCAGAAGAGTTCGAGTACATACTCGAGAACAGGGATGTGGATGAGACATCCGACGAGATACTGAAGATAATAAACAAAGAAAGATAAAACAAAGAAAGAGGTAAAAGAAATGTTGACAGATCCTTCGATTGAGAAACTCAAGACAAAGACGACCAGTTCTTACGATCTCGTTATGCTGGTGTCCGAGCGCGCAAGACAGCTGGTTGACGGTGCTCAGCCCTTAGTACCCGCAGACGATGCTCCCAATGCCGTATCCCTGGCATGCAGAGAGATCGTTGCTGACAAGGTCGTAGGCGTTGAAGGCAACGTTAAGTGCGATGTCCCGATCACCAGAGAAGAGCGCAAGAGACGCCAGATGATCGAAGAAGAGCGCAGACGCAAGAACGAAGAAGACAGAGAAGTTGCCATTTTCGATCAGGAGGCCGACGGCGGTCTGGATTCACTCCTTGCAACCGTTTCCCGCCAGCAGGCAGAGGATGCTGAGCAGGAAGCTGAGGCAGAAGATATCGATGAGGATATCGCTGACGAAGAAGAGTTCGAAGAAGACGAAGAGTAAGGCAGGAGATCTGACATGGCAGTAGAGAAGACAATGGAGAAGATCGTATCTCTGGCTAAGGTCCGCGGCTTCGTATATCCGGGATCGGATATATACGGCGGTCTTGCCAACGCATGGGATTACGGGCCTCTCGGCGTAGCGCTCAAGAACAACGTTAAGAGCGCATGGTGGAAGAAATTCGTTCAGGAGAATCCCTACAATGTAGGACTCGACTGTGCGATCCTTATGAATCCTCAGGTATGGGTGGCTTCCGGTCACGTAGGTTCCTTCTCGGATCCTCTTATCGACTGTAAGCAGTGCAAGTCCCGTCAGCGCGCGGACAACCTCGTCGAGGATTTCAACAAAGAGAACGGCATTGAAGATGTAGCCGTTGAAGGCATGGACGATGCGGCGCTCGTAGCCTACATCAAAGAGAAGAACATTCCCTGCCCTCAGTGCGGCGGTCACAACTTCACCGATGTAAGAAAGTTCAACCTCATGTTCAAGACATTCATGGGCGTAACCGAGGATGCCAAGAACGAGGTTTATCTGAGACCTGAGACGGCGCAGGGTATCTTCGTAAACTTTGCGAACGTTCAGAGGTCTGCAAGAAAAAAGATACCTTTCGGTATCTGCCAGATCGGCAAGTCTTTCCGTAACGAGATCACACCCGGCAACTTCATCTTCAGGACCCGTGAGTTCGAACAGATGGAGCTGGAGTTCTTCTGTGAACCCGGCACCGACCTTGAGTGGTTCAACTACTGGAAGGATTATTGCTACAAGTGGCTGACGGGCCTCGGCCTCAAGGAAGAAGAACTGAGGACGAGAGACCATTCTCCCGAAGAACTCGCATTCTATTCCAACGCGACAACAGACTTCGAGTTCCTCTTCCCCTTCGGATGGGGCGAGCTCTGGGGTGTTGCTGACAGAACGGACTACGACCTCAAGCAGCATATGGAATTCTCCAAGCAGGATCTCAGTTACTTCGATCCTAACAAGAACGAGAAATATGTTCCTTATGTTATCGAGCCTTCATTGGGTGCTGACAGAGTTATGCTTGCATTCCTCTGCGCTGCATACGATGAGGAGGAGCTTGAAGACGGTACTTCCAGAACGGTCATGAGATTCCATCCTTATCTGGCTCCCGTCAAGATCGGCGTGCTCCCGCTGTCGGCAAAACTTACCGACAAGGCTCTGCCCATCTATGAGGAACTGTCCAAGAAGTATATGTGCGAACTTGATGACAGGCAGTCCATCGGTAAGCGCTACAGAAGACAGGATGAGATCGGAACACCTTACTGCGTGGTCTACGATTTCGATTCCGAAGAAGACAACTGTGTTACCATAAGAGAACGTGACTCCATGGCCAACATCGAGTACGAGCCCGGTAACATCAGATTCCCTATTGATAAGCTCGACGAGTTCTTCAACGGGAAATTCGATTTTTGATTTCATAAGGTGGAAGCTGTAACAAGCAGGCCAAATCTTTAGAAATATAATTAAACAAAATATATATGAAAGGCGGTCTATGCAATGACGAACACAAAGTATGTTTACCTGTTCACTGAAGGTAACGGACAAATGCGTGAACTCCTTGGCGGTAAGGGCGCAAACCTTGCCGAGATGACCAACATCGGTCTTCCTGTTCCCCAGGGCTTCACGATCACAACAGAGGCTTGCACAAAGTATTACGAGGACGGAAGAAAGATCAACGACGAGATCTTCGCTCAGATCCTTGAGTATGTTGGCAAGATGGAGGAGATCACCGGCAAGAAGTTCGGTGACTTGGAGAACCCCCTGCTCGTTTCTGTACGAAGCGGCGCGAGAGCATCTATGCCGGGTATGATGGACACCATCCTAAATCTCGGTCTTAATGAAGAAGTAGTAAATGTCATTGCAGACAAGTCCGGCAATCCCCGTTGGGCTTGGGACTGCTACAGAAGATTCATTCAGATGTACTCCGACGTTGTTATGGAAGTCGGCAAGAAGTACTTCGAAGAGCTCATCGACAAGATGAAGGCTGACAGAGGAGTTAAGCAGGACGTTGAGCTTACCGCTGACGACCTCAAGGAGCTGGCTAACCAGTTCAAGGCTGAGTACAAGTCCAAGATCGGTGAGGACTTCCCCACAGATCCTAAGGAACAGCTCATGGGCGCCATCAAGGCCGTCTTCCAGAGCTGGGACAACCCCCGCGCCAATACCTACCGCCGCGACAATGACATCCCCTACAGCTGGGGCACCGCCGTCAACGTACAGTCCATGGCCTTCGGCAACATGGGTGAC
>JAGCSR010000009.1 GCA_017964005.1 Clostridiales bacterium
AGAGCATCTTTCTCTGTATCCGCCTTCCCTTCTTCCTGAACTCTCTCGCAGGCATATGCAAGGTATGTGGCAAGAAGGGGTGATATGAGACTTGATGTGTCGTCCAGGAGCTTACTGTAGTTGTTTACTTTCCTTAACATACTGTCAAGCCCCATGCCGGAAGACATAACATCCTGATATCCTTCGTCTGCATACTTGGAATTGGGGGTAGCATTATAGATAAGCCCTTTTAACCTTGCCTTGAGCATAGTCTTGAAAGAACCCTTCTCGGAATCGTTGACTATGGACAAGGATCCGATATCGAAAGTCTTATCGTGGTAATTACGGAAGTCGCCGTTATTGAAGGATTCCAGGGCTGCGGGATTCAGTTTCCCGAGTTCCGTTGCCATGCCATCGGCAGATACACCAAGACCATCCAGATATAAGGTCTTTCCGAAAAACTCGAATCCCCAGGCAGCCGGAGGCATCATGGTGATAAGATCGTAGGAGAGATTGTAATTACGGATGCCGGAGAACTGCTTGCTGCTAAGATCCAAATTGCCGGAACCGGAATATGTATAAGCTGCCCCTTCTGTATCGTCGGAATATCTTCCGCCTCTGGGTGCACTGACACTTAAGAAAGCCTTCTTGGATACGCCGTCCTTGATGGTCCTGGGAGTTCCGAAAGTATAACAATAAAGGTCTTCCGGGGATAAGGACACACTATCTCCAAAGTAGGAGATACCGCCTGCCGCAAAAAAGCCCCCCAGGAGGTTCGCAACACCTGCGCCTCGGCTGTGACCCATGGTCCAGATCTTAAGGTCGCCTTCGATACCATTGTCATTGATGTATTTTTTCGCAAAACGCAATACTTCGTCACGGGCCCGCATGAATCCTTCGTGGATCGAGCCTCCGCCTGTGATCATGTCACCTGCCCACTCCTGCTTATATCCTGCTCCCCTGGGAACGATAGCCAGAAGAGTATAGGTCTTGCCGTATGCTTCGACAGTCTTCCTTCCGATCGCAACGCCCACGGAGTTGGGAAGCATATATTGGGAGTAGTACTTGTTTGTCTCAATATCCGCAAAGCCCATGGAATCCAGCATATTCCTGATATTGTCGGAATTCCTGTCGTAATCGGACTCGTATTCGGTATAGTATCTTCCAACACCGGCTTTGGCCGTCTCAAGTGAAAGCTCGGCCAGGTGATAACATCCGAGGTAAGAAGATCTCATAAAGCAGTCTTCTCTGAAGGTATATGTGTCCCGGATCTGCGAATCTCCTGAATAAGGGGAAAAACTGTAAGTTCCTGTGTTTACATACACTTCATCCGTGTCTTCCGCCCTTACGGACATAGCAATTCCGGATAGGCCGATGGCTAAAGCCATTATTGCGGATACACTTTTCGCGAAAAGCTTCATAAACAAACTCCGATCAATATGTGAAACCTCTTTCAGGTTCTCTGAACTCCTTGCATCTTTTGAGGAATGATCTCATTGAAGCCTCTTCGTATGCGATCTTGGTATCAGATGCCTCGATGAGTTCCAGGAAAGTATGGGTAAATAAAGGATTGACGATGAATAAAGGTCCGAGAAGGTAGGTCATGAAGAGGTTATGCCATCTTATGCCCTCCTCCCTGATACCGGGGTGGAGGCCCTCGCCGCGCTCTGCAACGAATAAAGGCTTATATTCTTCGTTATAGCCCTTGCCCTCGTCGAAGTAGCACTGGGTGAACTGGCTCTTGAATCCGACCACGTCCTCTTTGCTGCCGTCCTCGAAAAAGTACTGGCCGATCCAAAGAGTATTGTACCTGTGCATCATGTCCCTTACAGCATATGTTGGCAGGATGCCGAGGCCTTTGATCTCGGATCCGTCATCGCACTTAATGGTGCTGCCGAACATCTCAGATGCGTTGCCTGTAAGGAGCATGAACTGGCCGTCCTCTATGGATTTCAAGAGCTCATCACGATAAGGTCTTAAGCTGTCTATGACAAGTTCCTGACCCTTTTCCGTGGTGGTACCCACATAGACGAGCTTGATGCCGCCGTCAAGGAACCTTGGCCTTGTGTTAAGGTCTGTATGGATTATCTCAATGGAAGGGTCGCACCTTTTGAGATATTCGATATTGGTAAGTTCCGCATAAAGGTTACAGACTTCAGGGAATAATATCTCGATCTTCATTTATATCACCTCACAGTCCTTCATCTTCAGCGCGCTTCAGTATGATCTTGCGGCAGTCATCCACAAGGTCGAAAGCATCGATACCGCAGAATATATAGACCGTATCGTCTTTCTTAAGGTCGAAATCGGCTGCGGCCTTCCGCTCGTCAAGTTCGTAGAAGATCTTATCTTCGGGGATCCCGGCATAAAGAAGCCTCATATAGAAGTCCGGGGCTCTGGGACCTGTGACGATGAGCTGATCCATCAGAGGATCGTTCATCATCTCGAAGTCGCAGTCGTAGAGCCAGCAGGTATTCTCGGACCAGTGGCGCTCATCCTTATAGCAGCTTATGAGAAGGAACATCTTCTTATGGCCCGGCATCTTCCTGACATAGTCTGTCGCACGGGATACGGCCAGAGCATTCTTATCTTTGGCAAGCTGGGTAACTACGGAGATCGAACCCGACTTCTGAACATTGAATCTGGTATCCGGGATCTTGACCTTCTCCATTATCTTACCAAGCTCCTCGCCCTTATATCCCAGTTCGCGGAACAAGGCTACGACAAGGCATGTGTTATAGATATTGAACATACTGTCGTTGGAGATATGGTATTCATAGTCCCCTTCCTTGTCGCGTATCCTGATGGTCTGCTTATCCGTATCAATATCATGGCCGGAATAATCATATTCGGGAGACTTGAAATCGCACTTGGAGCAGTGAGCCTTGCCGATGTGATGGTATCTTCTGTAATCGTAGACCAGCTTGCTGCCGCAGATCGGGCAGATCCGCATGTCATTGAGGAGATTCTCGCACTCGATAACATCCGTAGGCTGCTTCTCGATGCCGTAATAGACCCTGTCATTCTTAAGAGCGATCCTTCCGGAGATCAGGTCGTCACCGTTAAGTACGAGCTTGGTCTCAGGCGGGATATTGGCATCTAAGATCCCGGCAATGTAATCCGGGTGTCCGTTCCTCATTATGGAATCACGGAAGAGGTTCGTGACACACATATACTTGGGTGTAATGGTCGGAAATACCTTAACGGCGCTCCTCTCGTCGATCTCCAAGACAGCTGTATCGAACTTGGCCTTGCCGGTAAGGGTAGCTCCCTTGAGAAGACAAGTGGACAGACCCGTATCGATGTTGGATCCGTATCTGTTGCAAAGCACCTTCTTGCCTGCCGCCTCGAACGCGTCGCACAGCATATTGGCGCATGTCGTCTTGCCGTTTGTGCCCGTAACTCCGATTATCGTCTCGGGCTTGCCGATCTTCTGGAAAAAGTCGGGACATATCCTGATCGCAAGACTTCCCGGGTAATCGGTACCGTTATGCCCCGTGATCTTAAGAACGGGGATGGAAAGCTTTGCCAGCCACAATGCAGTAATAAATCTTAAACCCATCAGTATTCGCCTCCGATAATATTATAATATAATACACCAACAAACCGATAAACCAATCGTCATATGTGATAAAATATTATCGCGCGAAAAAGGTTTATTACCGCAAAATAATCCATTTACGGAGGATCTGACCATGAACGAGAACATTACCCTTCGCAACAGAAAGCTGGCAGCCAAGGTCATAAAGGGCCTGGAGTCCCGTCAGATGACCGGATTCTATGCCGAGACAAAGGAAGAAGCTCTGGCAAAAGCGCTGGAACTGATCCCCGAAGGATCGTCCGTATCCATGGGCGGCGGCATGAGCGTTCATGAGATAGGACTTGCGGATAAACTCAAGGATGGCAACTATAACTTTATCGACAGGGATGCATATGAAGACAAGCGTGAGGCAATGCTCCTGACCTATGACTGCGACTTCTTCCTTTCGAGCTGCAATGCGATCACCGAAGACGGTGTTCTGGTCAATATCGACGGCAACGCCAACCGTGTATCTGCTATCTGCCAGGGTCCTAAGCATGTACTCTTCATCGTCGGGATGAACAAGGTCTGCGATGATGTTGACGGAGCCATGAAGAGAGCAAGAAATGTCGCCGCTCCCATTAATGCACAAAGATTCGGACTCAGTACTCCCTGCTCGTCAACAGGTTCCTGCATGAACTGCAAATCACCCGACACCATCTGCTGCCAGTTCCTCATAACCAGATTTTCGCGGCACAAGGACAGGATCAGCGTTATATTGGTCAACGATAATCTGGGATTCTGAAGCAATCAATAGTACCGAACGGGAAGCATTGGTGCTTCTGTCGGTACGGTAAGTTCCGGTATATCCTCAACGGGAGTTATGGTCCCCCCGAGATACTTTACGGGGATGCCTTCGCCTGCCATGATGATGTCCTTATACTCGGACGCATCGGCAACCCTTGAAGGAAGAAGCATTCCGCCCAGGGCCTTGTCGTGAAGGTAATGGATATCGGATCCCGCGGTCATTGGAACTCCCAACTTCAGTGCATACTGATAACCCAGAGCATTCTGGTTGTCGGGATTTGCCGCGTTATATATCTCTATGCCGTCACAAATATCCGGACACAGATTGATCTCATCGATATAATCCCTCTCCCGGTAAGGGTGAGCCTGTATCATTACCGATCCGGCCTGATGGACCCGGTCATAGACCTCCATACGGGACAATGACAGGATGTCATCATTTTCGAGCAGCCACTTACCGTCGACACCATAGATCAGGTATTCATCCCTGTCAAAGTTAAACTCTATCCCGAACATGACATCCAGATCCTTGCCTTCTGCAGCTCTTCTGGCGTCCTCATATCCGGACATATACTGCGCCACTCTGATATTCCACGGGAGCGATGGGTCAATACATGTATTGCCGTTGAAGAAATGGTCGGTCACGATCATGCCGCAAAAACCACGGGCGATCATGAAGTCTATATAATCCGAACCCCATGCCCTTCCGCACTTGCTCGCCTGGGCTGTATGAAGATGTGTCTCTATAAGAAATCCTTCCATCTGCCGTCACCTGCCCGAAGCGCTGAAGTAGAGATACTCGTGTCCGTTCGTGTCAAAACCCGGAAGTTCATCGATCGTATAAAGTCTCGATTCATGATCAAGCTCATTGTTAGCCTCGGTAATGGCATTATCAGCATACCCGAGCTGGAAAACGGTCCCGTCATAGTCCGAAGGACACCTGACCTTGATAGTCACCGTAAGAGTCTTGCCTTCCTTGTCGTAATTGACCGCATATTCCATATTCACTTTGATCGTCTCTCCCCGGGCCTCGAAAACAGTTCCCCCGGAGTAGACCTCATCCGCGGTTGCGGTCTTATTCTCAAATTCAAAAGAAGTCCCGGTATATCTGTCAAACGCGCTCATCCACTGATTGATCCTGTAACCTTCGTCAAGGACACTGAGGTCACACTTATATTCCGCCGCAACTTCCTTTATTCCTTCTTCATTATCTGATCCGGAAGCGGTAACTTGCACAGTGGCGGGGATCCTGATAACCTTCTCGTCACCTTCTTCATTGGTCTCACAAGTCTCGTAATTTACTTCTCCGGCAGAAGTGATCCTTATGGCATGCAGCGATAACCAATCCGAATCCGGTTCCGGAATAAGGGTATATGTGTACATGCAAATGATATTTACGGCAAGAAAGATAACACCGCAGAGAACGGTGATGACAATCGGTATTGCTTTACGCTTGCCCTTAACGATGAATATGCAGACGAAAGAAGCTATTCCGATGGCAGCGACAATGAACCACCAAGGGCTTCCGCATATATGATTTATTAATCTTGCTGTCTCTACATCCATTTACAAAAACTCCGGATCATCATGAGATCCCTCGGGGGACCCCGCGATATTATACACTTTTATCCGAGTTCGTGTTCATCGATCGCATCAGAATAATATCTTAAGGTCCTGTCGTCAAAGCAGACCCACTCGATCAGGTCAAATGCATCAGGGTTGGAGGCGACAAATCCATATACGGCATCCGTTGCCACTTCGCAGGCTTTATCTATGGGATATCCGTACACGCCCGTTGAAATGGAAGCAAATGCAATGCTCCTTATTCCCTGCTCCATCGCAACCGCCAATGATTCCTTATAACAGGAAGCCAGAAGTTTATCTTCATTGCGGCTTCCGCCGTACCATACGGGTCCTACGGTATGAATAACGTAGTCACAAGGGAGATTGTAGGCAGAGGTTATCTTGGCCTGCCCCGTCCTGCATCCACCGAGGGTCGCGCATTCCTTCACCAGATCAGGGCCTGCCGCCCTGTGGATCGCGCCGTCAACACCGCCGCCGCCAAGAAGCGTCTCATTCGCGGCATTGACAATAGCCTCGACATCAGTCTGCTTTGTTATATCTCCGAGGATTGCCCTGATAAGCATATCAGTCCCCGTACAATTCAGTAATCTCCTTGCAGGCCTTGAGGAAATCGACATTGAGATTCCTTAAGCGATATGACAGGAGACGAAGGATCGCGTTGATCTTATCGGGACAGTAATTAAAGATATAATTCACATCTTCCTGGGAGATCCGTTCAATAAACGTGCCGTCCGCTTCAACAACCGATGTGGCGCTTCCGGAATCTTCGCTTAAAATGCCGAGCTGACCGAAAACGGAGACAGCCTTAAGTTCGCCAAGCTTCACTTCACTGCTGCTCCCGAGGTTCTGATACAGACCGACCTGCCCGTCACGGACGATATAAAGGCAATTATCTATATCGCCTTCGTTGATGATTATATCTCCTCTTGCAAATGTGGCGGTATCACCCGAATACCTCTCGGGAAGATTTGCGAATATCTCACGAAAAGGATCTGCCGCAGGTTCGGTGATCTGACCCTTATTTGACTGGTAAAGATCGATATGTTTCTTGATCTTGGTGAACAGGGATTTCTTCTTCTCGGCATCTGATGCGCGGAGTTGGGCAAGAAGAGTCTCCGCTTCGCTGTAATCCTTGGTCATATTCCAGACTCTGTTCCCCAGATATATCATCAGTTCGATTATCCTGTCGGGATCTTCTGCAAGATATGCTCCCAGTTCGCCGCCGGGGATCTCGATAACACTGACACTGCCCTTGGCAACAACCGTGGCGCTCCTGGGATACTCTTCGAGAATTGCCATCTCGCCGAAATATTCACCGGTCCCAAGAACCGACAGCTTGATCTGGTCGTTCTTGCCGAATCCCGCATAAACGAAGGCCTCGCCCTCCATGAGTTTGAAGAAGCTGTTCCCGGCCTCACCTTCCTTTACGATAACTTCACCGTTCTTGAAAGACTTCTCGACTATGCTCATGACATTGCCCCCTTCTTTATGCAGTTATTGTGTGGCGACAACGCACCTGTGATATATTATAACAACAAGACAAGCACATAGTAAGGGGAAAGATAACATGGAATACGCAAATTATATCTGCAAAGATCAGGACGGCAACCTCCTCTTATCCGTCGAAAACATAAGCGAAGAAGAACTTTCACAAGATCCTTCGTTCACGCACTGCCTTGCGGTCGTAAAGGTCGGAGATGAATATCTTCTCGGAAAGAACAAATGGAGACAAAGATATGAGACTTTCGGAGGATGCGCCGAGAAGGGGGAGTCTTCAAGAGACTGCATAGTCCGTGAATGCAATGAGGAACTGGGATTCGATTCGTCTGACATAACCTATCTGGGAACGATGAGATTACTGCTCAAGCCCGACTATTTCTCCAAAACGGAAAGGATCGAACTGGGGGGATTATACGGCATAACCCTTCCTGATATGAGCATCGATACGATTTACGGCAGGATCAAGGACAAGGACGAGATCACCGGCCTCGCCTTCTACAGTCAGATCAGGGACAGAGAACCCATTGCCCTGATCGACGAGAAACTCTTGGATTATTACCTTTAATCCCGAATCTAGATAGACCTGTACTGTCCGGGATCTGAAGGTCTCTGGCATCCGCAGTTGCCGCAGAACTTAAATGTGCAGACAGTCCCGCACTTGGGACAATTCCATATGCTTTCCATAGGACGCTGCTTCCCGCACTTCGGACAGAAGTTGAATTGGTTTTGGGAGCCGCATTCGCATGTCCAGCCGCCGACGATACTCGGCTTATAAACAGTCTGTGCTTTATCGGGAAGAGTAACGATGCAGAAATCATTCTTCGATGACCTGACAACAAGGATACAGGATACAACGAACAACGCTATAACCAATCCTATCCACAAAAGAACCGCAAGACCGGCAACACTGTCTTCGCCCATAGCTCTTCCTGCCATAAGGATAGCATCGTATACACCGTGGATAGCGATTGGAACTATCATCGACAGGAAAGTATATAATGCGCACTTCCCCTTGGCATTAGTAAGGGACGCATACTTTGCCTTACCGTAAAAGTATCCCATAAATACAGCAAAACACGCATGACCGGGAACCGCAGAGAACATGCGGACAAGAGCGGCCGTAAGTCCGCCGGTAAAAACATATTCAATATTCTCGAGCAAAGCAAAGCCCAGTGACACGAAAACTGCATAGACGATGGCATCATAACTGTAATCGAAGTTCCTGTTCTTCCAGGTAATGAGTCTTAAGACCAGGAATTTGCCCAGTTCTTCCGCAGGACCTACGATCATCGTGGCGATGAAGATCGATCTTAACACCGACTCATTCGGAGCAACGATCCTTACAACAACCTGTCCTACGACCTCTGCGATAATTGCCGAGATTACCGTCGCCATTCCCGTGAAGAACAGAGCGAGAAGAAGACCTATCGGTTCTTTCTCCTTCTTGTCATTGAAATATATAAAGATCAACAATCCTATTACCGGGATCAGTGCCAAAGCATATACCATAGTGGTCTCCTCATTCCTGACTTCGAAAATAACGCGGTCAAATTTTACTAACAGCGTCTTCTAGGATATCACTATACACTTGGCATGTCACTTGTTGTTTTATTAAGCTCACAGCTGAGAGAATAAGGCACTCCCCTGGGACCTCTGATCGCAAAGATCCCGAAGTCTTCCCCGAGCCTTGCGAAAGTAAACTCGTCTTCTTTATAACGCTTCTCAAGCTTTATCTTCATGAGCGACCTGATAGTAAGGTTCTTATCCGAATAATCATAAGGTATGTCTGTCTCTGTTACTTTGCACTTATATAAGATCGCAGATACGGGAGATGCCACATACATATAAACGGTGTCTCCGCACCTTATCCCTGCTCCCTGCTTCCAGTCGATCTCGCAGGATCTTTCGAAAGCTCCGATAACATCGTAGAACTTCGGATTTGCGGGAATTATCCATTCCTTGGGACCTCTGGCCTCATTCTTCTTCCTTCCTCCGCGCCGGACTGTCTCGGTCGCTTTATAACTTACTTCTATCAGACCTTCCACCTGATCTTGAGGCACAGTACCGTCCAAAAGGACCGTGATCCAATGGAGCTTATTCATGTGATACGCGGGCATGATACCGTCCTGCGCGATCAGCATGTCACGCAGGATAACATCGTTGATCTTAAGATTGATCACGGATACTGTATCCTCACCTTCAAGACCCAGCTTGTCGCGGCCGACATCCATTATCAGAGCAAACCACTTCCTGTTGTCCAAATGGCGGAAAACAGCATTATCGTCATACTTCTCCCAGGGATATTCGGGAGAAACATCATATCTGGCCTTTATATAATCCGTGATATTCTTACGCATAAATTCCCTTTCTTTCCGGTAAAGGATATCAACAATTTCCCGTATATACAAACGACAGTTTATCACGGGCGATCTTTGCAAGACGATACACATCGGCAACCGGAGTTGCTTTGGCATCACTCATCTTATAACGCGGGAAAAACCTGGATATATGAAGCGGTATATCTTGCCCCGAAGGAAGTGACGCGATCCAGGATGACAACTCTCTCATCTCTTCTTCGGTGTCGTTCATTCCGGGTACGACAAGGGTAGTTAGTTCAATATGGCAATCTGTTACTGCGCGCGAAATGAATGCCCTGACCTGATCAAGGTCCCCTCCTAATATCTTCTTATATGTCTTATCCGAGAAGCATTTAAGATCGATATTCATCGCATCAATATAAGGCAACAGTTCTTCTGCGACCGGAATATTCGCATGACCGTTGGTCACCATCACGTTCTTCATTCCTTTATCGTGCACGAGCTTGGCGGTATCACGAACGAACTCATATCCTATCAGCGGTTCATTATATGTAAATGCTACACCGATGTTACCGCGGTCCGAAAGGCGCTTTGCAAGATCCGCAAGTTCTTCCGGCGTGAGCTCATCAACACCAAGACCTTTATCAGGTTTGGATATATCATGGTTCTGGCAGAAAGGGCAGTTCAGATTACATCCGTAACTTCCGGCAGAGAGGATCATCGATCCGGGATGGAATCTCGCCAGGGGTTTCTTCTCAATGGGATCCAACGCAAGGGCTGTGATCTTACCGTAGTTTAACGGCACGACTTTCCCTGAAGAAAGTCCCCGCGCGCCGCAGTATCCGGTCTTGCCTTCCGCTATCTCACAGTGCCTGAAGCATACTTCGCATCGTGCCATTTTACTTATGCCTTATGACTTCAAATCTTTGAAGAGAGTAATCATCCGAAGGAGATATCCCTCCCTTGCGCATCGCTATGTCGACCTGGGTTGCAACATCATCCACACCTTCAAGATCCGGAAGCAGAAGTCCCCGTCTGTAACCTGAGGTAACGATAACACCGTATCTTTTGACATTCAGTTCTTCGGGGCCTTGTATATCTTCGGGATCTCCCAATATATCCACATTGATCTCAAGCAGGTCAAGTTCATCTTTCCTTACCGGAGCAAATCTCGGATCTCTTGTTGATGCGCTTATGGCATTATCCACTATCTCCTGCGCAATGGAATCTTTGGTTGGAGCAATGGTTCCGATGCACCCGCGAAGATCACCTGTCTCATGTATCGACACGAATGCGCCGGCGCGTCTGTTGAACGCCTCTTCCGGCAAAGCTGCCATAACATCAGAAGGAATGTCTTCCGGGACCTTAAGCTTCTTTCTGTTCTTTACATAGCTGTCTATCGATGCTTTTGCGAGCATAACATATCCGTCGGAACTTCCTTTAACTTTCCGGTGCGCAAGAAAACATCTCTCATCCGATCTGCCTTCAGGATAGAATGATGCGATCCCGTATCCTACTCCCGTTACATCCTGATGCGAATAAACATGAGGTCTTACTGTATCGCCGTCCAATGCGCCTGCCATGATCACAAAAGATCTGTGTCCGCACTCTGAGGATTTATCCAGAAGTTCCTGATCAAATTCCAGCATCTCACCGAAGTCGGCACGCTTTGCGCAGTCCATTATCTTCTCGTCGTAAACGGGACCTGCAGGATCAAAACCGTATGGACCCGATTCCTTAAGAACGTGAGACAGATCACCTGAAGCAACGAACACCGCACTTCTTCCAAGTTTTTCTGTTGCCTCTCTTATATACATTCCAAGCCGATAGTGATCTGCAAGAGGAAGTCCGGCAAGACCGATCCTGATTATCTTTCCTTTGTTATAATACTTTCTTATAAAGTAAAGAGGCACCATGGTTCCGTGATCAAGATTACTGTCACGCTCACCTTCAAAACCGCCGGGAAAATCTTCACCCGATAAGATATCCGCGATCGCGGAACTCAATTCAAGATCATAATCTTCATCGAAGGAAATCTGAGGCGCACCGAACCTTCTGAGATCACCGTAAGCACAATCACCGGGTGAGATGTGAAAATAATCGGAATACATTACCGAATGAGGACTTGTTATGATGATCGTATCCGGAGAGATCTTTGCGATCTCTTTTGCAACAGCATCATATGCATCTGATGTTTCCTTGATCTGACGTTCACCTCCGCGCCCTACTTCAGGCACGATCAGCGGCGGATGCGGCACCATAAAAGCTGCTTTGATTCCCATGAAGATCACCTCCGATATATCAAATACCGATTAATTGAATTATAACATTCGCACAAATAAAAAAGGTTGCCTCTTCATTGAAGAGACAACCTTTTTAAGTTTTGTTAGGATATATCAGAAGAGATTGACTGACTTTCCATCAGCATCAAAGAGCTTCTTCTCACCAACAACTACATAAACTACGCCACCAAGCTTAGCAGCCTTCTTCTCGATAGCCTTGTAATCGATCTGCTGGCCGTCGATCTCGAAGATAACCTTGGAGAGCTTCTTAACCTTCTTAGCGGGAGCCTTCTTAGCAGCCTTCTTTGCAGCGGGCTTCTTTGCAGGTGCAGCCTTCTTTGCAGGAGCAGCTTTCTTTGCAGCGGGCTTCTTTGCAGCAACAGCCTTCTTTGCAGGAGCAGCTTTCTTTGCAGGAGCAGCCTTCTTAGCAGCGGGCTTCTTTGCAGGAGCAGCCTTCTTTGCGGGAGCAGCCTTCTTAGCAGCGGGCTTCTTTGCAGCAGCCTTCTTTGCAGGAGCAGCTTTCTTAGCGGCAGGCTTCTTAGCAGCGGGCTTCTTTGCAGCAGCCTTCTTAGCGGGAGCCTTTGCAGCAGGTGCTTTTGCAGCAGGTGCAGCAGCCTTTACTTCTTCCTTTTTTGCCTCAACTTTTTTTGCGTCAGCCATAAATTTTTCCTCCGTATTTTTTGGTATTAAAAACCTACTTGTTTTAATTTTATATTTCTTGTTTTATTTCGTCAACTTTTCTTTAATAAATCATTTTTCTTTTTCAAAAACATCACATGTTTTTTCACTCAAATATTTATTCAACTATCTTAGGTGCAATATATTTTCTCTTCCTCTTAGCAAGTATTACGATCCCGGAAACAAAGCACATTACCAGAAGCAAAATATTCAAGATATGATAGATGATCTCAACAGTCCATGTAACCATCCTGCCCTCGAAAGCACAAGATGCTACTATACTGTCAATACCGATATAGACGATGTATATGATCATCAGAACCATGGGGATCTGAAACATCTTTATCCCCATCTTATCCAAATATCTTCCCTTGATAAATGCGATCATTGTAATAAGGCAGCACGAAGCAATGAAGAGCCCTTCAACGAGATTTGCCAGATAAGACACTCCCATAGTCTCGTTGTCATTCAATCCGAGGCGGAAAAGAAGGATCACCATTATTCTCGGTACAGTATATGCCATGACTGCAAGTAATGACACAGCGACGATCCCCTTGGAATTATACAAGATCTTAGCATGCAAAAAGAGTATCACGATCGAAGCGATTCCGAGTATGGCCCTACAAATATTTACATAACTTACTGCAGCGGCAAAAGTCTCGACGGGAGTATCGAACTGCACCACGTTCATTACGATAGAGACTATCTCAGTGACAGCTTGCAGGATAAGCCACAGTCCTATGAACATTGCCTCCTTGCGTTTCTTGACACAGATAAGTATACCGAACACAAGGATCGCAACAGCCATGGCAGGACATACCAGAAGCCTTAAAATGTAGATAACATACGTAAAATCGCTCATAATCCATTCCCCTTCAACAAAAAATCATCAAGAAGATTATACATCATTACTGTTCTTCACTGAATATATTATCTTTGTTCTGCCTGCTGTCAATCCCGGCGCGAAAAAAAAAAAGCCGGCATGGCCGGCTCTTCTCATTGTTGATGAGCGTTGATACTTACGCATCGTTGAGGCTCCTGTAGTATTCTTCCAGTCTCGGTCTGGCTTTCACATATACTGACTTCAGGTTAGGGTCAAATTGCGTACCCATACCTTCCATGATTATGGAGTCTGCTTTAGCAAGATCGAAAGCATCTTTATATACTCTCTTACTTACCAATGCATCATAGACATCAGCGATCGCCATGATCCTTGCTTCGATCGGAATCTGCTCTTCTTTGAGTCCTTCCGGATAACCTGATCCGTCCCATCGTT
Organism: Clostridiales bacterium; assembly: GCA_017964005.1. Lineage (GTDB taxonomy): Bacteria > Bacillota > Clostridia > Saccharofermentanales > Saccharofermentanaceae > Saccharofermentans. The sequence goes on from JAGCSR010000009.1 coordinate 13,945, forward strand.
CATGGTGGTAGTGAGCAACATTCTCCGCGATCGTCTTGAAGGATTCGTCATCCGTCTGCTTCAAGATCTCATGAATAACTCTTGCTCCCTCGGCCGCATGACGCTTCATGTCTTCATACTCTTCATCCGTAAACTTACCGGGCTTACGGAGCACTGCATCATTGACGGCTATCTTGCCGAGGTCATGCATTGGAGCAGCCTTGACAACATCTTTGCAGAACTCATCCGACAACTGCAATGCTCCTTCATTCAAGATCTCATCTATCAGGATCTTGACTCCTTCACTGGTCCTCTTGATGTGTCCGCCTGTGGAGTTGTCACGACTTTCAACCATCATTGCAAGACTCATTATCAGGTTATCGTGCATCGCGATGATATGATCCGTCTTCTTCTCCACTTCCTGCTTAAGGTTCTCGTTATACCTGTCGAGAAGTCTTATGTATTTACGGTTCGCCGTATCATCATTGAAGGTTACGAGATAACCTCTCTTGCGGTTACCGTCGTACAAATAATTTACGTTCACTGCATAGATCCTGTCACCGTTTACATCGCCGGACTTATCATGGTAGTGAAAGACAAACTTGTTGTTTGAAGGATCATTCCTGAAGCTCTCAAGATAGTGACGGACCTGCCTTTGGTTCGGCTTATATCCGAAGTTCTCATCGATAGGCGTATTCTCAAGTTCGGGGATAAGCATCTTGGCAGTGTCATTGCTTCCCAGATACCTGTACTTAAAGTCAAAAGAAATATATCCTACCTCCTGTTCCTGAACAAAGGAATCTATGACCGTATCACTTACATCGTATAGGTTAAACCTGTAAGCAATGAGAAGATAAACGATCTCCGCAAGAACATATCCCAAAGCCACAAACTCGATATCCGACTGTGTCCATCGTCCGATGAAGAAAGACAACACGCAGACGACATCCGGGATCACGAGGAGGAACAGGATATTCCTTGGGACCTGTTTGTTCTTCTTGACGAACGAATAAACTATGGTGATAAGTCCGACAATGAAGAATACAAACAGAGTCACATGGAACATCGTATGCATCCCGCCATAGACTTTGGTCAGTTTCGGCACTCCTCCCACTATGTCGAAGGAGACGCTCTTATAGAACAGATCAAGCCTTCCGGCTGTCAGGACCGATGCATATATAGTCGCGCATATGGCAAACAACGCAGGTCTTATCCACTTCTTGAGTTCTATCTTGCACAGATTCAGTATGCTCAGGAGAATGAACAGCTGCAGGAAGCATCCTCCGATATATATGACCTGTGTTGCTTTCAACGCGCCGTCAAGGCTTTGCGACCTCGACAGCATCCAGTAACCGAGACACGCGACCGGCACCAGCGTAAACACCATCGTAAAATTTACGTCGAAGTGCTTGTGCCACATATATACATAGATAGCGGCAAGGATAAGTGATATGACAAATAAACTACCGTAGAATACCTGTATCAAATCCTGTTACTCCTTCATCCTACTTTGATCTTAATGTCACCTGTATCAGTTGTTATCTCACATCTTCCGCCTTCAGAAGTCTTGGGAACATCAACTCTGCCCGTGTGTGTATCTGTAATATATACCTTATCGGTAAGGAATGTACCTTCAACATCTCCCGTACTCGTTTTAACATATACAGAAGCTGCATCGCAAGCATCAAAGCGGACATCGCCGGTACTTCTTGTGATATTGAAGCCGCCGGTTGCCAGCACATCCTTAAGAGTAAGATCACTCGTGTCACCTTTGGATTCAAATTCCAAACATATTACTTTGTTCAGGAATACATCACCCGTATCTTCTTTGATCTTGATATCACCGTCGATATCGGCATTTGTTATATTGATCCTTCCCGTATCGGAATCAAGTGTCAATTTGGCTGCGGTGATATCCTTAAGTTCCATATCACCGGTATCCGTCGAGATATTAATGTTTTCCGCAACCTTCGCATAGGACTTCACATCTCCCGTATCGGTCCTCACCGCCATCTTGTCGAAAGAGAAACCGGCAGGGATATCAAGGTCTCCTGTGTCGGAATCGACCTTGATATCACCATATGCATCCTCAGGCAAATATACGGTCATCTTGGGACTTTCGAAGTTGATACCGAATGACCATATTAATTTCTTCTCTCTGGTGATCGACAGGGTATCGCCTTCTACCGTCACGATATGAGGTCTGTCATCTTCTTCCTTGCAAACAACCTTGCATACGCCGTCGGATGCCTTCTCGAAAATGATATCTTCGGTATCACCTTCGATATTGATATTGCTGAATTTTCCGTCAACATTATATGTATTGGTAACATACTTTGTGGTAGAAAGTTTTGACGGGTCAAACCCGAATACCGCAAATGTAATACCTGTTGTAAGGAGTCCTGCTCCAACAAGACAACCTGCTGTTATCAATCCTATCTTTACACTCATTTTTCCTGTCTCCTTCCGACAAACATTGATTTGATCTTAAGTAATATCTTCCCTGTAAGTTTTATAACTCCCTTTGTAACCGCAACACTTGCGTAGAACATTAATATCGCAAGACCTGCCAGGATAAGCGATGCTCCGATAAAGTAGAGGGCTGCCGCAGGATTCCCATCCATAAAGAACATGACCGAAGAAACTATCCCGCCTATCGAGCATACGGCAAAACAGATATCTATCGCATATACGCATATCACTAATGCCCAAAGAACGATATACAGTGCAAACGCTACTGCGCTAAATGCTATAAGCAACGGTACCCACACCGGGGATCCGCAAGCCAAAAGCACTATCTCCCAGGTCTTCATCCTGCGCTTAGGCTTGACCTTCTCCTTAACAAGCTTTGCAAGAGGTATCTCAGACATTATCTGTTCCACCACAGAATCCACAGATCCTATCTGGGCAACAGCTTCCTCTTCGCTCATCCCGTCCTCTGTACGGTCCGAGATCATCTCCTCGTAAAACGATATCCTCTCGTCTAAATCTTCCTGAGGCAGACCTGCAAGCCTCTGTCTGAGTTCTGTTATAAACTCTTCCTTATTCATTACCGTTGTCCTCCCTCGTGATAAAGTTATATACGGAAACTATCTCTTGCCAATCCTGCTTGAATTCTTCGATACGGCTCTTCCCCGCCTCGGTGATGTGATAGTACTTGCGAAGTCTGCCTTCGTGTTCCACGCTCCTGACCGTCAGGAGCTTTCCCGCCTCCAGGCGCTTGAGTATCGTATAGAGAGTGGACTCGGATAATTCCAGATAAGGCTTCATATCCTTGATGATCTTGTACCCGTAGGAATCTTCATTCCTTATGGCAGCCAGTACGCAAACATCCAGAAGACCGCGTTTCAATTGAATATCCATGCCATACCTCCTTTCACGGTATGCATCGTATCACGAAGTATACCGCGTTGTCAAGTATATACGGTCAAATCTTTATTGAACAGTTTGTTAAGAAACACCTTATAACAAAGTGTTTACATTAAGAACATAATAGTTCAAATTCTATATGCTATAATTACCGTGGACTTTTGGGGACAAAAGTTCATGATGGGGCAAAGAGAGGATTCCGGCTTGTCTACTTTAGACGCTGACAGAAAACCTGACCTTGACAGGAATGCTACGACCAGGGAGAAGATCTATACCTGGTTTGTTTTGGGCATAGTTATCCTGTGCCTCGCTCTTATAGTCATCCACCCTTTCGTTAACATCAAGGGCAAGGATATGACTACTTTCAATGTAGATGCCAACATCGGATGGAAATATCCGGACGGGTCGGATGCAGATCTTAAGCATCCTAAGTTTACAGACGGATACGGCACCGTTACCAGAGAGATCACATCCATATTCACATCCGGCAAGGATCTGTGCTTTGAGACATCCAACCTCTACTTCAAGGTTTTCCTGGACAACGAACAGATCTATGAATTCCACCCCGAGATCAAGCCTTATTACGGCAAGACGTACGGTGAATATACTCACCTTATCAACATCCCTTTCTTCATGGGAACATCCACTCTGAAGATCTCATATCAGGCTTTGGAAGAGAACAGCTGGACGGCTTTCCGCAACGCAAAGATGAGTGAGAGTTCGGAATACTTAAGAGAAGGGATAGGGACCGGGATCTTCCAGTTCGCCCTCTGCTTTACCACGTGCATTATCGGGATAATCATAATCATCATGGGCTGTGTCTTCCATACGAGACGGAATGCTATGGTTGAGACGGTATCACTGGGCACGGTCGCTATCATGATGGCAACTTACCTCATGTCAGGCACGAAGATATGGCAGCTCCTGTTCCTGGATTCCGCGATACCGAGACTTACCGAATATATACTTCTGGCACTCGTTCCGATCCCGCTGATCCTGTTCGTTGCGGCTTTCTCCAACAGACTGGAGCGCAAATTCCCGCTTATCGTCTGCTGCACTTCTTTTACGATCTTCATTCTGATCATTGTAACGCTCATAGTCGGAACAAAAGATTTCAGCATCCTTCTTCCTGCAATTCACATCAATCTGATCATGTCGATGTTAATGCTCGTGATCTATTTCTTCATATCCTTAAGACATATAACCAAAGTAACGGGAAACAAATGGCTTCTCCTGGCTTTCGTTGTCCTGATCACATCCGGTCTTATCGATATCATGCTCTACTATATCCAGCAGCAGAATTTCAAGGTGCGCGCAACCAACTTCGGTCTGGGATTCTTCATCATCGTTCTCGCACTCTATGAGATCGGCAACATCCTGGAGATCAACAGGCTGAACAGCGAAGCGGATACAATGTATAAACTTGCGAGGGTCGACGGCCTGACGGGGCTGGCAAACCGTTTGTCATTCGATGAAGCGGAGAAGGAACTTGCCGCCGATGAAGGAACTGCCGCGACCCTGGCTCTCCTCGACATCAATTTTTTGAAGACCGTCAATGACAAGTTCGGACACAATGAAGGCGACCGTCATATCAAGGCAGCGGCCGATATAATCGAGAAGAGCTTCGGCGAATACGGCAAGTGCTTCAGGATCGGCGGAGACGAGTTTTTCGCAATAATAAAGGGTCCGGATCATGAGTATCAGTCCATAGTCGCTCACCGCAAGATGACAGAACTTATCGACAAGTACAACACTGAACAAGAACCCCCTATCCCTCTCAACATCGCCTGCGGAACTTCCGTTTATGAGTACGGTAAGAACTCCGTTGATGAAGCCGAGAAACTTGCCGACTCCAGAATGTACACACACAAGAAGAGGATCAAGGAGAGCATGAAGGATATGTAACCTGCATACCCCGGGATCATGAACACATCAGCAAAGTATGTATACTCTATTTCTTGCAGAAGACGATAACAGCATAGCCGAGGCCATAGACAGGGCTGCATCCTCCTGGGATTTCAAGGTGTATCGTGTCCATGATTACCATGAGGTCATTCACGAATTCGAACTGTGCCACCCTCAGCTTGTCTTAATGGACATTACCCTTCCCTTCTTCAACGGCTACCACTGGTGTTCCGAGATCCGTAAGATATCCAATGTACCGATCATATTCATATCTTCAGTGTCCGATAATCTGAATCAGGTAATGGCGATGAATATGGGAGCGGATGATTTTGTGGCAAAACCTTTCGAGATGGATTTCCTCATGACCAAGATCATGGCATTGCTCCGCCGCACATACGATCTTACCGTTGAGGAACGGCTGTTGTCTGCACGCGGTGCCGTGCTCAACACTTCAGATGACACTCTTGAATTCGACGGCAGGAAGATAGCTTTGAGTCAGAATGAATATAAGATCATCTATACTCTTCTCGAAAACAAAGGCAGGATAGTATCCCGCGAGAAGCTCATGGAGAAGCTCTGGGCAGGTGACGAGTTCGTAGATGAGAACGCCCTGTCCGTCAATATCAACAGGCTCCGAAAAAAGCTGGACAGCGAAGGTCTTACCGACTTTATAACCACCAGGCACAAAGCGGGCTATATGATCGGAGACTGATATGTTCAAATATCTCAAGTCCCGTCTTCTCTTCATCATCCTGTTTGTTATATTCACAGCCATCAATGTATTTTACCTGGCGCTCATGGATGTGGATATAGAGATCGCGATCTATCCCGTCACTATCTGCTCTATAATAGGTCTCATTGCTTTAGTCATAGACTACCTGCGCATCCAAAGCAATGCGCGAACTTTGAAGAGGATCTCCGACTTTGTAGATGCGGCATCCCTTCCCTCACCTGACGGGAGCATGGAAGAAGAATATCAGAGGATAATAAATGATCTGTCGGATATATATAAGAACGACATCATCAGTTTCCGTGAATCCGAATCCGACCAGTCGGATTACCTGAACATGTGGGTGCATCAGATCAAGAATCCCATAGCCTCCATGAGGCTGGAACTTGAGCATATAGATTCGGATGAAGCAAGAAGGCTCAAAGGAGAACTTAACAGGATAGAACATTATGTTGAGATGGTGCTGGTCTATTCAAGACTCGGATCGGACACCACGGATCTTCTTTTCGAGAAAGTAAAGGTCAGGCAAGTCGCGTCGTCTTCCGTCAAGAAATTCAAAGAAAACTTCATCTCCAAAGGGATACATCTGGATATGGCAATAGATGATGACCTCGAGGTCCTGACAGACCGCAAATGGCTGGGCTTCATTCTCGATCAGTACATATCCAATGCGCTTAAGTACACATCCGAAGGAAGGATCAGGATCTATAACGAAGGCTTCAGGGTGTACGTGGAAGATACCGGCATCGGCATAAGACCCGAGGATATAAACAGGGTCTGGGAGAAAGGATTCACCGGCTTCAACGGCAGGACGGTCAATAACTCCTCAGGCCTGGGATTATATCTGGTCAGGAAAGCCGCGGACAGCTTAAAGAACGATGTCGGCATTGAAAGCCCCGAGGAAGGCGGCTCAAGATTCTTTATCGATCTTACCAAGAAGGAAGATATATACGATTGAAATCTTACACAAATGAAAGATTTAGCCGCGATATGTAAGTTACCCGAAAGTTTTGATTTGCGCTCAAATGGCAAAATGATGCCATAAGGTGCAAAGGAGGCAAATAAAAGAATGAGTTATCTTGAAGTACAAAACCTTAAGAAGATCTATACAACCCGCTTCGGCGGCAACAAAGTCCAGGCTCTCACCAATGTGAGCTTCAATGTTGAACAGGGCGAATTTGTTGCGATCATGGGCGAATCGGGATCGGGAAAGACAACATTACTTAATCTCGTTGCGGCATTGGATAAAGCTACGGAAGGATCCATCGTGCTGGACGGCACGGATCTTGCTGCTATCGGAGATTCCAAGGCCGCTTCTTTCAGACGAGACAATCTGGGCTTCGTATTTCAGGAATTCAATCTCCTGGATACTTTCACGGTTGAAGACAATATCCTGCTGCCTTTGGTGCTGCAGGGCAAAAAAGCATCCGATATCAAACCGAAAGCAAAAGAAGTCGCAAACAGACTGGGCATAGCTGACCTTCTCGGTAAATATCCTTTCGAGATATCCGGCGGACAGAAGCAGCGTGCCGCCTGCGCAAGAGCTTTGATCACCGACCCTAAGATAATCCTGGCAGATGAACCCACGGGCGCTCTGGATTCGAGATCTTCTGACGAACTTCTGAATCAGTTCGCATCTATCAATGCACAGGGCCAGACTATCCTCATGGTAACCCACTCGGTCAAAGCCGCAAGCCGCGCATCCCGGGTTCTGTTCATCAAGGACGGTGTGATCTTCCATCAGCTCTATAAGGGTGAATCCTCGGACACTGCTTTCTACCAGAAGATATCCGACACTCTTACCATGCTTACGACAGGCGGTGACATAGCATGAGACTATATCCGCGCCTTGCCGTAAATTCCATCAAGAGCAACCGGCAGCTCTATTTCCCTTATATCCTGATGAGTTCGGGGATCATCGCCATATTCTATATAATGGCAGCTCTGTCCGAGAGTGAAGAGATAAAGGCCTGCAAAGGCGGACATTCCCTCGTCACCCTCTTGGGATATTCGATCTACATAATCGCATTTTTCGCATTACTGTTCATGTTCTTCACCAATTCTTTTGTCATAAAGAGAAGAACAAAAGAATTCGGACTTTATAACATCCTCGGCATGAACAAGAAGAACATCGCAGGCATCATGGTCTGGGAGACCCTGATCATGTACGCATCATCTCTTGCGGCAGGTCTCGTCATGGGCATCCTGTTCTCGGAACTTGCACAGGCGGGACTCGTAAAGCTCGCGCAGGGAACGAACAGGCTCGGGTTCTCCATATCATTGTTCGGAGTTAAGTACGCGGTACTTGTGTTCGCCGGGATATTCTTCCTGATATTCTTAAACTCGGTAAGAGTCGTGTCTTTCTCAAATCCTGCTCAGATGATAAGAGCCGAGAACTTAGGCGAGAAACCGCCCCGTGCAAATTATGTCATAGGGATCCTCGGGCTTGTGCTTATCGCGGCTGCATATGTATTAGTCCTCACCATCAATAACCGGGACTCCAACATGGTCATCCTGAATTTCGTATGGGCAGTATTTCCCGTTATAGCAGGAACCTACTTCATCTTTATCGCAGGATCGGTCCTTCTTTGCAAGATAATGCAGAAAAACGGCAATTACTATTACAACAAGAAGCACTTTGTCTCCGTTGCCAACATGGCATTCCGCATGAAGAGGAGCGGTGCCGGCCTTGCCACGATCGCGATCCTTACAACTATGGTCCTTATAATGCTGACATCAACAATTTGTTTCTATTCACAGATCCAATCCGTTCTGGATTCAGACTTTCCGAGACAGAATGTATTCGTGGGAACCTTCGGGATCGAAGACGACAGCAGAAAGATAACCCTTGCGGAAGCTGAAGATCTGGCAGAGAGGACATCCTCTCTTATAGACGGCGAAGATCTTGTCTGGTATTCGAAGATCAACTTCGTTGCCAACGGTGCAAACGGAGAATATAAGATCACGGGCAAAAACGAGAGACACGATGCTTTCGACAAGAATGACAGTGTATTCTCTCTGATCCCCCTGTCGACCTACAACAGGATCACGGGAAACAATATAAGTCTCGCAGATGACGAAGTACTCCTGTCTTCCCTGTCCCTCAATAAATTCAAGTCTGATTCATTAAGTTTCGGCGACGGCAGGGATTACAAGGTAAAGCCAATTGAATTCGATCTTTATTCCCACGGAAGATACTATATAGATAACTACCTGGTGGTAATGAATGACGTCTCATCCTATGAAGCCTCAGCATCCGGTATCACATCTTTTGTAATGTTCAATAAGGATATGTCTGATAAGGAGATATCAGCTCTGGGAAAAAAGATCTATAACGAATTCAAATCTGATGAGAAGGAAGGAGAAACTCCCTACAGGCTAAATTTCGAATGCGATTCGAGAGATGTCATGGAAGAAGAATTCATCTCCATCTATACGGGACTTATCTTCCTAGGAATCGTTCTCACCATCCTCTTCCTTGCTGCAACGATCCTGCTCATGTACTACAGGCAGATCTCCGAAGGTCACGAAGACTACGGCAAATACCGTATCCTGAAGAACATCGGAATGACAGCAAAGGATATCCGCACTACAGTCGATTCAATGACACTTATAACTTTCCTGTCACCTCTGGTCGCAGCGATCGTCCATACCAGCGTGGCTATGTACTTTGTATATCAGTTCATGATATTGCAGGGAATGTTCGACATAAGATCATTATTCCTGACAGCTGCCACGGTTTATCTGGCATTTACGGTGGTCTACTTCATCTGCTACAAGCTGACATCGAGAAGTTACCTTAAGATAGTAAACGGGATCTGAATTGACCAGGCTCTGATCGGTTTTGCCGGAATAAATTCTATTCGAACGCGGAATCGATCAGAGCGATCATCATCTTTGCCGCTCTGTCACTGTCTTTGCAGTTCTTGCACTGACCGATTACAAGGGTCATGTTACCGTCATTCCATCCGGACCTGATCCCCAGTTTGGCATTGGCTGAGGAGTCCGTTATCTCCAATCCGATCAATATGGGCTCATCGGAATATTGGGAAGGATCGTCCAGCATGTCCTCGGCAAAGCCGCTGTTCCAATAGACCTCATTGGTACGCTCGACTGCTTCCCTCAAAGACATATAAACGGGAGCAACTCCTGCCTTGGCTTTCTCTGACAGTCCTGCCATAACCTGATCTTCGATGGGCGCCATATCAGCGAATGCGTCAAAGTAATAAGGATATGTTATCTTCTCAGTGATCAATACCTCAGGCTTCGTAAAGAACAACGCGTTGAAGGTCTCGTCACCGTGTTCCGATAACTGCACGCCCTTATCATTCGGGACAACGACGTCGGCCGAATCGACATAATGTGTCTTACCGTCCATCTCCTTCAGTGTCTGACAGATATAAGTCTTATCCAGCGCCAGATGACCGAAAACGACAACGGAATTGTCGTTCTTGGGTCTGTTGATGATAGAGTAGACGATGAAGAAAGTTACTGATACCAGAACGACGCCGAGAACTATCTTGACCCAGGTATAACCGAAGAACGTTCCCCACTGTTTGAATGTCATCCCTAAGATCTTAGGTTCTTTGGCGATCCTTGCCTCTTCTGCGATCCTTGCATCACGTTTGCCGGAAGCGATATCGTAGATCGCGGCGATCTCATCTTCTTTGGCAACAGACTCGGGATCGTCCTTGCCGCGATACTTCTTGGACATCTGCCAGAAGCGTTTATCGATCGCAACGATATCCGCATCGGGTTCCAGGTCCATCAGCGCAAGAGCTTCTTCCTTTGTCATTTTCTCAAAGTCCATACCGCCTCCGCTTAGGTTCAGGCCTTAACCTGTTCCTTATCTTTCTCGAAAACGACCAAACCGATCTGCGTGGGATGGTCCATAAGAACAACATCCTTACCTTTCGTCTTATATGCCAGGAGCATTACCGTTATAAGGATATCACCTGCTCCGCCCATGGTCTGAATGACAGCTATCGCCCATAAACAGATATTGCCGACAAAGATAGATACGATTCCCATTATGACGCCTAATATCGTCATCGGCATCAGGGAACCCAGGATATATACGGGCTTGGTAAGCGGCGACTTGCATGTACAGTAAGGCGTTAACGTCTCTTTCTGGAAACCGTATCCGATATCAGACTTATTCTCCAAACCCAGTCCCCAGAAGAATCCGTGGATCCTCTCATGAATGACTGCACAGGGAATGAACGAGACGATCACTATCCCGATATAGATAAAGTAGAGCACGATATTCTCATTCATGAGTTTGCGGATACCGAATCCCCCGTTCCAGAGCCTGTAAGGAATGGTATATAAAGCAATGAACGGCAATGTCAGAAGGATACCGAAAACATTAGCCTTGAGCACGGTAGTAGTAATGAACTTCTCTTTGTAGCCTTTGGCAAGGAGTGCTTTCTCCCGTTTCTCGAACTCAGCCTGGCGCTGCTTTTCGACTTCGGTAAGAACATGCCCGTCCTTGTTCTTAACAGGTTCTTCTTTGACTAGTGTCTCTTCCGAGATCTTCTCATTCTCACTCATTATCTTTCTCCTGATAACCGGATTAGCTTTTTTCCCGCACGATTATATCACTTGTCGGCAGAATCTGCTATTTTGTATCCTTTTTTATCTTCAGGCTCTTAAGGTATTCTTTCTGTTCAGGTGTGATCCTGAAGCTCTCGCAGGCTTTCTGGATCGTTTTGTTATGGGTCCAAGTGTCCAGCTTATTCTTTTCGATGAAAGGCAGTATATCGTCATACTGTTTTGCCAGTGCCGTTGCAAAGTACCAGGCGATCATCATGTTGACATAGTATTCATCGGAACGGAGCTTTGCCACCATCTTCGGATATCTTATGTCGAAATCCTCATCAAGGAAATGTTCCATCAGCATACCTACTCCGAACCTTACCGTATATGTATGATCGGATGCGATCCATATCTTTATCTGATCCAAGAGCTCATCCTTATGCTTCCTGAACACCTTCGGTGACATCTGGTCACAGGTGGCCCAATTATTCACATAAGGCAGGAACCTGACAAGCTCCGCCATGCAAAGACTATAGTCACGCATACCGGAGATGATGAAAGCATGAAGCTGGTCTTCTTCGAAAAGCTCATGCGGAAGGTCACTTAAGAACTCACCCACATCTTCCATCTTTGACAGTTCCTTTGCCATCTGCCTGAGTTCCGGGGTTCTCACACCAATAATGGAATCTGCAGGAACAGTATTGATTATCCGTTCCTGCATCTCTTTATACTTTTTGTCCTGCTGAGCAAGAAGCCTCTGTCTTATATCGTCTTTGATCATTTCATCACCTGTTCTTCATTCCGACAAGGATGCCTGCTCCTCTCATCTTACTGATAACAAAACACAGGGCAAGGGTCAGAGGATATGAGATCAGTATCGACAGCACCAGGTTCACTCTGCTTGCCATATGTGTCTGCGACAGAAGATACTGGCACAGGACCACCACCGGAAAATGGATTATATAGAAAGTGTATGATATCTTGGCACAAAAACGTGTCAAGCCGCAGGACTTATTCAGATGATCATGTCCGAAGCTTACGAGAGCGAGCACCCCGGATATAAATGACAAAAGCGCCAGTATCTTATTGAGCAGTGCATGCCCGCCGATATAATTGAACAATACAGCATCAGCGGCAGAAGAGACGATAAACACCGGAACGAATATCCACTTAAACTTTGAAAGACCTGCAATGAAGCCCTGATCGCTGAAAAGATAATATCCGATAAGAAAGATGAACAGATACAAGATGAGGGGCTTGCCCATTATCTTTATATCGAAGGAAGCGCATGCAGCTATCGTCATCAGGATCCTTCCCACAGGTCTTAATGCCTCTTTGGTATCGGCAGACATCCGGTCTATCACGCCGATAACCCCGCAGGAGATAAACGAGATAACCAAAAGAACCACAATGAACCAGAGATGCGCCAGGGCAAAACCTCCGTCATATCCTGAAAGGTCGGTAAACTTCGTAAAGAAAACCTTATAGTGGGCAAGATAACCTCCATCGTACCCGTTATGTGTGACATCAGCGACATAACTTAAGACAGGATTGAGGACAGCGATCCCGAAGATAAGCGGCACGCCGAGCCTCAGAAGGCGTTCGCGCATAAAGACCTTAATGCCTCTTCTGTTCATCGAATACCTTGAAGATACCCCGGCAAGAAGGAACATCGCCGGCATGAACCACGGCGATATAAACGTAACCACGGCACCTGCGATCTTGGATCTGTCGAAAAAGATATAATTCGCTTCGCCCCAGGTATTATATGCCATACACACATGATACAGGATAAGAAGGAACACCAGGATCCATCGAAGATTATCTATATAGTCTAACCGCCTGCCGCGTGAATTTCCCAAAGTCTTTCTCCATATTTCTTTCCGATCATCAGATAGTATTATACATCATAGATATCAAGACCCCATATCTTTTCGGGTAAAGTGTTTGCGGCAAAGAAAGTACTGTGATATCTTTATCAGTGATATTGGGAAACAGGAGCTTTCTTGTGAGCAAAAAGGGATACATCTTATATATCGCAGCGGCGATAGTGATGATCGCAGGGATCATTCTGGGCAGCATGTTCGACCTGAACATCGCAGGCTTTATGTATTCAGGACACCCTCTTTGGGCCGTCATCATCACTTTCGCGGAGCTTTATATCTTCGACGGGGCATTCGTCCTGCTGTTCGGAGTCCTCTGCGGCCAGCTCCGCGGCAGAGCACAGAAGACTTCAACAAAGAATATAATCCTTGTGATATTTACATACCTTGCGCTGTCCACCGCAGTTTGCGGCGCGATCGGACTGTGGAGCGATTCGGTATTGGGTTTGTATGTTGCCGACGGGATGAACGGTTTTCTTCCAAGCCTTGTAACGGGACTTATCATATTCTTCCCTCTGTTCCCTCTGGGGATGGCATTCAACGGCAAAAAGTACGATAAGGATACCTGCCGCAGACTGATAATACTTACGATCGTCCTGGCTGTTGCGTTCTTCGCTTCCATCATCGTCAAGACCTGTGTTATGCGCCCGAGATTCAGGATAACGCTCGAAGGATATGAGGGGATCGGATTTGTACCTGTATTCACGGCTTTCGACAACGGCAAGGAACTTATGGCAAAGCATTCCTTGGGATCTGACGACCTGGCATCCTTCTTCTCGGGACATGCGATGGACTCGGTCCTGAACGTTATCATCTTCCCGGCTTTCGCTTTGTTCATCGACAAGTTCGAAGGCAAGGAATTCCACCTTACCCTCGCAGCAGTCATCTTCTGCATACCGGTTCTGCTTTCCCGAATGATCTTAGGCGACCACTATCTGTCGGATCTTATGTTCGGCGCCCTCGTAGGACTTGCATTCTGCTTTATATATTCGCTGCTGGCTTCAAGGCGGCGTAATAGTATCTGATAACGTCCCGAATCACTCTTCGGCCGGAAGCCTTACATATCCGCACTCTTCGATCATGCGCTGACCCTCTTCACTCCTGAGCCACTCGACGACCTTGGGAAGATTCGGGTTGTCATTGTCCTTGCGGTATACGACATAGAAACTCGCACTGATGGGGTAAGACCCGTTCATGATGTTCTCTGCACTGGGATAAACGCCGTTGACGGACAGCATCTTTACATTGTCATTGGCGACCATGCCGGACAGATAGTACCTGAAGGAATACCCGATGGAACCACCGAATATCGCAAAAGGTGATCTTGATGTTATCATGTCGCCTTCCATGAACTTCTCCATCATGGTCTGGCTGCCGGAGCCTTTGATACGAAGGAGGGGATTGATAATCCTCCTGGGCCCTCCGACCTCGCTCCAGTTCGTTATCTTGCCGCGGTATATGGACCTTATCTGATCAACAGTAAGGTTATCCACGGGATTATCCTTATTCACGAAAAACACGAACGACTCCATGCCGACAGGAACGATCTCAAGTTCCACTCCCTGCTCTTCGGCATACGCCATCTGTTCGGCAGAAGGATAGGCCGTAAAGAACAGATCAGTCTTGCCGTCGACTACGGCAGTGAATCCTCTTACGGTATTCTGATATCTCATGGCAGAACCTTCTGCAAAGTTCTCGCCATAGTAGTTATCGTCCGAGAACTTGCCGCCCTCGTATGTAACGCATCCTTCAGGGTAGCAGTTGTCTATTACGGAAGCATACACGGGAACCAGCGCCGCGGCTCCGTCCAGTACAGGAAGGTCATCACCGGAAGAAAAATGCAGCGAAGAGCCGGTCCTGGCAAGTTCAGAATCCTCCTCGAAAGGAAGATACTTCCCGACATCTATCATCTTCAGCTGCCCCGCGCCGCTGAAGTTATTCTTGAGTCTTTGGGTAATCGTTATATACATGAAGAGATTGACGGCTATGAACATAACCGCAACCGCTGTAAGAGTCAGTATCTTTTTCATTACCAGATCTCCTTTGACACAAAATAGATTATCGAAGAATTCTGATACGCGAAGTAGATATACGCGGCGTGTGCGGCCGTTAGGAGAAAGCCGATTATACAGATGGCGATCAGGATCTTTATAAACTTGGAATCACTCATATCACATAGACCTCATTATCGCCGCCAAAAGGAGCATAAGCAGCGCATAGCCGACAACGATCATCCCCACGACCGTCATGGCAATAACAAACATAACGATTATCTTTATGCTGCGCCTGCGGCCCTCTTTCTTAGCGTTTATCCCGTCTTTGATAAAGAGGACTATCGACAGGATGATGTATCCTGCTATGGCAATAAAAACAGTTATCGGAATGACTGCCTCGAGAAAATCAAAAAAAGTCTCTGTAAGATCACTCATATTCTTTTATACCTCCCAAATATTCTTCTACTTCTTTTAAACTGAACGATGATATCAATCTTCTGTCTTTACTGTCCAAGAGCCTGTAGTGATTGGATATCAGGTTCTGCTGTATCTTAAATCCCTTCCCCTTCTTTATCTCCCGCCACCAGACCTTCCCCCCCATTGTGGAAGGGTATACTACCTGCACATCGTCCAAAGCCAAAGCGGATACCATCTCGTTATAGTCTTCTCCCAAAGCGTCACGCAGAATCGAGCTCTGCGAGAATATGGAAGCCAATGCCACAGCCTCTGTCCAGCCGATGGATCTCCTTCCCTTCTCGGACTCGACAAGAGTCTTCTTGGAGATCCCCAGGATCGCGGCCATCTTATCCTGAGTCAGCCCGTATTCCGTACGCACCAACTTAAGCTTGCCGTTAACGATGCCCGTAAACTCTTCTCTCGTCACAATGTACGCTCCTTGCAAAATTACACTTATAGTGTAATTTTACACTTTTCGAATATTGTTGCAAGTTTTTTCCTCGAAAAGCCTATGTCTTTTTCGCCAGATCTACAAAACCTGCCGAATGTGTTGTTTTTGCTACATGCTGACGCCCCATTGAATATTGGATCGATCTCAGTGCACTGCTATCCTTAAGGCACAACAGAAAACGTTCTGTTGCAGGACATAAGATCTTAAGGAGGATGACACTATGGAAAACAAAGATATGAAGTTAAATGAGGAACAGCTGAGCGAAGTAGCAGGCGGAACAGGCAGCAGCGAGGCATACCCGCCCAAGACATTCCCTGATGTGGGACTTCTTCCCCCGACATATTTCGATCCGTCAGAGCAGAACGGAGCCCCGGTCATAAGACAGCTCCCTCCCATCAACAATCAGACTCAGCCTCTGACCTATATAGACCTCGTAACGCAGCTGCCGGATAACAGCCGCCCGGAGACTGATAATATCTTCCCCGTAAACTGATCCTGAGAAATGAACAAATAAACAAAAGGAGTGCCAAAACGGCACACTTTTTACGTTAGTTGCAGTATAACACTCTTCTGTCACAGCCACTGAATAAATGCTGTCTTATCATTACTGTTGTACCCTGCATTCTCGTAGAAATGCAAAGTCTCGGGTCTCTTGGACCCTGTAAGCAGCATCATCTTATAGCAGTTCTCCTGCAAAGCGATATTCTTGGCAAAGTCCAGGCACTCGCCTGCATATCCTCTTTTCCTGTAGTCCTTATGAGTCACCACATTCTCGACGAAAGCATAAGGCCGGACACCCCTTGAAAGATTAGGGATTATCACGCATACACAGGAAGATACGATCTTCCCGTCGATCTCGTTTACTATAAGGTGATGGTTGGGATCATTCACTATCAGATCCCATGTATCACGCAGATGTTCATCATCTTCCGGGATATCCTCCTCGTGAAGGAACAGATACAATTCCAAGATCTTATTAAGTTCATCTTTGAGTGCTTCCCTTACCATAAGGTCATCCCTCCAGACTCATCTCAAGATAACCGCAAGTGAACGGGAAGAAATCGAACTTCTTCGTCTCCTTGTGAACGAAGCCGTGATCTTCATACCACTTGCGAAGGACTTTATTCTCTTCGACAATGCTTAGTTTCATCACTTCCGCTCCCATCCCCCGTGCTTTTGCGACAGCGTCTTCCAACAGCTTATCGCCTATGCCTTCGTGCCTGTGATCCGGCAGCACGCACAGGCTCCCAAGTTCTGCCTCTTTATCATTCGGGATATAAAGATTATAGTATCCGACCAGCTTTCCGTCCTTATAATATCCGTACATCGGACGTTGCTGTTCGCACATCCAATATAAGACCCTGTCTTCATCCGTTGCAAACGCCGTAAACCGAGGAGCATTCTCCCGCGTGAACCCGAACTCATCTGCAACAGTCATGAAGCTTGCGCAAATAACTTCAACGCATTCCGGGATATCTGATCTTTCTATCTTACGTATCATACTCATTCTCCTAAAGCCGCAAGGTCGCTGTCTTCATACCTGTTATGTCCCGGAAGGCTCTTCTTGTACTTCCAGCATCTGATGGCATCGTCCAGTGACCTTCCTTTGTTATGTTCAAAAAAGTCTCTGACATATGTATTATACTCGAACTGCCTGTCTATGTTCTTCCTGCCGGACTTGCGTTCTTCCAATATCTCATAGTATGCCCGGACCGCGTCTGCATAAGTCTTTCCCGCATTGGCTTTGAGCCACTTCTGGAAAGCTACGTTGAAGGAGAAAGAAGGTCCGATCTTATCTTTGAAGAATGCGCGGTGCTTCTCTGAACAGACGAAGTTTTCCTCGATAAGTGTATCCAAAGCAAGATCACTCACCTGAACAGGTTTTGATTTTCGCGCGGGCTTAGATACCACGGAGGCCTCCCGGGTATCAAGAAATCCTGCGATCATCTTTGTAAGTTCTTCTTTGGATCCGGAAGCAGGAATACCTTGAGCGCGGCAAAAAGATACCAGTTCTTCTTTGAGCCAGTACCATTGCGTGAATGTCTTGCCGTCAAGATCTGTTGTAAGTTCCGGTCTTGCAGGATCCATCAATTTGCCTTCTTCTTCAGTTCGGGAAGTTCGGGATACATGGCATTCAGAAGCTCTTCCAGGAATTCCCGGTTCTCGACGTTATCCACGAGGAGCATCTCTTTTGCGCCTTCATAAGGCAGTTCGAGCTCCGCGTCAGGCATCATGGCGGCAGCAGCCTTCACGGGCTTTACCAGGAACCTGTCATCATAGATCCCGCCAATGATCTTACCGCGGTAATAGAGGATATATTCTCCCATCATCGCGCAGTAAGTAATGTCATCCAGCCCTGACAACTGGTCCAATATGAAGTCCAGATATTCTTTGCTCGAAGCCATATTGTCTCTCCTATATCTTTATGGTCTTTGTAATCTCAAAGCCCGTCTTCTTATAAAGGCATACGGCCTTCCTGTTCCACTCGGCGACATGCAGGACGATATCTTCCGATCCGATATTCTCTAATGCCCAGAGCAACATCTTCCTTCCATACCCTCTTCCCTGATACAAGGGATTGACTATAAGATCGTCGATCTCGTTATCCTTGAGAGCGACACTTCCTATTATCTCATCTTCCTCTGAAAGCAGGAAAACTCCGTCCATTCCTTTCGCGAAAAAAGAATCGTCCCGGACAAAATCATAGGGCTTGATATCCAAAGCCTCGCGCATCTCGTGATAACACTCGTTATAGATCTTCTTATACTGCTCCTTATACGCAGGATCAAACGGGATCATCGTTATCCCGGACCTGTCATCCTGCGGATGCGTATAAGTCATCTCATATACAAGATGCATCGTCACTTCCCGTCCTGAAAACAAGTGAACTTTCCGGTCTCGATATCAGGATAACCGTATTTGTCCTTCGCATCTGCGAAGGCACGGATCATGAAGGTCATGTTCCTTGCAAGGTTCCTTAAGGTCTGAAGCCCTTCTTCGTCTTTCTCCACATCCTCTGCGGTAAACCCGTGGATCATGTTCCAGTATGTGGAAGGCGCGACAGGCATATTCGAGATCGTAAAGTACTTATTGAGCACGTCAAATGTCGCGGAATTCCCTCCGCGCCTGCAGTTTACGACACACGCCCCGACCTTCATTGTCTTCGGGAAATGAGTGCTGTAGAAGAGACGGTCGAGCAGCGACAGAACGGTACCGTTAGGGGAAGCATAGTAAACGGGACTTCCCACCACAAGACCGTCCGCTTCTTCAAACTTCGGTGCGATCTCGTTGACAATATCATCGATCACGCACTTGCCGAGCTGACCGCATCTGCCGCAGGACATACATCCTCTGATATCTTTATTGCCGACATGGATGATCTCGGCATCGATCCCCTCATTTGCGAACACCGTCACCATCTCTTCGAAAGCCCTGTTGATACACCCCTTCGCATCGGGACTTCCGTTAAGCAGTATTACTTTAGCCATAGTTCCGCCCTCCTTATTAGCAATGCCATAAGACATTATACCAAAGGACAAGGGGGCTGATCAGGATTTCCTGCTTTTCGGAAGGAGGAAAAAGAATATAATACCGCATATAACGATCGGGATCAGGCAGAGGGCCGAGACCCATATCGGATGATCGATATCTCCACGAAGGAATACAGCAAGACAGCTGGCACCGGCATTGTTCACAGCGTGCATGAACGCCGCAGGCCAGACGGATCCGGACTTAACGGTTACATATGTGAGCACCGTACCCATGGCGGTGCACATCAGGCACATCAGGAGGATCCCGACCACAGGGAACCCCGGATAATCCATTCCGAAGTTATGTCCGACGCAGGTCAAAGGAGCGTGCCACAGTCCCCAGACAATTCCGCCGACGATGACCGCCCGGGGCATTCCCATAAGTTCTATGAGCTTGGGCATCATGTAGGCCCTCCATCCGAATTCTTCACCGAAAGCCGCAAAGGACAATATCACACCGGATACGATCGATATCAACGGAATGGCTATCGCGTAAAAGACTGTTACTCCTTCCGGATCGAATATACCGGGATCACAAAGGATCAATATCGCATCCGACAAAGTTCCGTATACGATGGGGAGGAATATCGCTATAAGATAGAATATCCCCCTCCTGTTGCCGAGGTGGATCCCGAGCATCATGGAATCTTCGCCCGCAAGCTTCATCTTCTCATGTGTTATGAGTCTGGTAAGAACATGTGCTATAGTCGGAACCAGCATCGCCAGACTTATAAAAGAGATCATCTCGTTGGAACTTCCCGTCCAGGTATTTCCCGTTAAGATAAACAGGAAGAATACCGCCCACGTTATACCGAAGGACAGACCCAGATAGATCAGGAGCCTCTTCAATGTAATGTTCTTCATGATCCCACCTCCCTGCGAGCATGACAATAGCTTGTAAAACGGTAGGAACCGTAGTACAGGGCAAGGACCGGGATCGGCGACAGATAAGATGCCAAAGACGCCTCGATCTGATGTGAGGAATACCATTGAACAAACAATACAAGCCCGCTGTTTTCGGAGGACATGGATTCCATATTTCCGAACAGAGCAACACCGATCACAACAAGGGCCAGTGCAATGCAGAAGACAGTAGAAACAAGACGTCCTTTCTCCTTGCCAAAGAGAATATAAATCGGCAGTCCGAAAGAAAAGAAGAACAAGATCATTGATACGAACGGCACCATCATAACATTCGACATATTGATCAGATCCTGCGGTATGCCGGGCTCGGAGAATGCCGCAAATACTATACCGATGATGGTTAATACGGATATCATGATATAACTTGCCACACCGACAAAGATATACTTGGAAGCAATATAATCCCTGGCACTTACAGGCAGAGCCCTGACATAGCATTCTATCCTGGAAGAATCCCTGTCATTGTCAGCCAGCGCCGCGCCCCATACATCGGAGATGCTCAACGTCAAAGAGATCATCATCACATACGCAAGCGCAAAAAAGAGATCGATAAGATTTATCTTGTTGTCGTCAGACGACAAAAGATCCGAAGATTCAGCCATGCTTCCGGGAAATATCACACGCAGAACGCATGACAGAACCAATATGACCGCAATGACCACCAGGAGCCTCTTCCCTTTCACTGCTACGAATTCTTTATATAACAGACCTGGCATCAGATATCACCTCTCTTTCGTTCGGCAACAACAGATGACACGATAAAAGATACTGCAAGGAAGACCACCGCGGCAATTGCCAGAAGATACCATCTGCTCTGGGCAAACCTTAAGGCATCCGCGATAAGGTTAAGATAACTTTCTTCACGCACGGCAGTCTGTATCCTGTCGAAAAAGATAAGTCCCGCAGCGACGATCATTATCATCATCGACACAAGTCCGCAGTAAGAATTCTTAAGTCCTCTCACAAGGAATATCAGAACCATCTCTATCGAGAAAAAGATGATCATCAAAGACGCACTCGAGAGTACGATTCCGGCAAAGTCTCCAAAACTCATTATGTCGGTAAGAAACGACAGGATAAATGAGATAATAAGACTTATCAGAAGGCCTGTGCCGCCCGATATCAGGACAGTTATGAATCTTGCAGCAACACGCTGCCTGACAGACACCGGCAACGCCCCTGCCAGATTGATAAATCCGGACCTTGCATCCGCTTCGAATGAGTTCAGCGCAACATCGCCTACAGCCACCACCGGCAGCACCATCATAAACGATAACCCGTACCACAGAAGCTTAAGGGGCGATACGTCAAACTCCGCGTTGCCCTTGACCTGATACTGTTGTTCCAATACCGCAAGGTTTCCGAAGCGCGCTGACAGCAGTGCCATCACCGCGATTATCATCGTCACGACGGTAACAAAAATGAATGAGACCCGAAGTTTCTTAAGGCCCATCAGATCTTTATATATCAAACCTTTCATAGACCGTCACCTCGCAGAAGCTGCATAGAAGAGCATGATCTCTTCCAAAGTGGCGTTATCGATCACGAGCCCGGGATAGAGTTTAGATGCTGCCTTACGGTCGTTGATCAGCACTTCGACACCATAGTTTCCTTCCTGGACATTTACGATCAGAGAAGGACTTATGCCGTCAATCTCATCCTTCCTGCACTTGAGCACACCGTGCCTCTCCAGGATATCATCCTTATTGCCTTTAAGGATGATCTTACCGCCGTCAATGAACACCACCTCGTCAGAGATCTTCTCAAGGTCTCCGGTTATGTGCGAAGAGATGAATATCGAATGATCTTCTTCCAGAACAAACTCTCTGAAGATATCAAGTATCTCATTTCTTACAATGGGGTCCAATCCCGCAGTAGGCTCATCCATCACCAAAAGCTTTGCGTTGTGTGACAAAGCAACTGCGATCTGAAGCTTCATCCTCATGCCTCGCGAGAATTTGCCGCAAGGTTTACGGGTAGGAAGAGAGAATCTCTTTAAATACTCGAAAAACTTCTCCTCATCCCAATTCTTATAGATATTCTTCATCATGATATTGATGTCTTTGCCTGTCAGGAATTCGTGCAGTCCCATCTCATCGAAGACGACGCCGATATTCTCACGGAGCTTGGGGCCGTTTGCACGGATATCCTGACCCCAGAGCCGGATCTGCCCTTCATCAGCTCTTATCACATCGAGCATAAGTCTTATTGTCGTAGTCTTGCCTGCACCGTTCTGTCCTATGAATCCGCAAACGGACCCTTCGGGCACGGCAAAACTTATCTTATCAAGTTTGAAATCACCATAATCTTTGGTAACGTTATCGAGTTCTATAACGTTTACTGCCTTATCTTCACTATCCATACTTACCTCTAATTTGTTTGCTTCTCATCAAACAACAGATCGATCATCTCTTTGAGTTCATCAGGTGAGACCTTGCCGATGATAGCCTTATCACAGGCTTTATCCAGGAGCTCTTCGATCTCGAACATCATATTCTCCCTGACGATATCGCTGTTGACCGCCTTGACAAAGCTTCCTTTGCCAGTGACAGATTCTATGAACCCGTCACGTTCTAAGTCCTCATAGGCTCTCTTCGTGGTAATGATGCTGATCTTAAGGTCTCTTGCAAGGACTCTCATCGACGGCAGAGCTTCCCCCGCCGTCAATGCTCCCGTCATTATCTGACTCTTGATCTGCTCTTCGATCTGCTCATAAATGGGCACACCGGAAGTGTTGCTGATGATAATATCCATTCTTACCTCTTGCGCCTTGGCCTTGGCGCTGTCGGCTCGGAACTTCTCTGCGCGCGTGATAAGTCTTCGCCGGCAAACTAATTAGTGTGTATATACATTATATACACTTGTAAAACGGTGTCAATACTCTTCCTCGAAAATCTTCGCCTTCTTTTTGCCACATTTGAGTTTGGTTTTATTTCAGGTACACTCCATATACTGAAGCCATACAACCGAAGGGAGGTACAACAAAATGAGAAAGAACAATAAGACCAGATTGTCAGTTCTTCTGACGGCGGCCTCACTTGCACTGTCCCTGGCTGCATGCTCATCCAATGCCATTCAAACCTCAGGATCCTCATCAACTGAAGGATCCGCACAAACAAAAGACATTACGGCAGGAGACATCAAGACAAACGAAGAGATAACCAACTCCGATAACGGAGGGCACGCCATAGAAGTCGACAACAAAACCGAAGAATATTCAAATGTAAAGATCACCAAGACAGGAGACTCCGACTCCGGAGACGAGGCGGATTTCTACGGCGATAACGCTGCGGTATTCGCTACGAACGGCGCGACATTGACATTGAAAGACATCGTAGTCGATACAAACGGCACACATGCCAACGCGGTATTCTCATATGGAGAAGGGACTACAGTAAACATCTCCGACTCAGTCATAACAACATCGGGCAATTGTTCCGGCGGTCTCATGACCACAGGCGGCGGAACGATGAACGCCACAAACCTTAACATCCATACGACCGGGAATTCCTCCGCTGCGATAAGATCCGACCGCGGAGGCGGAACGGTCAATGTTACCGGCGGAACTTACAAAACAGAAGGACGCGGATCTCCCGTAATCTATTCCACCGCGAACATCACCGTAAACGGTGCCGAACTGGAATCGACATCCTCACAGGGAGTCGTAGTCGAAGGCAAGAACTCAGTAACTCTCAACGATGTATCTTTGGTCGCGGATAACAACACCCAGAACAGTGACAAGTCGGATACTTACCAAGCCGTCATGATCTACCAGTCCATGTCCGGCGATGCGGATCAGGGACTTGCAGAATTTACGATGACAGGCGGATCGATAACAAATAAGAAAGGAGATATATTCTTTGTCAACAATACCGTAACTACAATAACTCTCGATAATGTCCAGATCGTAGATCAGGATGCCGAAGGAGTCCTCCTCAGAGCGGAAGCCGCAGGCTGGGGTACTGAAGGCTCCAATGGCGGCAAGGTCAACCTGTATCTTAAGAACCAGACACAAGACGGCGACATTACAGTAGATAAAGTATCGGCTCTAAACATGTATCTTGCATCGGGTTCGACTTATACCGGCACGATCAACGCTGCCAACGAAGGTGATGTATATGTGGAGATAGAATCCGGTTCCAAGTGGGTCCTTACCGGCGACTCCTACATATCTTCCCTCACCTGCGATGCAGACGGGGTAGATCTTAACGGACATAAACTCTACATCAACGGTACCGAATATAGTGAAGGCACTGCATCTCAGGGAACTGCGATCGAGATGAAGACGGATTCTCAAGGATCCGGTAATCCGGGCGACATGCCGGGAGACCCACCTCAAGGCAACGGACAACCTCCGCAAGGAGATCCCCCCACAGGCGAGAAACCACAGGGTGACCCTCCCGGTGACGGCCAGCCCCCGCAGGGGGACCCTCCACAAGGCAACGGCCAGCCTCCGCAGGGTGATCCTCCCGGTGATGGTCAGCCTCCGCAAGGAGACCCGCCGACCAACAACGAATCATAAACTGATCCTCTTAGAACGGGCCTGCCACAACTACGGTGGCAGGCCCGATATCTCTGTAGACTAGACTTTCGATCAAATCTCTTTTTTGGGGGATTTGATCGAAAAAATTGCCTGTTTTTTCGATCAAAATGCCTATTCTCGGGATTTGATCGAAAAAAATCATCAGATCTTTCGATCAAATTGCACTAGTCAAGCGAATGTAGACACCCAAACAAGAAATATATACCTTCAATTGGAACTGTAGATAGCTTTTAACTCTTTTGGAGTCAGATAATTTAAAGAGTAGG
>JAGCSR010000010.1 GCA_017964005.1 Clostridiales bacterium
CGGTCCTTCGATAAGTATCCTGGCCGAGCAGGGATCCTCTGCTCCGTTATCGGCTGCCTTTGCTCTGTCCAGTATAGATCTTGCATTTTCTGCTGTAACATCACCTTCGTGGTGTGCGACGTAACAGGGTCCTACGAACTTGCTAAGATCCACTTGATCTATGGTCTTGCCGTCGCCTAAGAAGTGGAAAGGTGCATCAACATGTGTTCCGTTATGTGCGCACATGCTGAAGGATGTGAGATTGCAGATATCTCCCTTATCAGTTGACATGACGCGTTCCATGGAGGGTGAAGGGTCACCCGGGAAGACTTTGCATCCGAATA
The DNA here is from genome assembly GCA_017964005.1 of Clostridiales bacterium. GTDB lineage: Bacteria > Bacillota > Clostridia > Saccharofermentanales > Saccharofermentanaceae > Saccharofermentans. The sequence goes on from JAGCSR010000010.1 coordinate 324, forward strand.
ATTCCTGTGATATATCGTAGATCTTCATTATTTTACCGGTCCGTTATATCTTACGCAGAGTGTGGTTATATCATCGAAAGGATCCGCGCCCGTGGTAAACGCAGCGATGTCTTCTCTGACACCCGCATCGAGTTCCTTCATGGTGCCGGAGCAGTGTTTGTTCAGAGACTCGAGCATCCTGTCGAGGCCGAACATCTCACCTCGGCTGTTGGAGGCTTCGGGAACACCGTCCGTATAGAGCCATATGATGTCTCCGGGATCGAGCCGGAGTTCGTATTCTTTGTAGTGCATATTCTCCATGACAGCAAGAGGCGGAGAGTTGCGTTCCTTGATGATCGCAAACTTGCCGTCCTTTTTCTTGAGGGTCACATATTCATGACCTGCGGTAGCATAGGATAAAGTTCCCGAAGATAACTCGAGTACACCGAGCCATGCTGTTGCGAACATATCAAGTTCATTGCCTTCGCAGAGTTGGTTATTGACCTTGTAGAATATCTCTGCGGCGCTGTTGAAGTTGTTTATGGACTGGTTCTTCAGCAGGGTCTTTACTACCATCATGAAGAGGGCGGCAGGTACGCCTTTGCCGGATACATCCGCGATGATTATGATGAGATGATTATCGTCAGCGAGGAAGTAATCATATAAGTCTCCTCCGACTTCCTTGGCTGGAGTCATCGACGCGAAAAGCTCAAATTCCGTTTTGTCGGGATACGGCGGGAATATCCTGGGCAGGATATTCTTCTGGATCGCTGTTGCCGTTGCCAGTTCACTCTCGGCCACAAACTGTTCTCTGCTCTGTATAACGTGAAGCACACAGTACATGAGAAGCAGTACGATGATGGATGCGGCATTAGTGAGAGTTGTGCCGTAACTGAATACTGCGACCAGGCCCGTGGCAAGAGGGAGGAAGACATACATGAACAATATGATGATCTGGTATTTTTTCAGTCTCTTGCGCGCCAGTACGACCAGTACAAGAGTAAGTGCCATTGACAGGTAGATGTACACATTCGAGATCATGTAGTAATCAGACCTGTGATACACGCCTTCCGCATCAACAGTAAAGTATATTCCGGTAAACAGGTTCATAAGTATCAAGGCTACAGAGAAGATGGCGCCCCCGGTAAACAGCTTAGGCCAGATTCCGAGGCGGTCGCTGGTAAGGTCAAGGAAAGAAGTAACGTACTTCCAGAAGAAGAAAGCCATCAATACGTTGCAGATGTAGAAGATCGTGTTAGTGGCGATGTTGATGGGAATATACTCGGGTCTTCCGTCAACGAGCCAGGCGATCTCGTCGGTGAAGGAGGCATTGATGTTCGTAAAGAGCATCAGCAGGAAGTAATCAAGGCTGCGCCCCTTCTGCGGCGTTCCGATTATTGCGCATATGAAGAGGACGAAAGCCAGAACGATACAGAATATATCCTGTACGATATTGATAGTCGAAGTCTCCGAGATCCTGCCGAAGCCTTCCGTGATATAAAAATATATGGACAGCGATACCATGATGACGCTGTACAGTACGGCAAGAAGTGTTGCCGTCTTCAGTCTGGATGAGCTGATCATATAGTGATTACCCTCTGCGCTTGCCAAAGATGTTCTTTCCCATTCCTGTCATTATAACATTTTCGGTGTGAACAGGCTAAGGCAAATTCTTTCCTGATAACATAAAAAAGCACCGGGGAGTGCCCGGTGCCTTATGGAATCTGAATTGGATCACTATATCAGAGCAGGTTTCTTTGAATCTTGCCTGATACGGTCTTGGGGAGTTCATCCTTGAAAACTACGATACGGGGGTACTTGTAAGGTGCTGTATGTACCTTTACGTAGTTTTGGATCTCCTTTTTGAGTTCTTCGGTGCCCTCTGTTCCGGGAACGAGAACGATGGACGCCTTGACCACCTGGCCGCGGACCTCATCGGGAGCTGCGGATACACCGCACTCGAGAACATAAGGGAGCTCCATGATGACACTCTCGATCTCGAAAGGTCCGATACGGTAGCCGGAGGACTTGATAACGTCATCGACACGTCCTACATACCAGTAGAAGCCATCCTCATCGCGCCATGCAGTATCGCCTGTGTGATACCAGCCGTCGTGCCATGTCTCGTCGGTCTTCTCCTGATCCTGATAGTAACCGATGGCAAGACCGCAGGGAGAGCCGTTCTTAAGGTTGATGCAGATCTCGCCGGTCTCACCGACAGGAACGGGGTTGCCCTCGGGATCCAAGATCTCAACATCGTAGATGGGAGCGGGCTTGCCCATAGATCCGATCTTATGGTCGGCGCCTCTCATGTTGCCGATGATCATGGTGGACTCGGTCTGACCGAAGCCTTCAAGGATCTGAAGCCCTGTAGCTTTCTCGAACTGACGGTAAACTTCAGGGTTCAAAGCTTCGCCTGCAGTGGTCATGTGCTTAACGGACGAGAAATCGTATTGGGAGATATCCTGCTTGATCATCATACGGAGCATCGTAGGCGGAGCGCAGAATGTGGTGATGTGATACTTGGCGAACATGGGGAGGATGTCAGCAGCATCGAATCTGTCGAAGTCATATACGAAGATCGCAGCCTCTGCGAGCCACTGCCCGTAGAGCTTACCCCACATGGCCTTAGCCCAGCCCGTGTCGGAGATCGTGTAGTGAAGACCGTCAGGATCTACACAGTGCCAGTACTTGGCAGTGTGGAAATGACCCAAGGGGTACTTATAGTTATGCATAGCGATCTTGGGGTATCCTGATGTTCCGGATGTGAAATACATGAGCATGAGGTCGTCTCCGCCGGGAGCGTCTTCTGTGCGCTCGAACTTGGTGGAGTAGAGCTGATACTCTTCGTCGAAATTCCTCCATCCCACACGGGTACCGTTAACAATGATCTTATGGATAAGGCCGGGATTCTTCTCGGCAGCAATATCTACCTGATGGGCTGTATCTCCGTCTGCGGTGCAGAGGATAGCGGACACTCCTGCGGACTTGAACCTGTAGTCGAAGTCGTGCTCGAGGAGCTGGTTTGTGGCAGGAATAGCGATGGCGCCGAGCTTGTTAAGACCCATCATTGCAAACCAGAACTGGTAATGGCGCTTCAGAACGAGCATAACGCGGTCGCCCTTCTTGATGCCCAGGGACTTAAAGTAGTTGGCGCACCTGTTGGATGCTTTCATGATGTCGGAGAAAGTAAATCTTCTCTCGGTCTTGTCCTGTGAGATATGGAGCATCGCCAGCTTATCGGGTTCGCGCTTTGCAAGCCTGTCGACCAGGTCGAAAGCAAAATTGAAGTTGTCGATGTTCTTGAACTTCATGGATATCGGCGTGCCGTTCTCGTTGAAGTCGACATCGATATATTCTTTGTAGATACGTTTCTTCTGCTCGACCTCTACTACGGACTTGCCTTTGATCTTCGTCTCGGTCTTGACATCTACCTTCGGCTCGCCTGCAGCATTCAGGACAAATGCGTAGAACACGCAGTCCTTGCCGTTAACTGCGATCATGCCGTGAGGTGTGTCGGAGTTGAAGTAGATCATATCGCCGGCACCCAGGACCTCGCTGTGGTCGCCGACCTGTACCTTAAGTTCGCCCTCGATTACAAGGTCGCACTCCTGACCTGCGTGGGTCGTAAGCTCGATCGGCTTGTTCTGGGCATCTTCGCGGTATTCGCTCTTTACATACAAAGGCTCGCAGATCCTGTTCTTGAAGGCATAAGCCATATTGAAGTAGGTCATGCCGTGAGCCGAAGCGATCTCCTGTCCCTTGCCGGCCCTTGTGACCGTGTAGGAATCCAGGGTAGGGGAGAAACCCTCGATGATATCTGTTACGTTGACGCCGAGAGCGCCTGCGCAGCGATAGATGAAAGCGAAGTTAAGATCAACTTGTCCTGATTCGCACTGTTCATACTCTTCGACGGATACATCCGTCTTCTCAGCCATCTGCTCGACCGTAAGTCCTACGATCTCACGCAGGTCCTTGATTCGGCCTGCCATCTCGTGGATCTTGCGGTTCAGACCTCCGATTACTTTAACCATATTTGTACGCTCCTTTTTTCTATGGGACAAAAAAACTCGTCCCAAAGTTTTAAGACTTTGAGACGAGTGTTGATATCTTATACACCCGCGGTACCACTCAAATTGCGTTTGACCGCCACTTATCGGGATCAGACAATCCCTATGCACTAACGTAACATTCACGGGAAGGTTCTACTCAGGGGACACCTTTTCTTCCTTCCGGCTCAGAAGCTACATCGTATTCGGTTTAGTGCAGCGGCTCTCACCCATTGCCGCAATCTCTGTATGACATACGCCGATACGACCTCTTCGTCAAGGCCTGTAAATGTAAGTTTATCACGAGATCAATTATTTGCAAGACTTATTTTGTCATTTAACGGGAGATATATATGTGTGACAGTCCCAAGATCTGCCCTCTTGTGATACAATACCCGAAAATATTGTCATTCGAGGGTGGTGCGTTTATGAACGTAATGGTTACCGGTACAGGCAGATCCTATGCTCTGGGCTATAATCTGGCATTAAGATACCTGGAATCAGGGGATAATGTGATCGCGACTGTAAGGAAGCCTTCTTCCGATATCGAAAAGCTCAAGGAGCAATATAAGGATAAGCTTACGGTCTTGACCATGGATCTTACGGATTCCCGGTCGGTCCAAAAGGCAGCGGAGGACCTGTCTTCCAAGACAGATCATATCGACACTTTGATCAATAATGCAGTGGGAGTGTCCCCTGACTGTGATAAAGGATTTTTCGAGGCCGACCTTGACCTTATACCCCATACTGTCGATATCATCGCGGTGGGGACCATGAGAGTGATAAAGGCTTTCTATCCGCTTCTTCATAATGCACCGGGGACGGCTCTTATCATGAACATCTCCTCTGAAGCCGGGAGTATATCCCGCTGCTACAGGACCAACCTCATAGATTACGGAATGGGGAAGGCCGCACTCAATATGGCGACCATGAACTTATATAACACTTTTAAGGATGAGGGGAAGGTCAATATCTTTGCGGTGCACCCCGGGTGGATAAGGACAGACGGCAGGGAGGATAATCCTGCCCCATTGTCTTCTTATGAAGCGGCAGGTATCCTGAAAGACCTGTTCGAGACCAGACGGGAAGACTTTACCGGACACAGATTCATAACGAACGAGGGATTGGATTACCCGTTCTGACAGGAGAATAATGGTATGGAAGAATTGATCAGAAGGATAAACGAGCTTGCTTCCAAGAATAAGGCAGAGGGGCTTACGGAAGAGGAACTGGCTGAGAGGGAAGTCCTCCGCAACAGGTACAGACAGGCTGTCGTGGGGAACTTAAGAGCCCAGCTGGACAATACCTATATCAAGGATCAGGACGGGAATATAACTCCTTTATCGGACAGAATGAAAGGGTAAATCCCGGGCTTTTATCACATAATTAAGTATTTTGTAACATATTTGTTGTTTTGTCCAGGCAATTCCTATTACTTCGGTGTTATAATAGGACTATTATTATGCCCGAATTATGGGTATTGATATGCGAGGTTTGAATTGAAAAAACAGGGCAACAGGACTTCTTTGTTATATAACTGGAAAGCAAGGCGTGCTATCGGCCTTCTCCTTGTATGCGCCTATATCATTAACCCCTACGGGCTCCTTCTGGCAGACGGATCTGCGGATAATACCCCTGATACAGGAGTTCCTGCAGTGGTACAACAGGACGAAGACGGGCAAGCCCCGGCCGATGTCCCTGAAACACCGGCAGAAGACCCTGATGCGGCATTGCCTCAGGATGCAACTGACACAGAAGATCCCAAGGTGACAGAAGCTCCTTCGGATCCTTCTGACATAAATGATGCAGAAGATCCTGCTGATACGACTGATCCTACAGATGCAACTGATGCAACAGATACAACCGATGCAACAGATACAACTGATGCAACTGATGCAACTGATGCTGCGGAACCTTCCGAGACTCCGGTTCCCACACCTTCGGAAGTTATCCCCACTCCCACACCGTCAGATAATGATGACAAGTCTTCTGTGATCGAGGACGTTGTCCTGGATTCAGCAGGGAAGTCCTGGAAGGTTACTGCGACTTTCGGACCTGAATGCAATATCCCTGAAGGCGCAGTCCTTAAGGTCAGAGAACTTACTTCCGGCAAGACATATTCTGAATATAAGGACATGACGGAAGAATATCTTGATGACAGGAAAGTGGATTATGTAAGGCTTTTCGATATAAGCATCGTATTTGATGGCAAGGAGATAGAGCCTGCTGAAGGCACTTCCGTCAATGTTAAGATCAGGCTTAATGACACTCCCGCGGGAGACCTTTGCGTACTTCACTTCCCGGATGACGACAGGACACAGCTTTACGAGGATGTGGCGGTCAAGTCAGGGAAGACGACAGAGGTAACCTTCGATACAACTGGTTTCTCGGTATTTGCCGTTGCAGGATATACCATGGAGAAGATTTTCGAGGCAGGAGACGGCAGTACATATAAGATCGTTCTGACCTACGATGACAATGCAGGATTCCCTGAAGGGGCAGATCTTGCGGTAAGGGAACTTAAGGGATCAGAATATAAGGATTACCTGAAGCGCGCGCTTGATGCAAAAGGCGCTGAGACTGCATCTTACGCAAAGATCTTTGATGTGTCCGTAGTATCTTCTGAAGGATCTGAGATCCAGCCCAAGGTTCCTGTCAAGGTGGATGTCACGCTTCTGGATGCTGCAAAGAACACTAATGATTATGACATTATCCACTTCGGGAATTCCCCTGAGGACGTGGAATATACGGCTGAAGGTAATATCCTTACTTTCTATGCAGAGGGATTCTCAGTATATGCCATCGTTACTAGAAATATGGATACTCCTTCAGATTCAGGCTGGAAGAAGATCCCTTCCCTAGATCAGATAGATTCGCATCTTGGAGAACCCATCTATATTTCCCATACCAACGGTTTTTTTGCTACTGGCACGACATACAGAGTCAACAATACGTCAAGGACCGGTATCGTAAAGACTGCGACCAGGACCCCCAATGACGTTGAAGGTGCCATTAGCATCGGAGCAGTTCCATATTTTATCGAGAAAGATGAAGAAAACGGATGCTATTACCTATATACCGGCGATCACAATTATGTGAGAAGGGTCGGTTCAGGGACCAGCAATACCAGCAATGATGACAGGAGCCTTGGTTTTACGACCAATAAGGATGAAGCTACCGGCTTTGTATTTGGCGTTAACGGCACAGGATTTTATATTGCTGACATAAGAACTGTTAACACCGGCAGCATTTTCTGCTGGAACCAGCAGGGTAATGACGGCGGCAAAGGCTTTGCGGCATACGCCGGTGAGTCAGATACCAATGCTGCATTTAATCTTTTCTATTATAAGAACGTTCCGGATGATCCTTATGATCTTAACGGATACGAGAAGGGACTCATGTCTCTTAATTCAGGATCCACAGGCCATGCTCTCATGGCAGATGCCGGAACGAATTACCATTCCCTGATGGAGATAGTCATGAGGGATAATAATTCCTCAAGGACATTATATGTTGATGAAGATAATGAGATCACCATTTGGAAGTTCAACAACACTTCCTCCGACAAATATAAGATCTCTGCAAATGTTAACGGAACCACTCAATATATCAAGCTTGACGAAAATGGTGTAAGTCTTACCACGTCCGAGGCTGACGCATCTGAGATCCGTGTTGTTCCCGGAGGCGGGAGCAATGAGGGTAAGATCTCACTTTCCTCCGGCGACTATTATCTGGGATTCGATCCTTCCGTAGGATATTTCACCAGCCCTGTGGCCTCTGACCGTGTGTGGCTTAACTTTGTTGAAGAGACTTCGGTGTCTCCCGATGAATCACTGGTATATTCCGCCCGGAAAGTAAGTATATCGGATGAAACCAATGTTACTAACGGCACCAAGCTCATCATATATTTCCGCAGATGGAACGATCAGACTGACAGCTACGAATTCTATGCCATTGACCATAACGGTTCCTTCCACAGGGTTTACGAATGCGGCGATAATATCATGTGGATCGAAGATGTTCTCGATTCCATTCAGTGGGAATTCACTGAGTACTATTGGGAAGGGACGACAGATCCGAACTATTACTATGAACTTTATAATCCTTATTCTGACAAGTATATCGCTCCTCAGATCAACGGACAGGTCCTGTCCGAGAACAAGATAGGTATAAACCTTGAGGGAAGAAGGATAGGAGAATACTATACAGAGATCAGTGCCTGGGATGAGCATTACTACAATTATGCGGCGCTTTCCACCGGCGCAACATCTCTTGAATCAGGACCTGTATCCAAGGCTGATACTTTCTATTTTGCAATTGTGAATCCTGTAGAGAGCAAAGAGCAGCTCCACGAAGTTGAGACCGTAGATAATAATCTCCACGGCATAACCATGAAGATGATCAATATCGGCGGTACCAACGGGTCTGCGGGAAGCAACGCAACGACCCAGTACATAGGAACTTCTGATACAGCTCACAGGCAGGGTATCCTCTCAACGAACATAGATGAGAATACAGGTTATCCTGTGATCGTATCCAATGGTGTCGTAAATCCTAATTTCGGCGGCATATTTGCGGGTTCATACGATGTCAATCATCTGTTCATCCAGTCTGTTTATGATCAGAGCGGATATTTTGAATATAACAGCTGTCAGAACTTTGCAACTTTACTTGATGATAACGGTGATCCCGGAACAGATTTCCGTGTTTATAAGGAACTCGGCACCGTTGACGGTACAAAGAGAGAGACGAGAAAACACGGACAGTTCTTCCCCTATAACAGGATCGAACCCGGAGTTTATGCTGTAGATAATCCTGAGAACCTTTATGATGTTATGGGTGCAAGCCTTCCCGACTCGGATCCTCGAAAATACGAGAAACTCCATCTGATCCAGAACCCTGACAATTATCTGGGAATGGATATCTCTGCCAAATTCGTACAGACACCTAGCGGATTGGATGCCTGGGGACACGATCTTATCTTTGAGTTTACGGGAGACGATGACTTCTGGTTCTATGTAGATAATGAACTGGTGCTGGATCTCGGCGGTATCCATTCTGCAGAGGCAGGTACCGTTAACTTCAGGACAGGTGTCGTTACATATAAGCTTCAGATCAACGATTCAACTAATTATACAACTCATACAGACAGTCTGAGGGATATATTCATCCGTAACATGAAGGCAAGGAACATCGCTTCGGGTATGAGCGAGGCAGATGCTGAGGCTGCTGCGACAGCTGTTGCTGATACGAAGTTTACCACGACAGACGGCGGCGCAACATATCACTTCAATGATTATACGACCCATGAGATGAGGATCTTCTTTATGGAGAGAGGTGCAGGCGCATCCAACCTCCAGCTCAGGTTCAACCTGTCTGCCGTAACCCCCGGAAGCGCCATGCTTACCAAGACCGTAACAGGTGATGATGCGGATGATCTTGATTTTGACCTCATTAAGTATCCTTATCAGATCTACTATAAGTATTCTGAGACTTCCACTAACTACTACAGGCTTGACGGTGAGTCCAAGGTAAGATACAGGAATACCGTTAAGAAGGTTGAATACAAGCCGACATTCACACCTCCGAACGGAAATGCGGTATATGAGGATGTTTATTTCCTGTCTCCCGAGATGACTGCCGAGATAGTCCTTCCTCAGGGAGTTACCCATTACAAGATAGTCGAATGCGGAATCAATACCGAGATCTATGAGAATTGCAAGGTGAATGGTGTTGATGCGGCCCATACTGATCCCGAGCCCGGAGTAAGAGACTTCGATTCCGGATGGATCAATATCGATGAGCAGCCCTCTGTCGGTTTTGAGAATGCCTTAAAGCCGGGTTCCGTAAGAACATTGAAGATAACCAAAAAACTCTATGACGAGAACGGCGAGGGTGATGAGAATCTCCTGACCAAGGAACAGGATGATACCAGGTTCTCCTTCAGATTGTCCCTGTCCAACGGATCGTCCGGTGATGTTGCCCTTACGAACAGATATAACTACTATGTCGTAGATCCTGACGGTTACCTTTGCAGCTGGGATCATACTGCCATGGACTTCGTTGCAACTTCCTTTGAAGCAACGGATGATGTAATAGACGCTCTGAGCGATCAGCAGAAAGAAGAGATAACATTTACCACTTCAAGCTATGGTGCCATATCCCAGATCCCTGCAGGCTATTCTGTTTATGTTCCGGGAATTCCCGTAGGTGCCGTATTCATGGTGGAAGAAAGATCCTCCGAGATACCCGCAGGTTATAAGTTCATAAAGTATGACGGTAATCATGAGACATATTATTCTGTTCAAGGATCAGACAATTCCGGTATCGTAAGAGCAGGATACTCTCCTGAGATGGATGTCAAGAATATGCGCGGATGGGGTCTTACAGTAAACAAGATCTGGTCTGATAAAGACTATGTTACAAGTTACGATCCTATATATATTGCACTTTACGATAACGGTACTTTTATCGACGGAACAGTTCGCCAGATTAAGTATCCTGAGACATCGTCTTATTATTTCTTTGATTCTCCTTTCGATGATATAGAGGCAAGAGAAGTTACGATCAGTAATCCTGATCCTACAATAGATAATAGTGATAATGTTACCGTTCTTGATCCCGGTGATGTTAATCCGGTTGCTTCAGGCGGGATTGTATCAGTTAATGTTGTCCCTGATGAAGGTCACCCCATCGACTATACGGTTGATTATAAGCAGGGAACACCTCATGGTGCCAATAATAATATCCGTGAGGATTCGATCACCAATATCCGTTCGGGTGCTATTGTATTCGATCTGTATGAATGGAACAGTGAAGATCCGCTGCAAGGTGGCGAGTTCACCCTGTCATGTGACGGCAACGTGATCGGAACATATACATCAGACTCTGAAGGCAAGATAACGATCTTCTACGGTTTTGATAAGAATAAGGACTACGTCCTTACTCAGACCAAGGCAAAAGACGGTTACCTGGGTGTTGTCAAACCCGTTACGTTCAGCGTGGATGATAATAATGTGATCACTCTGACACACGATAATGATGAAGGCTGGATTGAACAAAAGACAGGAGTAAACGGTATCATAGGATATATTGATGCTCACAATAAACGGTTTACGATAGATCTTTATAAGCATGATATTGCAGATAATACTATCCCTCTTGCAGGTGCGCACTTCGCACTCTATAGACAGCTCTATAGCCCTATTGCAGGTTATTCGAAGTCCACGACACCTATGGACGGTTATGAGGATATTGTAACAGACAGGAACGGCAATATCGCATTGTCTCCCCATGAAGGCTACACTCTCAAGCCTGGTGTTTATTACCTGACGGAAACTACACCACCCGTTACATATAAGGTTCTTGATGATGATATTGTTATTACGGTATCGGATATCGGTGTGGTTACTGTGCAAGGTCCTCTGGGTGTTGCGGTGACAGGGTCCGATTCCGGTAATATCCATAAATATCTGATATCGGCTCCTGACGAGGATGACGGCACGAAATCATTGAAGATCAGCAAGACGATCGCGGGTAATTTCAGCAACAGATATGATACTTTCCCGCTTTCGGTTACACTGACTGACGATAATGACATTCCTGTTGCCAATACTGATCTTATTGTCATGATAAACGGTGAGATCCCTGCGCAGACTTATTCTACCGATGCAGACGGTTTGGTGGAATTTACTATCGGACACGAGGATCTGATAGTGATCTTAGGGCTTGCCGACGGTACTAAGTTTACAGTGACCGAAAAACCCGGAAAGTACACCCCTGAGATTTTTGTTGATGGTGTGTCGCTCGGTGAAGTCGCGACCTGTTCCGGAAATGTCAATGACAATAAGCTTGTACAGATCGTCAATACATATAACGGCATCATTCCTACAGGTGTAAGCAATATGGCCGGAGTACTGGCAGTGCTGGCAACTTTGTTCGTAGCAGGGTTTGCAGTAATGATCGCGATATTGAGACGCCGCCGCTATGCCGACTATTACTGAGGATCGCGCGGCTTAAGTAAGATGGGGAAGAAAGAGAAAAAGCCGTCCAAGGTATTGCCGTATATCCAGTCGATACCGGAGATCATACTTTATCAGATCGTATCCAAGCTGATCCTGTCAGGTCTTGTATTCCTGCTGAAGCTGTTGCTGCAGTGGTCAGTCTATAAGACCGGCAAGGCATCTGTGTCCAGCGGTGATTTCTTCTTCCTGTTTACGAATCCCTACGGGTGGCTTGCTATCCTTACGACATTACTGATATTGGGAGTCTATTTTGCTTTCGATATCAATATCATCGTTAACTATGCGGGAGAGAAGGTCAAAGAGAGACCTGCTGTTCTTTGGAAGATAATACTGGAATCAATGGCGGAGGCCGCAAGATTCTTTACTCCGGGCGGTATCCTGGTCCTTTTGTATGTTACGCTTATCACTCCCATTATCGGAATGGGTTATTCGATATCCCTTACGGATAATCTTTACATCCCGAACTTCATATCATCGATCATTAGGGAGAATCCTGTATATAATGTGCTCTTTATCATCTCCGAGATCCTGATGATTGGAGTCGGTATCTTCGGAATGTTTACGATACACGGAATGATCATAGATCATGTGCCGGCGATAACTTCTTTCGGCAGGAGCTGCAAGATGGTATTCCGGAACTTCTGGAAGATCGCAGGCAACCTTTTGATGTTCGCATTGAAGTTCTTCCTGATCGCCTTCGGGATCGCCTTGGTATTCGAGATCATCCCTGTTGCATGCCTGGTGTTGTCAGGGGGCGCAGCAGGACCGTTCCCGTTCTTCTATGAAAGTTCCGTAATTGCAGTGACGATAGTCCTGTATCTTACAATGCTCGGAACTATGGCGCTGTTCATGCCTTTGCTGGTGATGAAACTGACACAGCTCTACTACAGGTTCAGTGAGGACGAACCCGTAACCTTTACAACGACTCCAATAATGCATTTCAAGTATATGGTATTGACTCTCATATTACTGTATCTTGCAACACTGAGCGCATCCGTTTATATCTACAATAACTTCGACAGGATCTTCCCGATTGAAGTGAGTTCCAACATAATCGGGCACAGGGGCGCAGGCAATGACGCGGGAGAGAATACCGTAGGCGGGATCTTGAAAGCGAAAGAGATCGGGTGTTACGGGACTGAGATCGATATTCAGAGAACCTCAGACGGATATTATGTCCTGAATCATGATGCCAATTTCAAGCGCGTTGCCGGTGACTCCAGGAAACCTTCCGATATGACACTGGAAGAGATAAAGAGCCTTACTCTCAAATCCGCTCCCGATGAGAAGGTTCCCACCATAGAAGAGGCTTTGGATGCCGCAGGTAAGGAGATCATACTTTTTATCGAGCTCAAGGGAGACACTGCCGACTACAAGATGGCGGACGATATGGTAGCGCTCCTGAAGGCCCGGGATGCCGTGGATAATTGCGTTCTCATATCCCTCAAATATAATCTTGTCGAATATATAGAGGATAAATACCCTGAGATCAATACGGGATATCTGGCGTTCATCACTTTGGGAGATGTGGGAGCGCTCAAGTGCGATTATCTGGGCCTTGAAGAAGAGACTGCCACCACCGGCATGATCATTACGGCCCACAGCTCCGGTCACAAGGTCATGGTGTGGACCCCCAACGGAGAGGCATCCCAGAGGACATTCCTTCTGTCAGATGCGGACGCGATCATTACCGATAATGCGTCCAACGCCAAGGAGATGGAAGAGACTCTCAAGGAAAGGACGCTTTTCGAACGCCTTGCCGATTCTCTGCTCGACGGTAAATGGAATATCTGGACTTTGTTCAGGTAAGGTTCGATACGATCCTGTCGATATCAGTATCCGTAAGCCCGCAGGATCTTATATAATCTCTGGCATATCCTTCAAGAACTTCTGTCTTGATCTTATCGCCGGAAAGTCCGGTAAATGTCTCGATGAGATCGTCCAGGTTCATCCTGACGATAAGGTCATATCTCTCTTTATCACTTGACTCGTTGATCTTATAGTAGTTGTCATATGTGATCATGTAGTCGTTAAGGATCTCTTCGTAGGTCGCGCCGCAAAGTGCTTCGAGAAGGATGCAGATGAATCCCGTGCGGTCTTTGCCTTCCGTGCAGTGTACAAGGTAGGGCCCTTCGTTGTCGGCGATCATAAGGAATCCCGATGCCAGTTTCTCCTTGTTCTCAGAAGAAGTGTAATGTGTGTTCATTCCCAGAGGGATCACTTTATCGTCGTTATAAAGAGACAGGACATACGGGGAATCGAAATCGTCCTTGGCAACATATCCTTCGATCTTAAGATCCGTATCTGCAAGATTTACGATGATGTTGACTCCTGCATCTTCCATGAGTTTATCGACATAAGGCGCACGGTTGTGTGAGTTGTCGCAGGGGGAAGCGGATCTGTAGAGCTTGCCTGACTTCATATTCCCCGCTTCCACTGTTCTGAAATTAGCGAAGATGACATCGCCGGCGTAATCTTCTCTCTTGTCGGAATAATGTATGTCCCGGGCTTTCTGGACATCCAGGTCTTTGCCGGGAGAATTGACCGTTATGGTGGCCGTGGCATCGTCTGTCATGTTAGATACTTCCCACAGGCACTCACCGTTATTGATGGCGGCCTTGATATACGGGTATCCCGGGTATGCGACCAGCAGAGGGTCTCCCGTGGGACAATAATATCCGCTGTAGTAGGGGATATCCTTCAGCTCGTATCCGTTGGAGAACTTGATATCAACGGTGTCTCCGTACTTATATCCCAGAGCGTTGAATTCATCTATGGTCTTTTGGATATAGACTCCGCCGAACTCATCGTCGTGGAGGACGGGACAGTTTTTTACTTCCTTTGCTGAGTTGTTTGCCGCGCTGCAGGAAGCCTGCGATAACAAGATCCCGGCGATCAATATGAAAGATAGGCTTCTCGCAAATATCTTAGCCATAACATGACCTCTTATGTTACTGTCTGATCTCGATAATGTCCTCGAAGTCCTTGCGGGGTCTTTTGACCGGAACTTCATCAGGGTAGCCCAGAGCGACTGCCGCGATGATCTGTTTGTCTGTCTTAAGGTACCCTCTTAAGGGTTCATGTGCATAGAATGTATTGGCGATCCATAAAGACCCCAATCCTTCTTCGGTAGCCGCAAGCAGTACATTCTCGATGGAAGCGCCGCAGGACATGCTGTCACAGATCTCCGTTATGTGGCTGAAGATATCCAGGGGTTTTCCGAAAGGCGAAGTGCCGTTGGTGTTGAGAACGAGGATGATGACAGGTGCTCCTCTCATTATCCTCAGTGTGTTCTTGGCGTCGGCGACTCCTGCTTTGCCCTGTTCGGGGAGGGAAGGCTCTTGCAGGGCCATATCAAGACCCATGTCCATTACGTTGAGAACATCATCTTTGGACGCACCCTTGAAAACGATGTATTTCCAAGGCTGCCTGTTCTTGGCGGAAGGCGCTTCGGCTCCTGCCTTTATTACCTTGCGGATAAGGTCGTCAGATACTTCCTGATCCTTATATTTCCTGATGCTCCTTCTGTCAAAGATCGCGTCCATCATGTATGCCTCCGTTGAACTGAATATAATGACATTATAATACAACAAGTTCCCCGAAGTATCGAAAACGATGTGACTATCTGATATAATCCGTGTCGAAGAAAGGCATCGGGTAAGATCAGTATGGCTAAGGAAATATTCTCCAGGACAGCGATGATATTGGGTGATGAAGCCCTTTCCAAACTTGCCTCGGCACGTGTTGCCGTATTCGGTATAGGCGGAGTCGGATCCTTTGTGACAGAGGCTCTTGCCAGGGCAGGGGTAGGGACTCTGGATCTTATCGACAGCGATAAAGTAGCAGCATCCAACATCAACAGGCAGCTGGTCGCGCTCCATTCCACCATCGGACTTTATAAGACGGAGGTCGCGGCGGCAAGGATAAAGGATATCAATCCCGATGCGGTGGTTAACGAATACAGATGTTTCTATCTTCCCGATGAAGAAGAGAAGTTCCCTTTTGCAGAATACGATTACATCGTTGATGCCGTTGATACCGTGACGGCAAAGATCGGACTTTGTGAAGCCGGTAAGAGATATAACGTCCCGGTCATAAGCATAATGGGGACCGGCAATAAGATAAACCCTGCGATGTTCGAGGTAAGTGATATCTATAAGACGTCGGTTTGCCCTCTTGCAAAGGTAATGAGAAGGGAACTTAAGAAGAGGGGCATTACAAGCCTCAAGTGTGTATATTCCAAAGAGATACCATTAGAACATGTGGCAGGAGACCCGGAAGATGCAAGGACCCCGGGTTCAGTATCGTTCAATCCGCCTGTTGCAGGCATGATAGCCGCGTCAGAGGTCATCAAGGACATAACCGGCATCAGAAATCCCGAAGGATAAGGGAAGGCCGTAAGATGGAAGAATACGAGAGGTTACATAACGATATTATCCGTAAAGCCGGCGGGGAATTTACCGTGCTCCTTCGTAAGGACGGCAGATTCCCTTTGGGATCTTCCGGGAAGATCGCCCTCTATGGCAGCGGTATAAGACATACCATTAAGGGCGGCACGGGTTCCGGCGAAGTGAATTCCAGATTCTTCGTCAATATAGAAGAGGGTATCAGGAATGCCGGATTTGAGATAACGACTGAAGGGTGGCTGGACCGTTACGATGAGATAAGAGATCTTGCATGGAAAGCATTCGTAAAGGAAGTCAAGCGTGATGCCCACCGTAAGTTAAAGCCTGCGGCCGTGGAATCCTTCGGAAGATCGATGAGGGAACCCGAATACGATATCCCGGCAGACGGGGAAGGCGATACCGCGGTATATGCAGTCTCCAGGATCTCAGGAGAAGGGGCGGACCGCAATCCCGTCAAAGGAGATATACTCCTTACCGACAGTGAGATAAGGGATATACTTGCCTGCAATGACAGATATGATAACTTCATGTTGGTTATCAATGCCGGGGGTGTAGTGGATCTGTCGCCTGTCCGGGATGTCAAGAACATCCTGATCTTATCTCAACTAGGTGTTGTGACAGGTGATATCCTGGCGGACATCCTGCTCGGCAGGAGCGTGCCTTCCGGAAAACTCACTACCACATGGACTTCATGGGAACATTATCCGGAGATGATCGACTTCGGAAGCATCAATAATACAAGATACAAGGAAGGTATCTTTGTCGGATACAGGTATTTCGACAGTATGGGAGAGGATGTGCTGTTTCCCTTCGGGTTCGGGCTTTCCTATACGGATTTTGATATGACCCATGAAGATATCGTTCTTGAGGGAGATCTGGTTACGGTTACGGCTTCCGTTAAGAATGAGGGAGAGTACCCCGGTAAAGAAGTCGTGCAGATCTATGTATCCAAGCCTCAGGTAAGGCTCTGCCAGCCGAGACACGAACTGGCTGCATTTGTCAAGACAGAACTCATTGCTCCGGGGGAGGTATCTGACTGCAGGATATCATTCGCCATGAGGGATATCGCATCCTACGATGAAGAGAGGGAAGTCCATATCCTGGAGAAAGGTGACTATATCGTCTATATCGGCAATTCTTCACAGGATCTTTCAGTCTGCGGTGTCATAAGGCTCGAAGAAGATGTGATCACGGCCAAAGCTCCCAAGGTCGGAGGAACCTGTGATTTTGACGATTTTATCCCCGAGGTTTACGGTGAGCGCGATCAGGGTGATGCCAAGGTAATGGTGATGGATCCCGATGTTATCAGTATCTTCGATCCTGAAGCAGTCGATGAGATGATGTATGACGGTATTACCGGCGGGGATGAGATAGGGAAGAAGGCAGTTGCCATTGCCAAGGCAATGACTGATGATGAGCTGATCCACATGAATATCGGCGCGTTCGATCCGAAGGCGGGTATCGCCAGCATCGTGGGGAACTCAGGATTTACCGTTCCGGGTGCCGCAGGTGAAACATACAGGGGTCCTGACGGGAAGATCCCGTCCCTGGTCATGGCAGACGGTCCTGCAGGCCTTCGCTTAAACCGGGAATATGCGGAAGATAAGGATGGCAAACCACATTCCATCGGATATTCGCTTCCCGAATCTTTCATGTATTTCATCCCGAAGATCGTACATTGGGTATTGTCCTTCAAGACATATAAGCCGAAGCCTGAAGACAAGATAAAGAACCAGTACTGTACCGCAATCCCCATAGGGACTGCGATCGCTCAGAGCTTCAATACGGATCTTGCAGAGAAGTTAGGAGATATTGTCGGGGATGAGATGGAACGGTTCGGTATCCGCCTGTGGCTTGCACCTGCCCTTAATATCCACCGCAGTATAAGGTGCGGCAGGAACTTCGAGTATTTCTCGGAAGACCCTGTCATATCCGGCAAGTTTGCGGCTGCCATTACCGTTGGTGTTCAGAAACACCCGGGGTGCGGCACGGTCATCAAGCATTATGTTGCCAATAACCAGGAGACTGAGAGGATCGTCAATAACTCCATGATGAGCGAGCGTACCTTAAGGGAGATCTATCTTAAGGGATTTGCCATCGCGATAAAGGATTCATCCCCTGTTGCGGTCATGACGTCCTATAACCTTCTGAACGGAATACATACGGGAGAGCATAAAGTTCTGATAGACAGAGTACTTCGCCAGGAGTTCCTGTTTGACGGAATTGTCATGACAGACTGGGTAATAGACGGCAACACGGGCGGAAAAGGTGCTATCCATCCGTTGAGCAACGCACCCGATGCCATCATGAGCGGCAGCAACCTCTTCATGCCCGGTTCCATGAGGAATATCAAGACAGTGAGGCTGGCGCTTGCAACAGGAAAGGTAACGAGAAAGCAGCTTGAGATCAATGCTGCGGATACCATATCGCTTGCCCTGAAGTTTGAAGAGGACATAAGGTCTGCTTCGGGTTCTTGAATCGGTAAACAGGTTTACTCTGACAAAACTTTTTCGCTCGAAAAGTAAAATATCACTTGACTTATAATATAGTGTTAGTATAATTTTTTTGCCGGATTGCAAAACATTTTGTTTAGTATTGTTGTTTTCGATCCCGGAAAGACTAAAACGGGGACGGCGGAGAAGATCCATGACTAATCTTGACGTATATATAGGCGACCGCATCAAGCAGCTTCGCAACAGGAACGGACTGACACAGCAGGAACTGGCGGACAGGACCGAGCTTACCAAGGGTTTCATATCACAGGTTGAGAGAGGACAGTCATCAGCATCTGTTGAGACACTGTCGGATATCGTCACGTGTCTGGGCACAAACCTGTCGGATTTCTTCAAGGAAGAACTTGCAGGCCAGATGGTCTTCGGCGAGGATGATTATTTCGAGAAGACAACAGATGACGGCAATACCGTAACCTGGCTGGTTCCGTCTGCCCAGGGCATGAGCCTTGAACCCATAATCGTTGGACTGAAGCCCGGGACGCAGACAATGCCTGATAAGGCTCATGAGGGTGAGGAATTCGGTTATGTTCTGTCCGGAACGGTCATACTTCACCACGGGGACAGTGTAGAGAAAGTCGGGAAGGGTGAGTCCTTCATCTATAAATCGGATAAGATCCACTATCTGTCTGCCGCAGGCAACCGCGAGGCGAAGGTCTTGTGGATAAGCTGCCCTCCGAGTTTCTGATAAGAAGGATAAAGATATGCCTGATACGATACTTGAACTTAAATCCATAAAGAAGAGTTTTGACGGCAAGACTGTCTTGGAGGACATGTCAGTCGAGATATACCGCAACGAGTTCATCACTATCCTGGGACCTTCCGGGTGCGGCAAGTCCACGATGCTCAGGATCATCGGCGGTTTCGAGAAGCCGGATTCCGGAAGGGTACTGTTCAACGGCGAGGACATTACCGATGTACCCCCGAACAAGAGGAGCCTGCACACGGTATTCCAGCAGTATTCTCTGTTCCCTCATTATTCAGTTGCGGATAATATCGCTTTCGGACTGAAGCTGAAGAAGAAGTCCAAAGAAGAGATAGCCGAGAAGGTAAGATATGCATTAAAACTCGTTAACATGGAAGGCTACGAGAACCGACGCCCGGATTCTCTGTCAGGCGGACAGCAGCAGAGAGTCGCCATAGCAAGAGCTATCGTTAACGAGCCTGAAGTCCTTCTGCTCGACGAGCCCCTGGGCGCACTGGACCTTAAGCTCCGTATGGAGATGCAGCACGAACTCATGCGTATCAAGAGGGAAGTTGGGATCACATTCATATATGTAACCCACGATCAGAGCGAGGCTCTTACCATGTCCGACCGCATCATCGTTATGAACAAGGGTATCATCCAGCAGATGGGAGATCCCAAGAGTATCTACGATGAACCCCAGAATGCTTTCGTTGCGGACTTCATAGGAGAGTCGAATATCATTACCGGCATCATGCCTTCAGACTGCTTAGTCAAGATCCAGAACAGTGATGTTGTCTGCGTAGACACGGGCTTTGCTCCCAATGAGGAAGTCGATGTCGTCATCCGTCCTGAGGACCTGGTCATCACCACACCCGGGAAAGGCTTTGTGGCAGGTGTCGTTACCGAGGTCGTTTACGAAGGTGCATATTACGATATCCGCGTTAATGTGGACGGATATGAATGGAAGATACAGAACGTCAATCCCGTCATGTGCGGGGACAAGGTGGGGCTGGCAGTAGCTCCCGACAATATACAGATCATGCATAAACCGGTATCGGCAGATGCCGAGAAGATAGATCAGAAGTAAGAGGTTATGAGGAACAGGATATCAGGCAGAAAAGCGCTGGCCGCGCCATATCTTCTCTGGACCATCGGGTTCACGGTGATACCGCTCATCGTGATAATCCGTTATGCATTCACGGATGCCGCAGGTAATTTTACCCTTGCCAACATCCTTGCCATAGGAGATCCCATCAACCTCAAATCCTTTATCTTCTCTCTGGAGATAGCAGCAGGGTGCACCATAATCTGCATCCTCCTGGCATATCCTCTGGTAATGGCACTCAGAAGGATCGGGATGAGCCGGGGAAGCTTTACCCTGTTCTTCCTGATATTACCGATGTGGATGAACTTTATCTTAAGGATCCTTGCATGGCAGATGATCCTGTCTTCCAACGGCATCCTCAACAATATGCTGATGGCAATAGGCTTAGCGCCTGCCAATATCGCCAATACTCCCGCCGCCATCATGATCGGTGTCGTCTATGATTATTTCCCCTATATGATGCTTCCGATCTTTACGGCCGTGTCCGAGATAGACGAGGGCATAATAGAGTCCGCCAAAGATCTTGGCGCCAGCGGTTTTACTACATTTAGGAAGGTAATACTTCCCCTGTCAGTCCCGGGGTTAAAGAGCGGTATCACAATGGTGTTCGTTCCTTCCATGACATCTTTCGTTATCGCTGACCTTCTGGGCGGAGGCAAGCTTCAGCTCATCGGTAACATCATCGAGCAGGAATTTACCCGCAACAGCCAGTGGGGACTGGGTTCGGGTCTGTCCGTATTCCTCATGGCATTTGTTCTGCTGTCCATGGCTCTGACATCGGGTAACGGAAATATCCGTAAACGTGTGCGTTCACAGGCATCTGAAGATGAGATAAAGGTTACGGAGGATCAGTCATGAAAGATAAGATCCTCAACTTTATCTGCAGATTCTACTTCATTATCATAATGATCTTTCTTTACGCTCCCATCGCGGTGCTGATAGTGCTGTCATTCAATAACTCCAGGAGCCGTGTGGTCTGGGGCGGGTTCACGCTTGACTGGTATGCCAGGATGTTCTCCAACCGTCAGATCATGGATGCTCTGTTCAATACCGTGCTGCTGGCGATCCTGTCTTCGCTCATCGCTCTTATCATAGGCGTTGCGGCGGCCATGGGCATATCTGTCATGAGAAGGAGGGGCTATGTGATCATGATGGGACTTACCGATATCCCGCTCCTCAATGCGGATATCGTTACCGGCATCGCGCTGATGCTGTGGTTCATGAGGTTCATGTCTTTATCTTTCCCGTCCGTCCTTATCGCGCACATTACCTTCAATATCCCGTACGTGATACTGGCAGTGCTTCCGAAGATCGAGCAGATGAACTACAGTATCTACGAGGCGTCGAGGGATCTGGGTGCAGGCCCTGTGTACGGGTTCTTCACGACTATCCTTCCGCAGCTTACGGGCGGCATAGTATCCGGATTCTTCATGGCGGTCACAATGTCTATGGACGACTTCGTCATTACTTACTTCACGAAGGGTCCGGGGTTCAACACTTTGTCCACAATGATCTACGGCGAGATCCGCAAAGGTATCAAGCCGGAGATGTATGCCCTGTCCACAGTCATCTTCCTGACCGTGCTGGCAGTGCTCTTGCTATTTAACTTTGCATCAAAAAAGAAAAGAGAGGTTACACTCATATGAAGAAGATGATCAAGGCAACAGCAGTATTGATGGCGGCATCCGTCCTTTTGTCGGGATGCGCGGCATCCGGCGCGGGAGCGGGAGACAAGAAGACACTTACCGTATTCAACTACAGTGAGTATCTGGATCCCGAAGCTATCGAGATGTTTACAAAAGAGACGGGCATTGAGATCTTGTACGAGGAAGCGCTGACACCTGAAGACCTTTATACCAAGTATAAGTCGGGAGCCGTCGATTACGATCTTATCTGCACATCCGACTACATGCTCGGAAGGCTCATCAACGAGGGCGAGCTTGCCAAGATCGACTATTCCACATTCGAGAACAAAGGCAATATCGGTGACAAGTACTGGGAATTCACCAAGTCTTTCGACCCTGACTGCACATACACCATGCCTTACTTCTGGGGAACGGTAGGAATCCTTTATAACACGACCAAGGTACATGGCCCCATCGATTCCTGGGATGTCCTGTTCAACCATGAGTATAAAGGCGACATCATCATGCAGAATTCCATCCGCGACACTTATATGGTGGCGCTGAAGTATCTTGGTTATTCTCTCAATACCACAAACGAGGATGAGATCGCCGCAGCACAGAAGCTCCTGATCGACCAGCGTGACGATGTCCAGGCTTATCTTGTTGATGAGGCCCGTGACGAAGTCGTTGCTGGCAATGCCGCAATGGCTGTCGTATATTCCGGCGAGGCTTACCTCGGTCACGACATGAATCCC
The DNA here is from genome assembly GCA_017964005.1 of Clostridiales bacterium. Lineage (GTDB taxonomy): Bacteria > Bacillota > Clostridia > Saccharofermentanales > Saccharofermentanaceae > Saccharofermentans. The sequence continues at coordinate 23,465 of JAGCSR010000010.1, forward strand.
GATCTTGAGTATGTTATCCCTAAGGAAGGAACTAATGTCTGGGTTGATTCTTTCGCTATCACAAAGAAGTGCGACAATATGGAAGGTGCCCAGAAGTTCCTGGATTTCCTCTGCCGTGAGGATATTGCCGAGATGAACTTCCGTTATATCTACTATTCGACACCTAATGAGGCCGTTATCGCAAACCTCGATGACGAAGAGAGGAATAATCCCGCGCTGGTTCCGCCTGAGAACGCAACCGACAATTGTGAGGTCAACACCCAGTCCGACGAGGCTACCGCTGCCAAGTATAACGAGCTTTGGAAGGAGCTTAAGTCGGGGATCTGATATCCGCATTGAATCTGATACTTTATGAGGCTGTTCCGGCGCAAGCTGAGACAGCCTCTTGCATTTTCCGGTCAGCGAACGGATGGGCAATTCTGTGGCAGCCGTCCTTAGCCTCATTCTTATGTGTTACAATTGAACCCGATTGAAAGATCTGGAGGTTTATATGAGATACACTATCGGAAAGAAGCTGAACGTAGCGCTCCTGGCGCTGTCTGTCGGTATTATGCCGCTTACCGCATGCAATCGGAGTCAAGATCCCGACAATACATCGGATACTGAAGATATAAAGATAACCGAGACAACAGAGACACAGGATACCACGCCGACTGACAATACGGCTCCGGGTCCCATAATCAATCCCACCGACACTTCGAAAAGCTATTTTGACGAGGGCCTGAATGCTTCCCTCGAGATCAACGGATATAAGTCTTACGGCGGTCAGACTGCCGATATGTTCCTGTCTCCCGGAGATAAGGTGGCAGTGCTGTCACCCTCATCGCTTCCGAGTCAGGAACAGTATGACGCCACCATAGAAGGACTTACCGCGTGGGGCTATGTCCCGGTTCCGGGAAAGCATGTGCTCCAGGCGGACAGGACCCTGGAAGACTGCAGGGAAGACCTCATCACTGCTCTGAACGATCCCGAGATAACGGCGATATTCTGTGTCCGGGGCGGGTACGGATCTTCGGAGGTAATGGATCTCATGACCGAAGATCTTATCAGCACCATCAGGAATTCGAACAAGCTCATCATCGGATTCTCCGATATCACCGTTTACCATGCCGCATGGTCCGTTGCGCAGGTACCCTCGATCCACGCAACCATGAGCGGATCCTTCATGACATTGTCCGATGAATGTGTCGAGGCAGAGAAGAACATGCTTTCCGGTAATATCCCTTCTTACAGATGCACTACCGATGAGTACTGTATCCCGGGGGAGGCAACCGGAGTCCTGATCGGAGGAAACCTGTCGACACTTACGGCAGTTATCAACACCGCTTACGACTGCACCAAGACCGGAACACCCTATATCCTTTTCGTTGAGGAGATAGGCGAGGACATCCAGCATATACACAGGTTCTTGGAAGTATTGGACCATGCCGGAGTCCTTGCGAATGCCCAGGGGATCGTTTTCGGTGAGTGGACCGAGATCCCGTCTGACTTCGGAGGTTACGGCGGCGATTCGAGAGGCGGAGAATTCAAGTCCGTTGAAGATATGATCAGCCGTGAGTTCCTTATGGGGTATAATAAACCCGTGGCTTTCGGATTCCCTGCAGGGCACAGTGAAGAGATCAATTACCCGCTCCTGATGGGCGTTGAGGCCAAAGTCGTTGTATCTGACGGCAGTTTCACTATCGATTGGACGGGTGCGAGGTAACACAAGAGGAACATTTACTTATTCAGGGGGGACTTATGAAGAAAGTATCATTATCTGCTGTTTTGTTAATGTTGGCAATGTCAATGACCATTGCTTTGGGGATAACTGTTTTCCCGCACAATACAGTTAAAGCGGCCGGGGATGTAGCGATCAACAATACGAATTTCCCAGATGCTAATTTCAGGAACTGGTTATTATCCCAGACATATGGGGCAGACGGTATCCTGACCGAGGAAGAGATCGCTTCCGTTACAACGATAGATGTACAGTCAAAAAACATCTCGGATCTTACCGGTATCGAGCGCTTTACTGCTCTCATACGTTTGAATTGCTCCTACAACCAACTGACCGGTCTGAATGTGAGCGAGAATATCAACCTTGACGATTTGGACTGCCACAATAATCAACTGACCAGCCTGGATGTGAGTGATAATACCAAGCTTTTCCGACTTTATAGTACCGATAATAAACTGACCAAGTTGATTGTTGGTGTAAAAAATGATCTTTGTTTTTTGTATTGCGAAAATAATCAACTGACAAGTCTGGATGTAAGTAAGTGCCCCGAGCTTCGGGAGTTATATTGCTCGAATAATCAGTTGACAGACCTGGATGTGAGTAATTGTCCCAAACTTAATGAGTTAGAGTGTTATATAAACCAACTGACAAGTCTGGATCTGAGTGCGAATACCGAGATTACCTATGTTGTTTGCGGCGATAATAAATTAACCAAAATTGAACTTGGAAATATCTCCAAACTGAGTTGGTTGGCTTGCTCAAGAAACCGGCTGACCAGTCTTGATGTCAGCAAGGATGCTGCACTTGAATATTTTTACTGCTCAGAAAACCAACTGACCGATCTTGATGTAAGTAAGAATATAAAGCTTGATACATTCAAGTGTGATAATAATCTGCTAACCGGCTTGGATCTGAGCAGGAATACAAAATTATTTGATCTATATTGCCCAAATAACCGGCTGACTGTCCTGGATGTGAGCAGGAGCGCAAATCTTTACAGGCTGGATAGTTCAGATAACCCATTGGATAAGGTCTATCTACCGAAAGAATCTAAAAATTTTAAAACACCGACAGGTGCTGACAGCGTTGTATTATCTTCGGCTGATTGGAAATACTCCGGTGCCGAATGGCATCTTGATAACGATCCGACAAAAACGACAGCTCTTGCCAAGTTTGATTGTATCAAAGAGGGAGAAGAGGATTATAGTGTAAGGGAAGAAATGGTAGTTACTACTCTTTCCTTTGCTGCACCCGGTTGTGAGAATGCAGGAAAGGCGGAGTATTCTGCGGAGCTTGCTTCCGGTATAAGCCGGACCGGTGAGGCCGTTACAGAAACTAAGGAAGCTGATATCCCTGCTTTAGGCCATAAGTTTGGTGAATGGAAAGTTACAACACCTGCAACTGTTGATAAGGAGGGAGTTAAGACACGTGCCTGTTCAGTCTGCGGTAAGTCCGAAACAGCTGCCGTAGCAAAACTTACCCCCACACCCACACCTTTGCCTACATCTGCAGCAAAGCCTACGGCCGAACCTACTAAAGCGGCAACAGTTGTATTGAAACTCGATAAGACAAATGCTGACATTGTCTGCGGCAAGACCCTGACCTTGAAGGCAACATTGACCGGGTCTTCCGACAAGATCACGTGGAAGTCTTCGGACACGAAGATCGCAACGGTTGATGCAAAAGGCAAGATAAAGGCCAAGATGGCAGGAACATTTACCGTTACGGCTGTTGCAGCAGGGAAGAGCGCATCATGTGCAGTAACAGTACTCTACAAGGATGTAACCAATGCCAAGGATTTCTGGTATGCTCCTACAAATTATCTGACAGCCAAGGGTGTAGTTAAGGGTTACGACAAGCAGACTAAGTTCAAGCCTGCAAACAAGTGTACCCGTGCTCAGATGGTAACCTTTATCTGGAGACTCATGGGGGAGCCCGCACCTAAGGCGAAGACCTGTAAGTTCAAGGATGTAAAGAAGACTGATTACTTCTACAAGGCATGTATCTGGGGCAATGAGAAGAAGATCGTCGAAGGCTATAAAGACGGAACCTTCGGGCCTCAGATCGTCTGCGCAAGAAGACATGCCGTCACGTTCCTTTGGAGACTGGCAGGTAAGCCCGCCCCGAAGACAACGAAGAATCCGTTCAAGGATGTAAAGAAGAGCGACTACTTCTATAAGGCTACTCTTTGGGCATCCGAGAAGAAGATCCTGGCCGGATACTCCGACGGAACATTCAAGCCTAACGGTGACTGCTTACGCCGTCAGATGGTCACATTCCTGTACAAGCACGATAAGTTCGTAAACGGGAAAGGATAAGATTTACCATTTAGAGTAAACTGATAATGGCCCCGCAAGATGAATGCAGGGCCATTTAACTATACTTATTAAAGAAGATCTTATCAGACGGCAGCTTTAAGTAACTCGTCGATATCTTCCTGCTTTAATCCTGTGCATTCCTTGATCGTCTCAACGGGAATGCCTTTTGTCAGCATGACCGTTGCGATCTCGATAGAGTTTTCATGTATGGCTTCCTTTTTGCCTTCTGCAACCTCATTTGCTACAAATTCATCCCAAGTCTCACACATCACTCTTTTCTCCTTTGTCTCTTCTTTCAGCAATCTTACCTTATCGGCTAAGACCTTATTCTTTATGTCATCTGCCCTGGTACAGAAGAAGTCCCTCATCAGTATCCCAAGTTCAGTATCAGTCCTGTTCTCTCCATTCACATATAGTATATGCCGTTTGTCGGCAAATACCATAACTTTTTCTTATTGTTTCTTCAATGGTGTAGATCGGCAGACACAAAGTCAGAAAAAGTCTCAATATTTCTTAAATCGTCTCCGAAGGTCTTGACAAATGGTACAAATGGGTGATAGGCAGGCCGATATTGCTATGGTAAAATCAAAGCTGTTATTCTACGAATACCAGAGGTGCCATATCCTTGTTGCCATGGCACCTAATGGTGATCTAAACACTATTGCAGGGGGAACATTTATGAAGAAAGTATCGCTATTTACTGCTGCTGCCATGTTTGCTCTGGCAGCAACTGTCGCATTCGGAATATCAGCAATTCCGGCTAAGACAGTAAAAGCCGACGGGGATGTCCAGATCAATGAAGATAATTTCCCGGATGTTAAGTTCGAAGAGTGGGTCTATAACAATCTTGACAGAAATGGTGATTGTAAATTGACACAAGCAGAGATCTCACAAGTAACGAACATTGATATTGAAGATGATAACTTGGGAATAAAAGATCTAACAGGTATTGAATTTTTTACTTCTCTTGAAAGTCTTACTTGTATCTATCAGGATCTGACCAGTCTTGATTTAAGCAAGAATACAGCGCTTAAGATGCTGAGTTGTGGTGATAACCCTCTGACCAGCCTTGATTTAAGCAAGAATACAGCACTTGTAGAGTTGTATTGTGATGAGTGTGCTCTCAGTTATCTTAACGTTAACGGATGCAGTTCTTTGAAGATCCTTGTCTGTTCTGATAATAAACTAACTGAATTGGATGTCAGCAGAAACAGGCAGTTAAATAGATTGCAGTGCAAGTACAACATGATCAACACTTTATGGTTGCCGAAAGCATCATCCGAATTCTCGACCTTTGAATGTGACACAGGTGTGAATGTTATCGTACTTGGAGAAAAGAATATATCCATAAATAAAACGAACTTTCCTGATGACAATTTCAGAGCTTGGGTCATAGCAAACATCAAAAATGAGTATGATGTGCTGTCCCAAGAGGAAATTGCAAAAGTTAAAGAGATACGCCTTGCAGGTGTTGCAGAGATCGCAGATCTGAAGGGTATAGAGTTTTTTACCGAACTTGAGACTCTAACATGTGGTTGTTATGAGATCGAGATGAAGATAGATCTTAGCAAAAATACAAAGTTAAAGTATCTTAGCGTTACCGAGTCAGGCGGGATCAAGGAACTGGACTTAAGCAATAATACACTGCTTGAGATAATTGCTTGCGACAGTAATGGATTAAATACTCTGTTATTGGGAAACAACGAAAACCTGAAAAGCCTGATTTGTGATTACAATAATCTGACAGAACTTGATCTCAGTGGTTGCCCCAATATTGTGTATCTGAGTTGTAATCATGGCGGTCACTATATCGGTGGTCTGAATTTAGATGTGACTGGTCTTACAAAACTTAAAACATTGCATTGTAATGATTGCGCTTTGACAACCCTTGACGTGAGCACAAATACTGCTCTTGAGGAGTTGGAATGTGGTGACAACTATCTGACGTGTCTTGATATGAGCAAGAATGCAAATCTTGCCAAAGTCGCAACCTATACTAACGAACATCTCAAATTTGTATTCCTTCCTAACGATTCAGTAGATACACACCTCTGTTATGCTACTTTAATAATTCTCAAAGACGGAGAGATTGCGGTAAGTGATCTTAACTTCCCTGATGCTAATTTTAGAAATTGGATTCTGGAACAGACATATGGATCTGATGGGGTCCTTACAAAAACTGAAATATCAACGGTCAAAGAAATAGAATTGGAAGACAAGGGAATTACTGATCTTAAAGGTATTGAATTCTTTACGGCTCTTGAAAAATTATACTGTTCATCCTATCGGTCCAATAAACTTATAAGTCTTGATGTTAGCAAGAATACAAAACTGGTATCTTTAAACTGCAGTTTTAACAAACTGACAAGTCTGGATGTTAGTAAAAACTTGGAACTTAAAGAGTTAGTCTTATACTCTAATGAAATTTCAAATCTTGATCTTAGCAAGAATAAGAATTTAGTTTCTTTAGACTTGCTTGGAAACAAACTGACTAAACTAGATCTCAGCAATAATACTAATCTTGAAGAATTGAATTGTTGGTATAACAAACTAACAGATTTTGATGTGAGCAAAAACACTAAGCTTAGAGTTCTTGAATGTGGCAGCTGTAACCTTGGCAAATTTGATATTAGTAATAATACTATGCTGGAGGAACTGGAATGTCCTTATAACAATTTGACAGAACTTGATGTAAGATCAAATACTGCACTTACCAGTTTGAGATTATGGGAAAACAAAGTTTCGTATCTTGATGTGAGCAAGAACACCGAGCTTACCTATTTGGATATTGCTTACAACAATTTTTCAAGTATTGATATCAGCAAAAACACTAAGCTTAAGGGTTTCGATTGCCATTTGAACGAACTTACCGGTCTTGATTTGAGCAAGAATACGGAATTGGAGAATCTGTATTGTTATAATTCTTCTTTAGAAACTCTTGATGTCAGTCATAATACTAAACTAAAGACTTTAAGATGCAAAGGAACCAAACTGACCAGCTTGGATATTAGCAATAATCCATATTTGCTTAAAGTGTATACTGATGGTGAAAAGACGGATGAATACAATTTCTGGCAATACAAACTCGATGCCGGGCCTGATCCTGATCCTTATTATTCTTCTTTGGGTTATCATTTATACTATTATTTTGAATTCGATAAAGATATGGAAGTCATCACAGTGAACAAAAACCCTACAGCAACACCTACGGCGACACCAACTGCTACAACTGTTCCTGCCAAGGAACCTACCAAGGCACCTACAACGGCTCCCTCAAAGGATCCTACGAAGGCTCCCACTACAGCACCTGCCAATGCTTCTATCAGCCTCGATAAGAAGACGGCTTCCCTCAAGTGTGGTGACAAGCTGACTCTCAAGGCTACACTTAAGGGATCAACAGACAAGATCACATGGAAGTCATCTGATACGAAGATAGCAACAGTCGATGCAAATGGTAATATCACAACAAAGCAGGCAGGTACCGTGACTATCACTGCATCCGCAGGAAGTGCCAGTGATTCATGTACCGTTACAGTCCTCTATAAGGATGTAACCAATACTAAGGACTTCTGGTATGCTCCTACTAACTACCTGACAGCAGCCGGTGTTGTAAAGGGTTACGACAAGCAGACGAAGTTCAAGCCTGCAAACGACTGTACGAGAGCTCAGATGGTAACCTTCCTCTACAGACTCCAGGGTGAACCCAAGACGAAGTCTTCCACCTGCAAGTTCAAGGACGTAAAGAAGACGGATTACTTCTTCAAGCCTGTAATCTGGGCAGTGGAGAAAGGGATCACCACAGGTGTATCCAAGACGAAGTTCAACCCTCAGGGTGTCTGCACAAGAGCACAGACAGTAACCTTCCTCTGGAGAATGGCCAATAAGCCTGCACCCAAGGCGAAGAGCTGCAAGTTCTCCGATGTGAAGAAGACGGATTACTTCTATAATCCTGTAATTTGGGCATCAGAGCAGAAGATCGTGGCCGGATATTCTGACGGCACATTCAAGCCTCAGGGCAAGTGCCTAAGGCGCCAGATGGTAACGTTCCTTTATAAGTACGACAAGTACGTAAACGGGAAAGGATAAGTAAAAACAGATCTTATCTTATGGAGCCGCCTTCGGGCGGCTCTCTTTGTGGGCTTTATTTTCGCGCAGAAAAGATTATAATAAAGGCTTGTATAACTTTGGAAAGGAAGTTACTTTACCATGGCAGAAAAATTTTACATCACGACACCCATCTACTATCCGTCGGGCAACCCCCATATCGGACATTGCTATTCGACTTTAGCTTGCGATGCTATCGCCAGGATGAAGCGAATGCAGGGCTATGATGTAATGTTCTCCACAGGTACTGATGAGCACGGGCAGAAGATAGAGAAGAAGGCTCTTGAGTTAGGCACGACGCCTAAGGCTTACGTTGACGATATCGTTGCCAACTTCAAGAAACTCTGGGGAACTCTGGGTATACAGTATGACAGATTCGTCAGGACGACTGACGATTACCATATCAAGACCGTCCAGAATATGTTCGAGAAGCTCTACAATGACGGTTATATCTATAAGAGCGAATACAAGGGCAAATACTGCACTCCCTGTGAATCTTTCTGGACTGAGAGCCAGCTTGTTGACGGCAAGTGCCCCGACTGCGGAAGGGAAGTAACGGAAGCATCGGAAGAAGCTTATTTCTTCAAGCTTTCCCAGTTTGCTCCCCAGCTTAAGGAACTCCTTCTGGATGAGGAAAAGAATTTCCTCGAGCCCAAGTCCCGCGTCAATGAGATGATCAACAACTTTATCGAGCCTGGCCTTCAGGATCTCTGCGTATCCAGGACGAGCGTAAAGTGGGGCATCCCCGTTACTATCGATGAAGGACACTATATCTATGTATGGATGGACGCATTGACGAACTATATCTCTTTGCTGGGATTCATGAACGACACATACGATGACTACGAGAAATACTGGCCGGCTGACATGCACGTAATGGCCAAGGAGATCGTCAGATTCCATTCTCTCATCTGGCCTGCATTCCTCATGGCATTGGGTGAACCCCTTCCCAAGAAGGTCTACGGCCACGGCTGGATCACATTCGGCGACGGCGGAAAGATGAGTAAGTCCAAGGGCAATGTCATTGATCCTTTCGTTCTTTGCGAGAGATACGGCGTTGACGCTCTGAGATATCACCTCTTAAGAGAGATGGTATTCGGTTCGGACTGCCCTTATTCCAATGAGCAGATGTTTACAAGGATCAACTCCGACCTTGCAAATGACTTGGGCAACCTCGTTTCCAGAACGGTTGCTATGGCCATCAAGTATTTTGACGGCACGCTTCCCGCGGATAAGGAATTCAACGATTCCGATAACGATCTGCTGGAGCAGCTCGATGCATTGCCCGCGTTCGTATCCGAAACATTCGAGACGATGCGATTCTCCGAAGGTCTTGCGAAGATCTTCAGCGTAATCGCCCGCGCAAACAAGTATATCGATGAGAACGAGCCCTGGAAGCTTGCTAAGGATGAGTCCTCCAAGCCCCGTCTTGCGGCAGTCCTTTATAATCTTCTGGATGCAATAAGACGTGTATCCATTCTTCTTGAGCCCGTAATGCCTCATACATCGCCTAAGATCTTCGAGCAGATCGGCGCTGATGAGGCAAATACCACATGGGATGCAGCTTCCGTAAGACACGGTCTTGCAGCTGATGTTACGGTAACAAAGGGAGATGTCCTCTTCCCGAGACTCGATATCGACAAGGAGATCGAAGAACTCAATAAACTTTTCCCTGCCGAAGAAGAGAAGGGGAAGGACTTGGAGCCTTTGAAGTCTCTTACGAAGTTCGACAACTTCGCTGCATTGGATCTTCGCGCCGTTAAGGTAATCTCCTGCGAGAAGGTCGAGAAGTCCGATAAGCTCTTAAAATTCAAGGTCGATGACGGATTCGGTGAGAGACAGGTACTGTCAGGTATTGCCAAGTACTATAAGCCTGAAGATCTTGTCGGAAAGACATTGGCGATGATAGTTAATCTTGAGCCCAGAAAGATGATGGGACTTGAGAGCAACGGCATGATCCTCTCCGTTAAGTACGGTGACGGCTATAAAGTAATCGAGTTCGACGATTCTGTTGAAGCAGGTGCTGACATCAGCTGATCTTGTATGAGCAAGCATAAGCCGACAGCCCATTACGAGGGACCGGGAGAGTTTTTCGATACTCACGCGCACCTCTATGACCATAAGTTCTCTGAGGCCGGAAGGACTGCTGAAGACATTCTGACGGCTGCAAAGACCGCGGGAGTTACTAAGGTCTTAGTTCCTGCGGATTCCGTGGAGACATCGAAGCTGGCTGAGGCTTTTGCTGAGACAAACGACGGCATATACGGTGTGGATCTGTACTACTCGGTGGGGATCCATCCCCATGAAGCCAAGACCTGGAACAAAGATGCGGAAGAGTATCTTTCGGATAAGATCCGCGAAGGTTGTAGGGGTAAGCTTCGGGCGATCGGCGAGATCGGACTGGATTACTACTATGACCTGTCCCCAAGGGACTGCAAAAAGGAAGTTTTCGCAAGGCAGCTTGACATGGCATATGAGGCTGACATGCCGATAATACTGCATGAGAGGGATGCCACGAAGGATACTATCGACATTATCCTGGCTCAGGAAGCCAAGGGTGCCTTGAGGGCGGACCCCGGAGTGTGCCACTGCTGTTCGATGTCGGCGGAAGCTGCTTCGGAACTGGTGAAGAGGGGCTTCTACATAGGCTTTGACGGGCCTTTGACCTTCAAGAATAACGTCAAGGGCGTAAAGCTTGCCCAAAGCGTGCCTCTTGACCGGATCGTGATAGAGACGGACAGCCCGTATCTGACACCGGAGCCCAACAGGGGCAGGAGGAACGAGCCGGAATATGTGCCTTTCGTGGCGGCAAGGCTGGCGGAGATCCTGGGCAGGAGCATAGAGGATATTGCGAAGATAACATATGACAACGGATGCAGGTTATACGGATTGGGATAACGAAAGGAGACCGGAAATATGAAGATATCGAAGAAGGACATAGTGCTGATAGTGATAACCGTGATAATGCTGGGTGTTCTCATCGGAGGCTTTATCTACGACCGCACGCCCGCTCTTCTGGACAGGACAAACTACTTTCTTATCTCCGAGGATGATAACCTGAGGGTCTCACAGATAGAGAAGCACGGGTTCCTCTATAACAGAGCCGCATATGAGGCGAAGATAGAGATTTTGGACGGATATTGGGAGACATACTATTTTGCCCTTGCAAACCTCTATCAGAACGAGGGGCAGCTCATGGACTTCAAGGAGTTCAAAAAGTATGCCGATATGAATCTGGATAAAGTAAGCATTACTCCGTCTCCCGACAGCAAGGCTACTGTCTGGCTCATGGGGACCAAGCTGGAACTTAGCAACGCTCAGAAAAATGCCATAAGGTCAGGGAAGACTTCCGAGACTTCGGCTCCGGCCCTTGATCTCAGAGGCGGCACAGCTCAGGCAACGGATGCCACCACCGTTGCATACAGTTCGTATGACGGGGCTACGGCAGTATATATCATCGATCAGGAGAGCGACGGCAAGGCATATCTGTACATTTACTATTCCAAGTAAATGGACGGCAAACCCTTAAGATCAGGGGCTTTCGCAACTTATCTTGCGAAAAGATGATCAAATCACAAAAAATGTGTTGACACAAAGGATAATAATCGTTTATAATTTTCAAGCGTTTTGAGGAACCTTGATGCAAACGGAAGCTTAGCTCAGCTGGGAGAGCATCTGCCTTACAAGCAGAGGGTCACAGGTTCGAGCCCTGTAGTTTCCACCAATACGGCGCAGTAGTTCAGCCTGGTTAGAATGCCAGCCTGTCACGCTGGAGGTCGAGGGTTCGAGCCCCTTCTGCGTCGCCACATGAGCCGGCTCGACTTGGGTCGGCTCGTGTTTTGCCCAGATAGCTCAGTCGGTAGAGCAGGGGACTGAAAATCCCCGTGTCCTTGGTTCGATTCCGAGTCTGGGCACCACAGGACCGTATCGCTCGAAGTGATACGGTCTTTTACTTTATTACGCGCGCGCCGCGACAAAAGGAGTGGGGAGCCATGAGCAAATACTTTGCGATGAACAAGGAAGATACTGTATCGGAACTTAATACCGATATCAAGAAGGGTCTGACCTCTGATGAGGCAGCTGCACGCCTTGCCAAGTACGGACCGAATTCCCTGGGAGAAGAGAAGAAGACCCCTCTTTGGAAGAGGTTTTTGCTGCAGTTTGCGGATGCCATGGTATTCATCCTCATCGGCGCTGCCATCCTGTCCGGCTATATGGCAATGAAGGAAGGTACTTCCGAAGGCTGGATCGATGTAATAGTAATCGTTGCGATAATCATCCTTAACGCCGTTCTCGGTGTATATCAGGAAGGCAAGGCTGACAAGGCCTTGGATGCCCTGAAGAAGATGAGTTCACCCAAGACCAAGACCCTGCGTGACGGCAAGGTCACTCTGGTCGAGTCAGAGAGCGTTGTCCCCGGCGATGTCGTGCTGATCGATGCCGGTGATGCCATCGCTTCCGACATGAGACTTATCGAGTCTGAGTCCCTGAAGGCTGACGAGTCGTCCCTTACAGGCGAATCGGTTCCTGCAGAGAAGGACTGCAATGCAAAGCTTTCGGAAGACTGCGGTGTCGGAGACCGTTCCAATATGGTATTCTCCGGAACCGTTATCACATACGGAAGAGGCAAGGGTGTTGTTACCGCGACAGGTACATCTTCCGAGCTCGGTAAGATCGCGGAACGCCTGGGTCAGATCAAGGATGAGACAACCCCGCTTCAGAAAGGCCTGAATACATTGGGCAAGATCCTGGCGATCGTATGTGTCCTGGTCTGCCTCATTGTATTCGCCGTAGACCTTTTCGTTCAGCACAATACTCTTGAAGATTCCCTCATGACCGCAGTGTCTTTGGCAGTTGCAGCTATCCCCGAAGGTTTGGCGGCAGTCGTAACCATAGTCCTGTCCGTCGGAATGACTACCATGGCTCAGCGCAACGCTATAGTAAAGAAGCTGTCCGCAGTCGAGACTTTGGGATGTGTCGATGTTATCTGTTCGGATAAGACCGGAACCCTGACCCAGAACCAGATGACCGTAAGGGTCCTCTACAGCGAGGGCACGGTAATGAACGTAACCGGCGGAGGATATGCTCCCGAAGGCGAGATAACGGACACTGACGGAGTCAATGTCGTCTATCCCCACGATCTTGTGCTGTCTGCGGTCCTTTGTAACGACGCATCCATCGTAAAGGATGAGAACGGCAAATATACATGTATCGGAGACCCTACGGAAGGCGCCCTTACCACGCTCGGCACAAAGTGCGGTCTTGAGCGTGACGAGATCTTCTTAAGATATCCGAGACAGGCAGAGCTTCCGTTCGATTCGGACCGCAAGATGATGACAACTTTCCACGATATCGACGGCAAGTTCGTAAGTTACACGAAGGGCGCTCCCGATATCATGCTGTCCAGATGCTCTTACTATGACGAGGGCGGTGTCATCAAGCCCATGACCGCTGAAGTCTTAAAGCGCGCTGAGAAAGCAAATCACGACTTCGCCTGCAAGGCGATCAGAGTCCTGGCTTTCGCATACAGGGTATATGACGATAAGTCGTTCGACGGAGCGACATTCGCATCCGAAGAGGATATGGTCTTCTTAGGTCTTATCGGAATGATCGATCCGCCCCGTGATGAAGCCCGTGACGCTATCGCAGTCTGCCGCCAGGCCGGTATACGTACCGTAATGATAACCGGTGACTACAAGGATTCCGCTTCTGCCATAGCCGACAGCCTCAATATGTGTGACGGCGAAGTAAAGGCCCTCTCCGGCGGAGAACTCGAGAAGATGACCGACGCTGATCTCAGAGATGCTGTAGATAACGTAAGCGTATATGCCAGAGTCGCTCCGGAACACAAGGTCCGCATTGTCACGGCCCTCAAGGATAACGGACACATCGCGTCTATGACCGGTGACGGCGTAAACGACGCTCCTGCATTGAAGGCAGCCGATATCGGTGTTGCAATGGGCATCACCGGAACAGATGTTGCCAAGAACTCTGCCGACATGATCCTGATGGACGATAACTTCGCTACCATAGTAGGAGCGGTGGAACAGGGAAGGATCATCTATTCCAATATCCGTAAGTTCGTCGGGTTCCTGCTGTCCTGTAATATAGGTGAGATCCTGATCGTATTCCTGATCTCGCTGATCCCCAACTCCGTAATCCCCGGCATCGCTGCCCCCATGACCGCGATCCAGCTGTTGTGGCTGAACCTCGTGACCGACAGTTTCCCGGCTTTGGCCCTGGGAAGAGAGAAGGGCGAACCCGGCATAATGAAGGTGCCGCCGAGGAAGAAGGGCGAGCCCATAATCAACGGCAAGATGCGCGTAATGATCGCAGTCCAGGCCGTGGTGCTCTTCATAAGCGTTGCATCGGCATTCCTTGCATCCCTTATGTCCGGCAATTCTTTCTTTGCCGCGGCAGACTACAAGGCGATCGATACGGCAAGGACAGTGGCATTTGCCACCCTGATCTGCGCCGAGCTCTTCAGGGCATTTGCCGCAAGATCCGAGACGGTCTCGGTATTCAAACTCGGGTTCTTCTCGAACCGCTTCATGAATATCTCCGTTCTGGTCTCGCTGGCCCTGACCCTTGCGGTCATCTATATCCCGGGCGTTAACAGGATCTTCGACAATGTTCCTTTGAACCCCACCGCATGGCTCGTTATAATCCCTCTGGCAATACTGCCTTTCGCAGCAGGTGAGATATATAAATTAATCCGATTGCATAAATAAAACACGTGTGGTATTATTTATCGGCAATAATCTATTAACAGGAGATACACATCATGAGTGTAGTCAATATCATTCTTTCAGCAATCGATGCGCTTTTGGCATTGGCAATAATCGTACTCTTCCTCGTTCAGGAGGGTAATGACCGCGGTATGGGTGTCGTCGCAGGCTCCAATTCTTCGACGGATTCATACTACAGCAAGATCAAGGGAAGGTCCCGTGAGGAGACATTGAAGAAGCTGACAATCGGCTGTGCAGTCGTCTTTGCCATCATCTCCGTATTCCTGTATCTGTCTCTTGCCCGCAACTGGTAAGTAAGAACTGATCTGACAGATCAATGGCAGCCGGTCTTTTGACCGGCTGTTTTGTTTTTTTGCGGCGGAAGGAATATAATTCAATTAGTAATCGAAAGGTAAGGGATAAGATGGATTCACCTTTGGCAACCGCAAGATACAAGAACGGCAGCAAGGAAGCGCTCTTCTATGATGAACGGATGGAGTTTGACGGGAACGTCTTAAGATATGATGATATCAAGACGGTCTCCGTTAATGCCTCAAATGACAAGATATTCGGGATAGTGTTCTATCTGTCCAACTTCTCCTTCGATTTTGCTTTCGAGGATATGGATGGGAAGACCTTACATCTCGAGAGAAGGGGCACTTCTTTGTACGGGATAGGTTCTGCGACCCGTGTTCTCCATGAATATGAAGTCGTGGCGCCTCCAATGTACGATATTGTCATTCCAAGAGTCGTAAGGAGGTTTATCTCAACCATCGATGCCGGCGGCAGTATCGATCTGTGCGGGATGAATATCACGTCCTCCGGAATCACTTATAAGTATCTCGGTGAAGACATAGTCATAGATAAGTCGAACTTTGCAGGATGCGAAGTAACTTCCGATCCTTTGTATGTTCTGGTATATATGACAGATTCCAAAGGCAAGAGAAAGCAGGTCAACCGTATAGACGCGGCAAAACCTAACGCATGGCTGATAAGACCTGTCCTAAGACACATTTTCGGGTGATGGTATGGGAAGACGTAATAAGAAGAAAGTATTCCATAAGAGACCTTCGGGAACACCGGCTTATAAGCATTCCCGGTCTTTCGGTAATTCCGGGAAATATTCCGTTAAGAAAGGATCGGTACAGAATATCCCTGCGTTTGACGAGCCTTTGAACTTTACGGAGGTTGCTCCCAGAGGACCTGCAAGGGTGAAGAATACCGTTGTAGGTGTCTTGAGAGCTAAGGGCAACGGCGGCGAAGTCATCCCCGGACCTTCCTTCAAAGAGACTGACTTCGGTCCCGTATCCATATACAGTAAAGATTTAAACGGCGCGCCTTTCGGAATGACCGTTGTCTGTGAGATATTGAATCCTTCCGCAAAGAAAGGGCAGTTCAGGGGCAAGATCGTCGAGGTCCTCGGTGACTACGGCAGACCTGATGTCAGGATGGCGGAAGTAATTACGAGATACGGTCTTAAACAGAAGTTTCCCGAAGAGGTAACGGCCGAGATCGAGAATGTGGGCATAAGCCTTACCGATGAAGAGGTGGAGGACGCGATCAGGCGCGGCAGGCGTGATCTTAGAGACCTTACCACCATCACTATTGACGGTGAGGACGCCAAGGACCTGGACGATGCCATCACTTTGGAGCGCCTGCCCAACGGTAACTGGCACCTCTATGTGCATATTGCGGATGTCTCAAACTATGTAAGGGAAGGGACTGCGCTCAATGAAGAAGCATTCTGCCGTGGAACCTCCGTATATCTTGCGGACCGGGTCCTGCCGATGCTCCCGGCGAAGCTCTCAAACGGTATCTGCAGTCTTAACCCCAATGTTGCCAGGTTCACCATGACCTGTGAGATGGAACTTGACGATGAAGGACATGAAGTAAAGTCCGATATATATGAGAGCGTGATCATAAGCGACCGCAGAATGAGCTATAACGAGTGCTACAGGATCCTTACCGAACCTGATGACGGGGATGCCGCAGAATACGGCAAGATCTTGGGGATGCTGACGGATATGAAGGTCCTGGCGGATATCCTCAAGAGGATGAGAGAGGGAAGGGGTGCTATCAACTTCAACTTCCCCGAGACAAAGGTCATCCTTGACGATGACGGTAATACAACGGATGTTATGGCATATCCGATCAACTTCTGCCACGGCATCATAGAATCCTTCATGATCGCAGCCAACGAGTGTGTCGCGGAGACCTTCTGCCGTAAGCAGTATCCCTTCGTTTACCGTGTTCACGACGATCCTGATCCCATCAAGATCGCGGGATTCAATATGGTGGCAAGGCATCTGGGGATCCCGGGAAGGATACCGAATGAACCTAAGCCCATAGATATCGCCAACTTCATGGCGAATGCTTACGATAACCCAAGGCGCGAACTTCTGGAGGAACTCCTCCTGCGTTCCATGGCAAAAGCCGTCTACGACTCGGTGAACCTCGGGCACTTCGGTCTTGCGTCCAAGTACTACTGTCACTTTACATCGCCTATCAGAAGATATCCCGATCTCCAGATCCACAGGATCATCAAGGAGAATCTTCAGGGTAAGCTCGAGGAGAAGCGCATAGCTCACTATGACA
>JAGCSR010000011.1 GCA_017964005.1 Clostridiales bacterium
CTTGGTCGTAATATCCGTCTTGCCGAGACCTGTGGGCTTGGAAGCCTGAGTAACCTTGATGATCTGTGCTTCACTGTCCTTGCAATTAAGCGGATCTGCTGTCGGGAGCTTGACCTGGACACCCTTGGATGTTGTAACACCGGTAATTGCCATATTATCTCCGGTCACTTTATTCCAGGTTGTTCCGCCGTCGAGACTGTAAGTATTGGCAGTTGTGACATTACCAAGGATTCCGCTGTCTGTTCCGGTTGCGGTGAATGTTGCTTCAGGAGTCTTCTCGGCGGGTTTCTTGGAGACGATCTTTACATATGGCATTGAAAATAGACTTGTGCCGGATTCCGAATAATTAGTAAATGTCTCAACTTTTGTTCCTGCCGGGGCATTTCCCTCGTATAATTCACTGGCATCACCATAAACCTCATATATCTTCTGATCAGCGGAATAATTGTACAAGTGAAGAGCATGGTTGTATTCCGTACCACCAGATGCATATGATTCAACAGTTCCTTCATTCTTTACCAACAATCCACTATCTGCATATATTCCGGAATTGTATTTCTTTAAACCATTGCTTTTTACTGTAAGGAACGCATTATCAACAGTGATCCTTTCCACAGAGAAGCCATATATGTATTGAATATCTGCTGACCCGCTCATCGTGACATTTACCTTGGCACCATCACTGATAATAACATCTCCCACACCTTCATATCCGCATCTTAAGGCATACAGATTCAGAGTTCCGTTTCCCTTGATAGTATGTTTATGTCCGTACAAAATCATCCCATATTCGTTGGTTCCGCTTCCTCCGATAGTATTGATAGTACCATCCTTAAGTATTATGGTCAGATTACCGGCACAACTGAAATTGCTTCTCGGGCTGGAATTAAACAAACCATCACAGGGGCTAGTGATATTTACATTATCCAGAGTCAGCTCATAATCAAAATCCTCAGTTTCTTCGTTATAACCGGTATTCGTCAGCCACCAGCTTCCGCTCTTTGTGTTTCCTCCCATCGAATTCAATGTCTTGCCTTCTTTCGGAAGAGCGTAGTCAGCCTCTGCATACGGTCCGTCAGGGTTGTATTCGCTTTTACCATAATCTTTATCAGCTATTGATACATCTCCGATACTTACTATCACAAGCTTGTCGTGCCTATAAGCAGTCCCGTAATATTCAAATGCAAGATCCAGATTACCGTCCTTTGCGGTAAGGTCTTCCATCGGGACCTTTACCAGATAGCACATGTGCTCCCAGTTATACAGATCTGATGAGTCGGTGTAGTCAAAATACCATCTGCCGTATTCATTCTCTGCAGTAGTATGGACCTTATATGTCTTGATCTCATCTCCGCACCTTACATGAACAGCTGCAAAGTCCTTGCCGTGATCGAATGTGTTATCGAGGAATGCTTCGAAGAAAACATATAGATCCTTGCCGTCATCTGCAGTATAGATAAACATCGGAGCATCAGGATGTCCCGAAGACGGATGGCACATGATCCTGTCAAAGATATATTCTTCATCGGGGATCACTAGTTCATCTCCCATGGAAAAAGTCCCGGGATTTGATCCGATCTTGTATGTGTAGAATTCAGACATGGGATTGATCTTGCCCATGTTTGTCTCAGGGAACTTGAAAGAATATTCCTCACCCTTCAGTTCCTTGGGAGCTCTTGCCGCGATGATAAGTTCTCCCGATCCTTTAAGATCAAGATCTATGCTGCCTTCAACCTCGATGAGATCGTTATCGGTTGCTGATAACTTCCGCTCATATCCAGCAGGACACTTACCATTCAATGTGACCTGATCGAGGTTAAGTTCATAACAGTCTCCCTTAACGATCCTTATCGCAGTAACCGGACGGGAAATATCGACCTTCTCTTCCGTTACCTTTTTATCAAATTCAAGTTCTGCGAGAAATTCAAATCCCGTGCCATAATCTGCATAGATCTTCGTTCCTTCACCTGAAGGAACGGACTCTTCTTTGTCGGCAGGAGCTGCCGCAATTGTTGCCGGCACCATCCCAAGGCAGAGCGCCGTCGCGGTCAGGATGCCGATTATTCTCTTCTTACTCATGTGATCTCCTCCTTCAAAAAACGCTTGATCCTACCTTACATACTGCCCTAAGCATACCTTATACGGATTGCCAAAACTACCTTTTGGGGAAGGTATAAGCATCTATTTACACAAGGTTTACACTCTGCTTATACATAGTCTTTATTTGCCATTAGATAAAGGCTGCCCCGCCATGGGACAGCCTTCATTTCAGATTCTTGGATTATTACTCTTCTACCTGAGCCTCAGCGATGACCTTGTCTGCGACTTCCTGAGGAGCCTGCTCGTATCTTGCGTGCTCCAGAGAGAACCAGCCTCTTCCCTGTGTCATGGCCTTGAGGTCTGTTGCGTACTCGAGCATCTCGGCTGTAGGAACTTCTGCGTTGATGACAGAACCGAACTCGTCTGCATCGATGCCTAAGATCCTGCCGCGGCGCTTGTTCATGTCACCCATGATGTCGCCCTGCTTCTCCTCGGGGATGTGGATCTCAACGGAGGAGATGGGTTCAAGGAGGATAGGTGAAGCCTGGGTCATACCGGCCTTGAATGCGAGGTTAGCTGCGATCTTGAATGCCATTTCCGAAGAGTCAACATCGTGGTAGGAACCGTCGACCAATGTTGCCTTCAGGTTAACAACGGGATAACCTGCGAGAACACCCTTCTTAACGGACTCCTGGAGTCCCTTCTCGACTGCAGGGAAGAAGTTCTTGGGAACTGCGCCGCCGAATACGCTCTCAGCGAAAACAAGTTCTTCGGATTCGGGATTGGGTTCAAACTCGATCCAAACGTCACCATACTGACCGTGACCGCCGGACTGCTTCTTGTGCTTGCCCTGTACCTTAACCTTCTTACGGATAGCTTCACGGTAAGCAACCTTGGGCTTGCCGAGATCACATTCTACATTGTAAGGCTTGCCTGCGAGCTTAGAGATAAGAACCTTGAGCTGCATGTCGCCGAGACCTGAGAGAACCATCTCCTTTGTCTCGGGATCTGTCTCGATTGTGAAGCACCTGTCGGCATCTGCGAGCTTCTGAAGACCGGAGATGATCTTATCTTCGTCGCCCTTGTTCTTAGGCGTAACACTCTTGGAAAGACAAGGTGTAGGGAACTTGATCTTAGGGAGTTCGAGTATTCTTGCTTTGTCGCAGAGAGTATCGTTGGTGTCGGTAACTGCAAGCTTAGCGGTTGCTCCGATGTCGCCTGCTGTAACCTTATCTGTCGGGATCTGCTTCTTACCTACGAGATAGAACAGTCCTCCGATCCTCTCTTCCTTACCCTTGGTTGCGTTATAGACAGCCGTGTTGGCCTTGAGGGTGCCTGCGTTGACCTTGAAGATGGAGATCTTACCTACGAACGGGTCAGACAATGTCTTGAATACGAACATAGCCAGAGGATCGTCGATGGAGCAGGAAACCTGGGATGTGGAACCGTCGGGAAGAGTAGCTTCGAGAGCGGGCTTCTTGCCTGCCGGAGGAGTATCCTTGGAGATACAGTTGAGAAGGAAGTCAACACCGATGTTCTTGAATGCGGAACCGCAGTAGATCGGGTGGAGCTTACCTTCACGGAAGCCTGCATGTACGCCGTGACGGAACTCGTCCTCGGTGAAAGGCTCGCCTGCGAAGAACTTCTCCATGAGAGCATCGTCTGCTTCTGCAACGACTTCGTTGACCTTCTCCTGGAGTTCGTCGATACGTGCATTATATTCATCAGGCAGAGGCATCTCATTGAGCTTACCTGTAGCCTTGTCAACTGAGAAAGCCTTGCGGTTCATGACATCTACGATACCTGTCATCTCGCCGCCTTCCATGATAGGGAAGGACAGAGGGATAACGGAAGCGCCGTAACGTTCCATCATACGGGATGCAACAGCTTCGAAATCAGCGTTGGGCTCGTCCATTCTGTTAACGAAGAACAGGAAAGGAACATTCTTGCCGGACAGAAGTCTTATAGCCTTCTCTGATCCGACAGAGGAACCGCCCTTAGCGGAGATAACGATAACGCCGCTATCGGCGATCCTTACGCCTGACATCTCTTCGCCGAGGAAGTCAAAGTCACCGGGAGTGTCGATTATATTGATCTTGCTGCCCTTATATTCACAGCATGCTACTGCTGTAGAGACGGACATGCCTCTCTTGATCTCTTCGGGATCGAAGTCCATTGTGGTGTTGCCGTCGGTGATCTTGCCGAAACGGTCAATAGCCTTCGTTGAGTACAGGATCGCTTCTGCAAGAGTAGACTTGCCGGTCCCCACGTGTCCGAATAAAGCGATGTTGCGAATCTTGTCTGCGGAATAGTTTTCCATCAGTGCTTCCTCCTTGTCGAAAATTTACACTACCCGCCTATTATATAATCTTTTCTATACTAATTCCACAAAGAATTTCTGTTTACCGTAAATTTTTTTGTGCATTTTCTGTCAGTGTGTTTCGGGGGCGAAAAATGCGGTCACTTCAGACCGCCAATCGGGGATCCGGGCAAGCAAAACGGGCCGTCCCCAAGGACAGCCCGCTTAAGTGATTCAGCTAAAAAGATGCTCAGCCTGCAGGTCTTTCGAAGATCAATATGACCCTGTCTTCCTTGCTGGTGAAAGCGCCCACTGACAAGGATGCGGACTCGGTTGTATCACCGAGGGAAGCCTGGAGCTTACCGCCGTCGTCGTTGATGACAGAGATGAGCTTCCAGCCGTCGGAAGCCTTCTTCTTCAAGATCTTGGCGATCTCTGTCGCATTGACTTCACCTGCGTTATTGTGATCGACAGTCTCGACGCTGTACTCCTTGGGACCGGAATCTGCTCCGCCGATGCCTTCACGCACTCTCTTCTCGAGAGCCATGATCGTCTCATCCATGGAATTCAGTTTCTTCTCAAGTTCTTCCTTCTCCATCTCAATCTCCTTGATCTTCTTGTCTTTATCTTCGATCTGCTTCTGCATAGCACCCTTATCACTCTCGGTAAGCGCTACTTCCTTGAGGAAGACAGCCTGCTTCTCGGCGTTGAGGATGATCTCCTGGGCTGCTGCTTCGGCAGCGACTTCGGCATTCTTGGAATCAGCGATGATGCGCTGTGCCTGCTCGTACTCGCCCTGGATGCCTTCGATCTGGGTCTGGAGTTCGGATGCCTGTGTCTCGTACTGATTGATAAGTTCCGCAGCTTCGTTCTTCTTGGCTTCAAATGCCGCAGCCTCTTCTTCCTTGGCTGCCCTGTCTGCCTCGATCTGCTCTAATGCCTTCTGCTGCTCTTCCTGAGCCTTGTTGAGTTCTTCGATGATGCCGTCTCTCTTGGCTGCGGCTTCCTCAGCCTCGCTGATGACGCCCTTAGCCTGCTCGACCAGCTCATCCAGCTCTGCCTGAGCTGCAGCCTTGTGCTGCTCGGCCTCTGCTATAAGCTGATCTCTGTGGGCGATGGCAGCGTCTCTTTCCTTCTCGGCCTGCTCCTTCTGCTTGAGGGCTTCGGTAACCTGCTCTTCGCCGATCTTCTTGGATTCTTCTTCGATCCTGGCCTTCTCTTTCTCGAAATCCTTCTCCAGCTTCTCACGCTCTTTCTCGAACTTCTTGTTAAGGTCTTCGATCTTGTCCTCGGCTGCCTTGATCTCCTTCTCCTTCTCCTGCTTTACCTTGTCGGCATTGTTTACGAAGTCCTGGAGTTCCTTGGCCTGCTCGATGAGTTCATCGCGCTTGCCCATAGCCTCGGTATATTCCTTCTCGACCTGGATCGCGAGCTGCTCCGTCTGGATCTGCGCTTCTTCGAGGATGCGCTGCTGCTCTGCCTTGGCGGCCTCGATCATCTCATCATGTTCCTGCTGAGACTTCTTGCGGCTGACCTCTTCCATCTCTTCGGCTTCCTTGCGGAGCGCGTCTCTTCTGGCGCGGGCTTCCTCGAGATCCGACCTGGTCTCTTCAAGGGCCTGTTCGAGCTTCAACTGTTCATCTATATTGCGCTTCTGCATCGCCGCATACTCGGACTCCATGCGAAGCTTCTCTGATTCAAACTGTGCCTGGATAGTGCCGTACTCGCGCTCCAGCTTCTCCTTGGCTTCCAAGATCCTCTTCTCTTCTTCGGAACGCTTAGCCTCGGCTCTTGCGATATTCTCCTGTTCCTTCTGTTCCAGGATCTTCTTGGCTTCATCAGCCGCTTCGTCGGTATTGCCCTGCGATGCCTTCTGGAAATCGTATTTACACATGGAGCAGCGAGCGACGTTGTCACCCATCATAACTCCGCATACGGGACATTTCTTCATTTGTCTGTCTCCCCAATCTGTGATTTACTCATACATTATACAACGCAAATGAACAAAAAACTTATGCAAAGGTTACGATTTTTTTAACATTTGACGATTTTTCCGCAAAGAGTGGAAAAAACCAATGATTTCAAGTACATTCTACTGTAATTAATTACGGCAATAGGGAAGGACACATCTTATGAGACACTTTTCGAAAATATTGATCGCAGGTTTACTCGTTGCGGCAACGGCATTCGGCTTTGCTTCATGCAAGACCGGCAACACGTCTTCGGGCACCGTAACCGTCGGCATCACACAGGAACCGGGAACATTCGACCCGCACACTGTAGTTGCCGCAGGTGACCGTGAGATCATCTTCAATATCTACGAAGGACTTCTTAAGTACGATTCGGACGGCAACCTCAATCCCTGCCTTGCAACCGATTACACAATCAGCGACGCAGCTGATGTATATACTTTCACCATAAGGAACGGAGTAAAGTTCCATAACGGTCAGGAGATGACCGCAAACGATGTCGTTTATTCGCTCAAGCGCGCGGCAGGACTTCTGCCCAGTTCCGACGGAACGCCCCTTGTTGCGGCTTTCGTCAAAGTATCCGACGTCTCGATCCTTAAGGATGACTCCAACAGGATCCAGGTCATATTGAAGCAGCCCGACAGTGAGCTTCTGAGCTATTTTACGACAGGCATCATTCCCGCAGATTACGAAGGAGCTGACAAGAATCCCTGCGGAACCGGCCCTTTCAAGTTCGACAGCTACTCCGTAAGCCAGAATGTCACATTGTCCGCTTATAAGGACTACTGGGGCGGCGCTCCCGCCGTTGACAAGGTGGTCTTCAAGATCTGCGCGGATATGGACGCAGGACTTCTGGAACTTCAGAGCGGCACGATAGACGTCTTCCCTCATCTTACAAAAGATAAGGCAGAACAGCTGTCACCCGAGGCATACGAGATAAAGAGCTGCGGCTCCAACATGGTCCAGATCTTCGCGCTCAACAACAAAGTTGAGCCTCTGAACAACCCCAAGGTAAGAGAAGCTATCAACTACGCAGTCAACCGCGATGATGTTATCTCCGTAACGATGGACGGTGCCGGTGTTGCCCTTACAACAGCAATGAGCCCTGCCCTCGGCAAGTGGTACGACACATCCCTTGACGGAACATATTCATACGATCTCGAGAAAGCCAAGAGCCTTCTTGCCGAAGCAGGATATGCAGACGGGTTCGAACTCACGGTAACCGTTCCATCTTCTTATCTTGTACATGTCAACACGGCAGTGGAGCTCGCCTCCGAACTGTCAAAGGTCGGCATCACCCTTAAGATCGAACAGGTAGACTGGGCAACATGGCTCGACGAAGTCTATGCAGGAAGGCACTTCGACACAACGGTCATCTGCCTGACTTCAGACTACGCGCCTTACGACGTACTCCAAAGATATATGTCTGATTCCGACGGCAACTTCATCAACTACTCGAATCCCGAAGTTGACGAGATCATGGCTAAGATCCCTCTTACGACCGACGAGAACGAGAAGGTATCCATGTACCATCAGGTACTGAAGATCCTCCTCGGCGACAACGCCTCCTGCTATATCCAGGACCCCGAAGAGATCGTTGCCGTATCCACGAAGCTCGAAGGATATAACGTATATCCCATGTACGTTCAGGATATGTATAAGGTAAAGTTCAAAACAGCCTGACCTTTTACCCCTTCCTACTGTTACAATATATGTCATGGGCAGACAGGCAGGATTCATAATCTCCAAGATACTGGAATTACTGGCGACACTGTTTTTGGTGTCGCTCCTGACTTTTGTGGCCTTCAGCGTGATCCCGGGCGACACCGCCCAGGTTATCCTGGGACCTGACGCTTCCCAGGCACAGCTTGACGCATTAAGATCGGAACTGGGACTGGACCGCCCCATGATCGTTCAGTACTTAAGCTGGCTCGGCGGGCTCTTCACCTTCAACCTCGGCAAGTCTGCGGCATTCGGAACTCCCGTCGCAGGCCTTATCGCGGAGCGCCTTCCCGTTACGATCGGCATGAGCATCATTGCTCTCATCTTCGTTATCGTCATATCCTATCCTCTGGCGATATTAAGCGCGAGGCGCCCGGGCAAGACCTTGGATCAGATCTTCTCGGTAATGGGACATATCCTGTTCGCGATCCCGCCTTTTGCTCTGTCGCTCATCATCATCACCATCGCATCCGCCCTGTTCTCCGGATTCCGCGCAGGCCAGTACTTCGCGCCCTCCGATAACTTCGGAGGATTCGTAGGATGCCTGATCCTGCCGTCTTTTTGCATAGCACTTCCGAAGATCGCCATGACCTTCAAGTACATGAGGTCTTCCATAATCGAGCAGAATTCATCTGAGTATGTAAAGAATGCCAAAGGTCACGGACTGTCCGATCTCCGCATTCTCGTAAAACATGTTCTTCCGAATTCCAATGTATCTTCCATCACCGTCATATCCATAGTCCTGTCGGACATCCTGGCAGGAAGCCTTATCGTGGAACAGGTATTTAACCTGCCGGGCCTGGGACGCCTTCTTCTTGCAGGGATCGCCAGAAGAGACTTCCCGCTGCTGTCCGGCATGGTCTTCTATATAGCATTCATAACGGTGCTGCTCTACTTTGCAGCCGATATCCTGGGATCCATCGCTGACCCGAGGATCAGGCTTAAGTGAGAGGAGGCGCGCTATGAAAGATCCCAGATCGAAAAGTTTTTATATCGCAGGCTTCATCCTCCTGGGGATAGTCTTGGCATCCTTCATCTTAAGCCTCATCTGGACTCCTTACGATCCTAATGCCACCGACCCCGCATCCAAGCTCATGGCGCCCTGCGCCGAGCACATTTTCGGCACGGACAACTTCGGACGCGACACATTCTCACGTGTTATGTTCGCTTCCAAATACACGATATTCATATCATTCGCAGGTGTTGCGATCGCCCTTCTGTTAGGACTTCTGACGGGATTGCCTGCAGGCTACTACGGCGGCTGGACAGACAGAGGCATCATGCTCTTATCCAACAGCGTCATGTGCTTCCCCGGTATCCTTCTGGCTCTGGTCGCAGTAGCAGTGGCGGGACCTTCCATGTTCAACGTCGTGTGGGCATTGGGACTTGTTTTCGCGCCGACATTTGCGCGTGTCACGCGTGTCGGGACAATGGAGATCAAACAGAGAGATTACATAATGCATGCTCAGGTAATGAAGATACCGTCCCCCAGGATCATGGCGTTGCATATCCTTCCGAACCTTGTGGGAACACTTCTTCCCGCAACGGTCATAGGACTTGCGAACATGACACTTTTCGAGAGCGGGATGAGCTATCTGGGATTGGGTGTACAGCCCCCGGACGCAAGCTTCGGCAAACTCCTGGCAGACGCGCAGGCATACATGACAAGAGCCCCCTGGCTCATCATATTCCCGGCGCTGATGCTGATCATCTATATCCTCGGACTCTACTTCGTATCTGAAGGAATCCGCGTAAGAACGCAGAAAGGAGGGGTCTGATGGAGAACATTCCCGAAGAACGCATACGGCATATCCACCTGGTCAAGGTACATGACCTGACCTTATCATTCCCCTCCGCAAAGGGTGAACCGGCCAAACCGGTTCTGGACAAGCTCTCATTCGGCATCCGCGACGGCGAGATCTTGGGCCTTATCGGCAACTCCGGCTCGGGTAAATCCATGACTGCTTATTCCATCGCGGGACTCCTCCCCGCCAACGCGAAGATAGAAGAAGGCGCGATCAAGTTCCGGGGCAAGGACCTTCTGTCCATGAAACCTGCGGAACGCCGGAAGATGCTGGGATCCGACATAGGCATGATCTTCCAGGAACCTGCATCGGCATTAGACCCTCTCATGAAGGTAGGCAAGAGCCTTGAAGAGATCCTTATCTCCCACGGCATAAAGGACAAAGCCGAGCGCTATAACCGCATCTCCGACATCTTATCGACCGTAGGATTTGCAACACCTGAGAAGATCTACGAACGCTACCCGCACCAGCTGTCGGGCGGCCAGAGACAGAGGATCCTGATCGCTGGCGCGCTCCTCCTGTCACCGAAGCTCCTTATCTGCGACGAACCCACATCGTCTCTTGACTCTGTCACAACAGTCGCGATATTGGATCTTCTGCGCAAACTCTGTATCGACATGAAGATCACGATCCTGTTCATATCCCACGACATCTCGGCCGTAAAGAATTTCTGCGACCGCGTTATCGTAATGAAAGACGGCAAGATCGTAGAATCCGATACTACGGAAGACATACTCATGAGGCCCAAGAACCCTTACACGGCAGAACTTTTGACCAATGCAAGGCTGGACCCCAGGAAGCTCGAACTCACGCCCGCAGAATGCGACCGCACCGCAGAACCCGTACTGTCCTGCAAAGACGTATCCGCTGCATATACAGCATCCCTCTGGGGCCGCTGGGACGAGAACCGGGTCCTTAACGGTGTTGATCTGGATATATATCCTGCCGAGATCAAAGGTCTCATCGGAAGTTCGGGATGCGGCAAGACCACACTGGTCAAGACGCTTCTGGGGCTTATGAAGTCAGAAGGCACCATTAACCGCAAGTCCGATAACACCGGCGCGGTATTCCAGGATCCCGTATCCTGTCTTAACCCTTCACACACAATAATGTGGCATCTCAAAGAAGCACTCCGTCCCTATAAGAGACAGATGAGTAAAGAAGACATACAGGTAGCGATCGATAACGCAATAGAGACTGTAGGACTTGACCGCGGTTACCTTAACAGGAGACCCGGAGAACTCTCCGGCGGCCAGCGCCAGCGTGTGGCCATAGCAATGTGCGTGATAACGAGGCCCAAGCTCATAATCGCAGACGAGCCCTTCTCATCACTGGACGCGTCCTCTGCCGCGGAGATACTGAAGCTCCTTGCCAAGATCAACCGAGAACACCAGGTGGCGATCCTCATGATCACTCACAACATCCACATCGTAAGAGCAGTATGTTCGACAGTCGCGGTAATGGACGCAGGTAAGATCGCAGAAGACGGAACCTGCGACAAAGTCTTAAACTCCCCGGAATCCGATGCGACCAAGAAGCTCCTTGAAGCAGAGAATACACTGCATTCGTAAGCAATAAGAAAGGACTGTCCGAAGGCAGCCCTTAAATAACTTATTCGAACACCAAAACGATTCGGATCAGTTCAAGGTCAGACCATAAATGGTCTTAAAAGAATTGATGTTGTCAGGAGTCAGATTTATCGAAGACTGTCCGCCCCAGACATTGATACCGAGATTGCCGAGAACCCACGCCTTATCGTTATCCCAATTGGATACGGAATAGGTATTGCCGTTCTTCTTGACCGTGAACTGACAATTATTGTTCCAACCGTTCGAGATAGTAACAACTGATGTGGTTCCCGAACCTGTGATGCTTACAACGCCCTGATGCTCATCAGAACCGGATACCGTATTGGGTGTTGAACAACAGCCTGCAGATACAGGTCCGCCGCCGACTCCGCCACCGTTATTGATATTAGGGTCGGGAGTACCGTTGTTGTTATTGTTGTTCTGGTCGTTGTTATTCTGGTCGTTGTTGTTGTTTTGATCGTTGTTATTGTTCTGGTCGTTATTATTGTTATTGTTGTTATCGTTGTTGTTTTGATCGTTATTGTTATTATCGTTGTTATTGTTATCGTTGTTGTTCTGGTCGTTGTTTTCGTCGTTGTTGCCGCCGTTGTTGTCATCGTTATTTGTGGTAGTTGCCGCGGGATCTTCGAGCTTTATGGTTCTCGGCTTATATGTGCCGAATCCGTTAAACAGGTTCTCGATAGCCTCTCTGGCATCTGCCTCAAACTGGATGCCGCCGTTCTCTTCAAGGTTGCGCTTATAATCGTTATACTGGTGGATAGATACCAACACACCGGTCAGTCCCGCACCTGCGAGAACAACGATTATCGCGACAACGATGATCATCTCGGTGAGAGTGAAGCCTTTCTTGTTAGTTTTCTTATATATCTTAGAGATCATGATATCACCTCCCTACGCAGACACTTATACATATTCAGATTGTAAAACATTCCAAAGTCAACTTCAATTTGTTTTTCCACAATTTACTTTTTACTTATAATTAGTTCACACAATGTAAATCTTTGGTCAAATAAGCAATAAAACAGGGAGATGAAGTCCATCTCCCTGTAAAGATACCGTGTTGTTGATCAACCCAAAGTAATTACCAGTTCATTGCCTGAGAACTCGATGGAAGTTCCCCAGGATTCGGGCTCGGGGATCGACTCGGAGACCGATACGACATTAGCGATGCCGGTCAGCTGTATCCTCTTGTTACGGCCGAATCCGTCAGTCTTGACCGTAATCTTGTTGCCTTCCTTGAGAACATTAATAACGCCGGACGCCTTGCCCTTGTCGTCGAAGACCTCACAGGCCGCGACCTTGCCGTCAGCGGGAGCAAAACAGGTGAATGTGATGTTATCCAGGAATGAATGGCTGGATGAATGTCCGTCGGCATTGGTGAGTGTCGTGATGATGGAATTGGGTCTTGCGAAGATCGGGAAGGATCCGAGTTCTTCTTTTCGGGAAGCAAAACGGGGACCGGTCAGGGTCTCACGGGAGAACAGGTTTGTCCAAACGCCTGCCGGAACATAGAACCTGACATTGCCCGAAGATGAAGTAACGGGCGCCGCAAGGAGTGAAGGTCCTACCATGAACTGGTCACGGGCAAATCCCGCCAGAGCGTCAGTCGGGAATTCGTAGGACATGGTGCGGAGAACGGGGCTGCCGTACATGGAAGCTTCCATTACCGCGGAATAGATATAAGGTGCAAGGCTTGCTCTCATGTCGGAGAAGAGCTTGATCCTCTCGAAGATCTCGGCAGGCATATTCTGAGGCATGCCCTTGAGGTTGCAGAAGATCCTGGAGTGAGGTGCCAGGAGCGCGGTCTCCATCCATCTGGAATATAGGTTCGTATCGGAGACATAAGGTACGTCGATGTTGCAGAGCGTGAAGCCCGTAAGTCCGTAGGACAGGGCATTGGCAGCAGCTGACGCCATTCCGCCGAAGCAAAGTTCGGAAGGGATAGGGGCTATGTTCCTGTATGCCGTGGCGATGTCGCCGGTGGATACGATATCCGCGATCATGAAGGATACTTCCTTGCCCTTGGCACGGGAAGAAGCATCGCGGATCGCGCCGTTGAATTCAGAGACGAACAGGGTCTCGAATCCGTCGTTCTTGGAACCTAAGCACATATCGCTCAGGAGACTGAAGTCGAAAGCACCCTCGATCATGTCGATGCCGGCGTCGATGAAGTCACTGACCTTGCCGGAGAACCAGTTGCGGGCTGCGATATTGGTCATGTCGATCACCGCAACGGAGCCTTCCTGAGTATCGATTATCTCCACGTTGCCCTTGGCATCCTTTACGAAGTGACCGAGGTCGAAGCACTCATCAAACAGCTCGGACTCTTCGGGAATATAGGGCGTAAGTGTCGCGCCAACGCGGATGCCCCAATCGTGGACGGTGCGGAGGAACCCGACAGGATCTGCAAATCTTACCGGATCCCAATCGAATCCTGCTGCAGCGCCGGCAGGCAGATAGGATCTTCCGATCCAAAGCTCTGCCACATTGAGTCCCGCATCCTTGATGTTGCGAAGAGACGTGATTATATCATCGGATGTGATGGTAAAGTCGTCCTGCATCGCAAGCGCCGTGCATACCGATGAGGATGCAACGTGTCCGGGTCTTCCCATGAAGCCCGTAAACGAATTGATGATCTCCGATGTCGTGGAACCTGCGAAAAGCTCGAACTCCATAACGGGACCGTCGTTCTCGAAAGCCATGACATTGCCGTCATTGGCTGCATTGAAAGTAACATTGCCGATGGAATTAACGAAGATACCGTAGTTTGCGGAAGATACATAGAAAGGAATGCTGGTCTTCCCGGGAGATACGAGGGACGGATCCGTGATTATCTTCCTGCCGTTCGCGACAGCAGATACGCCGCCGCCGAAGCCCATATAGTTCTCCCCTGCCTTGGCAGTCAGGATAACGCCTGCAGCATACTGGTTCTTCCTTCTGTCCAAAGACTCCTTGATATATAAGCCGCCCGGAACCTGCGCATGAGATGTGAGGACGGTGTCGCCGTAGTAGTATGTGATCTGCGGCACGGGAGTCTTCGTGATCCTCGCTTCGAGCATACCGCTCTTGAAGGAGATATAATCGTCTGTCTCGTTGATAATGCCGTTGCCGGAATCACGGGTCTTGATGAAAGTCGATTCAGCTTTATTCCTCTTGTGGTTCCTGATCACGACCTTGATGACGTTATTGGCAGGAGACGACATCATGAAAGTGATGTTGCCTGCGCCCTGCATCATCATCGGCAAGGAAGACAGGGACTTTGCAGCCTGCTGCGTTCCCATCGTCAGTGTCAGGACATTGTCTCCGAAAGACACATTCTTGATCCCGAACGGATACTTTGTCAAACTCTGTTCCATTTATAGATACCTCTCAAATAATTTTGCAGATCCTCTGTTATCCCCAATAGACCTCTTACTATCCTACCACTACTTCGTAAAAATCCGTAAGATCTTTCAGATACTGCTCACGGACCCCCTCGCGCATGAGCTCGTGCCTCCATGCCCCATAGTTGATGGTCCGGACTTTGGAATGCCCGTTGGCATTGAGGGCGGCTGCGACTTTCTCGACTCCCTCTCCGTATCCTCCGACCGGGTCTTCGGCGCCGTAAGGCATCAGCGCGGGAGCCGTCGCCGCCCCGAGATACGCTTTCTTGCTCTGTATGAACTTCATCATCGTCATCATCGCCCGGAAACCTTCGTTGGTGAACATGAACCCGCACATAGGGTCTTCAACATATCTGTCGACCTCTCCCTGATCCGTGCAGATCCACTCAAACCCGGACTTGGCCCCCGGGATCCTCTTGCAGTAGGACCCGAACGCCATCACGTTCAGGAGCTTGCCGGGCTTATCTCCCCTTCCGACAAGACATGCCAAAGACGACAGGAACAACCCTGCCCCTACCGCAGGATTCGGCGCCGATGTCGAAGCGAACACAAAACCCTTGAACTCCGACGCGTACTCAGGCGTCGAATATATATATCTTGCGACCATGGATCCCATCGAGTGCCCATACAGTATGTAGGGCAGGTTCGACCCGAACCGTTCCTTAGCCTTCCAATGCAGCTTCATGATGTCCTGTATGGTCTTGGCCATCGCGTCCTTGCCCTTACCGAAGTATCCCTTGGGCATGCCGATAGGCTCGTTGGCAAGGTAGCTCTCACCGTGACCCAGCATATCGAGTCCTGCCACATGCCAGCCTTCCAGATTAAAGTGATTGATCACGTCATCGTATCGCGCAATATATTCTGCCATTCCGTGACAGATCTGAACTACCCCTTTGGGTTCCGGTACGAGCGTGGGGTAAAAGAATCCCACAACACGCGCCTGACCGCCGATACTTGCAGGGAAAATAACCTTCTCGCAATTTGCCATACCGCACACCTCCGACACTAAGAGATAGTATCAATATAACAATAATTAAGAGATGGCGCGATTGTGCATAATCGCTTGTTTTCGGGAAGTATTTTGGTGAATATGGTAAACCTACTGGGGCTTTAGAGTCACGACTTCATACCGGCACCCTTCCTCGCTCCTGAACGGGAAGCTCCAGCCCGCGATGCCCGAGCTTACATAGAGATCGGTATCGCCGTAGTGGTAGGACCCGAACGCGTCATATCCCGCAAGAGAGTAGAGGGTCTTGAGGGGGAAGATCTGTCCTGCATGGGTATGTCCGGACAGCTGAAGGTCCGCGCCGCTGTTGGTGATGTCCTCCTTCTGGTAGGGCGAGTGATCCACCATGATCACATATTTACCGGAAGGGCGGGCAGGAATATCGGACAGAGCTTTGCGATCTGCGTGCGTAATGTCGTCACGCCCGAACAGCACCAGGTCGGATGCGACCTCCACCCACTCATCGTCAAGGATCTTTACGCCGTTGCCGAGGGCTGCCGCTTCTAACTCCTCATCACTGAAAGTCCGACCTCCGACCTTGTCTCCCGCAGGCTGCCTGTCGTGATTGCCGTAGATAAAATACACCGGCACATCGAGAGCTCCGAACATCGCGAAGATATGCTCCATCTCTTCTTTCGTTGTGTACTCGTCAACAATGTCACCGCCCAGCAATATGAACTCTGGACTCTCCATGGTCATACGGAACAATGCCCCTCTTATGATCTCTTCGCTCTGCGCAGACCCCACATGCAGGTCGGACAGGAATACGAACTTGTGTGTATCACTTAACTTACCGGATGAATAACTGAGACGGTTCGGAACGATATACTGCATATTGGCCGTACCGAACACAAGATATGCTATCGTCAGTAAAGCACTTACCACAACTTGGATCGCGGTATTCTTCTTGCGCTTCCTTGCGATGACGACAGGCAAGGTCAGAATGTCCCCAACAGTATCGCCGCACAGTGCAACATACAATGGCGCAATATACAGATCGAACCGGTACAGAAAATCTGCCTCTCCCACCATCACTTCATATGCGACACCGAGAGCTGCCACAAGTTTCAGAACGATCAGAACGATCCGCAGCGGAATGAGCCTCCTCTTCCGCAAAGGATACTGAATCAGAGTCAATAACACGAACCAAGCGACATTCACTGCAATCCAAACTATGTAACCGGTAGTATTCATACACCAAACCTCACCCGAACATACTGGTTACATTATATTACGCAACAATGCAAAGACGCAAAAACAATCCGGTTCAACATATTTTAAGATATATTTTTCGTAAAATATTGCTTAATATATGTTGGGATGTTAACATATACGAAAAGAAAGGAAGTGAAAGCATGGCAAATATCAGTCCCGTTTCAGACCTCAGAAACTACAATACAGTCCTTGATAAAGTCGAGGTCGGTTCACCTGTTTACCTGACCGTAAACGGTCGTGGGAGGTATACGATCCGCGATATTGCAGAAGATGAGGAATTCGAGAAGACGAAGGCAATGCTTCGCCTCATGTGTGAACTTAACGACGGCCGCCGTTCAGGTGAAGAAGAAGGTTATCTTTCCTCCGAAGAAGTGCGCAAGCGTCTGGGAATTTGACACATGAAATGTTCTATCAAATATTCACCGACTGCCCTGCGTGATCTTGACCGGGTAATGAACGAAGTCTTTGAAGCATCGAAAGATCATAACATTACTTCCAAATACATAAACGATCTGCTGGACAAGATAGAAGCAAAGCGCGATTTCCCGTTATCGGGCGCGCCTCTTTATTACGAGAACTTATTTACGGGATACTATTTCGTAGTCTTCAAATCATATCTTGCTTTTTATCGCTTCGAAAACAAGACCATGTATGTCGATAGGATATTATATGGCAAGAGCGATAATATGCGCACTCTAAGAATGCCGCAAGAAGATACAGAAGAGCGCACTTAATCCTCACTTGCCCTTAACCGGAATCAAGAAAAAGTCCTCGAACAGGACGACTCCGTTCATACAAAGTTCATCTTATGGATGCACCAAATTCACCCCATGTCCGTTTTTTAGAACATAGAAGACATATGCTTTGACGCTTTGTGGACAAATAAACTTTCAAACTTCTATATACAACTTTTGACATAGAAGTTTTTCTATACTTGTATCGATTGCCATATATAATCTTCGCGCAGATGACAGATTTCAATCTCCAATAATTACGCGTTATTTGCCCGTTAACGCCGCCGTTTTTGATGTTTTTGCAATTTCAGCAACGTTAACTGGTATTTAACTGGCAAATATGATATCATCTAAGCAACAAAATCCAGGGAGGCTGATATGAAACTTTTTAAGCGTGAAAACTATCTTAGAAAGATCAGAGGCTTTTATGATGCTGATGACATCATAAAAGTAATCACTGGCGTCAGAAGATGCGGCAAATCGAGTCTCATGGAAACCATCGCCACCGAGATCAGGAACAATGGTGTTCCCGAAGAGAACATAATCTATATTGATCTGGATAAACGAGGATTCAAGAGTATCAAAACAGCTGATGCTCTTGAGAAGATAATAGATGACCTGGGATCTGCAAAAGGAATAAAGTATCTTTTTATTGACGAGATACAAAACATTGACGGCTTCGAAGAACTGATAAATGGTTATAGGACAGACGGTGGCTGGTCGATCTTTATAACAGGGTCCAACTCCTATCTGTTGAGTGGAGAACTGGTCACAAAACTGACCGGCCGTTATCTCGAATTTGAGATGTTTCCCTTAAGTTTTGGCGAGTATGAGGATATGAAAAAGTTCTACAAAAAACCTGTAGATACAAATCCTCAGATCGAACTGACAAATTATATCCTGGAAAGCGGTTTCCCCCGAACCATATTCCTGGATGATCCTGTTGACAAGAGAAGATATGTACAAGGCGTAATCAAGGAGATCTTTGAGAAAGACATCCGTAAAAGAGTCAAGATCCGCAAGAAAGAGGTTTTCGAGACTGTACGAAGATACATAATTAACAACTATGGTGCTACTACCAGCATCTGCAATATATGCAGGTCTTTACAAAATAACGGTCTTGATATCAGCAAAGAAACAGTATCCAGATACATAAAAGCTTTAGTCGATGCCAAGATCCTTTATGAGTGCCCCCGGTTCGATATGAAGTCCAAGCGCTCATTAAGCAGTGAGAAGAAGTACTATTTGTCGGATCTCGGGTTCTACTATGCCGAGAATACCGATAACCGTGTCAATTACGGACCGACTTTAGAGAACATGCTGTATGTGTACGCCTGTGCACATGACTGTTCTGTTAGTGTCGGAAGGATCGGCAAACTTGAATGCGACTTCATAATCCGCAATCAGGAGATGGATTATTCCTATGTTCAGGTGGCATACACCATTGCCCTGAGCGAAGAAACGGAAAACCGTGAGTACAAGCCTCTCGAGATGATCAAAGACAATTACCCTAAATATGTTATGACTACAGATTACCTGCTGCAAAAAAGGAACGGAATAAAACACGTTAACATCCTGACCTTTATGCAAGAGGATCATGGATTCTGAGAATGTAGGGAAATAATACTTGAAAAAAACCGCCCACCCGGAGGTGAGCGGTTTTGTTTGTTTGGTTATGGACTAATCTATCAGCCTGCATTGCAGATGATGGAGAAGTCTTCAGCCTTGAGGGAAGCGCCGCCTACGAGGCCGCCGTTGATGTCCTTCTGAGCGAAGAGGCCTGCTGCGTTCTTTGCGTTGCAGGATCCGCCATACTGGATGGTGATAGCCTCAGCGCACTTGTCGCAGTAGAGCTCAGCGATGATGCCGCGGATGAATGCGCAAACTTCCTCAGCCTGCTCGTCTGTAGCCGTCTTGCCTGTGCCGATAGCCCAGATAGGCTCGTAAGCGATCGTGATCTGGCAGAGCTTGTCAGCAGGGATGTCCTTGAAAGCTGCAACGATCTGACCCTTGATCCAGTCGAATGTCTCGCCTGCTTCGCGCTGTGCGAGGGACTCGCCGCAGCAGATGATGGGACGTACGCCGTACTTGAGGAGAGCGAGAGCCTTCTTGTTGACTGTCTCGTCTGTCTCAGCGTTGTACTCTCTTCTCTCGGAGTGACCGATGATGCAGTAGTTAACGCCCATCTTAGCAAGCCAGAGAGGGGAGATCTCGCCTGTGAATGCACCCTTCTCTTCGAAGTGGCAGTTCTGGGCTGCGATCTTGATGTTGGAATATGCTGCTGCCTCAACAGCTGCTGCAAGTGCTGTAGCAGGAACACCGAGAGCGATCCTTGCTTCTGCGTTCTTTACGAGGGGCTTGAGCTCTTCGATGAGCTTAACAGCGTCAGCGGGGATACCGCAGTTCATCTTCCAGTTGCCTGCTGCGAATGTTCTGTCGATCTTCTTGTCGTTAAGGCAATCGATACCGGGGAGAACCTTACCCTCGATGTACTCGAGAGAAGCGCCGCCGCCTGTGGAGATATGGGAAACCTTGTCAGCATAGCCGAGCTTCTCGATAGCAGCTGCGGAGTCACCGCCGCCGATGATGGAGATAGCGTCTGTCTCAGCGATAGCCTTAGCGAGAGCCTCAGTACCTACTGCGAACTTATCGAACTCGAA
>JAGCSR010000012.1 GCA_017964005.1 Clostridiales bacterium
CTCACTTGCAGACTATGAGGTCTTTGATCTTGTCGTACTTGGATTCGCCAATCCCGGAGACTTTGCAGATCTCTTCGCAGGAACTGAAGGGGTGCTCTTCCCTGTAGCTGATTATCTGGCCTGCCAGGACTTCGCCGATGCCGGGCAGAGTCATCAATTCTTCCAAGGGAGCTGTATTGATGTTGACCGGACCGGATGGCTTGCCGGAACCGCGGCCCTGCCCGGCATCTTTCCAGGAGTTTGCACCGGCAGGCCTGATCAGGCCTGAATCGTCGGAATACCCGGATTCACATTCTTCTTCGGTCGGGATGTAGACTGACAGATTGGATGTGATCACATAGACAAGATTGATGCGCTCAACGGCGGCAGTTTGGGTTAATCCGCCTGCCCGTTCGATCACATCGTTCAGGATCACACCGGTTTCAAAGCTGTACACTCCGGGATTTTGAACCTGACCGCATATATACACTTCAATGTATGCAGCTTCAGACGCAGAAGATTCTGACGAAGCAATCGTCGTTTCTGCTGAAGGCACTGAATCTATAGAGACTGCCTTGGACATGTCAGCTCCATCCCCGTTTACAAAGCCTTCGGCATTGCCGTCGAAAAACATCTTATAGATGAAGCCGCCTGCCGCTACCATAATAAAAGCCGCAAGATAGATAAGCATCTTACGGCGTTCTTTTTTTTGTACTGCCATGTTATCGCCCCCTTGCCTTGCAGGATGTAATGCAAGTCTATCAGAGCAAAACAGGCAAAAAACTACGAAAATCTCACAATTTCTAACAAAGTCTCAATTTGTAAGATTTGTAAGATTTGCAGGTTTTTGTCAGGCATCGAGGGGCTTCTTGGTATTCCAGAGATTCTCGAGATTATATGTTGCGCGCTCTTCGGGATAGAACACATTGACGACAACATCCTTGTAGTCGATAAGGATCCAGCGGTCTCCGCTCCTGCCCTCTACGTGGTCAGGATAAAGGCCGTCTTCTTCCTTGAGGATGTATTCGACCTCTTCCGCGAGAGACTTGATGTGGGTTGTAGAGTTACCGCTTACGATAACGAAGTAATCAGCAAGAGTGGTCTTGTCCCGGACATCGATGACCTCGATATCAACACCCTTCTTGCTTTCGAGGATGGAAACTGCCTTATCTGCGAGTTGTCGGCTTGTCATATTGTTTGTGTGACTCCTTTATTGTAGTTATATTCTCATAGTACCATAAACTATTTCATTCCCAAAGATTTCATAAATTCTTCAGTTAAAGGATGAACTGGGCGCCCTTTCTTACGGAACTTGTCCACGACGGATTCAAGGCAGAGGCGGGCGGCGCCGTCAAGGTCTGTGGGCGCGATCCTGCGCATGACAGACAGATCCGTATATGTTCTGGAAGGTTCTATCTTGTCGGCGAGAAATACGATCTCGTCAAGAAGTGTCATGTTTCCCCTGCCCGTGGTGTGATAGGTGATGGCATCCAATATCTCGGGATCATCTACACCGTAGGTCTCGGAATAGAAGACGGCGCCGGCGGGAGAATGCAGGAGTTTATCTTCGGTGAAGAGATCGCCGCATCGGGCGCGGGCCATGCGAAGCTGGTCTTCCATGGGAAGTTCTTTCGCACAGTCGTGGACGGAGCCTGCTATCAGGGCCTTGTCGATATCGCAGCCGTGGCAGCGGGCAAGGTATGCGGACAGAAGCCCGGTATTCAGTGTATGAAGGAGCCTCTTCTTCTTGAGATATCCGAACATCCATATGCCTACATCGGTAAAATGGACACACGCCTCATCAGACGCGTATTCCAGGACTCCGCAGGCTTCGTAGAGGTTATGCTCGGCGATAAAAGCACGGGCGGCTTCGGGGATCTCATCGAAGTTCCCGGTCGCTCTTATGTCGGAAGATGCAACCTCAATGCCATCGATAGCAAACGTCGTAATGTTGACAGGGACTCCCAACTTTTCGGAATTAACACGGGCAATGTCAGAAGGATCCGTGTCGTCACCCGGGCGCTGAGCCATGAGGAAATCTATTTTCGATACAAGGGATCCGGCATTGTGCCAGGAATACAATGTCTCGAGGCTGTCGGATCCTGCGATCCAGAAAAACTTATGAGACGCCGAGGCTTTCTTGGGAGAGATCCCGCAGGACATAAGGAACTCTTCAATATACGAAGGATCGCGGATCTCATCCACGATAGTGTCCGTATAACTTACGCCTGAGATCTTAAACTCGATGTCGGATACGAAGACCTTATCGTCGAAAAGATCCTCTATGACGTTTTTGACCATGTAATACCTGTACGGCGCACAAGTCAGGGAACGTCCGGGCTTGAAGGGATTGCGGGCCGAAGGGATCACGATGACGATATCCACGATCCCCGAATCCAGGGCGCCTTCGATCATCGAGACATGCCCGTTATGGATGGGATCGAAAGCTCCGCCGTATAATCCTATCTTCATGCTTTTAAGATCAAGCCTTTATATGTCCGATATTGCCCAAGGTCCTTCCGATGTCGGTCCTGTAGTGGGCATCTGTAAACGAGATCTTCTTGACGCCTTCGTAAGCACCGTCGATAGCCTCGTCCAAAGTGTCGCCTTCATCGTAAACGCAAAGGACACGGCCGCCGGATGTTACGGTGTCGCCATTCCCGTCAATAGCGGTGCCTGCCTGGAATACGATCTTGCCGCAGGTGTCGATGCCCTCTATCTTATAGCCCTTGGCATAGGACTTCGGGTATCCGCCGGATGCCATTACGACAACGCAGGAGCACTTATTCTTCCACCTGATGTCGACATCGGCAAGGTGTCCGTCGATAACGGCGTCGATAACGTCCATGAAATCGTTTTCGAGCAAAGGAAGGATAGCCTGGACTTCGGGATCGCCGAATCTGCAGTTATATTCAACGACCTTGGCTCCTTCGTCTGTCAGCATAAGACCGAAGTACAGAACACCCTTGAAGGTCCTGCCTTCAGCCGCAAGGGCTTCGATGGTAGGACGGATGATCTTGTTGTTGATGGCTTCGATATCCTCGGGATAGAGGTCCGCGCCGGGTGTTACGGCACCCATGCCGCCGGTGTTGAGGCCCTCATCGTGGTCGTATGCGCGCTTGTGGTCACGGGACGATACCATGGGAACCGCCGTGTTGCCGTCGGAGAACGCCAGGATCGTAAGCTCGGGACCGGTCATGCATTCTTCGATTACGATGGTGTTGCCGGCATCGCCGAAAGCCTTGTCTTCCATCATGGAGCGGACTGCATCCTTGGCTTCATCCAAGGTCTGGGCGATGATAACGCCCTTACCCAAAGCCAGTCCGTCGCACTTGATGACGATAGGCATCTTCTGGGACTCCAGGTACTCGAAGGCCTTTGCCTCATCATCGAAAAGCTCATATTTAGCGGTAGGGATATTGTATTTCTTCATGAGGTTCTTGGAGAAAGCCTTGGAAGATTCAACGATCGCGGCTGCCGCAGAGGGACCGAACGCGCGGACGCCCGCTTCTTCCAGCCTGTCAACGAGACCTAATGCCAAAGGATCTTCGGGAGCCACGAATACGAGGTCGAATGCTCCTTCCTTGGCATAATCTACGAGTTTATCTATCTCGGTAGCCTTTATGGGAACGCATGTCGCGATCTTCGCGATGCCGCCGTTGCCGGGGGCGCAGTATATCTCATCTACCCTTGCCGACTGTGCCAGCTTCCAGCAGATAACGTGTTCTCTTCCGCCGCTTCCAACTACAAGTACCTTCATTGTCAGTTATCTCCTTATGTCAGGAATTTGCGTATATAGCATTTTCGCGTTACAAAACGTATAAAATGATACACCAATCTTAACATAAAACATGAAAAATATTCATAATTAACTGTTATTATCTAGTGAGGGTCAGTTAAGGGTGCTGATCCTACTACAAAAGAAATGAGGTATGGTTATATGAAGAAACTTATATCCGTAATCTTGGCAGGCACGATGCTGGTATCCATGGCAGCGTGCTCTGCAGACAAACCTTCGGGCGGGTCCGACGCCACAACGACGACCACAGAGGCCACGACAGCCGCTACCGAAGAAAGCAAAGATACCGAAGCAACCGAAGAGACAAAGGCATCTGAGGTTACACCTGAAGCTATCGAGAAGGCTATCGCCGATGCATTGGGCGACGGTTACCTCGCAACTGAAGCCGTAAACGACGACAATATGCTTTCCTCCGCGCTCAGATATCTTGAGACAGACCAGCTTGTAAGCTATGTTGCCAAGATCGCTAAGGTCACGGCAGTAGATCAGGATCAGATCGTTATCGCAGAATGTAAAGACGGATATGCCGATGAAGCAGTAAACCTTCTTAACGAGAGCTTCTCACAGACCATCGGTTACATCCGCCAGTATCCTTACGGGGTTGCCAAGGTCGAAGGCGCAAGGCTGTTCAAGTCCGGCAACATCGTAATCTTCGTCATTGCAGGCGCTAAGGCTGCCGATGGCGCATCCGCCGAAGATGAAGCAACACTCGCGGCATCCGAATATCAGAAAGTCGACGATGCAGTCAAGAACGTCCTGGGTAATCTTCCCGACAACCTTGCAGTCGTTAAAGAACCTGACAACGGCGGCGGTGGCGGCGGCCTCATCGGCGGCTGATAAGAACAAACCCGGTCAGTGGTTTTCTCAAGTCTGACATTTCTCGTTCTTTTCCTCCCTTGCGTACTGCTCATATACTATGCGGTACCAAGGCAGGCAAAGAACGCTGTTTTATTTGCGGCAAGCCTCCTGTTCTATGCATGGGGCGAGCCGATCTATGTTCTCCTGATGATATTCTCGACGTGCCTCGATTACACCTGCGGGCGCCTGGTCGAGAAATTCCGCGGAACAAAGAAGCAGAAGATCGGCCTGATAATTTCTGTGATCATGAACTTGGGGCTTTTGTTCTTCTTCAAGTACACGGACTTTGTCATCGGGAACCTTAACAGCATCTTCTCCCTGTCGATCCCCCAGCTTAATCTTCCCCTCCCTATCGGGATATCGTTCTACACGTTCCAGACCATGAGCTATACGATAGATGTCTACAGGAACGACGCGAAGATGCAGAAGAACATAATCTCCTTCGGCGCCTACGTCGCGCTGTTCCCTCAGCTTATAGCGGGACCTATCGTAAGATATGCCGATATTGCCGGGCAGCTAAATTTTCGAAAACACGATTGGGATAAGTTCGCAGCGGGTGCCCGCCGCTTTGTCTGCGGCATGGCAAAGAAAGTCCTCCTTGCTAACAACATAGGTCTTGTATGGAGCAACATCTCCCAGATGGCGCCCGAAAAGATCTCCGCTTCCGGGGCATGGCTCGGGATAATAGCATTCGCGTTCCAGATTTACTTCGATTTCTCCGGGTATTCCGATATGGCCATAGGCATAGGAAAGATGCTGGGATTCGATTTCCTGGAGAACTTCAACTATCCTTACATATCCGCCAGTGTCACGGAATTCTGGCGCCGCTGGCACATGTCGCTGGGAACTTGGTTCAGGGATTATGTTTATATTCCTCTTGGCGGCAACAAGAAGGGTTTCCCCAAACAGATCAGGAACATCGCCGTCGTCTGGTTCCTTACGGGACTTTGGCACGGCGCCGCATGGAACTTCGTTTTGTGGGGTGTATTCTACGGAGTCCTTCTTGTCATCGAGAAGCTCTTCCTCCTCAAGGTCTTAAAGAAGATCCCAAAATTCATCGGGCACATCTACACCCTGCTTGCCGTATTAGGAGGCTGGGTACTGTTCGCCTTCGATGATATAGGACAGGGATTCTCATTCTTCAAGTGTATGTTCGGTGCAGGCGCGGGATTCATCAACGACAACGCGATATATCAGTTGCTGTCCTGCCTGCCCCTTATTGCAGTATGTGTTATCGCATCGCTTCCGCTGCCCAAAAAGATCTACGACAAGTTCTGCGATAAATGCCCTTCGGCAGTGATAACTACAGCAGAAAGTGTTGCCATGGTCGCAGCCTTTGCGATATGTGCGGCATTCCTTATAGGCGGATCCTACAATCCGTTCCTGTACTTCAGGTTCTAAGGGGGTAATGATATGAGAAATAAGATCATCTCCATCCTCTTCTGCCTGATACTTGCAGCCGGTGTTATCGCCCACTTCGCATTTCCGGATAAGCAATATTCCGAGAACGAGAAGCGAACACTTAAGCAATTCCCCTCTGTATCCTGGAATGCCATAAGGACAGGAAAGTTCGGAGACGATATGGAAGAATACCTGGAAGACCAGTACCCGGGACGTGACGCTTGGGTCGCGGCAAAGACAATTGCCGAACGTGCTTCCGGCAAACAGGAAAGCGGCGGTGTGTACTTTGCCAATGACGGATACATCATGGAGATCCAGAAAGGATTCCCCGAAGACACAGTCGTTACAAACCTAACAGCAATCCAGAATCTGTCTGCGGCGCTTGCCAAGGACAACATATCAGTAAAGCTTATGCTGGTCCCTACTGCCCCGTACATCCTGAAGGACAAACTCCC
The DNA here is from genome assembly GCA_017964005.1 of Clostridiales bacterium. Classification (GTDB taxonomy): domain Bacteria; phylum Bacillota; class Clostridia; order Saccharofermentanales; family Saccharofermentanaceae; genus Saccharofermentans. The sequence continues at coordinate 6,493 of JAGCSR010000012.1, forward strand.
GGCATTCGCACCCAACGCTAACCAGCACGCAGTCATCGAATACGCGGCAAACTACAGGATCGATCAGATCGACGTTACGGACGCGCTGACACAGCATAAGGACGAATACATCTTCTATAAGACCGACCACCACTGGACGTCTCTGGGAGCCTACTATGCGTACGCCGCATGGCGTGATCAGCGCGGCACTCCTGCTGATGACTTGTCCTCCTGGACAAAGGAAACCTTATGCAACGATTTTCGTGGAACGACATACGCGAAGGTTAACTATCCTTTCGCGCCTTTCGATACGATAGACGCTTACTACAAGAAAGCTAACCGCAAAGTCGATTACAACGAAGGCGACTATATCACGGATTCCATATATGAACGCAAATACCTGGACGGGTCAGATCAGTACGCGACATTCTTTAACTCAAATCAGTCTACGACCGTAGCACAGGGCGACGGCGAAGGCAGGCTCCTGATCTTAAAGGACTCATATGCCAACAGCTTCGCCCAGTTCGTCGTTGACGACTACGAAGAGACTCATATGATCGACATGAGGTTCTATAAGCAATCCGTTTATACTTACATCAAAGAGCACGGCATCACGGAAGTCCTGATAATGTATAACATCCCGAACTTCTCAATTGATAAGGACCTGGGAAGGTGCGATAAGTGATAGTTCGAACAGTATTCCTATCAAATCATTCAATTTGCTGAATTGATAGGAATTATTTATTGTATTTTCCTATCAAAATTGAGTATTTGATGATTTGATAGAAAACTATTGAGATTTTTTCTACTAAATCTTATTTTCTGAATATTTGATAGAAAAATGTCCGCTCAAATCTCTATCAAATAATCGAAAAACGCAATTTGACAGAAATCATGCAATTCCGAACTCAAATAGTAAAGGGCTGCCTTCGCAAAGGCAGCCCCCTGAGGATATATCCTGTAAGTTCAAGATTACTTCTTGCCCTTGAGAGCCTTGTAGCAGAGTGCTGCGAGCGCGCCGCCTGCCAAAGGTCCTACGATGAATACCCAGAGCACCTTGAGAGCATCGAGGCCTGCGAACAGCGCGGGTCCGATGGAACGTGCAGGGTTAACGGATGTACCGGTAAGTCCGATACCGAGTATATGTACCATAACCAAAGAGAAACCGATGATGATGCCGGCAAAGGATCCGTGCTTGAAGTCTGCATCGGTAACACCGAGGATGATGAGAACGAAGATGAATGTCAGGATGATCTCAACAAGAAGTCCGGCGAAGTAATTGCCGTTAACACCTGCTAAGCCGTTGGATCCGACACCGCCTGTCTTATCCTCTACTCCGCCCAAAGCGAAGATAGCCTTAAGAACGCCGGCACCTGCGATAGCACCGAGAACCTGCGCTCCAATATAGCCGAAGAATTCATTTGTCTTCATGCCGCCGGTAAGGAGTACGCCCAAAGATACGGCAGGATTGATATGGCATCCGGAAATATTCCCCACACAATAAGCCATGCCTACGATAACAAGGCCGAAAGCAAAAGCCGTCAGGATGTACCCGCATCCTGATGCAGCATCACAGCCTACGAGCATCGCGGTACCGCATCCGATGAGGACCAGTGTAAATGTACCGATAAACTCAGCCAACAATTTCTTGAAGTCCATAAACAGTTCCTCTTTTCAGTTAGATTCTGTTGATATTAACAGTTATTTTCATATTACACCAAACGCGCAAGATGCAAATTACACGCAAGTAACAATATTGTGTTATATTATTTGGGCAAATTACGGATACAACAGGGGCAGATATATGATCACATTAGGATTCTCTTATGTGGGACTGATATTTCTTGCAATGCTCATGGTCCCGAATATCTTCTGGGCAAAACACCAGCCTGAAGGCTACGAGGAATCTTCCAAACGGGAGAACAAGATCCTCCTTGCGTTCGAGCGCGCAGGCGAAGTCTTGGCATCCTGCCTTCTTCTGATCTTTGCCGACACCAATATAAGACCCGGTTCCTGGTGGATCGGGTGGCTCATCGCATCCTTCCTAATAATGTTACTTTACGAGATCTACTGGATAAGATATTTCCGCTCATCGAAAACCTTGGCCGACATGTATTCATCCCTCTTAGGATTCCCCGTTGCCGGAGCCTCCCTCCCCGTCATAGCTTTACTGCTGCTGGGGATCTACGCATCAAACATCTTCATCATCGCAACTTCCTTGATCCTCGGCATCGGACACATCGGGATCCATCTTCAGCACAGAAAAGACGCCGGCATAAAATCCGGCAGGAGCAAAGCTATCAAGATAATACTTGCGATCGTTCAGGTATCTGTTGCTATCCCGGTTATTCTTATTATTGCTGTATCAGTATTTTTCGTCGCAAGAAGGAACATCATCTACCTTACAAACTTTATCAACCCGAATACCGGCATAGATGAACAAACTTATATCGATATCAACGGTCATAAACAGTTCATCTCGATCCGCGGCAGAAACCGGGATAATCCGGTCATACTCTTCCTTCACGGAGGGCCATTAAGTCCCGACCATGAAGTAACATATACTTACGCAAACGATCTTATAGACGATTACACTTTCGTCTGCTGGGATCAGCGTGGCTGCGGCAGGACTTATTTTGCGAATGACGACCGTGAGAATAATACCGTATCATTCGGTACAGCACTGAAAGATACAGACGCCCTGACAGACTATCTCCGCACAAGGTTCGGTCAGGATAAGATAATCATCATGGGACATTCTTACGGGTCGATCCTCGGAGCCACGTATGTCCACGACCATCCAGAGAAAGTATCAGCCTATATAGGCGTCGGACAGTTCGTAAATAATATATTGTCCGTTACTTCTGAATACGAGGATGCACTCGCAAAGGCAAAGGCCGCAGGAGATGATACGACATATATGGATAAGGCGTATGAAACCTTCATGGAAGACCCGCTGATGCTCGATGCGGAAATATCGGCATATTGCGCACAGTACCACCCTTCGCAGGAATCTTCTGCAGTACTGTTGTCTGCATTAGAATCACCCTATCTTGCAACCGACGATCTTCGCTGGTTCATGTCGCTGACCGGCATGGAAGACCTTGAGAGGCTCGGAGGCGATATACTCAACACTTGTCTTACCGTCGATCTTACCAAGAGCGTGACAAGTTATGAGGTCCCTGTTTACTTCATATCCGGCGGCGATGACTGGACCTGCTCCTATGTAATCATGACTGAATACGCAGGTCAGGTCGGAGCGGAATATAAGATAATCGAAGGCGCAAACCATAATGTACAGGGGGACAAACCCCATGAGTTCGCACAAGCAGTAAAAGATTTCCTTGCCAAAAGCATTTGAGCACAAAGATACAAACAGTGGTATCATAATGCAATACTGACAAGGGAGGCTCATATCATGGATAATAACGAATTGAACTTAGGGCAGCTTGATAATGTTTCAGGCGGCGAATGGACACCCGGTGACTGGTTCGACGAAGAGAGACTTTTCGTAGTGCATCAGAATCTTCCCGAAGTTGAGTGCGGTGTATGCCATATGACAGGTTTCGTTCAGAAGGTTACCTTCTACGAGGAAGGCAAAGAACCCGACCTGTCCCATTACAGCTACAGGTGTTCTAGCTGCTCAAGCTCTGTCGGGATCTGCTGAGCTGCCGTATAATCGATCACTTCAGAAGACTGATATACTGAAGGCCTGCGTACAAAGCCAGTCCCAATAATATCGAAGCAGCCCAAAGGGCGAGGAACTTGTTTCTCTCGCCCTTATCTTTTTGAACGGCGCCCTTAATGAACTTATAGAAGAACGACAGTCTCAGAGCCGTATAAAGATCGAAGAACTGGAATATCACGGCGAATGTCATCGTTTTATAACTTATGGTCTGGTAAAAGTTATTCAGGACCTGCCCTATGGGCGTTGCGAAAAACTGATTGAACATACCGTTGCCCTGGGATACGAGAAACAGCAATGTAGATAAACGGAATAAAGCTATAAGAAGAAATTCGATGATGAGGATTATCTTCCATGCGAGAAGTGTCCTCTCTTCCCTCTTGTAATCGAAAAACGAGACATCATTATTGTTCATACAGTTTCACCTCAGATCAGCAGAATCAAGATTAAAAGCAAAGCTTTATGCATCAAACATGATTATCTTACAAGGACATTATACCACAATCACAAAGACTGTCCCCGGGAACAGAAGTTTTCCCGGGGACATAGATATGATCGCAATTGTCAGCCAAACATCTTCTCGTAGTATTCCGGATCCTTATCGGCGATCCCTACGACCTCTATGACGAGCATGAGGTCGTCATCAAGCTTTCTGACATAGAAGTAGAAATACTGGTTAAAGCCCGGGGCTCGTACGATCTCCCTTACATATTCTTTGCCGCCCAGGACTACTTTCACACGTTCATCATATTCCTGAGGAACACCGCACCTGTCAGACAACCTTTGGAGGAAGTCCTTGAAATCGTCAAGATATTCATTCGTTAAATAATTCGGATCATCCGGCATTGCCCGTTTTGTATTAACGAACTTAATGTCTATCGATTCCCGTGTACTCATGAATGAGCAATCAAGTTTTTTCGAAGACTCGCGGACTATCTCTTCTTCAGAATCGCACTGC
>JAGCSR010000013.1 GCA_017964005.1 Clostridiales bacterium
AGGAAAGACCCATCTTATCCATTCCGTTGACTCTGTGGAACTGGCTCAGGAGATAGCAAAACGTTCACTTTGTAACAATGTTATCTCTGATATATTGCTCCAGGTCAATGTATCGGGGGAAGAGACCAAGCACGGGTTTACCGTTGAAGAAGTGAGGAAATCCGTTCAGGATATCATGTCAATCGAAGGAATACGGGTCAAAGGCCTTATGACTATGGCTCCTGTTCAAAGTGAAGAAGGAGATGCCCGGATCGTATTCGAGAATACAAAGATGCTTTTCGATGAATTGAATCCCGGAACATGGGATACATTATCCATGGGAATGAGCGGTGATTGGAAGTATGCCGTAATGTGCGGAGCAACCCATATAAGGATAGGAACCGCGCTCTTCGGTGACAGAGCCGCATACGCCGCAAAGGGTTGACAGGCTTGATTTTGTAACATTGATACACGTAAATGTTACAGGAATATTTCCTTTGTGTAAGTTGCATAACAAAACCCCTGATTTTATTGATTAGGTCTGAGTAGAATGTTATCTTAATTTTGTTGTTACAAGTCCAACAGGGACATCATTCAAGGAGGAAACACAAAATGGGCATTTTCAAAGATCTTATCGATAAGTTTGTTGAACCGGTAGAAACTGATGTTGACGATGGTATCTACGAGACAACTATCAGCGATATTGATGAAGGCAGCTATGATGACGGATACGGATATGATGATGTTCCCGAGGAGCAGTTCTATCAGTCCTATGAGGAAGAACCTTTCAGAGCAAACACATTTGTACAGGAGAGTCAGCCTATGACAACACCGGTAGTAAAGCAGCAGCAGGCTGTAGTCGTAATGCTTACACCTTACGATATTAGAACAAGCCAGATCGTTTGCGATCACATCAAGGAAGGTCATATCGTTATCTGCAACCTTATGAGTTCTGCAAACAATCAGCGTGTAGTTGATTACATCTCCGGCGGCGTTTACGCACTCGAAGGCAAGATCGAGCCCACACCCGTTAAGACGACTTTTGTTTGCACACCTAAGTCTGTAGAGCTCGTTGTTGAGTCCAGCGAAGCTGCTTCCGGAACAAAGGTTTCCGCACTCTGATAAAATCAGATCAATGATCTTAACAGGCTGTCACTTCGGTGACAGCCTTTTGTTTTGCCCAAAAGATATGGTATAAATATTAAGACCGCAGTTATTTGTTATTGGAGGATCAGTATGATAGCGGGGGGAACAGGATTCGATAACGGATTATCCGGAACATATTCTTCGAAGTGTGCGGGCTGCGCCGGCAATCTGACCTATGATACTTCTATTGGTGCGCTTGTCTGTCATCAGTGCGGCAAGGTTTATGATTCACAAAGCATGGAAGAGACCGGATCCTTCGGTCTTGCTTTCAGAGAGAAAGAGTATGCGGAAGGTGAGCCGGTCGATACAGAAGACCTTGATAAGGTGGAGTATGTATGTGATTCCTGCGGTGCCCAGATCATTACCGACAAAAGGACTACCGCGACTTTCTGTTCTTTCTGCGGATCTCCCACATTGATATCCAGAAGACTTACACGTCAGTTCAAACCTGACATGATCATTCCTTTCAAGATAGATAAAGAGAGGGCAATGGATCTTTATGATGAATTCGTATCTTCCGCCAAGAGTGTTCCCAAGGATTTCCGTTCCGCCAAAGTCCGTGAGAGGTTAAGCGGAATATATATGCCCGTGTGGCTTGTGGGCGCGGACTGTATAACGGACGTTACGGCAAGCGGCAAGCGTAAGGACGGGGATATGGTATACAGTCATGATCTGTCCCGTGTTATCTCATACAGTCTTGCTGATGTTCCTTTTACAGGTTCCGGCAAGATGAGCCAGCGGCTTCTTGAAGCCGTTGAACCTTTTGATCTTACTGAAGCTGTGGAGTTCAACACGTCTTTGCTGCAGGGGTTCTATGCATACAAATACGATAATCTTCCGGAGAGGATGATAGATAAGATCGAAGAAAGATTCAATATCTATGGTGAAGAATTCGGCAAGAATGGTTTTGACGGTCTGTACGAGGTAAGATCAGATAATTACATTACCGCGTTGAGAAGAGTAAATGTCAGATACTGCATGGTCCCGGTATGGTTCATGTGTTATGAGTACGAGGGGCTCTATTATCACTTTGTGATCAACGGTCAGACGGGAGAAGTTTGCGGAAGGCTGCCCGAGAAAGATTCATTCTTTGCAAGGATCGTAAAGAAAGCGGGAAAGTTTACACCTGCCTTAGTGTCGGCCGGTGTGGCGGTCTTGCTCATGTTTCCTGCCTGGTTGTTTTTGAGAGAGCTTTATCCTGAAGATCCCGAATTGTTCTGGATGTATCTTCTGATCACTTTATCTGTCATATTCGGAGCATCGTTTATAATCGTCTACAAATTCGCGTACATCAGCTATGTCAGACGTCAATTGGCCAAAGAGAGTGAGAAGAATCCTCATGAACTGGACAGACGTCCGCCTGTTGAACAGTATCTGGTATATGACGGGAAGATCGAGATGGAGAACCGTGACAGGTTCGGAGCCGCTATGAAGGTCACGGGAGACATGAACAACAGGAATTATCATTTTTTCTGATGTGCAAGACTATATTTATAATATTTTTCGAAAAAATATGATTTTACAGACAAAGTATGGTATAAATAAATTTGGATAAAGGGACATCTATCCTTATATGGGGGTACCGTATGATATTGGGAGGAACAGGATTCGGAGAAGGCTTGTCCGGCACGATATCCAAGAAGTGCGACGGCTGCGCCGGCAGTCTGACATTTGATGCGGCTATCGGAGCTTTGGTTTGTCACCAGTGCGGCCGTGTCTATGATGCCAAGAGCTTTGAGCAGACCGGGTCGTTCGCTCTTAAATTCCGCGAGAAGGAATATGAGGAAGGCGAAGATGTATCGGCAGAAGATGCCGATAAGCAGGAATTCGTCTGCGACTCCTGCGGTGCCCAGATCGTAACCGACAAATCCACTACGGCAACATTCTGCTCTTTCTGCGGATCCCCCACATTGATCTCAAGAAGACTTACCCGTCAGTTCAAGCCGGATATGATCCTGCCTTTCAAGGTAACAAAGGACAGGGCGATGGAACTGTATGACGAATTCATCAATACAGCTGATAAAGTTCCGAATGACTTCAAGTCCGCTAAGGTCCGTGAGAGGATCAAGGGCATCTATATGCCGGCATGGCTCGTGTCTGCGGATCTTAAGACGGATATCACCGCATCAGGCTGCAAGATAGAAGACGGTATACAGGCATACTATGATCTGTCCCGAGTGCTGACATTCGGTCTTGCCGATGTTCCTTTCACGGGTTCCAAGAAACTGGGACAGAGGATGCTTGAGGCAGTAGAACCTTTCGAGATGGATAAGGCCGTTGATTTCAAGACCCCGTTCCTTCAGGGTTTCTACGCATATAAGTATGATAATCTTCCCGAGGATATGATCGATAAGATCGAGGAGCGCTTCAACGATTACGGTCAGGAGTGCGGCAAGAGAAGCTGGGAAGGTAAACACTCTATATCAGGTGACACTTACATGACTACCATGACGGGAGTCAATGTTAAGTACTGCCTTGTACCTGTCTGGTTTATGTGCTATGAATATGAGGGATTATATTATCACTTCGTAGTCAACGGACAGACGGGAGAGGTGTGCGGAAGGCTTCCGGAGAAGGAATCCTTTATCGGCAAAGCTGTAAAGAAGTTCGGTAAGCTGGCTCCCGTTTTGATCTCGGCTGTAATATCGATCCTGGTGGGACTTTTATTCTCAGGCGTTATACTCGTAAGAGCCCGTTTGTCGCCTTCGGCTGTTACTGACGGGAATGATATCATGGTATGGTTTGCTCTTCTTTACGGAGTCGTCGTCGGATTTGTATTCTCATTTGCTTTTGTGTACAATTTCTTCTATAAGAGGTATGTCAGAAAGCAGTTGGCGAAATCTTCACAGAAGACACCTCATGAACTAGACAAGCGTCCGGATGTTGAGCAGTATTTTGCATTTAACAGCAAGATCAATCTGGAGAAACATGATAAGTTTGCAACGGCAGTGGCGGTAACATCGGTTAACGAGAACTATAAAGAAGTACATTTCTTATGATCATTAATGACAGACGGAGGTTATTATGACTGAACAAGATCGCGATGCAATTTTCGATAAGGCAATGGATCTGTCGGAGAAACTGAATAATCATTGTACGCTTCTCCTTGAGATGCTGGACAATATGGATGATCTCAGACCCCTCGTAAGACGTTCTATCGCATTGGAGGATGAGGCAGATCATATCTTCCACGAGTTCACTTATGTACTCAATAAGATCGAGATGGATGAGGAACTCCGCATCCGTATCTTCCATATGGTAAGGCATGTTGAGAACTGTATCGATCTTCTGGACGGACTCGCTCAGAGCTTCATCAGATATAATGTTACGGAAGTAACCGACGGCCTGTCTGCTTCAGTTAATTCCATAGCCAGTGCTGCCAAGAAGGAGATCAATCTCGTTAACGCGCTCCGCAATGCATCCGATGATAATGCCATCATTACCGCAACCAGAGACTTTGATGTATTCAAGGGTGATTATCAGAAGCTCTATGACATACTGATCCGCAATATGTTCATGAACAATACTGATGCCATCGATGTACTGCGCTGGAAGACCATCTATGATGAGATCATGGATATCTTCTCTGCATTCGAAGTCATGGCGGATGACTGCTACAAGTTCGTCGTATTCACCAGACCTCAGCTTGCTTCAGATACTGTCAGCTGATCGTTCTTTCAGATAAAAAAGTACCGCGGGAAACTATCGTTTCCCGCTTTTTTTTGTTATTATCTTATAGGCTGTATCATTTTGTTCGGATCAGCCGATAAACGGCAGGGGAGAATGTTATGCAGGATAAGGAATTGCAGACATCAGATAACGGTTATAAGCTCGTCTGGTCGGATGAGTTTGACGGCTTAGGTCTTGATCCTCTGTCCTGGAAGGTCGAGACGCATCCTGCCGGCTGGATGGAAGGCGACAAACAGGAATTCGCCGACACACCTTACCATGTTTATGTAGAGAACAGCGTATTGATCATCAAGCCGTCTAAGGAGATCTCTTCTGACGGTTCAGTCAAGTACACTTCCGGAAGACTTACTACATTCGGTCACCGCTCATTTAAATACGGCAAGTTCGAAGCGTCCATCAAGATGCCGGTCGGCAAGGGACTTCTTCCCGTATTCGAACTGATCCCCGAATATGATTATTCTCCCGAGATCGGATCAACTGATTATCCCGCTTCGGGAAGGATCATTGCCGCGACTGTTTTCGACAGTGCCGTTGACCAGTGCTACGGCGGTATCGGATTCGGCAATCCTCTCATGACGGCCATAGATATGGTCAAGTCTGACAGGGGAAGTCTCGCCGATGATTTCCATACGTATTCCTGTGAATGGGAACCCGGGCTTATCAGGTTCTTTCTGGACGGCAGAGAATATCACCGTGAGTCTTATTGGTATTCCGTAAGTGAGTCCGGAGAAGAACTTCCGTATCCTGCTCCGTTCGATAAAGAGTTCTTCCTTTGCTTCTATCTGTCGATTGGTAATTCCTCATCCGGAACCCCGGACAACAAAGAGATCTTCGATATGCATAATGCTATGTGCATCGATTATGTTAAGGTCTGGCAGAAAGAATCCTATGACGAAGATGTAAGATGTCCCGAGAGACTCTACGATATGAGGCTCGCGGATGATACCGGCAACTATATATCCGATAAGAAGGAAGACTGGTCTTTCCATGCCACGGCCGGCGGAGAGGGAAGAGTCGATTATGAATTCGACAGGATAGTGATCAATTCGACTAATTACGGTGACGTTGATTATGCGGTCCAGTTCTATCAGGGCAAAGTCCCGATAGATACTTCGTGCAGATATATGCTGTCATTTGAAGCCAAGGCGGATGAAGACCGTGAAATGTCCGTTGCCGTCACCGCTCCGGATATGAACTGGAAGCGTATCATGAACGATACCAAGGTCAATATCGAACAGAAGTGGCAAAAACACATTATCTGCTTTGAGTCGGGAGATGTACAGGAAGACAATGCCCGTCTTGAATTCAACATAGGCAATATGGGATCGGTCGCAACTGTTTTCCTGAGGAATATCAGATTGGAGAAACGCCCCCTTCCAAAGGCGTGTGCCAGACCTGTAGCCATATGCGGTGCCTGGGATGATTCGGATAACTATAACCTGTTCATGGAGGCTATGGTCCATTCCGACTATAAGGAAAGGTTCTTCCCGGTGAGCTTCACATTCGGTGTGTCTTCTTCTTCCGAGATCGTATATGAGAAGACTGAGGTGGAATTTGCAGGTCTCATACAGAAGATCGATCCTGCCGCTGTGATCATTTTCGGAGAGATAATAAAAGACGATGCCGTGATCGACAGGCTTGTGAGAATGGGTAAGGATCTGGGTGTCCCCGTGTTCACGATACAAAGATCTGTCGAAGGCTGTGTCAACATAGATTTCAATTACGCTTCCGGGTTTGAGAAGGTCGTGCGTCATGTAATCGAAGATCATAAGATACGTGATGTCATGATGTTCGCCGGATTCAAGGATAACAGGTATTCAGAAGAGAGGATCGATGTGTTCCGCAAGGTCCTGGCCGCAAATTCCATAGAGTTTACCGATGATATGCTTTACTACGGCGATTTCAATGGCTTCACGGTCGCAGAACGTATGGAGGAACTCTTCGATAAAGGGTTCAAACTTCCCAAAGCTATCATCTGTGCCAATGATTCCATGGCGATAGGTGTATGCCAGTCTTTGAAGCTGCACGGTTACGAGGTTCCGAAGGATGTTGTAGTTACCGGTTTTGACGGTATCGTTAAGGGTGACTTCAATAATCCCGTTCTTACTACCTGCAAGCTCGATTATGATGATTGCGTTCATACGATATGCAAGATCATAAGTGATCATATGGAAGGGCAGGAAGTGCCCGGTGACAAATTGATCCTTGAATATTCGCTCTCTGCCAGATGTTCATGCGGATGCCAGGGGCAGCTGGAGAAGGATAAGAATGATATCATCGATCTTCTGTCCAGGGATATCAGTGACTCATCGAGACATATGCTGGAGATGGGGCGCCTGTCATCAAGGATAGTCAATAATGATGATGTCGATGTGACCGGTTCTGTCGCAGAACAGCTGATGGGAATTTGGAAGGACCAGAATACATTCATCGGGGTAAGAGAGAAGAATTCCTGCATGCATGCCGTATATACCGGAACCGAAGAGGATCATATCATCGGATGCAAGTACTACGGATTCAAAGGCATTGTTCCCGAGATAGAATATCTTACCGATCTTGCAGGTCCTTACAAGGTCATACTCTGCAAGCAGATCAGTTCCGCGGAGGGTTCCTGCGGAGTTATCATGAGCGCATGCAAAGACCTGGATCTTCGCGGGCAGCAGCGTTTTGAGGAGTTGTCGCTGTTCATGGGTTCCATGATCAATCTCGTTATCAATAACAGAGCTCTTGTTAAGGCAAATTCGGTGATACGTGATATATCAAGGAAAGACTATCTTACGGGTCTTTATAACAGACGGGGATTCATGGATGCATTAAGCCGTATGATCGACAGCAATGTAAGTTCCGCAAGGATCCTGTCTTTGATATCAGTAGATCTTGATAATCTCAAGCTCATCAACGACAAGTACGGTCACGACATAGGAGACAATGCTATAAGAGGTATTGCCAGGGCGATCACAGCCATAGTGGGTAAGAAGGGAATATGCGCAAGATTTGGAGGCGATGAGTTCGTCTGTGCCATGACGGGCAACAGGTGGATAGCTCCGGAAAGGGATAACATTAGATCCCGTATCCATGACCATCTTGAGAATGATCCGGAGTGCGAATCTCTTCCGTTCAAGGTCGTGTCCAGCATAGGGATCTCCGAACACATCATCGATGATACTCTGAACTTCGATCTTCTGATCCGCGAGGCAGATACCCAGATGTATGCCGATAAACAGAGCCATAAGAACAAGTGGATATTTGACCAGTAATAAAGGAACCTTCGGAGGTTAACAAAAACCTGATGCTGGGGTAAAATTAGTATATCAGTTGTTCCGAAGGGAGTTACCATGAAAGAGCGCATCAATATAGGCCTTCTGGTAGATGATCTTGATAACTATTTTACGGCGCAGTGCTGCTACGGCGCCGAGATCGCAGCCAAGGAACTGGATGCGGATCTTTATATCATTCCCGGAAGATATATAGGACGTCCTGACGGAAGGTACGGAACAGCCGATTATACCTATCAGTACAATACCGCGTTCAAACTGGTCAGCGAACGTAATATAGATATCCTGTACGTCCTTATAGGAACTATCTGTTCCAGAGCCGACGAATATGAGCTTAGGGATTTCGTTGAAAGTCTCCCTCAGGTTCCCAAGGTCTTCTTGTTCTCCAATTATGAAGGCTATAATACGGTGAACTTCGATAACAGGTCCGGTATCCGTGATGAAGTGAAGCACCTTTATGAGAAGCATAACGCAAGACGTATAGGTTATGTATCCGGTCCTATGTCCAACCGCGATGCCGTTGTCCGTTTGGAATCTTTCAAGGATGTATGCGCATCACTGGGTATAGATGAGAAAGACTGCCCCATTGTTTACGGTGATTTCACCAATGACAGCAACAGAGTAGTAAATTACCTTCTCGATAACAATCCCGGTCTTGATGCTATCGTTTTCGCAAGCGACAGAATGGCTATAGGCGGATATGAGGTGCTTTATTCAAGAGGACTTACTCCCGGTGAAGATATACTTGTCGTGGGTTTTGATGATGATGTTGTTGCGAAGTCCATGATACCGCCTCTGTCAACGGTGGAAGCAAATTCCGCGGATGTCACTTACCAGGCCGTAATGAATGCGGAGAACTATATAAGATCTCAAACACCGACCGATATATCGACCAGAACGAACCTTATCCACCGCAGATCCTGCGGATGTTCCGGCAACGATTATCAGGATATGCTTTCCGAGTTCGGATTGAGCGCGGGAGGATCATCTAAGGAAGATCTGAATAATCTCCTGTCAGCATATCTTCTGGGCGTATTCGATAATACCGACAGAGCAGAGCCCGTAAAGAAAGCATTTGAAGGATTTGTCAGATCCTATGAGGATTATGTTAAGGATTCCTGCAGCAAAGAGTCTGAAGCCAAAGTATATGAGATGTTCGGAGCATTCATCAATACAGGGTATTCTGAATTCATAACCGCGGAGAAACTCTTCAATGCTCTTAAGCTCCTTCAGTACCGCGCATATTCTATCCTGGAAGAAGATGCGCTGAAGGTCAGGATCTCCGAATTGTTCTCTGACCTTTACAGAGATATCGCTTTCACGAATGTCAGATATGCCCAGGAAGAAGCGGACAAGAGGGATGAGCTGGAGAGGCTGATGAACAGACAGTCCGGAGAGATAACGGTTGATCCCAACACGGAATATATTCCGTATAAAGTGCTCCTTACCGACATTACGAAGATGGGCTTTGAGAGAATGTATCTTTATTTCTTCCAGGGCAGCAGTACGATCGAACCCCTGCAGGCCTGGAGATGCCCTAACACGGTGCTCCTGAAGGTGTATTGTGATGACAGCGGGGTTTATGAGATCAATGAAGAACAGCAGTTGATGCGTACGGAGCTGATCTTTGCGAATGAATATATTCCTGAAGATACAAGACATACCATGATAGCCATACCGGTCTTTATCGGCAACGATATATACGGTGTTCTGGTCACAGAGACAGAGTGCTCGAACATGGCTTTGGTGACCCCGGTTGCGCAGCAGATGTCTATCACCGTGCGATCCCTCATTATCCTGGACGCACAGAACAAGACAAGGCGCGAACTGCAGGAGACACTGGAGAAGTTTATGCGCGACAACACCATGCTGGATGAGATCGCCAAATCAGACGAACTGACGGGATTGTTCAACAGGCGCGGATTCCTGAATAATGCCGAGCGCATCATTAAAGACCCGGAGAATGAGGGTAAGGTTGCTCTGGTATGTTATGCGGACATGGATAACCTAAAAATGGTAAACGACCAATACGGTCACGATGACGGAGACTTTGCCATCAGGCAGATAGCGACAGTCCTGAAGGAAGCGTTCAGGACGAACGATGTTATCGGAAGGATGGGAGGAGACGAGTTCGTAGCCCTGGCTCTCGTAGGTTCCGGTGAGGCTGAGAGTGCCATAAAGCCGAGGATACAAAAGATCGCCGAAGAGCATGACACGGAATCCGGAAAGCCCTATTCGATATCGGTAAGCACGGGCTTTCATACCTTCGTCTGCGGACCTGATGTGGACCTTTATGAGATGCTGGATATGGCCGACAGCAGGCTTTATGAAGAGAAACAGGAAAAGAAGCGGAAAAACGGCTCTTATCGTTGATTTTACTGTGTAATCTATCTAATTGTTTTATTTTTTTACAGTAGTACAATAATCCTCGTTTGAGTATTGATCTAATATATTCAAGGAGGATAGTATCGATGAATAAGACAAAGATCATTGCGGCAGCTGTTGTCGCATCAATGTCCCTGGCAGCTTTCAGCGGATGTTCCGCGCTCCTTCCTTTGGGTGGGAATACCGAAGTCAAGGAAACATGTGATTCGTATCTGACAAAGCTTCTCAAGGGCAAGAAAACAGCAAAATATGTTGACGCCGACGATGTAGCCGAGCCTGAGCTTACTGACGATCAGTGGGATGCTCTGCTGGCTGTAACTTCCGTTGCGGAGTATAAGATCTCCGAGTATGAAGGAAGCAAGAAGCAAGGCCAGGGAGAAGCTGTGATCGAGTTTAAGTATGTTGACGCTGAAGATATCGCATCAGATCTTGATGATGCTGATATCGACGAACTCGTTAAGGAGATCACAAACGCCAAAAACTCTGAGAAGGATAAGATCAAGCTGGATCTTGTCTATGTTGACGATGAATGGCTTGTTACAGCAGAGTCCGACAAGGAGGCCAAGGCTTTCCTTACAAGCCTCGTAGATGATATCAAGCTTGGCAATGAGCCTGCAGAGACAACGACAACAGAGACTTCCGAGACTACGGAAGAGACTACTGAAGCTACAACAGAGGCTACGACAGAAACATCGACTGAAGAGACAACTACAGAAGCTACATCGGAGACTACATCCGCAGAAGAGACTACAGCAGAGACTTCCGCTCCTGCCGATAACGGTGCTAAGTATGTTAACTTCGATGAGATGAACTTCTACATCAATGGCAAGAAGTATACTCTCGGTCAGGTTACTTTGCAGCAGCTCATCGATGACGGTGTTCCTTTCGAAGAGAGTGATCTTGAGAATGCGACAAGTAACCTCAACAAGAATTCCATGTCCGGCGGATTCAGGATCAATCTCGGTAAATACTGGAGTGCGCAGGTGTCAGTTCTGAACGATACAGACGGCAGCAAGCCTGCAAACGAGTGCATGGTCAGTGAAGTATATCTGCCTAACAAACCCGAAGAGACTCAGAATGTCCTTGCATTTGACTTCCCGCTCACGATTACTGCTGATCAGCTCAAGGCAAATGCAGGAACTCCTTCCGATGAGAATAATTATGATGATGATGATTACCATTCCGTAACCGTCAAGTATTCAACAAAGTCCAAGAGATATATCAGGGGCAGCAACTATAACTTTGAGTTCGTAAACGGTGCGCTTCGTTATGTAACACTTGAATATATTCCGTAATCGGGGATAGATCCGGTTTGGGTATAGAATAGGAAAGAGAGGCTGCCTTCCTTAGCGGGGAGGCAGTTTTTTATATTATCAAAAAAAATACTGTTCTTACTGTTGACATCCTGTGAGTACAGTAGTATTATTTTCTCAGATGAACATATGAACAATTATTCATATAATGTAAAGGAGAACTTCTATGGCTAAGAAGGTAAATATCAACGATAAGAAGACGGGAATGCCCAAGGATGAGTATCTGTCTGATGTAGCAGACCTCTTCAAGATGTTCTCCGATTCAACCCGCGTAAAGATCATGTTCGCGCTGATGGATAAGGAACTGTGTGTAATGGATATCTCTTCGTTACTGAACATGACACAGTCTGCGATCTCACATCAGCTTAAGATATTGAAGTCCGCAAACCTCGTATCCAACAGGAGAGAAGGGAAGACGATCTATTATATGTTGAGCGATGATCATGTCAAATCCATCATTGCACAGGGATTGGACCATATATTGGAATAAGCGGTGCTTTTATCTGATCACGATAATAAAATATCAAGGAGATACAAATATGAAAAAATCATACGAGATGGAAGTGGACTGCGCTAACTGCGCAAGGAAGATCCAGGAAGCTATCACCAAGGATCCCAGGGTAAAGTTTTGCAGTGTTAACTTTATATCCCAGAAGATGACTCTTGAAGCGGATGACAGCGATTTTGATGAAGTACTTAAGATGGCTGTTGACTGCGTTCATAAAGTCGATCCCGATTGTGAGGTAATGATCTGATATCAGGGAACTGACCCTGTTCGCAGAATCGAGGATAATATGAGATACAAGATGACGAAGAAGCAGAAGAAGATGCTTCGCCGTATTATTGTCGCGGCTTCTTTGCTGGTGGTATTCAGCATCATAAAGGTTATATTCAGTCAGATCCCCTGGCCGGTCTTTCTGGCATTGTTCCTCATCCCTTATCTGATAATAGGATATGACGTCTTAAAGACTGCGGCAGTCAATATAATCCACGGGCAGCTTCTGGATGAGAAATTCCTTATGGCACTGGCCAGCATAGGCGCTTTTGCTACGGGTGAGTTTCCGGAGGCTGTGGCGGTAATCCTGTTCTTCCAGGTAGGAGAACTCTTCGAGAGCATTGCGGTCGGCCGTACCCGCAAGTCTGTTGCCGCCCTTATGGATATCCGTCCGGATTATGCCAATCTTATCACGGTCGGAGAGGACGGTTCGGAACAGGAGGATACGGTCTCCCCGGATGACGTTCCTGTCGGGAGCATCATAGTTATCAAACCGGGAGAGAAAATTCCTTTGGACGGTATAATTACGGAAGGCACTACTACGGTAAATACTTCCGCGCTTACGGGTGAGAGCCTTCCCTGCGATATGATGCCGGGGGATAAGGTCATCTCCGGAACTTTGAATCTTACAGGCGTTTGTAAGGTCAGGACCAGCGGGACTTATTCCGAGAGTACTGTTGCCAGAATATTGGAGCTTGTGGAGAATTCTTCCGACAACAAATCCAATACAGAGAACTTTATCACCAGATTTGCCCATTGGTATACGCCGATAGTAGTTATCTCTGCACTCCTTCTTGCGGTAATTCCTCCGCTATTCCTGGGTATCACGAATCCTGGAATCTGGAGCACATGGATCGGAAGAGCTCTCGTATTTCTGGTAGTATCGTGTCCTTGCGCTCTTGTTGTGTCCGTACCGCTGTCTTTCTTCAGCGGAATCGGGGGCGCTTCGAGATACGGAATACTGATCAAAGGGGCCAATTACCTTGAGGCGGTATCGAAAGCGGATACGGTGGTCTTCGATAAGACGGGAACATTAACAAAAGGATCTTTTGCAGTAGATGATATTCATCCCAATGAGATCTCCCAGTCGGAGCTTCTCGATATAGCAGCTCTTGCGGAAAGCTTCTCATCCCATCCTATAGCGGTATCCGTTATACAGGCGCATCACGACCATCTTGATAAGTCAAGGGTAGGAGATGTCAAGGAGATCGCAGGCAAAGGCGTGTGCGCGGTAATAGACGGTGATGATTACTATGTAGGCAACGGATCCCTTATGGATGAGGTCGGAGCCAAGTGGCATGAATGCCATCTTACGGGTACGATAATACATGTCGCCAGGAAGATCCAAGGCACATGCGAATACTTAGGGCACATAATAGTAAATGACGAGATAAAGCCGGAATCCGCCAAAGCGATAGAAAACTTAAACAGATTGGGTATATCCAGGACGGTCATGCTTACCGGCGATAAAGAGGATATAGCTGAAAATGTTGCGTCGAAGATCAATATGTCCGAATACCATGCCAAGCTCCTTCCCCGGGATAAGGTTGAACGTGTCAGGGAATTGAAAGAGCAGGGGGCAAGGACAGTGTTTGTCGGAGACGGCATAAACGATGCTCCCGTGCTGACCCTGGCAGATGTCGGGATCGCTATGGGCGCCATGGGGTCTGACGCAGCCATAGAGTCGGCCGA
Organism: Clostridiales bacterium; assembly: GCA_017964005.1. Lineage (GTDB taxonomy): Bacteria > Bacillota > Clostridia > Saccharofermentanales > Saccharofermentanaceae > Saccharofermentans. Next base: position 14,256 of record JAGCSR010000013.1, read on the forward strand.
TATCGTTCTGATGGATGATGATCCCGTTAAAGTCGCCAAGGCTGTCAGGATATCCCGCAAGACCATGAGGATAGTCAAGGAGAACATCATATTCTCGCTGGCAGTCAAAGCAGTGATACTTATACTCGGTGCATTCGGAATAGCGGGAATGTGGCTGGCAGTATTTGGAGATGTCGGTGTATTGATACTCGCCATACTGAACAGTTTGCGGTGTTTCAGAATATCTGACAGGTGAATGAGAAAGGGCTGTCATGATGACAGCCCTTCTAAGTTACGGATCATCTAAATATTTATTTGTTATTGTTGACATTAACGTCATACTTATCAAGGAAAGTAACCATCTGGCGTCTCAGACACTTGCCGTCAGGCTTGAATGTTCCGTCGGGATATCCTGCAAGGATATTCTTCTCGGATGCCCAGAGGGTTGCCTTATAGAAGTAATCGTTCATCTTAACGTCAGAGAACTTGTTCTTCTTGGACTGAGGCTCGGGCTTTCCTGCCATCCTCCACATGAAAGTTACGGCATGCTTTCTCATGCAGACTATCTGAGGACCGAACGTTCCGTCCTTATAGCCTTCTACGATGCCCTGTTCGTTACCCCAGATTACGGCTTTGAAGAAATAATCCGATGATTTGATGTCGGAGAACTTACATTTCTTGGCCTTGGGGGCGGGGCATCCTGACAGACGCCACAGGAATGTTACCATCTGTGCTCTGGTGCACTCGTTTGCAGGCTTGAACTTGGTCTGGTTATCATATCCTTTGACCACGCCTTTGCCGGCAAGGGAATAGGTGGGCTTGAACCAGAAATCGGAGGTGTTGACGACATCCGTGAACCTGAATATGCTGTTGCCCGAGTTGTTCGTAACGGAACTCTTGGAATCCACTGAAATAGCATTCTGTTTGTCTGAAGGGAAGGTTATCGAATTGTTCTTGATGTTCGTAACCGATGCTCCCGAAGATACCATGATGGATGCTTCACCGTTAGAATAGCTTATCTTGTTGGAAGCTATGGTCTTGGTCTTCGCCTTATCACAGACCTTTATAGCTGCGTCACCGGAATTGGAGATGGTATTGCCGTTTATCTTGCCGGTAACTTTTGCCCGGTTGTTTACCAGGATCCCCTGTGTGGCGGGTTTTGTTATGGTGTTGTCTGAGATGTTTGTTACTGAAGTGGAACTGTCACCGATCTTGATACCGCAGTCCCCGGGATTGCTTATAGTGTTCTTGGACAAAGTAGCGGCAGAAGCTGCATCACACACGAATATTCCGTTCTTCTTGGCATCGGATATCGTGTTGGAAGCGACGGAATCTGTGATCTTGCCGCTGTCGTTGATCATGATGCCGTGTATCTTAGCCCCGGAGAGCTTGTTGGACATGATCTTTGTTACAGTTGTGCCGGTGTTGCTGATCTTAATGCCGCTTTCCGCAACGGAGGAGATCGTGTTGGATGTAATGGAATTCGTTATCTTGGCTGCTTTAAAGATGAAGATGCCGTTGACCTTCGCGGATTTGATCGTGTTGCTGTCGATGGTTGCACAGACCGCTTCGTCCGAGACAGCGATTCCGTTGGTCTGCGGAGAAGTAATGGTGTTCGATCTGATCGCCGTGAGGATCTTGGCTCCGGTGGACAATGCAATACCGTTGGTTGCGGATGTATCTACATTGTTGTCGGACACGATATCCGCAGTTGATTTCTCGCAGATCTTGACACCGGCGTCTCCTGCGTTGGTAATCGTATTGGATGCAACTGAATTTGTGGTCGATGACAAGGTCAGGATGATGCCGGTTGCTTTTGTATCTGCTACGGTGTTGCTCTTGACGTTAGCAACGGAGGATCCGGCATCGGATACTATAATTCCGTGCTTGCCGGTTCCCGTGACTTTGTTGGAGACGATATCTCCCGTAAGCTTGGCTCCGTCACTTATCATGATGCCGTTTGTGCCGGAACTCTCTACAGTGTTATTCTTGATCTCTTTTGCCTGTGTTGAAGCGTTGCTCACCTTGATACCGCTCTCGCCGGCTGCGACTACGGTATTATCCGTTATGGAGCCTGCAACCGTTGCGGCGCCTGAGACATATATGCCGTTCTTCACGACCTGAGTGACGCTGTTGCCGGAGACGTTGCCGCTTATGGAAGCTCCTCCGCTTATGAAGATTGCATGGTCACCTGTGGTATTCGTGACCGTATTGTTGGTAACAGAAGCAGCTTTGCCGCTGTCGGTAACTGCTATCGCGTTTGACTTGGAGCCTGATACTTTGTTTGAAGTTATCGCTCCTTTAACGATGCCGGATGAAGAGACCGCGATGCCGTTTTTAGTGGAATTCTGTATCGTGTTGCCGGTAATGTCGGCGCACTCGGATGTATTGCTGACTTTGATCCCCGACTCTCCGGAATCCGCGATCGTATTGTCCTTGATCGAAGGAACAACGGAAGTGCCGGACAACAGTATGCCTGTTGAAGAAGTATTGGAGATCTTATTAGATTCAAGGGCCGTTGCTTTGGATCCGTTATTGAACCTGATGCCTACGGCAGATGAGGTGTTTACGGTATTGCTCTTGACCGCGACATCCGAAGATTTACTGATCTGGATGCCATCTCCTTTTGTGTTTTTAACCGTGTTGGAAGTTATCGTGACGTTCTTACAGTCTCCGTCACATGAGATCCCGTGATCTGTATCTGAAGATGCCTTGGAACCGTTTACTGTATTATTGCTTATCGTAATGTTCTGTGTATCCCATGCTCTTATACCCGCGCCTCCGGTGGTGATGTTATTATCCTTTATCGTTACACCGTTGATGAAATAATTGCCGGTGGGGATGATGCCGGATCCGTCTTCGGGATTGAGCTTCTGGTTCTTGTAATCGGTGCCGCCGATCATGATCCCTGCTCTGGAATATGATGTCAGATCCTTATCGGCGTTGAGACTTATGGTGTTATTGCTGATGTTGATCTTCATATCACCGGGAGTCCTGTAATCGGAAGGAATAGAAGAAGACCCTTCCCATGTGGAGTCGATATCGCCTGCAAGGAAGGACCCTATCGCCGAGGAACCTTCACCGCCGTTGCCGTTGACGGAATAGAAAGCGATACCGCGGGGACATTCCTTGATAGTATTGCCGGTAATGGTAACGTTTGACCAATAACATCCTTGAATTGCCGCGCTCTTGCAGCCGGTGATGGTATTGTCGGTTATGGAAATGTTCGTAAACGGAGCGTTAACGATGGAAGTATGGCTTCCTATGGCTCTGGGACAATTCGAGAACGTACATCCGGAGATCTTGACATTCTTCATGGGGAGCGCTTCATACTCGTAGTAATCGAAGTGGTAGGGGGTGAGGACATCGAGCTGGATAGCTTCGAAACAGCTCTTGTCGTTCTTTTTCCATTCGTCACCCCAGACCATGTCCTTGAAGGTACAGTTCTTGATCGTAAGACCGTCAACAGCGGCAAACTCAGACAGGTGATAGTGTGAGGTGTTCATGACGGTGAGATTGGACAGTGTAACATTCTTGGCGTGCGCGATCTTAAGCAGGGTGGCGCCCAGCTTGTTGCCGTCGATGGTGCCGTTGGTTATTGTTATGTTGGCGAAAGAATATCCTCTTATGCTGTCTCCTTCTTCACCGAATCGGATGATATTGTGAGCTTCTCCTCCGCCGTTAGGCACCATCTTGAGTGTAGAACCGTTAAGGTCAAGTGTTATGTTGCTGTACATCTTTATCAGTGAGTTGATGGTATATGTCCCGCCTGCGGGGAGCTTAAGTGTGTAGATTGAAGAAGAAGAGGCAGAGCCTTTGATCTCCTGGATCTTGGTGTTGATCGCCTGACAGGGGTTATTTGCCAGTTCATCTTCGGTAAATGTGTAGGATTGTCCCGCAGCCTGAACGTCCCTTTTAGAAAGAGCAGATGCTGCCGGTATGATAAGTGCGGCTGACAGCAGGGCTGTAACTAAAGCACGAATGATGTTCTTTGTTCTAAGCATATTCGGTATCCTCCGATCGATCTTTTGTGATCTTTCAGTCATTTTACCTCAGCAGGCTCATGAGTTTGGGGCATAATGAGGCATTTTTACATTTTGTTTTATATTTATTTATCTTGTTAATTATATACTCTGAGATTTATTGTGCAAGAATATAAGCGATAAGTCCGTTAATTGGTACAGATGTAAGGGGCCTTCCAAATCAATGTTTATTTATGCCGGCAGGTAGGCTATCATAGGTCTAAGAAAGAGTTTGCGAGGGATTTATGATCACTGTAAGGTACTATCAGGGAACGGATTGCATAACACCTTATATCATCGGATATGAGGTCTCGAGACTGTCTGATGAAGACAGTGTTTATTTTGTTTCGCCTGAATATGCTAAAGCTCAGGTGGAGAAGATGGTATTGGAATCTCTCGCTTCGCGGTTCCCGGATCCTGTGACGGTTCATGGCGGATCTGCTGATATGACCCTGTCTTCGGCATTTACATCGGGAGATGTTACCAGTTTTATCAGACTTGCCAATGACGTTTTGGGTACTTGCGGACGCTTGAATATCGCTCCCGGAGGAGATGTGGAACTTCGTAACGCGATCTGTTCCGTTCTCACCGGGTATAAGGACGATCTCAAGAAACTGGCAGGTTTTGCCGGACGGTACGAATATATTAACGGTCTCATCAACATCATAGGGGATTTCGTCCGGTACGGGATAGGTCCGAAGCAGCTTATGGAAGCGGTCGAGTCTTGCGGCAGTGATAATGAGGATTACAAAGCCAAGATCTCGGATATAGCATTCATTATGGAGAAGATCGAGTTAATGAATGACACCTACGATCTTTCTCTTATGACAGACCCCATCAAGAATGCCGCCGATGTACTGGCAGAGTTTAAGGAAGATGGTTCTAAGCTTGAACTTCGAAGGTTCAGACACATCAAGGACCTGGCATCCTCAAGATTTGTCTTTATCGGTTTCGGTTCATCGAGACTTCTGACACCCCATGAGAGTGCATTTATCAGGGTGTTGTCGGAGATGGGTGCAGATATTATCTTTTACACAATCGGGGCTCCGGAGGACAGGTCAGCTCCGGGAATCTATTCGGTAGGCAATGACTTCCTGGATATCATGGTATCCGGATTCGGCGCGGTAAAGGAACCCTTTATTCCGGATCAGGATGAGACGGATCCTGTCCTTAAGAGCTGTATCGAAGCCTTTGTAGCCGGTGACAGCAGAAAGCTTCCTGACAGGGATTCCCTTATGGACAAGATCATCTTGTCCCAAATATCTGATGCTGACGACAGGATCGGATATGTAATGAACGAGATCATAGATCTTACACGTAACAAAGGGTACAGATATAAGGATATCAGGATAGTATGCTGCGATGATGATCTTATGTCATCGATCACGAGTGTTGCAGAGGTGTTCGGGCTGGATCTGTTCATAGATAAGAGAGTCGAACTCATAGATACGGTTATTCCTATGTTTGCGGAGACTATCCTTCTGCTCCCTCTGACGGGATACTCACTGCCTGTTGTGCTGAGAGCCATGTATTCGGGAATGTTGAAGATCCCGCCTTATCTTGCGGATGCTTTTGATAACTATTGTCATCTCAAGGCAATTACCGACGGCAGAAGGATGTTCTCCGAGATATTCTATAAGAGACCGGAGGAAGCTGAAGGCGAAGAAGGCAAGGGGCGGATCCGTGACAACGAGCCCAAGGTATATATCTATGAGAATACGGTGGCCCGCGATGGAGAAGTCCTTCCGGAAGGCTTTTATCCTGCAGGGGAGATCTTCTGGGATCATATTGTCTGTGACAGGCTTTTGCCTCTTAAGAAGACAGCTGATGCTATATTCGCGGCAGATACCTTATCATCCAAAGCCGGACTGTTGATGGAATATCTGGATTCCAACAGAGTCTATATTGAAGCGTTAAGAGATGAGTACCAGGAACAGAAGATGGATACTCAGGCTCAGGCTCTGGTAAGGGGCTATGATGAGATGATGAAGCTTCTGGCATCATTTACCCATGAGATGAATGATATCCCTGTTACACAGGCTTCTATGATTTCCCTGGTCAGAACTGATATGAAGAACAAGACGGAAGGGACGATCCCGTTAAGGATCGATTCTGTTGAGATAACTAAGCCCAAGAGGGCTTATATATCTCCATGCAAGGTCCTGTTTATTATCGGAGCCGACAGATCCAATTTCCCCAGCGGCAGGATAACCGACGGGATAATCAGCAGTGAGGAACTTAAGACACTGCAGGGATCTTTGAAGGATATAAGACTTCCTGACAAAGCCGAGTCTTCACTGAAGGAACAGTTCGTATCTTCCTGTCTGATGATGGGTACCGCGACGGATAAGATCTATATGGTCCATGAATTCGGACAGTCTATGTCACGCGTATATGATTTCTTCAGGGACAAGATCGAGACCAAAGATTATAAGATCGCTGCAAACCAATTCAGGCTCTTATCCTGTGACGATCCGGTCGACGGGCGATATACTTTTGTAAGCACATACATTTCTTCTGCGGATATGGCCGTGTTTGCCGGGAAGAAGATGAGATGCAGCGTGTCAGCTTTGGAGCAGTTCAATAACTGTCACTTCCAATATATGGCGGAACGTGTCCTGAGAGCCAAAGAACGTGAAGATAATACGGAAGTCAGGGCCAACGCTATAGGTACGGTCATTCATGCAATGTTCGAGAACGGGATCAAGGATACCGGGATCAAGACCACAGCTGACCTGAACAGGTATTGCGAACAGTTTATTAAGGACGGTGTTTTCGATGAGGCGGAACTGGACCGTATAACCGAATCGACATTCAAGGAGGCGGTCAATCCCAAGGATGTTCCCTCTGCTTATGATTCTGAAGGTAAAGATGACGCTCTTTTCGTTCAAAGAGAAGGAAGGAAGATCAAGAGGATCTTCCGCTGGATGTATCCTGAAGTCATAAAGGAATGCCAACAGTCCGGATATGTTCCCTCAGGCTTTGAAGCTGAGCTTGGTGAAGGTGATTATTCGTTCAGCATAAAGACATCTTCAGGTATGACATTCATATTCTCCGGCTTTATCGACAGATATGATATCAGGGAGAATGATGACGGGTCCGGTTCTGTAAGGGTAGTGGACTATAAGACAGGCAAGAAGAGCATATCGATGCCGGCTCTTGTGGAAGGTACACAGATACAGCTTCCGGTATATTCTCATATGCTTATGAACGGACTTGTAAAGAACGGGGATTACCGTCTTTCCAATTACGGATATCTTCCCGTGAATATGGGAGCGGCCAAAAACCAGGAACTGAAGTTTAGTCCTAAGATGCTGGTGAATGAGGTCAAACCCGGGGATAAGGATAAGATGCTTTCCGACAATATCGGACTTATCTCGGAATATGCCATGACGACTGTGGTCAACAGCTGTGATGAGATCGCGCGGGGAAGAGCTGATGCAAATGTCAGCCCGAAGGGTAAATGTGAATATTGCAGATACAAAGGTCTTTGCGGTAATGATGCATCGAATCCGAGGACCAGAGAAGGATCGCCTATTTTGCCGGAACACTTCGGGGCAGGAAGTAAAGACAGTGTGAACCAATTGATCGGCAACATCAGGGAATATCTGGATAAGAACGATGAAGGGCAAGAGGAATAAACAGATATGGATTTTTCACGTGCACAGAATAAAGTAATCGGCAATCCCACAGACAATATCTTGGTCTCGGCTGCGGCAGGATCCGGTAAGACTACGGTTTTGGTCGAGAGGATCATTGAGCGGATAAGGACGGGGCAATTATCGATCGATAATATACTTGTCGTAACCTTTACAAATGATGCAGCCGTAAATATGCAGAGAAAGATCGAAGAGGCTTTAAGGAAAGAATATAATGACTCCCTGTCGGATAATGAGGCGCACAAAAGATTCGGAGAACAGTTGGATAAACTGTCCAATGCATATATCCAGACCTTTGACAGTTTTTGCACAAGAGTGGTCTCCGAGAGGGGATATGTTTTGGCGGAGAAGGGAATAGACCGTTTTGAACCCGGATTTGCAGTTCTGGATGAGGGGGAACTTAAACTTTTGCGTTCCCGCGCTGCGGCTGATGCCGTTGAGAATGCTTATCTTAAAGAGGCTTCGGAAGAATGTGACGGCAGAAGATCTGATTTTATACTTCTGACAGAAAGATGCGGTGACGGCAGATCTGATGCCGAACTTATAAAGAATCTGGTGGCAACATACGAGAAACTCAGGTGCCTTGCGGAATACAGAACAAAGATACAGGTGTCTTGCAGTGAATATGAGAATTCATCTGTTGAAGACAGATTATATCCTGTGCTTTCGGCAATTATCGGAAGGCTTAAGGAGTGTTCTGAACATTTCGATGAGTTTAAGGATATTATCGGCACGGATGATAAGAACTATATTATCGCCAAGGGTAAGCTGAAGCCGGATGCGCGCACTTCGGAAAGCTGTGCTCTCGTTGACCGTATCCGTGACGGGATACTCAGTGCAGATGCCAAGTTACAATCCAAAGCTCCTGCAGAAGATATTATCAATGCATTGATGGCTGTCGATGTAAGTGAAGTCAAAGTCGGAAAGCAATATCTGGATAAAACGCTTCCCGAGGCTCAGGCTTTCCTTGCTGTGTGTAATCTATACAAAGCAAACGGGATCGGTGATTATCAGGGAGCATATGACCTGTCTGACGGATATAACAAGATCTTTAAGATATTTAAGGATAATACGTTCGAAAATCTGAAACGAATGTCAGAAGAAAACAAGAAAGCGGTAAGAGCTTTTACGGAACTTCTGCTTGATATGGATGACAGATATGCCGCTCTTAAGTACAGCATCAGAGGAATGGATTTTGCAGATCAGGAATATGCTGCTTCTGATATTTTCGATGATACCGAGGCGTCGGATTATTACCGCAATAAGTTCAGCGAGATATATGTAGACGAGTATCAGGATAATACTGATCTTCAGGATGAGATCATAAAGAAGATATCCAGGAACGGCAAGAACGTGTTCCGCGTCGGGGATGTTAAGCAGAGTATATACAGGTTCCGTAACTCCGACCCTTCGATCTTTACCGGGATGCTGGAGCAAATGGAAGAAGATCATTCCCGGGGAACGCCCCTTTACCTCAATGAGAACTTCAGGAGCAGGAGGGAGATATTAAACTTTATCAATTTCATCTTCCTGCAGCTGATGGATAAGGAAGTCTGCGGTATAGATTACCCGAAGCAGATGCTCAATTTCCCGGACTCTCAAAAAGAATATTTTGATCCTTACTACATACCGGATGTACTCGTTGTTGATCAGACTGTCGACGGTAAAAGCATCGATGAAAGTTCCGAAGAAGATGCAGATAATGAGGATACTTCTTTTACTGAAGGAGCAGAATTTGCCGGTGTGTCTGAGGATGAAGATCAGGATGTGTACGGAAGCGATGTGGATTGCCTTAAGTACGGAGTTGAGTCTCTTATCCTTGACTATCTGGCAAAAGATCCCGAGAAGCACAGATTGAGCGATATCTGTGTGCTTACCGAGACCCGCCGTATGGCCAATTCCGTCACGGAATATCTTAACGACTGCGGAATAGATGCTGCCGGTATTAATATCACTCAGATCTTTACGGATAACGATATCCACAGGTTGGCTTCGCTAATTATATGTTTGGGGAATTCCTGCAGGGATGAATATTTGCTGGGTGTATTGTTTGCTCCCTTTGAATTCTCTGATTTTACTTTCGAAGAGGTCGCGCATATCAATGCATACCTTATGGAACGTAATATAGATCTTAAGATCAGTCTTATCGACAGGTTGAGGATATATTGCAGCTTGGCAGATGAAGAGACTGAGGGTGAACTGTATCTTAGGACAGAGCATTTTATCGATGTGTTCGATGACCTGCGTTCTTTTGCCATGACTTCCGCGATCGCATCCACGGCTGAAGAAGTCTTCAAAAAGACTCATATCAGGGCTACATTGGAATATAATTTCGGCAACAGCAACAAGATCAATCTGTTCAAAAAATGGCTTGTTTCCAACTTCGAAAGATTCGGAACTGATATATCCGGTATTGCTTCGGAATTGGAACAGATGAAGATCAAACTGGCAGAAGCGGCCAGTGTAGAGACGAGAGATTCCAATCCCGATCTGGTTACGGTAATGAATGTACACAAGAGTAAAGGGTTGGAATTCAAGTATGTGATCCTGGTCTTAAAGCCCCAGAAAAAACATTCGGAAAACTCCGTATCCGGTATCTGCTTCGATGATAAGGACGGATGGAATTCGGATTGGTATGATGATAAAAAACTTTGCCGTAAGACGTCTATCGAGATGATCCTCAAGAATGAGAAGATCGTTATCGAGGATAACTCGGAGTTGATGCGTCTGCTCTATGTCGCGCTGACCCGCGCCCAGAACAAACTGTCAATAGTAATGAGTGCCGCTTCCGGTGGAGGCAAGACCGATCAGCCTTTCGTGGCCGCAAGTGAAAACGCAAGACTTATGGCATATCCGGAACTTAAGAGACCCGAGACTATTCTGCGCGCCAAGACAGGAGGAACACTGTATTTCATGCTCCTTGCGCTTATGAGGACTCCTTACTGGAACAATGCTCTTGAAGCCAGGTTCGGTGAGACCGGAATTACTTGTCAGGATGCATTGACTCCGGTAGATAAGGATACATTCAAGGATCTTCTTGATGATAACGATCCGGTAACTGTTGCAACACTGGTTCAGGGTTATCCTGATGATTTTGATGAAGACTTTGAAGACTATGACGGTCCGGATCTTTACGGTTCTGATGAAGAAGATGATGAACCGTTTGACTTTGATGATCTTGATGATTTCGATGAAGATGACGAAGACAGTGTACCGGTCGATCCTTCAAAGATTGAAGCATATAAATATCAGAAGGAATGCGAGATACCTTTTAAGGTTTCCGTTACGGCAGTTGCTTCGGGAAACTTTACCAGAACGACTCACGTTGATATGAATATCCGTTCCAGGGAAGAATACGGACATGGCAGGAAAAAACTGTCTTCTGCCGCAAAAGGTACGATCCTTCATATCCTTATGCGGGCTGCGGAACCTGAAGACATTTTGTCAGATTATGAAGGTACGGTTGATGCACTGATACAGGAAGGTTTCTTTGCGGGAGCTGACGCTGCATCCGTAAGGGAGGTTTGTTCCGAATTCAAAGAGGGTGTTAAGTCGTTTTTCGCAAGTGATATCGGCAGAAGACTTGAAGATGCTGACAAAAAGAACATGGCGAAGTATGAATACCCGCTCGTATTCTCTGTTTACAGTGATCCCGAAGAACCTGAAAGAGGAAGTGTTCTTGTGCAGGGAATTGCAGACCTTGTATTCGGAGAGGACGACGGATTGGTCATATTGGACTACAAGACAGATAATCTTCCCGGTATGAATGAAGTACAGAGGGAAGAAGAAGCAAGGAAGAGACATTCCGTACAGATAGATTCTTATGCTCAGGCTTTTGCCAAGAGCGGTAAGAAGGTCAAAGAGAAGTGGATATATCTTGTCAGGTATTCACAGTTCGTGAGGATCTTATAAGTAATCTTTCTTCGCGTCCCTGATCCTGATGTTGCGGAAGAAATCCTTCATCATGGATGAACACTGGTCTTCGAGAATGCCGCCTTCGAATTCGACTTTATGATTATGCCCGTGCTCGACATTGAATATGTCGTTGCAGGAGCACACCGCTCCGCTCTTGGGTTCATAGGCTCCGAAGTACACTTTGCGAATGCGGCTCTGGATTATCGCTCCGGCACACATTGTGCACGGTTCCAAAGTTACATACATATCACAGTCGCACAGCCTGAAGTCGCCGATCTTACGGCAGGCTTTATCTATAGCGATGACTTCTGCGTGCGCGATAGCATTGCCCCGGGTAAGCCTCAAGTTATGGGCTCTTACGAGGATCTTGCCGTCTTTTACTATAACGCAGCCTATGGGACACTCGGACAGAGCGACAGCTTTCTCTGCCTCGATTATCGCTTCGAGCATGAAGCGCTCATGTTCCGTTGCCGGAGATAGATCCGGGAATAATGATGATCTTCTTTTGGCCATGAACTGATATCAGAACCCATTGTCCAGATCGGCCAGAGGATCGTCACCTATGTTCTGTTCATCAGGTGCGGAAGGAGTGGCATTATCTGAACTGTAAGGATAGAAGGTGACATTTGTTCCGCAGAACATACATCTTCCGACCATAGGTGTCTGTTCGCCTTCACGTACGTTCTTGCCGCAGCGTGGGCATATAGCAACATCATCAACATATGAGAACTTGTATCCGCCACTGATGACCGCATCTATCTTGGCATTGAGCTGATCCTGTGATATGCCCTGTTCCGTCATCAGTTCCCACATGGCATGCTGAATGATCTCGAGCTTAAGGAGCTGTGACCTCAGAACGCTTATTGATCTGTTGGCATCTGCGGCGCGGTCCATGGATCTGGATGCTTTGAAACTCTGGTTTAACTGTTCTGCGAAGCCGCTGGTATCTCCACGATACATAATCTTGTCCCCCTTAGTCTTTGGTTAACATAATTATACATTACACAAAAATCTTTTAAAATATTTTATTTACTTGACAAGGGACCGTCCGTGATGTATCTTATACGTTGCGCTATTATAAAGCGGTACTATGCCCTGCGCCCGGGTGCGTTGGTTTGAGACAGCTTGATAAGTGCAGAAGAATAAGTACAAGGATGGCGTTTATGGCTACGATTCAAGGAATGTGTAAGAACTGCGGTTCCCTCATAATGTTCGATAACAGGGACGATAAGTGCGAATGTTTATTCTGCCACTGTGTATTCCCTTCGGCGGAGGCCGTTGCGATACTTGAGAATCCGGGAGACTATACATTCCCCAACGAGAAGATCGAGGAGACGGATGACACCAGGCATTATTATGCAACACCGGTTTACCCTGATATGGTGGAGAAGGCCGTCGCCAGAGATAAGAGCTCCAAGAAGGAAGAAAGCGACACCAGGATCAAGCCTAACGAGTTTGAGGTTCAGCCTAAGGATGTAAAGGCTCCCAAGAAGCTCGTGATCGGACTTATCGCAGGTATCGTTGTTGCTGCCGGTATCGTAGTCGGAATCGCACTTCCCATGTATTTTGCCAGAAATGAACTGAAGCAGAAGATCACATCATCTATCGGCACTGTCTTTGAGGGGACTATCAAGGTCGATACATCAGTGAATGATGCGGGATACAGCAGAGGCTATAATGTTTTCGGTCAGACATGTCAGAATGTCAAGGTCGCTACAGCCGATGATGTAACCAGTGAACAGGCAAAGACCATATTCAGCAAGTATTGCGAATTAAGGAATAAGTCAGGCAACTTCACGTCTGATGCCAATTCCAAGGTGACACTTGAGATATATACTCCGAAGGGATTCTACACGGTAACATCCGACAGCGCGGAGTATCAGGAGGATGAGGTCGTCGAGACTACTGCAACCAGTCAGACGAGCGCATCTTAAGAAGGGAGCATTACTATTTATGAGTGATTATCAGAAAGCACTTGAAGCCCTTAAGAAGTTTGCATCCAAGAACGATAATACTATCAGCGATAACGACGTTGATAATATCGCATTTGAGTACAAGATAGAAGCAGACGACATGGTCAAGCTCACGGCAGAGCTTGAGGATGCCGGCATCAAGATCGGTGAGATGAATATAGATGCCGATATCGAAGGTGCATCGATAGACGATCTGTCTGTTGACGATTCAGTCAAGATGTACCTCAAGGAGATCGGTAAGATAGATCTTCTTAAGCCGGACGAGGAGAGGGAGATCGCCAAGAGAATGGCTGAAGGCGACGAAGAAGCCAAGAACAAGCTGATCGAATCCAACTTGAGACTCGTCGTATCCATTGCGAAGAAGTACATGAACCGCGGTCTGGCCCTTCTCGATCTTATCCAGGAAGGCAACATCGGTCTTATCAAGGCGGTAGACAAATTCGACTATCAGAAGGGATTCAAGTTCTCCACATATGCAACATGGTGGATCCGCCAGGCTATCACCAGAGCCATTGCCGATCAGGCAAGGACTATCAGGATCCCCGTTCACATGGTAGAGACCATCAATAAGCTTACCCGTGTACAGCGTCAGCTCGTTCAGGACCTGAACCGTGAACCTACGGACGATGAACTTGCCGAGGCAATGGGCATGGATGTTCAGAAGATCAGAGACATCAAGAAGATCTCCCAGGATCCTATCTCCATCGATAAGCCTGTCGGCGAGGAAGAAGACAGCCACCTGGTTGACTTCATCTCCAACGACGAGCTTGCTCCCGATGAAGAGGTCGCAAGGACTCTTCTCAAGGAAGACCTCATCAAGGCTCTGGGTAATCTCTCAGACAGGGAAAGACGTGTAATCGAATTAAGATTCGGGCTTAAGGATGGTGTTCCGATGACACTCGAACAGGTAGGTCAGCACTTAGGCGTTACCAGAGAACGTATCAGACAGATCGAAGCTAAGGCGATCAGAAAGCTCTCCCGCGCATCTAGTTCCAAGAAACTGGAAGGCTATACCGACTGACAGGACTAGAAAGTCCGTTTATACCGAACAATATGGCAAACGGCAAGATATATTCATTCACTAAAGGCGTTATCTCGAACGATGTTCTCGACTTCTCGCAGAGGACGCCTTTTGTGCGTGAAGTAATGCTCGAGAAGATCAATCCTTCCAGGATAATACTCCCGATGAAGATGAACTACGGCGTGCCGTGCGAGCCTGTAGTTAAGAAAGGTGATACGGTCAAAGTCGGGCAGTGCGTCGGTATGCCGGCGCCCCATACTTTCGCGTCTCCGGTGCATTCCGGTATATCGGGAACGGTTACGGATGTTGCGCCGGTAACACTTCCGAACGGTATCTCCTGTATGGCGGTCTTTATCGAAAATGATATGAAGAGAACGACCATCGAATCCATAAGACCCAGGACTCACATGAATATGTCCGCCGCTGAGACGGTTGCCATTATCAGGGCTGCCGGAATCTGCGGAATGGGTGGAGAGGGAATACCCACGGCAGCAAAGATCTCGAGAGCAAAAAGGCATAATGTATCGGAGCTTCTGGTCAACTGTCTTCAGAGCGAGCCGTTTGCGACCTGCGATCTTACGGTTATCTGCGATCATACGGATTATGTCGTAAGGGGAGCCTGCGCCGTTGCTGCAACGAGCGGCGCCCGGAAGGTAAGATTCCTTATATCTCACAAGCGTAAGGCTGAACAGAAGATGCTCCAGGCATCTATCGATTCTATTAAGAATGAATTCGATAATATCGATCTTGAGATATGCCTTTTCCGTGACCGTTACCCTCAGGGCTATTACAGGCTGGTGGCCAAAGCCCTTTACGGCAAGAATCTTGCGGAAGGCGCGATATTGGAAGAAGAATGCGGTGCTGTCATGTTCAATTGTTCGACTCTTTACGCAGTCTGGAGGGCTTTGGCAGACAATATGCCGCTGACTGACAGGATAGTATCGGTCTGTACCGATTCTTACTGTAAGCATAATGTCCTTGTTCCCATCGGAACGCCTTTATCCGAGATAGTAAACAGCGGTTCAGGAAGTGTTCCCGTTACTGACCGCATCATCTGGGGCAACTGCCTTACGGGCCTTGCAGTCCAGGATCCGGAGAATACCCCCGTCATCAAGATCACTTCCGCCGTAACGGTCGCGCCTTCGAACTTTATACCCAAGACCCCCTGTATCCACTGCGGTCTTTGTTCCGAGACATGTCCTATGAGCCTGTCGCCAAACATCGTGTATGAGATGCTCGTTCAGGGTCTGTCGCAGAAGGCCGCCGAAGAGGGAGGAAGAGACTGCATCGCCTGCGGCACATGTTCCTATATCTGTCCCGCCGGTATAGACCTTGCTGCAATGATAGCTCCTTTTGCATCAGCGGGAAGGATAATAGAGGAGAACTCCCTGTTGCATAACACGTCTTTCTCCACCGGAAGTGTCAAGGAAGTTGCAGAGGATATGGTCGGCGAGATATCGCTTCTTGAAGAGTTTACGGAAGACGATGAAGATAAGAAGGAAGTAGATCCTTCCGCGATCACCTTGCCCTTCAAGGGAGGTAAGACGATATGACGGCTCCTTTCATCCATACGGAGAAGAACGCTCCATATATCTATCTTACCCACTTGGCCGCCCTCATGCCGTGTGTTGTCTTCGCGGTGTTCGCATACGGAATACGGGCAATCATACTCCTGTCGATCTCCGTTGCCGGCTTTATGCTTACTGATATCGTTGCCGCCAAGGTAATAAGAAGGCATATCAAAGGAGAGTACTTCGATGTAAGTTCCATCGTATCCGGGCTGATATTCGGGCTGCTCTTATCACCCCAGACGCCTCTTGCCGCGGTGATCGCGGGTATATTGTTCGGATCGGTCATCGTAAAGCAGTTGTTCGGCGGAGCGGGATCCAATATCCTGTTGCCTGCCACAGCGGCAGTCCTCTTTGTTCAGACTATATTCCCGTCTTCATTCGCCGAGTTCTCCAAGCCTCTCGAAAACTGGTTTGCCATAGTCAATCTCGTATCGGGCAAGGCTTCCGTTCCGGATTATTCCGAACTGTCTTATCCGGAGATCATAAGCGGGTTCGCAGGATCCCTTCTCGGTGTGTCTTGCTGCCTTATGATCATACTGGGACTGGTGTTCCTTCTGGTGAAGGGTACCATCAGGATATATGCGCCTTTGGGTTATCTTGTGACTTTGCTGGCAGGATACCCCCTGACTCATATATCCACTGTGTTCACGGCTGACGGTGTTCATTCATACATACTGTTTATACTGTCGTCGGGCATCCTTTTTGTTGCGGTATATTGCCTCGGTGATTATACGACGGTTCCGTCGCGCCCCCTGTCGGCATCCACTGCCGGCGTTGTATGCGGCATCCTGACCTTAATCTTATACGGACGCGTTCCGGATGTCACGATGCTGACGGCTCCTGTCGTTGCAGTGAACTTCATGTCCTTTGTGCTTGATTACTTCTCCAAGAGCATCTCCAGGAGAGACAAACGGTCAAGGGAGGTGGATGTCCTATGATGACGAGAGCGGGAATAAGGAGATTCGTGCTCGAGACGGGAATCGTAATGTTGGTTGCCGCCATTATCGTCTTTGGCGGATATCTTGTCTCAAGACACATGGCGAATGAGCGTCTTCAGGAAGAGTATATAAGAGATTTTACCCCGGTTCTGAGTGCAGTATCATATGAACCTTTGCATACAGCGATCTTAAGAGATTATCCTGATATAAAGTCATGTTATTTAGGATATGACGACTCCCATAATATCGCAGGATATGTCATAGATATCGTGTCAGACGGAGATAACGGATCTTCAATCCATCTCCTTGTCGGAATCGATTACGAGAACTCGCAGATCACCGGTATCCGTCATGTTTATGACGAGGAGAATCCCATGATCTCAGATGAAGTGGCTTTCGAGGCTGTAAGGGACAGTCTTGTTGGAAGCATCATTCCTGTCGCCTTGTCCGAACAGGGAGATGAAGGGACGGAAGACGATAATTCTTCTGTATCTTCACTGGAATTAAGGAACGGTATTTACTACGCCCAGTCCATGACCGCCGATAAGGACGGATATATCGATTTTGTCGAGATAGAAGTCAGCCGCGGCGTGATCACCCGTATCCAGTGGGATGCGTTCAATATCGATCCTACGACAAAACTCCGCAGCATATCCAGTCTGTCGGGTGCATATACCGTGTCAGGCGAGAACTGGGCAACTCAGTCCTACAACGTCTGTCACGCTATGCTGGAACTGCAGTCTCCGGAAAAACTCGCAATGAAGTCTGACGGAACGACTCAACTTGTTAAGGGAGTTACCTGCAACATAAGAAAGTTCGTGGAACTGGCCAAAGAATGCATAGACAATTCCAAGGCCGGATTCAACAAGGAGGAATATTTCTCGGCTCTTGACGGCATAGTATCGAGAGTAAAGGGGAAGCCTGCCGAAGAAGCGGGTATCATCAATGAAGACGGATACATAGTAATATCTTTCGATGATAAACCCGAGATCTTCACGCTCTATAAGGATGATGCAGAGGGTAACAAGAAGGCTTATGCTACCATTGGCGTAAGGCTCATCGAACAGCAGCAGGAGCAAAAAGACGAAGCAAAAGACGATAAGAACGAAGGTCAGGATAAGAACAACAATGACGGCAAGGATGAGCCTGACGCAACTCCGACGCCTCAGGATAACGATACCGAACCTTCGGTAAATGCAGATCCCGGAGAAGACGGCAAGAGTTCGGACAAGGACAAGGATTCGGATCTTGTAGGAAGTGTAGACGATCTTCCTTTGTCCGAGATATCGACTTTCGTTGACGCTCCGCAGGGTTACTACAGGGAAGTAAGATACACCGCAAGGTGCCTTAATACATGCTATAAGTTCCTCAAGGATTATCTGAACTGGCTGGTATAACATGAAGATAAAGGAAGCGACAGGAAATTCACCCTTTGATCAGGACCGCAGGAGTACAACTGAGAATGCGGCCCTTACCGTCAAGCACGTCAAGCCTGCAAGGTTTATGACCACCAGGGCTTCTGTCTTCATGGGATCTGCGATAATCTCCGCAAACTTTGCGATCGCCTGCGATAATAACTACATAACAACTTTGATCATGATGTTCGTCTGTGCTGCCTTCTATGCGGTGACATTCAGGTTTATCAAATTCCCCAAGCGCTTATTGAACGGATTGTTCTTCATATTCTGTCCTTTGATCTTCTGGGGGGTATATTTTGCGGATATCAGTTTCATTGCTTATATTCCCGAGACCATAAGACCTCTGTTCCATATGTCTCCGGTATTCCCTCTGTGCTTTATCCCCATGGCGGCAGGACTTGCAGGACTGTCGGTGATAACTCCCGACGGATCAGGCGACGAATCCATACCAAGTGTCCGCAGTGAAGTGCTGATCCCTACTGTGTATGCCGCAGCGGCCGCCTGCGTCGGATCCTTTATCGCGGGCCTTCCCGAGAGAAGGACAGTCTTCGCGGCAAATATCCTGTCGGTTCTTTTCCTGATAGGGATCGCCGCGATATTGTCTTCTTCCACAAAGTCTCCGAAGTTTTTTACTTCCAAGAGACTTACCGAATACTGGGATATTCCTGTAGCTGATGTTTCAGAGCTCAGAAGGTTCTTCTTTGCCAGGGCCAAGTTTATCATCGCATTGTTTGCAACAAGCGCGATACTCTATCTTGTAAAGACTTTCTTCGGCGATATTGCCGCGCCGTTCCTCATGCCCATAGCAATAGTATCATCGATCATCCTGGGCACCGCCATGATCGCTGCAGGCCGCCCGGGCGATGTGCATTCAATATTCGGAACGAAGTTCTTCTTGTTCGAGATGCTGATCGGCGCAGCCTTTGTCTGCGTTCCTTTCGCGAAAACGGACCTTGCAGGATCGCTTGTCCCGATCACGGGATTGTTCCTGTTCTTTGCCTGTGCCGGTGATTTCTTCATCAGCGGACTTATCGCGGTAATAAGAAGAAGACAGATCTTCGTTGAGAAGAATAAATATACCGACGGTCTTCCGTTCATGATGATCCTCCTGTCGCTGCTTATCATGGCGGCAGAAGCGATGTTCCCCGTTGTATGATATTTGTCAAAGATCGCGTTTTCCTGATGAGATCTTTTTGTCCGGGATGTGAGAATTCATTATCCCGGATTGTATTATGAGTGAGATCTCAAAAAACGACGGAGGTTTAAAGATTGAGAAACGAAGAAGTTATCAGACTTTTCGATACATATTCTGATGATCTTTACAGGTTCGCAGTCTCTTATGTGGGTTCAAAGCAGGACGCGGAGGATATCGTGCAGGATGTTTTCGTAAAGCTTTTGGAGAAGCATATCCCTTTGAGAAGGGAGAACGAGAAGTCATATCTTATGACCATGACTGCGAACAGGTGTAAGAACCATCTGAAGTCCAAAGCCAGACTTGCAAATGTTGATCTCGAGTCGGCGGAATGGAAGCTTACGTATTCGGACAGATTATCTGAGAACGACAAGATTCTCTTTGAGGAATTGATGAAGCTGGAGAAGATCTATTATGTACCGATCTACCTTCACTACTTCGCAGGGTATTCCTATAAAGAGATCGCCCGGATACTTAAGTTGTCGGAATCTGCCGTGGCAATGAGGATCAGCAGGGGAAAAGAACAAATGAGGATAAGATTGGAGGAACAAGAATGAACGATCTTTTTGATGAATTGGTAATGGATGAGGATAAGAAGGATCAGATGAGGGATACCATAAGGCACACCAAAGCTGCCAAGAATACTCCCCTGATCGTAATGGGGGCTGTCGCAGCAGTGATCGCGCTGGTAATGGTTATTCCGTTTACGAGGACGGCAATAGTAAGCGCGGCCGAGAAATTGATAGAGCAGTTTACGACGCACAACGGAACGCATGTTGAAATCTCTTTAGAACCCGATCAGACACATGTATCAGTAGATTACGAAAATATAGGACCGATCAATGAGATCCGGATGATCAACGGCGAGGATCAAAACTATATCGGAATCAGGTCTTCGGAGAATAATTCTTCCGATTACGCTCAACTCATCGACGGCAGGATATACTTCGTATTGGACGGTAAGAAGACTGACGTTACCGACAAGGTTTCCGACAAAGACTTCTACCGCCACGAGATCAAGAATAAAGACGGATCCCGCGAAGTGATCTTCGTCGGCGGTACCCCGGATAAGTTCGGCTGGTGGTCAATGTACTTCAATGCCAACGGCAAGTATATATTCAACCAGGGCACCATCCCGGTAGGCCCGGACGAGAAGAATCCCGAGTGGTACAAGAATGCCTGCCACAGCGAGCATGTCTACTGTGGAGAAGACAATTGCGAATACGCGCCGGACTGATGTGACAGATTAAGATCGGTATTTGCGCGGGGCCGGATCAAACGATTGATCCGGTCCTGTTATGTTTGGACTGTCAGAGCATTCCTTGTGATATAATGCATTCAGTTTTGAGAATGTTTATCCGGAAAGAGGATCAGGATTATGGCAATTGATCTGTCTAAAGAAGACATATACTACTACTGGCTGCTGACGAGTATAGGGCTGGAAGAAGAACTCGTAAAGTATGTTGCTGACTGCGTTGAGACTAAAGGTGAATTGAGCGACCTCATTCTCGAACTCAATAACGAGTCGCAGGATCGGAACGAATTGAAGAGGATATTGTTTTTCGCGAATATCAAGAATACGGATGTCGATAAGGATGAAGTAAAGACTAGGCTCGTGGACTTTTTCCATGGCCAGTGGATATCTCAAACATTGACATTGGAAAGGATCGCCGAGTGTTTGGGCGGTATCTCGGCACTGGAAAAGAGCTGAACGGATTTTGCCTGGATCTGCGAGAACTATTCTCTTGCGGATGAAGGTGTGTTCAGTTATGAGGAAGCCAACGACCGTCTGAGTGACTATCTTAAGGAGAATGCTTCCTGAAGTTTACCGCGGAAAGCGGCAGATACTATTGTGATCTCAAGACAGAAAGTTTCAGCCTTGAGTAAGCATGCTGTTATCCAATCCTGAACGTGTCAGGACTGGGAATTAATAAGATTAATAAGGATCATATATACCACAACACCCAGAATGGAGAAGACTATAGATCCAATGCTGATGCAGAGGAGCATCACACACGACCTGTCGAAAAGCTTGCCCTGATCGTGATCATCCGCGTTCGATCTTTTGCGGGAAAGATATTTCCTGAGGCATACGATTGCCAGAATGATCCCTGTGACAAACAGAAGTATGCTCACAAGCAGGATCCAACCGCCCCAATGAAGCCACATCTCAAATTCGAAAGAGAAATGTATAAGCAACCCGAGTGCAATGAAGATCACGGCTGTTACTGACGGAATGATGAGGATAAGCGGGTTCGGCTTTGCAGGCTTTTTACGGATCTGATCGATCAAGGCGATAATGAACATGATCAACGCGAATCCGCCCAATGCGAAAAACGCTATGCTCATATTATCCTTATCAACAGCATAAACGATACAGCCCATGCACAGGACTATCAATACCAGCAATGTAATCCCGGATGCCAAAGAAAGACTTTTTGATTTATTGCTCATGATCGTTCCCCCCTGATGACGATAATGATTATGTTTGTATTATAACACCATATTCCCCCCCCGAAAAAAGGAACTCCCGGCGCTTGTTTACATCGGGTGGATAGAATGATAACCTTCTAATAATTTCTAATGACGGACTATACGACATGATAAAGCAGATCAAATACGGAACGACGAATACATATCTGATAAATGGAACTGACGGGTCAGTTCTCTTCGATACCGGGTGGGCCGGAACAATGTCCGCTTTCTGTCATGCGATGGGGGAGGCAGGAGAGGCAGTACAGGATATAAAGTTCATTCTGATCTCGCATTACCATCCCGACCATATGGGGATAGCGCAGGAAATTGCAGATATGGGGCCGGTCATTTGTGCCGCGGATTGCCAGCGGAACTTTATCCATTCTTCGGACAAGGTCCTGTTAAGAGATAAGCGGTGTAACTTCACTCCGATCAAGGATGAAGACGTCAGGTTTTACAGGCTTAATGAGAGCCGCGCGCTGCTTAAGGAAGCAGGAGTAGACGGCAGTATTTACGCGACCCCGGGACATTCCGATGATAGCATAAGCCTGATGCTGGATTCAGGTGAACTTTTCGTCGGAGACTTAAATCCTCTCTATGAATTGGAACTTCATAAAGGGACTCAGATCGAGACGACCTGGAATATGCTTTTGTCGATGAATCCGCGGCACGTCTATTACGGACATGCGCCGTCAGTGGATCTTAAGTCCAATCCGTTGGGTAAGCTCCTCGGCAGGAGCGCTCCTACGGATATATACGGACTGGTCAAGAAGATAGTAAGATATGTTGACAAAGGGACACCAAAAGATGTTATCGTTGCCAAGACCGGTGCCGATCCCCAGTTCGTCGAGGATGTTACCAGGATGTATGTAACTCACCCCGGTGTTACGGTCCAGGGGATATTGGACAGGGTGGAACTTCGAAGGAACGGCGTAAGATAACAGGTTCTGACGATCTATGCGTATGTGCCTTGATTATCAGGGCGCGTAGTAGTATCCTAAATCCGATAAGGTTAGGCTGTTTCTTGCAATTGCAGGAGACAGCCTTGCTAATGTTACGAGAAGGAGATGATTATTGATGAAAAAGATTGCGACAGGTGTAATAACCGCATTGTCGGCGTTGGTTATCACGGCAGGTATCGGTATGTTGCCGGCTGCTAATGTGAACGCCGCCGGGGATGTTGCGATCGATGAGACGAATTTTCCTGATGAGAACTTCAGAAATTGTATCCTCGCACAGGATTACGGCGCAGACGGGATCCTTACAGAATCGGAGATCGCGGCTGTCACAAAGATCGAGGTCAAGGAGAAGGAGATAACTGATATTAAAGGTATAGAGTATTTTACCGCTTTGCAGGAGCTTGATTGCAGTAAGAATAAACTGACCAAGTTCGATATAAGCAAAAATACGGCGCTGACATATCTGGATTGCTCCGGCAATTTCGATCTTGCGTCTCTTGATGTGAGTAAGAATACTGCCCTGACAATACTCTTCTGTCAAAACAACAGCCTCACGGAACTTGACGTAACAAAGAACACGGCACTTAAATATCTTTCTTTCGGAGGAGGCCTTGTTGCGAGCATCGATGTCAGCAAGAATCCGGAGTTGGTCGAATTGGACTGCGGATGGAGCAAGCTCACATCAATTGATGTAACTCATAATCCGAAGTTATTCTCTCTTTTGTGTTTTGGCAACAGCATCAAAAAACTCGATCTTTCCAATAATCCCGAATTGGTAAATCTTCACTGCACAAACAACGAACTTACCGAACTTGACATAAGTAATAATCTGAAACTGTGCACATTCTATATTGAAAAGAATAAAATGAGCACGATCGATATCAGCTACTGTCCTTATCTGATGTGGATCTATCAGCATCCGGATGAGATAAAGGAAGATAAGGATTTCAAAACCATAGAATATTGGAACAGTTACGGTGTCATCGGTTTGGATTCTAATACTACGGTCATTGCCGACAAATCCAAGACAAAACCGTATCCGACATCCGCAGTTACTGCAACACCTACACCGAAGACTGCTCCGGGCAGCAATCCCACTGTAACACCTGCTGAGGGCGTCGGGTTGATCGTTGACCAGACCACTCAGGTGATCTGCGGTAATTCGACCACCATAAACGCAACTCTTAAGGGATCTTCGAGCAAGATATCCTGGAAATCATCTGATACTTCCATAGCTACAGTCGATGCCTCCGGTAAGGTTACGGCAAAGCAGGCAGGTACTGTCACCATTACGGCAAGCGCTGCAGGGAAGAGCGCAGCCTGCACTGTCAGTGTTCTTTATAAGGATGTAACTTCCAAAAAGGATTTCTGGTTTGAGCCTACCAACTACCTTTCGGCCAAAGGCATCGTCAAAGGATACGATAAGCAGACGACATTCAAGCCGGGCAACGATTGCACGAGAGCCCAGATGGTCACATTCCTTTGGAGACTGGCAGGACAGCCCGAGCCCAAATCCAAGACAACGAACTTCAAGGATATCAAGAGTTCCGATTATTTCTATAAGCCGGTCCTTTGGGCTGTAGATAAAGGCATCACAACCGGTGTTTCCAAGACGAAGTTTGCTCCTCAGGGCGTCTGCACCAGAGCACAGACTGTTACATTCCTTTGGAGGATGGCTAACAAACCCGCGCCTAAGACAAAGACAAATAAGTTCAAGGATGTAAAGACTAAGGATTACTTCTATAAGGCGGTCCTTTGGGCATCTGAGAAGAAGATCGTTGCAGGCTACGGCGACGGAACGTTCAAACCGCAGGGTAAGTGCTTAAGGCGCCAGATGGTAACGTTCCTCTATAAGTACGATAAGTTCGTAAACGGGAATGCTTAATGTTGACTCAAATCTGCCTCAATTGATTTTAGGTAGATTTCAGGTAGGGCATAGATAATATGGCCAGTAAAGCAAACAAAGTCTTCATAATAGCCCCAAATAACAGCCCGGTTCTTTATGGACCGGGTTTTTATCTGTTCTTGACTTAGATGTTTTCGTGATATACAATCGTGGTAACTAAATGGTTAACGAAGGAGTTATCTTATGAGAAGACCGGTTATTCTGTTGCTTACCGCGGCTATGTTATTGTCCGTAACTTCCTGTACTGCAGGCAATACATCAAATACAGAAGGAACATCTGCTGCTACAGAGACAACGACAACTGAGACTGAAGCTACAACGGCTTCCGAGAGTTCTGAGACGGAAGATGAAGCTTCTTATGTAAGTTCAGGATATCTGGAGGGATTAAGGATAGGTGATAACAATACCTTCAGCAATAAGGACAGTAAGTATGGATCGATCGTCAAAAGTATTGATGATGTACTTACGCTTACAAAGTTTGAAGGATCGATCATGCTTGCAACTGATGATGAGATCATCTACTACGGCGGTACCAATGCGAAGACGGTTGACGGTGACCCTGTCGATCCCTTTACGACATACAATATCGCATCCTGTTCGAAAACATTTACTGCATGCTGTATCTTTCAATTGATAGAACAAGGCAAGCTGTCGCTGGATGATACTCTTGATAAGTATTTCCCGAAGTATAAGGCTGCAAAGGATGTCACGATCTATGATATGCTTCACAATGTCTCGGGTATCCCTGACTGGATGAACGAACCTGATAAATTCTGGGTTAATCTTGACAGCAAAGAAGAGTATATGCAGGAATGGATTAAGGCACAACAGGACAAATATACTGATGAAGAGTTCCTTGATGTTCTTTACGATGCTCCTCTTATGTTTGAACCCAAGAGTCAATATAGTTACAGCAATACCAATTTCCGCCTTCTTGCCATGATCGTTGAACAGATATCGGGCATGCGTTTTTGCGATTATCTGAAGGAGAATGTTTTCGATAAGTGCGGTATGGAACATTCATCATCAATGAAGGCCGCAGATGAGACAAGTGTGCCCAGATCTTTTGATGCGATCTATAAACAGGGAGTGGTAAATTCCGACGGGTATTATATGGAAGCAAACTCGGGCAGGGGAGAAGGCGGTGTTCACAGTTGTATGGCTGATGTCCTGGCCTTTGACAAAGCTCTGTTTTCCGGGAAACTTATAAGTTATGAATCTCTTGCCAAGATGATGGACTGGAAGTTCGATTACGGATGCGGACTTATGAATATGGGGGATAATTACTATGGCCACACAGGACAAGTTCCCTGCTATCGTACATTTAACGTAATCTTCGAGACAAAAGAATACGGAAAGATCTATGCTATCTGTTCGACTGCGGCCGCAGCGGATCCTATTCAGCAAAGGGCATATAATACCATTACATTTGTTGTCGGAAACACGTTGGGGTAAGGTCGACATGTAATCCCGATTAGTGTAAACTGATTACAGGACATTTGGGAAAGAATCAGTACAATGTCCTGTAATGGGGGATATAACATGAAGAACAAAAATGTCTTGATCCTGATAACTGCCGCTGCAATCTGTCTTGGCGTCGTGTCCTGTTCTGTCGGGACAACTGCGGAATCATCAAGTGAGACGACACCTTCGGCAACTACACAAGAAACTGAAGTACCGACAACTACGATGACTGAGGCGACCACCACAACAACCACGACTGCCGCAACGACCTCAACAACGGAAACAACAGAGGAGACTGATCCGTCGGTGGATTGGGACATCGATAATGAACTCTCCGAACCTGCCATAAAAGATGTGTCCGAGACCGTAAAGGATCTGACTTTCGTAAGGAACGGCAAGAACATAGCGGGCAGACTCTATCTTCCCGAAGGTGACGGACCGTTCCCGGTTGTCGTGTTCTCCTGCGGACTTCTGGAACCCTTTCAGGATTACGAATCAAGAGCAGAGCGCTTCGCCAAAAACGGATATGCTGCGGTGTTGTTTGATTTTACGATGAACATCGACGGCAGTTATGAGAAATACATAACCGTACATGAAGATAAGTGGTTTGAGTTCACGAACCCTTATGATGAGGAACGTGTTAACGGACAGTTCTTCCGTCAGGGCGTTGAGGAACTTTATGCAGTGATCGATTCGCTCGGATATCTTCCTAAGGTAGATACGGAGAACATATATCTTGGCGGCCACAGCATGGGTGGTCAGATAGCGTCTTACACCGGTTCCGTAAGACAGGATGAGATAAAAGGCCTTATCCTTGTTGAACCTACTATCGCTTTTGATGAAGATCTTCTTGTCAGCCAGGATCCTTATATCAGAGTTAAATTGCACTACAAGCTTTCCTTCTGTAAGCTCAATACATTGATATATATTGGCACCCACGACGGATATGGTGACATGCCGGATTCATTCGATGAAGTGCTCAAACTGATGAAGTCGAGTAAACTCGTAACTATCGACGGAGCCGACCACTCTTTCGCCGGAAAGGACGGAGACAAGATGGTCGATGATGCATGCGAACATATAAAGACATGGAATAAGTAAGGCTCATGAAGAAAGCGGTTTTGACATCGATCGTATTGTCTGTGGGGCTTCTTTTCGCGTCGTGTTCGAATGGCAGAAGCGGATATCTAAGCGACTACTCCAATACCATTGTCACGGGCAGCACAGTTCCGGCGACCGAGAAAGAAACTGCAACTGAAACGTCGACAACGGTTACAAGTAAGTCTACTGTGCCACTCTCTTCAAAGGAACTTCTCGAAAAGTATATATCCGGGGATACATCCGTTCTGGAAGAGACCCAGCAGGAACTGTGGGGATTGCCCGACCTTCACAAGCGCACATACTACGAGTATACATATATGGATCTGGACGACGACGGGGATGAGGAACTGATCATACAGACGGAAAATAATCCGAAGTCGTTTGCTGCGATCTTTTATGCGAAAGATAACATGGTCTTTTGCGGTTGTCTGGATGCCGCAGATTCTATACCCTTCAGTTACCCGATCGATAACGGATATATAGTAATTGAGCGTCATGAAGACGGGCTCATAAATCACAGTATCCTTAAGAGTAAATTCGGAGAAGGTTGTGATTTTAAATCAGTTTGCGAATTTTTTACCAATACGAGGATCGCAGACGATCCCGAGAACCCGTACCCGCATTACAGGATAGACGGCAAAGAGGTCCCCAAGGAAGAGTATGAAGAAAAGTTAAAGACCATGATCACGGACCACCTTTTGGACAGGGATGCCTGGACGAGGATTGAGCATTGAGGCGGGGGGAGAGAGATTCTACTTTAAGATTTTTATAGATAATGCAAAATCTTAAAGTAGTATTTTAAGATTTTATTGACTAGAGTAAAATATTAAAGTAGAATTGCTATATAGATAGTACATTCGAGGTGCTTAAATGGTTATAAGAGAACATTACTTACAACAGATCAGACCTTTTTATGACAGTGATCTTATTAAGATAGTTACCGGAATCAGGCGTTGCGGTAAGTCCGTTATCCTTGACCAGGTTCAGGATGAGTTAAAGGCGGAGGGGAAAAAATGTCTGTTCCTTGATTTCGATCTTAAACCTACAAGAAACATGATTCCCGATGCGGACTCACTTATTGATTATGTTAATGAAAAACTTTGCGAAGATAAGCTCTATCTTTTTCTTGACGAGATCCAGAATGTCAAGGGATGGAATGAGGCATGTCGAACTTTGAGATTATTGAATTGTTCGGTATTTATATCAGGGAGTAATTCCAGGCTTTTGTCCAAAGAGTTTACAAAAGAACTATCCGGAAGATATATTTCTTTTCGGGTAAGACCCTTTGTCTACAGGGAAGCATTGGAATATGCAAGGCAAAACAATTTGGAATACAGTATAACAGATTATCTGGTTTGGGGAGGTTTTCCTGCATCCATTGCGTTGGACAATGTAGATGCTAAAAAACGTTATCTGAATGATCTGAATGACACCATTGTTTACAACGATTTGGAGAATCGATTCAAGATCCGCAAAAAAGAGGAGTTTGAGAGGATTGTTGACTTCATTCTGCTTTCTAATGCAAGAAAGTTCAGTGCTAAATCCATCGCTGATTACATGAAGGGAAAGAGTATTTCCGTCTCAGTTCCGACTATAATCAAATATCTGGGATATCTTAAAGATGCATACGTTATAGCAGATGTTGCGCTGTTTTCTCCTAAATCAAAAGCAAAACTGAATTACTACTATAAGTTGTATGATGAAGATGTATCACTTAACAGCATTCGTGTTGCCGGAACAAGATATGATCTTACTCATAATCTCGAAAACATTGTCCTGAATGAACTGCTGTACATGGGTTATGAAGTAACTGTTTATGATAACAAAGGCAGGGAGATAGATTTCAGAGCAGAAAAGGACGGGAAGTTATATTTGATACAGGTAGCTTACAGTGTTACAGAAGAAAAAACATATGAGAGGGAGTTCTCGGCATTTTCGAACATAGATAACTCTGTAAAGAAGATAATCATAACCAACGATGAATTAGATTATTCGACAAGTACGGTGTATCACTACAAGTTGAGAGACTTTCTTATGCTGGAAGAATTATGAGGATGATAAGTTTTCTATTTCAATGTCCTGTTTGTTTAAATTATTGTCTTGAGGAACCCGCGTATCAAAATGGTGTTGGTTCTGATGAAATATGCTATATATGTGGATTTCAGTTTGGATTAGATGATTATCCCGACAAAGATAAAAGATTAGTTTTGTGGAGAACCAATTGGCGGGAAATGGGTTCACCTACAGTTAGGTGCCTATCATCTGAAGAAAAGACGAAATATTATAAGATTCAACAAGGAAAAGTTTAACAAGTGATATTCAACACTTGAAATAACACCAAAACAGGGAGCCTGATTTTTCAAGCTCCCTGTTCTTATTGGTGTTCGCGAGCGGATTCGAACCGCTGGCCTACCGCTTAGGAGAGTATGTACAATCTATAAAACGTAGAAAGGACGGGCATTTCCGGGACCAACTCTCCCATCTTCATTCACTTTTACAATCACTTTTTTGATTTAGAACACAAATTCGGCAACTTACAACACCCATATGGCAACTTACGTCGGAACCTGTTGAATGGTATCCGATCCTTTGGTAGGTTTGTGTCAGCAACATAAAACACGGGAATAAGGACTGTGTAAAACCGAAGGAGGATCACCATGATCAAGGCAGAAGGGATAACAAAGAGTTTTAACGGCAGGCAGGTCCTGTCCGGGATTGACCTGGACATCAAAGATGGTTCGATCTTCGGGCTGCTCGGACCTTCAGGGGCAGGCAAGACGACTCTTATCAAGATCATAACCGGACAACTTGCATCAGATGGCGGAGCGGTTTATGTATCGGGTAAGGATGTCAAAGAATTTAATGGTGAAGACCGAAGGTCGATCGGTATCATGATGGACGACTTCGGATTATACGACAGGCTTTCCTGTCAGGATAACCTTAAGATCTTCGCAGATATCTATAATGTTCCGCATGACCGGATCATTCCTTCATTGGAAGAAGTCGGACTTTCTGATTCGAAGAAGAAGCCCGCTGTGAAGCTGTCAAAGGGGATGCGCGCAAGGCTCCAGCTTGCGAGAGTTTTCATGACGGATCCCAAGATCTTATTCCTTGATGAACCCACGAGCGGTCTGGATCCGCTTACCATGAAGTACATCCATAAACTGATAGAGGATAAAAAGCAACAGGGGACTACGATCTTTCTTACCACTCATAACATGGAAGAGGCGGCAAGATTATGTGATGAGGTGGCACTTCTTAACGACGGACACATTATCGATCGCGGCGCGCCGGATGAGATATGCAGGAGATATAACCATCACAAGAAGATCGATATCCATCTTACTACGGGTGAGGACATCGAACTTCCTCATAATGAAGAGGCTGCAGTGAAGATAAGTGAACTGATAAGTCAGGGAAAGGTCGAGACGATCCATTCATCCGAGCCGACGTTGGAGACCGTGTTCATTGAACTGACGGGAAGAAAACTCGAAGATATAAGCGAGGTGCAGTATGCGTAATATAGGAGTCATCATAAGAAAAGAACTTGCCGATACGATCAAGAACAAGACTGTGCTTATACAGTTCCTGATGTTCCCCGTGCTGACACTCATCATGGAGAATGCCGTTACCATCAAGGATATGCCGGAACACTTCTTTACGATACTGTTTTCGATCATGTATATGGGTATGGCGCCGCTGACATCCGTGGCAGCGATAATATCGGAGGAGAAAGAGAAGAATACATTAAGGGTTCTCCTTATGGCAAGTGTAAAACCTGCGGAATACCTTGCCGGAGTCGGGATCTACATATGGACGATATGCATGGCAGGAGCGGGAGTCATGGCAACGGGGCTTCCCCGAGAGAAGATCCCTTTCTATCTCATAGTGATGGGATCCGGGTTCGTTATCTCTATTGCGATCGGTGCCTGCATCGGTATCTTAAGTTCGAACCAAATGGTAGCAACTTCGGTGGTGATGCCCGTAATGATGGTGTTCTCTTTCGCGCCCATGTTGGCAATGTTCAATGATAAAATAGAAAAAGTGGCACGGATCTTTTACACGCAGCAACTTAAGATCCTGCTCAACGACATGACACTTGCATGCATCAGGAAAGAGACAGTGGCAGTAGTCGCTGTAAACGCGGCGCTGGCTGTGATCCTCTTCATCGTTGCTGTAAGACGTAAAGGACTTGAATGATGAAGATCAATCTTGACATAGACGGTAAATATCAGGAGACCGAGGTCACGATCCACGCGCCTGCCATCAACGGCGACATCGAGCGCATGGTTGCCATGATGCGCATGATCGACAGCAAGATCGCCGTAACGCAGGGAGGGGAGACATACCTTCTCGATACGGACAAGATCTTATATATCGATGCCGTCGATCGAAAAACTTTCGTCTATACAAAAGATGAGACATACGAATCGGAATTAAAACTCTACGAACTGGAACAGGACCTCGCCGAGCGGGATTTCTTAAGGATCTCAAAACAGAGCATAGTCAACTTAAGGAAGATCGTAAGCTTGAAGGCCGATGTTAACCGTAAGATCCGTGTGACTCTTTTGAACGGAGAGCAGATAGTAGTCTCGAGGATGTATTCCGATGAATTAAGAAGAAAGCTGGGGTTAAGATAATGGACGACAGAAAGAATATTTTCGATTATATAGGTCAGTTGTTTACAAGATACGGAGTCATGGTCGTGATCTTTATCGTTTTAAGTCTGATAATGGGTGAACACGCAAAAAATCTGTCAACTCTGTTTGCGTTAGGTTCTTCAGGACTGTCTCTTGCAACACTCGGTCAACTCTTCTTGTTGACGGTCATCTTAGTTTTATTGCAGGTTATCTTCCTGTCGGACGTGATAATTAAAGACATGTCATTGATCCTTCGCAATGTTTTCTTTTTCCTGTCAGTAATGGCAGTGAGTACGGTGTTCGTAATCCTGTTTGCATGGTTCCCCGTCACGGAGCCTTCAGCGTGGATCGGTTTCATTGTTTCTTTTGTTGTCTGCACCTTCCTAAGCGCTTTCATTACACGACTTAAAGAACGTGCCGAAAACAAGAAGATGGAAGAAGCACTGAACAGGTTAAAGAAATAAGAGGATCGATTATAAAAATACAGGGGCCTGGATAATTCCAAGCTCCCTGTTCTTGTTGGTGTTCGCGAGCGGATTCGAACCGCTGGCCTACCGCTTAGGAGGCGGTCGCTCTATCCAGCTGAGCTACGCAAACAGGACAGATTCATAAAAGAATCTTGTAGATTATAAAACTTGGAGCGAATTATGTAAAGTCCTTTACTATTCTAAAGGATTTTTATGTTAATATAGATTTATCGATCTATATCCATTATTCAAGGAGGTTTATTATGGGTAATTTCTGTCCTTATTGCGGCACACCGTTTACTGACGGCAAGTGTACTTGTGACCTGTTTAAACAAAACAATCCCGGATTGTTCCAAGATCCTGCTGCGGCGGCAGCAGCAGCGGCAACTGCAGCTCCTGCGGCACAGCCTGCACCTCAGCCCGCGCCCGCTGCACAGCCCGCACCGGCTCCTCAGCCTGCACCTCAGCAAGCTTATGTTCAGCCTGCTCCTCAGGCACCTGCAGGGGAGAATCCTTTCGGCAATATGTTCAAGCTCATCGGCCAGACATTCACCAAACCTGTTTCAACACCTTTGGGAGTTGAAGGCGTATCCAGATTCAGCGGCATCATCTTCGCAGGTTTCTTTGCTGTTGTTGCATTCATGTTCGCGTTCCTTCCGGTTGGCGGTTTCGATTACTATTCCGCATCAGGTCATGTTAAGACCGCTTTCTTCCAGTTCCTGGTTATCCTCGGCGGTGTAGCAGCCAAGGCAGGTATCGCCAAGATCTTCGTTAAGAAGGCAGGCTTCCTTGATATCCTCGGCAAACTCGCAATGTCCACTGTATATCCTGCATGCTTCTATGTGGCATCAGCGTTCATCGGCGTAGTTTCCTACAAGTTCTACCATCTGTTCCAGGCATTGGGTGTAGTTGCATGGTCGACCATCACAACACTCATCCTCCTCGAACTCATGAAGGACGAGAAGATCGACAAGAAGGGTATTGCTATTGCAGCATGCTCCGGCGTATGCGTATTGGTCTATAACATCCTCAACTGGATCTTCTGATTCGAAAATACGATATTTTGACTTTCAAGGGCTGTCCGAACAGGACAGTCCTTTTTCTTGTCATATTTCCTCTAAAGAAAATGCAATAACATCCAAATATCGTAATATTTTTGTAGAAATTCAAAAGAATTTGAACAAAATGTGAATAAACTATTGCAAAACAATTTAGTTTATGTAAAAATTGTAAACAGGTTAGGAAAGCGGATCGCAAGGTCTGCAAAGGTTGGTATTTAGAAGATAGAAGGCTGACTACGGGGGTCGGAGAGGTATGAGACTTCAATCTTTGAAATTAATTATTCGGCTCGTTGCCGCGGTCGTGACGGCTGCAACGAGCATAGCGTTCGCATCTTTTCTTCCAAGTTCATTGACACAGGCCACCAGTGCCGATTGGGTCAAGACTATGGATAATACCGGCCTTAGTACAACCGGTATAGCTGTTCCCCAAGCATCAAATGACTCATTTGATGCCTGGCAGGGCAGTTATATATTTTTCGGGAAAGATTCCGGTAAGCCTATCAAGTTCCGTGTTGTTGCACCGCGCACGGAAGATTACGGCGGCTCCACCATGTTCTTAAACAGTGACGATGTCCTTTTCGATTATGAATTCGATTGTGACGGTGTCAATGAATGGAAGGATTGCGGTAAGTACATCTACTCCGATCTTTACATGTACTTGAACTTCAAGATGCTCTACGATTCTTTCGATCCCGTTGAGAGAGACTCTATATTTACGAGCACAACCAAAGGCGGGGAAGACCTTGACGAAGATAAGATTTTCGTTCCGAGCGCAGATGAGGTTGTTTCCTCTTCGGCTGCGGCAAGGAACGGTGACGTGTATTGGCTCAGAACCCCCGACGCTTCCTGCAGTGATCTTGTCAAGGTTGTCGATTCCGAGGGCAAAGTAACCGTAGCTCCCGCCAAGAGCAAGCTCGGCGTAGCTCCCGCACTCAATATCGATCTCGATTCCGTTTTGTTCGCTTCGGTAATATCAGGCAATCCTGGTAAGACCGGAGCAACATACAAATTGACGCTTCTGGATAAAGATATCGAACTGTCCTCTTCTAATGAAGGCTGGACAACCGTTCTCAATTCTAAAGTTACAGTACCCTTTGCGATCAGCGGCGAGAATGCTTTCTCAGTCAATCAGATGTCTGTCCTGATACTCTCCGACAAGTATCAGCCGGCAAATGCCAACGGCAACAACATCTTGTACTACGCTCCGTTCGATAGTTCCGACCTTGCGAACGGAGAGGGAACATTCACGCTTCCGTCTGATCTTGACATCAGCGGTTGGGGAACTGACTACCATGTTTATATCCTTGCTGAGAATATAAACGGCGTTAAAGAGACGGATTATTCGAGCAACCCCGTTGAAGTGGTCATGTTCGAAAATAATTGATCGTCAAATCTGACTTTGGGAGGAGTATCAGTATATGGAAACACGATCTTTAAGCAGGCTGGCTAAGTTGGGGTCAGCCTTGTTGATTACGGCAATCAGCGCATCTTTTATCTCTTTTTGGCCGGGTAATACATCCAGAGCCGTTGAGAAAGGATTCAAGAAAACAAAAGAGAATACCAGGCTGGATAGCTCTGAGATTTCAGCACATCAAACAGTATATTTTGGTAGGTATAACGAAAAGCCTATAGACTTTAATATATATAAAGTCTCTACCACTGAATTCGGTGGAACATCTATGTTCCTGCGCAGCAAAAATATATTGTTTAAAAGGGCATTTGATGCTAATCATAATATTTGGAAAGACAGTTCCAGATATATATACAGCGATCTTTATATATATCTGAACTATTATTTTATTTATGATGCTTTTACGCCGTCAGAACAAGATGCCATCATTA
>JAGCSR010000014.1 GCA_017964005.1 Clostridiales bacterium
AAACGCTGACACATTGAATCCGTAGTTCTCGGCGGCAAGATATATATTCTTGGCTTTGGATCCGTCACGGGATACGCCGCAGTCTGACCGGACCTGCTCCAGCGGGATCCACTTGCCGTAATAGGCGCACACCATGGCAAGCGCCGCCGCGCCGCACTCCAAAGCTTCCAGCTGCATGACGACCGGAACTTTCGCGACCCCTTTTGTTTTCGTCGGTTTTACGCCTTTTGCTGCCACTTATCAACTACCGCTTTCGAAAAGTAATCTTATGGGATGGAACGATTCCACCACGACGCTGCCGTCGTACGTTCCGTCCGGCAGTTCAACTTCGGCGATCCCTATCATCCTTCCGTATTCATCAGTCTCGGAATTTACTATCACATATTCGCCGGATGCGACCTTAAGCGGCATCCCGGAAGCAAGTTCCGCAGCCTCGCTCGTGACCACAAGTCCCGTATGCCCGCTGACGATGACCTTGGCATCGACGGATGTCTCTATCGTTCCGACTGATGCCCATACGATAAGACCTGCAAGCAGTATGATGACCGCGGCAAGCACCATCCATATTCCCGGATTGGTAACCTTAAGATAATCCGTC
Organism: Clostridiales bacterium; assembly: GCA_017964005.1. GTDB lineage: Bacteria > Bacillota > Clostridia > Saccharofermentanales > Saccharofermentanaceae > Saccharofermentans. The sequence continues at coordinate 599 of JAGCSR010000014.1, forward strand.
AGCTGCTCGGGTGAGGATATGCGGTCCAGTGTCTTCTTACGAAATAAAGTCTGATCTTGTTCTGCCATAATGCCGATCCTTCATATGGTCTTTCTATAACGCCCTATTTATAACATATTTTCGCGCATCGAACAATCAACGCCGGGAGTGCCGGGGATCATCGGGTCATCTGACCGTACATGATCATGGTTTGTTATTGATTGTTACTGTAAATCGGTTTTTTTGATACTGTGCAGTATCAGTTTTCGCTGTTTACAGTAGCATATTACTGTAAACCGGCTTTCTTGATACTGCGCAGTATCAATCTTGCCTGTTTACAGTAACAGATTCAATGGACTGCTCATAAACTCCGCGGATTCCAATACATTCCGCAAAAAAACGGGGCTGCCCCGATATGAGACAGCCCCGAAGGTCAGTTATTCAATTCCGCGGGAATGCCCCGCACATGCCCTTAATACTTGGGCTCCAGGATACCGTATCCGCCTTCCTTCCTCTTATATATAACACATACCGAGTCGAGTTCGGAATCAAGATATACGAAGAAATCGTGGCCCAGCATCTCAAGCTGCAGCGCTGCATCTTCTGCAGTCATCGGGCGGAGAGTGAACTCCTTGCGCCTTGTGATCTTGGTATCGGAATCGGAGTCCAGATCGTAATCTGCTCCGCCGTCGTCTTCGATATAGTTGACGATCTCCGGATATTCCTTACGCTTCTTCAAGAACTTGGTCTTATTCCTTCTGATCTGGGATTCGAGCTTATCCACCGTGCGGTCTACTGCAGAGAGTATCTCTTCGTCGGCAGCCTCGGCTCTGTAGATCTTATTGTCGATCTTCATCGTGATCTCGACTGACATGCGGTTGCCTTCCGGTCTTATACGGACGTTCATCGTGCCCTCGTCACCGAAGTACTTGTCGAACTTGCTCATCTTCTGCTCGATCTTACCTTCGAGTCTCTGGCCGATCTTGATTCCGTTACCCTGTGTAGTGATCTTCATAAAATCACCCCTTCCGTTATGGTTTTATGAGAAAGGGATACCCCCGTAAAAGGGATATCCCTTTTAATAATTATATCCCAGCGCAAGTTAATTTGTGTGAAATATAAATTAATTCTCGAAGAAACGAAGTGATCAACTGTAAGAAGATTCCACAATAAGAAGGATACCTTCGGTCATCTTCAAAGTGACGCTGTCTTCTGCCCAGTAATTGCTGACGCCGAGAGGGAAAGTATCTGTGATCGTAACATCTTCGCAGTCGTATGCGGAACCCGTCAAAGTGATCCCGGTGCATTCTGCGGACAGGGAGAACAGGGACAGCGATGATCCTTCCTTCTTAGGAAGAACTATCGTGCCGCCGGTAAAAGTCCGAAGGTGTTCTTTATCACTCACTATCTCACAGGAAACGCCGTGACTTGCGGCATAAGCCATACCCTGGATATTAGCTATCGTATGGTCAAGACGTCCTCCGAGAGCACAGGCTATCACGATGTGATCGAAGCCTTTATCGATAGCGCGCTTGATCGCCAGCATCGTATCGGTATCGTCTTTGCGGACAGGATGATCTTCGACGGGAATGTCATTAAGATCAACGGATCCTTTGTCGAGTGAATCGAAGTCCGCGATCATAAGATCAGGTTTTATCCCGAGCTTTACGGCATATTCGTACCCCCGGTCACAGGCTATGACAAAGTCATATTCCAAGCCGGCGGGAACATTGGAGAGATCTCCTCCCGATATGATAAGACAAACAGCCAATCCTTCTCTCAGTCCTTTTCCTTAGCATCGGCAGATATCGTGAAGAGCACGGCGGCAATGATCAGAGCCGGAATTATCCGTCAGGTTCATCGGCTCGACCGTAAAGAACCTCTCAGCCATCATCCGTGGTATTGGAATCGAGCTCCCCGTATCCGTTTATTAATTGTCAGAAGGGATGATACTATAGCTTACCGATCTTGACAAGACGAACCATACAGGTCTCGATAAATTTTCTCATCTCGTTCTCGTAGAGGGACGGAGCCTTGTCGTAACACTGGATGTGGCCGGCGTTATCGATTACCACCATCCTCTTCTCGCATCTTAAGTTATCGAAGATATGTCTGGTATTGAGAGGCTTGGTTATGTCATCATCGCCGCCCTGGAAGATCAGGACCGGAACCTTGATCCTTCCTGCGTGAACCGAGCAGTCACACCTCTCGATATCAAAGCCGTATCGCTTCTCGGTAAGACGCCTTACTCCGGACATATACCTTGTGATATCCCTCTTTTTCTTGGCCATGGTCCAGGAGACAACAAGATCCGTCAGGGTCTCTCCGGGGCTGTCCGCGATGATCCCGGCAACATTCTCCGAGAACCCCTGCTGCTGCGCCGCCAAAAGAGCGGTAAGGGCGCCGGTGGACCTTCCCATTATGTATATGTGGCAATCCTGTCCCATCCTCTTTTTGAGAAAATCGAACCACGCGTCGAGGTCACAGCTCTCCATGAGACCGTAAGTAAAGATATCGCCTTCGCTCATCAGGTGCGCGCGCTGATGGATGATCAGTATGCTGCACTGCATCTGCTTCATGATGAGCCTTGCGTATGCCGCCATCTTTGACGGATGTTCGTCGTAACCGTGGATAAGGATCACCGCGTTGTTGCATCCGCGCTCTGCTGAGGGACGGTAATATCCTGCAAGATGGGTCCCGTCGAATGACGTAACGCCCACATTAAGGAACTGCATCCTGTTGGCATAGAACCAGTTGCGGCCGCGTCCGATCACGGTGTCGCGTTCTATCTTCTTCGGGGATCTGTCAACCTGGGGTCTGGGGCGCGGTCTTAAGAAGACCTTGTCCACGATACTGGTTACGGTGGTCTTATAGATCAGGAGGATAACACCTGCGATAAGGACCGCCACGACAGCTGCGACGATCGCAATTACCAAAGTCAGATTGATCTCAAGACTTATCAGATACAAACGTATGCCTCCCCGATATCATCATTGCCCGACGACAGATATTCGCATCCTCCGTCCGTCACCAGAACATCATCTTCAATCCTGAATCCCACATTCCATTCGGGAATATAAACTCCCGGTTCCACCGCAAGCGTCATGCCCGCTTCGAACTTCCGATCCCTTCCTCCCACATCGTGGACATTGAGGCCCAGGAAATGGGATGTGTTGTGCCAATAATACCTTTTCGCGGAGTCAATAGGAGATTCGTCCTCTTTGACAAGTCCTTCCGCCGACAACATCCCGCCCAGGCTTTCCCTCATCAGGGCATTGAGCTCTTCGAAAGTAACCCCGGGCCTTATGAATTCAAGAGCCTTCTTCCTCAGTTCTTTTATCATACCATGTAAGACATATCTTTTATCGGAAGGATCTTCTCCGGGACGTGCGCCGCCGCAAAAGATCACTCTTGAGATATCGGCGCTGTAGCCGTTGACGCGGGCGCCGCAGTCGATCTGGATATATCCGCCCTTAGTAACCTTCATATCCCGGTCGGCCTTGTTATGGTGCAGGCAGAAGGAATTCTCACCGACGGCCACTATAGTCGCGAAAGCGAAAGTCGGATCGGACCTTCTTGCCAGTTCATACTCGAGCCTCGTGCAAAGATCGTACTCCGATATTCCTTCACATATACATTCTTTGAGCGAGTCTATCGCATCCTCCGTGATCCGGGCAGCTTCCCTGATGCAAGCAAGCTCATAGGGGCTCTTGATGAGCCTCATCTCCGTTAAGACGGGTGAGATATCCTTGGGCTTTTGTCCCGTCAGAGCCTGAAGACCTTCAACTTCCTTGGTAACGGACGTAAGGTCGGCATAGATCTGTTCGCCTTCATGGACACGGTCCATAAGCCAGGCTTCGAAGTCTTCCCTGTCCTTGATCTGCTCTATTCCCGTCTTCTCTCTTATCTCCTCCGGAGACATCCTCGCTCCGTGCCAGCGCTCCTTGAGCGGGTCCTTCTCGGGGGCGAAGATCATCTCCGATGCATCTGCTGCAGTCTTACGCACAGCATATATCATGTCTTCGTTATCCAGCCCCGTAAGGTATCTGAAGTTCAGGTCTCCGAAAAACCTGTAATCATCGTCAGATGTCACCGGCTTGGGAGTTCCCGCGAAGATAAGGAAGACTCCCGTCTCCTTCAGTCTGCTGATGAACTCTGCTCTTGTGGATGTTATGAATTCGGTATCCGTCACCATTGCCTTACTCCGTCCGAGCGAACATTGTACTCGTCGAAGAGAATGGTGTTGTTGATATAATTGAGGGTGGCGCCCGGCGACCTTCTGATAAGTCCGGGGTTCCCTATAACTATCGATCCGTCCGGGACGTCAAAATTGACATATGCGCCCGGAGCGATAAGTACATTGTTGCCGATGTTGATGTTGCCGACTATGATGGCATTGGCCCCGATCCAAACGTAATTGCCGATATGGGGCGATCCCTTATGCTTGCCTCTGAACTGCGTTCCGATGACTACACCGGTGGACACGTTGACATTATGTCCTATTACGCTCTTGGGGTGGATGATGACCCTGCCGAAGTGGGCAAGATAGAAGCCCTTGCCGATATCCGTGTCGTAAGGGATCTGGAAATGATACTTGCGGGACAGGCGGTCCAGCCTGAAGTTCATGAAGCGGAACTTGAGCTTATAGATCTTCTTAAGGAACCCGTCATGCTTGGCGATCTGGTCGTAGTAATACCTTGTGCGCCTCATGGTGCTGATATAACTGAACTCGGGGCTTGACATACGCTCCTCAAGATAGCAGGCATAGATATTCTTGTACCTGCGCGTATTGCCCGTATATCTGAACAGATCGGCATATACTATGTCCTTGAGTTCGTCTGTCATCCGATAATCCGCCTATATTAATATAGTATCAACAAAATTTTATTACTTTTGACAGAATAACTCAATAACAAAATACCCCGCCCCGCCCCGAGATAAACTCTATCGACTTCGCGTCCGGTTAATAGTAAACTTGTTGTATCACCATGATATCTGGGAGGATAAGTCTATGCAAAAGTATGTATGTCAGATCTGCGGTTATGTTTATGATCCCGAAGTCGGTGACCCCGACAGCGGTATCGCACCCGGAACAGCTTTCGAAGATATCCCCGAGGATTGGGTCTGCCCCATCTGCGGCGTAGGCAAGGACAGCTTCGCACCCGAAGCCTGACCGCTTAACGGTCCTTAAGGAACAAAGCTGAAATAGACCTGACCGGGCTCGGTCCCTCCGCGGAGAAGCGACATCTCCTCTATGGTGACGAGCTGGAATCCCCGACCTAAGAGTTCGGGAACAATGTCCTTGACCGCTTGTGCGGTGGACTTCATACGGTCATGCATGAGTACGATCGATCCGTCGTTCGTACTCTTTTTTACTTCCCTCAAAGTCTTGTCGGCATTGTCGTGATCCCAGTCCCTGGTATCGACGGACCAGTTGATCATGGGCATGTTGACCGCGCCCTTCACCTTATCGTCGACAGCTCCTCCCGGGGGTCTTAAATACTTGGTCTTAACTCCGCACAGATCATAGACTATATCGTCAGTCTGCTTGAGCTGCTCACGGATATCCTTGACCGACAGCTTTGTAAGCGTCTTGTGGTTCTGTGTATGATTGCCGATAACATGCCCTTCGTTGTGTTCGCGGATGACCGCGTTCTTATAGGATTCCACATCCTCACCGTTGATGAAGAAAGTGGCCTTCGCGTTATATTCTTTGAGAACATCCAGGATCTCTTCCGTATATTTTGCCGGACCGTCATCGAAGGTCAGCGCCACCATGGGCTTATCCCCGTAGACTGCTCTTGTTATCTCGCCATCATCTCCCACATAGAAGATATTGTTGTCGACAAGGTTCATACCCGGATCCGCAGGCTTGCCGTTCTTAACAAGATACAGTTTCCCGTCGGAAGTCTCTCCTACCCCTTCTTTTACTTCCTTACCTTCTTTATCGATAAAGACCTTGCCGGAACCTTTCTTCTGCCAGCCGGACCTGACTTCCTTAGACGGCACTGCAGGATCGTAAGGCGCCGTCGTCAGATAAGTGTCGTTGGTGATAACCAGATTATTGGAAGTGCTCTCATGAGCGGATGCTTTCGTGTCGGATACGAATTTATTGCGAAGGGCAACAGCGATGATCCCCGTCACTATGACGAGGATGATGATAATGAGACTCTTAACGCTGGTCTTCAGTTTTCTCATGCCGCACCCTTTTCCCGAAAATCATTGGAGTAATAATTATTCTAAGAGGGCGGCAGGAAATATCAATTTCCAACGTGTTACATTTGGTTACAATTATCTTACCTCGGCAAGATCACTTCTTCTCTTTCTTCCTGTTCAGAAGATAAAGAACAAATCCCGTGATCGTAAGACCTGCGGCAATCCCTGCGAGAAGGGCTATCAGGAACGTCAGAGAATGGCCGTTATCGATGTTGGTAAAGCCGTAAGGATAATACTGATTCCACTGATTCTCGGGGATAGCCCCACCCAGAGAATTCCTGTATGAACAAAAACGCGTAATGACCGCTGTCCAGTAAATGATCGGCGGAACAAGAGCTGCGAAAACATAATGTATCTTATACGAGTTGCGCTTGTCGCAAAGGATGCCGTCAGTTATGTACATCACGGGAAGCAGGAAGTGCTTGAAGAAACTCTCTACTTTCCAAAACGAGGGAGTCCAGAGCTTGTCCGGCAGAACGAATGATGACACCACGAATGTAGCAAAGATCATGACGGCCGCCGCGAACTTCAGAAGACGGTATATCTTGTTGTCCAGTAAAGACTCATTCTGAGACTTGTAAGACATGACTGTTCCTGTAAGTGTCAGGAATGTCATTATGACTACAAACCACACCGACCAGTTCGTAAAATATAGAAGGATGGGTTTGGTGCCGAGAAAGGAACATACCAGCGCTCCTATGGCTACGGCAGTCAAGATGATCCGGAAGATGAGCCTTCCTTTGGTGTTCTCGTATAAGCTTCTCATAGTATAAGATCCTCCCGGTTAGTCGATTTAGGATTATAGCACTTTTTTATTGCCGCGCCACAATTTGGTAAGTGTTTTCGGGAGGGGTTAGTTTATAATTAAAAGCATAATGACGGTGGCAGCGGCAATCCACCGGAAAGGCGGTAATTTATGAGTAAGACCCTGGAAGATGTCCTTGCCATGATCAAGGACAACGGTATTGAGATGGTCGATTTCAAATTGACCGACATTGACGGAAGATGGAGACATCTGTCCATTCCGGCAGAAAGATTATCAGAGAAGACCATGACCGCGGGGATCGGTTTTGACGGTTCCAATTACGGTTACGCTCCAGTCGAGAATTCCGACATGGTATTCGTGCCTGTTCTGGATTCGGCGGTCATCGACAAATATGCCGAGATCCCGGTGCTGTCGATGATAGGCGATGTAAAGGTCATCGAAGTTCCGGACAACAAACCTTTCGACCAGTATCCGAGAAATGTTGCCAAGCGCGCTCTCGAGTACATGAAGGAGACAGGCATCGCGGACACCATGATCATAGGACCGGAGTACGAGTTCTATGTTTTCGATGAGATCGGTTACGATGTCACTTCCGAGAACCTCTCCGTCAACATCTTCTCGAGACAGGCTCACTGGGCTTCCAATTCCGATGACAACAACTTCGGCTACCAGATCATCAAGGGAGCCGGCTACCACACTTCACTTCCGATGGATATCTGCAACGACATCCGTTCCCGCATGTGTCTTGCCATGGCAGACTGGGGCATCAATGTCAAATACCACCATCCCGAAGTCGGCGGGTGCGGTCAGAACGAGATCGAAGTCGAATTAGGCGAGATGTTAAAGCTGGCGGACGACACCATGGCAGCCAAATATGTTATCAAGAACGAAGCTGTCCTGGACGGCAGGACCGCGACCCTCATGCCCAAGCCTCTGGCAGGCGAAGCAGGCAACGGAATGCATGTCCACATGCTCCTTACCAAGAACGGCGAACCCGTCTTCTATAACCCCGACAACTACGGGCAATTGTCTGACGAAGCTCTGTGGTTCATCGGCGGACTTCTGACCCACGCAAGATCTTTGTGCGCGATCACCAACCCTTCGACGAATTCCTACAAGAGACTGGTTCCGGGATTCGAAGCTCCCGTTACCATCGGCTATGCTATGGCTAACCGTTCCGCGGTTGTCAGGATCCCCGCATACGCCAAGACTCCCGACACCAAGAGATTCGAGTTGAGGAACCCCGACGCTACATGCAATTCTTACTACGCGTATGCCGCTATCCTCATGGCAGGTCTCGACGGCATCGCCAAGAAGATCGATCCCCACGAGAAGGGGTGGGGTCCTTACGACTTCAATCTCTTCGATCTGTCTGAAGAAGAGAAAGCAAAGATCGAAGGACTCCCTTCATCCCTCACAGAAGCGATCGCTGCCCTCGAAGCAGACCACGATTATCTGACCGCCGGCGGCGTCTTCCCTGAGAGACTCTTAACCCAGCTCATGAACCGTCTTAAGAAGACGAATTCCGAGCTGTCCAAGATCCCGCATCCTGCAGAGTTCGCGATGTATTACGATCTTTGATCTTCTTATCGGATCATATGCAAAACAACGGGGCTGTTCTTTTCGAAGTCAGCCCCTTCTTCATGGTTCGTTTTTCCAAATCTTTTGTTTTCGCGATCTGATAGAAAATATCTCTTCTATTTTTCTATCATTTTTCGAAAAACAGGTTTTTAGTAGATAATAAACCAAATAATTTCTATCAAATTTTAATCTCTACGAATTTGATAGAAAAAAGCATGTATATTTTTCTATCAAATCGGCAGATCAGGCAATTTGATAGAAAACCGGTCTCACATGACACCGGTCTTCAAACATCCGCACTTCTTACTTAACCAGACCCTCCAGGATATCAACGCAGTTGTCGATCCCGATAACGCCGCTGTTAAGACATATGTCGTAGTTGGGTGCAAATCCCCACTCAAGATCCGTGAAGAATTTGTGGTTCAGAGCACGTCTCTTGTCCTTGTCCAATATCCTCTTCTCGGGCTTGACGTCGGTGTCGCCGTAGATCTCAACGACCCTCTTCTTGCGGAACTCAAGATCCGCGCAGATGAACACATGAAGGGATTCTTCACAGTCCTTAAGGATATAGTCGGCGCTCCTTCCGACGATCACGCAGGGCTTGCCGGAATCAGCGATCTGCCTGATGAACTTGCACTGCTCTGTCCAGATGTAGTCGTTGGCGGACATTCCGTACATTACGCCGGGCATGAGGGACCCTGCGTCAAAGCCATAGGAGAATATGGTCTTGCCCGGGGAACGTTCGCCTTTCTCGGCGACGAACTGTTCGGAGAATCCGGTCTTCTCGGCAACGGATTCAATGATCTCCTTGTCGTAGTAGTCGTATCCCAATCTTGAAGCAAGTTCCTTGGCGATAGTCCTGCCGCCGGAACCGAACTGTCTGGATACCGTGATTATCTTTTTAGCCATGTGCGATACCTCCTTGCAGAAAAACTTATCTCCACGAGAAACCGATCTTTACTATCTTGCCGTCTTTAACCACTACAGGATAGAGCAGAGCCTGTCCGCTCACATAACCGTTGGATCTTACCGTATATTCCGTGCTTACAAACGTATTGCCGATATAGTAATAAGAATCCAGGAAAACATTGCCGGTCGTACCGTATGTATCTTTGAACTTATCTATCTGATCCTTGTCGAACAGGGATGCAAAATCGTCCCGGATCTCAACGTCTTCGGATATGGGAAGAAGTGCCGTTCCAAGTGACTTATACTCGGGATTATCGCTGGCTTCGGACAGCATCAGATATTCGCCCTTCATCTCTTCAGGCAGATATATATCGTCGAACCAGTACTCCTGCTCTTCGAAAGTCGCATCCAATCCGGACGTGCCTTCATCTACCATGAAAGTCTCACCGGACCCTTCGAAAGTCACCTTGTCTCCGGGCTTTAATTTCTTAGCATCCTCTATCTTGATAAAAGAACCCTTACCGTAATCAAAGAGCAGATATTTTCCGTCTTCCGTATATGCGATATCGCTGCCGTAGTAATACCCGTCCTTGATGCTCGTCTCCAGTGAGAAACTGCCGTCGGTTATCTCGAACAGAGCGGGAAGGGTCTTAACGGTCTTATGATCGAGCATGCGGTCGGGTATGACCGTGTGTGTCTTGTAATCTATAACGCTACTGCCGTCAACGACATATGCGCTGCGTCCGCGGTCAGATGCATAACTTACGAGAAGAACCCAGATCACACCGTCAGCCTCCTGGTCGTATTCGGCTGTAAAGCCGTATGTCGAACCCGGAGATTCTTTCTCGATCTCATCGATATAAGACATGAATATCTTATAGCAGTTATTCGTCGCATCGCCCGCTTTATCGGGAATCCCGTCACCCGGAACTGTTTCTTCAGAAGAAGACTCCGTGGCGGTTGTATCTTCAGTAGTCTCTTCCGTTGTCCCGGAAGTATCGGCTGTCGTCTCGGTCTCTTCTGTTGCGGAAGTCGTGGTTGTTTCTTCTTCAGATGTAGTTGTCGTGGTCTCTTCCGTAACCTGAGCGGAAGTGTCGGATGTTGCGGCCGTAGCTTCCGGATCGCGCACGATGGTGCATCCGGCAGATGCCATGACCGATACAGTCAATAATGTTGCGATTACCCTTCGAAAATCTTTCATTGGCATTATCTCCCAAATAAATGATCTTAGTCAGATTATACAACATAAAGACACGGCAGAACATTTCGCGTTTATGTCCTGCCGGTCCGGCTTTTCGATCAGGCTGATCTGTTACCGTGACGGTGCTTTGCTCAATTGTCCTGCAAAGGAGGGATCGTTATATCCGATAGATCCAATTCGTCTTCGTAATCGTATCTGAACTTACGGTCATTCTTGATCTTGACATCATACTCGTTTGCGCGGGCTCTCTGATTTCCCAGAGCATTGTCATATTCGATCATCGGCATAACTCTTTCCCTTGCGATCTTGTCCGCACGGCGGCGCAGCCAAACGGCTGCTCTGTACCAGCCGATTATCAGCAGGATCAGGACTGCCGCTATAATGATTATGGTAAATGACACCTGCGGATAGGTTATCCTCCAACGCATGCAGGACACTCTTATCACCAGTTCTCCCATACCCCTGCCTCCGAAGCAGAAGAATAAACCTGCAACTGCGGCAACAGCTACGATACCGATTATCAGCATCTTGACCAGGCCGTCTGTGTTTTCCCTCATCCTGAACAGATAAGGGATCTTATTTCTCTCGTCCTCATAGACGAGCGAGACATATTCATCCAACATGAAATCTCACCCCACCATTATAAATTTACCTATACCAACACCGACATTATACTACGATTCAACTCGGATTTGTTCAGGTCTTTTGCAAAACGCTTTGCCATCACATACATATATGTAATATAAACATATGATAATATGCCCGCAAAGCCTTTATATACGGGATTTGTGCACTATGGATATATGGAATATTCCGAGCGAAAACCCCGATTATTCAACCTGTAAAATCGGAAGGTGCAGATACGATTTTTCTTGAAACCGGCCGGGGGTATTCTATAATTATTCTCAAGAGATACGAAAGGAGGGCAAGACAATGCCTACAAACATCAATTTTATCCTGGCGGCAGTCGGTATCGCTATCGCGGTCGTACTGGTCATCGTCATCATAGCAACAAGCTATGTGAAAGCACCGCCGAACAAAGCCTACATCATCACAGGTCTTAAGAGAAGACCTAAGATCCTGATCGGTAAAGCAGGTCTGAAGCTCCCCTTCCTTGAGAGACGCGACGAACTTCTGATCGAGCAGCTCTCCATCGACATCAAGACCGGGGACTTCGTACCGACAGCAGACTTCATCGGTGTAAACATCGACGCAGTCGCAAAGGTCCAGATCAGGACAGACGACGAAGGCATCAAGCTGGCAATGAAGAACTTCCTCAACATGAACAGCCAGCAGATCAATGCTCAGCTCGTGGACTCCCTGCAGGGTAACATGCGTGAGATCATCGGTACCATCACATTGAAGGAACTTTGCAACGACAGAAAGTCCTTCGGTGACCAGGTACAGGAGAAGGCCCAGGTCGACATGAACAACCTCGGTATCCAGATCATCTCCTGCAACATCCAGCATGTTGAAGATAAGAACGATCTTATCAATGCTTTGGGTCAGGACAATATGGCAGCGATCCAGAAGAATGCTTCCATAGCAAAGGCAAACGCAGAGAGGGACGTTGCCATCGCTCAGGCAGAAGCTGCCAAGGAAGCAAACGATGCAAGGGTCGCATCTCAGACAGAGATCGCCATCAAGCAGAACGAGCTTGCCATCAAGAAGAGCGAGCTGCAGGTCATCCAGGATTCCAAGCAGGCTGAAGCAGACGCCGCTTACAAGATCCAGGAGCAGGCACAGCGTAAATCCATCGAAGTAGCCGACACCGAAGCTGATATCGCAAAGCAAGAGAAGGCTATCGAACTGAAGATGAAGGAAGCTCAGGTCCGTGAGCAGGCTCTCGATGCCGAGATCAAGAAGCAGGCAGACGCCGAGAAATACCGCCAGCAGCAGATGGCTGACGTAGAGCTCTACAAGAGACAGAAGGAAGCGGAAGCCAAGAAGTTCGAGATCGCACAGCAGGCAGAGGCCAAGAAGCTCCAGGCAGAAGCCGATATGATCGCTATGCAGAGAGAAGCTGAAGGTATCCGTGCAAGAGGTGAAGCTGAAGCTGACGCCATCAGGGCAAAGGCAGAGGCTGAGGCAGCCGGTATCGACAAGAAAGCTGAAGCTATGCAGAAGTACGGCGAAGCAGCCATCATCGAGATGCTCTGCAAGATGTATCCTCTGGTAGCCGAGTCCATCGCAAAGCCTCTTGCAAACATCGACTCCATCACGATGTATGGCGAGGGCAACACAGCTAAAATGACAGAGGACATCACCAAGTCCTTCAAGCAGACGATCGACGGCATCGGTGACAGCCTCGGAATCGACCTGTCAAGCGTGATCGGATCGTTCGCAGGAACAAGACTGGCAGGATCAAAACTCCTGACTGACAAGAACAAAGAAGCCGCAACAGGAGATAGTGGGGGAAAGGAATAAGGGAAACTTCGTAAGCGGCTCAGTCAACTAAAAAAGCGGCAGGGACAGCGTAAAGCGGCCCTGCCGTATTCTTTTGTTCTGTTTATCCCGGGGATATCAGTAATCCCTGTTGTTCATCTTCCATTCCTGCCATTTGAGTTCCTGTCTGTGCCTTTGAGTCTGATATGCCATGGCGGAAAATGTTGTAGCTTTCCTGTGCGCTCTCTTCTCCATCGCCTTTGAGATTATGAGCCATCCTGAGATAAGAGCTGTTAAGACCGCCAATATGATCTGTACCACCAGGACCCTGTTATCGTAAGTAACGACCTGGATATCCGTGCCGCCTATATTCTTTATCGGCCCGTAATCTGCCGTCCTGTAATAGAGGGTGACCGTGATCAATATACCCAGGATAAGCACACCCAGGATAACAAGCATAACTTTGATGAGCTTGCGCCCGGGCTTGAATATCGCCGGGATCTTGGCAAGCTCTTCCTGAAATACAAAACCGAAGATCTCTTCATACTCGTCATTCATGCTGTAATGATACCATTTATCTTCCCCGAAAAACAGTTATCGGTTTTTTCTTGTTCATTTTACATAACGAATACGAACCTGATTTGTCTGCCTTGACAGTCCATTGTCCCGTAAACATGTTATAATGGTCCTTATCTATTTATATATAGTATATGGAGATGTTGACATGAAAGAATTAATGCTTGGAAACAAGGCGATCGCCAGAGGCCTTTACGAGGCAGGCGTTGCGGTCGCAAGTTCGTACCCCGGCACTCCCAGTACTGAGACAACTGAAGAAGCAGCCAAGTACGAAGAGATCTATTGTGAATGGGCACCCAACGAGAAGGTCGCCATGGAGACCGCTTTCGGTGCGAGCAGAGCAGGCAAGAGATCCTACTGCGCAATGAAGCACGTCGGACTCAATGTTGCCGCTGACCCCCTCTTTACCATGAGCTATACCGGTGTCAATGCCGGAATGGTCATCTTGGTCGCTGACGACCCCGGAATGCACTCCTCACAGAATGAGCAGGATTCAAGGCACTATGCGATAGCAGCCAAGATGCCCATGCTGGAGCCCGCTGATTCCCAGGAGGCAAAGGACTTCGTCATAAAAGCCTACGATATTTCCGAGCAGTACGATACACCCGTGCTCATCAAGATGTGCACGAGAGTCGCTCACTCCCAGTCCGTAGTCGAGACAGGCGAGAGAGCTGATGTACCCGTCAAGCCTTATGTCAAGGATGCAGGCAAGTACGTTATGGTCCCTGCTAATGCCAAGAGGCGCCACCCCATCGTTGAGGAGAGGACAAGAAAGCTCGTAGCATTAGCAGAAGAATCCGATCTTAACCGCGTTGAAGAAGGATCCGACAATGCAATGGGCATCATCACTTCCTCCACTTCTTATCAGTATGTGAAGGAAGTTTTCGGAGACAAATATCCCGTACTTAAGATCGGCCTCATCAATCCTCTTCCCGAAAAGAAGATCTTAGACTTTGCCACGAAAGTAGACAAGCTCGTCGTCGTTGAAGAATTGGATCCCATCATCGAGACCCACTGCAAGACACTGGGTCTGGAAGTTACAGGCAAGGACATCTTCCCTCTTATCGACGAGTTCTCCCAGGGCCTTATCGCAACCAAGCTGGGTCTCCCTGAGAAGCCCGCCTGCAAGCCCATCGAAGGACTTCCCGGAAGACCTCCCGCCATGTGCGCAGGCTGCCCTCACAGAGGAATGTTCTACGTTCTTTCCAAGAACAAGATCACGGTCATGGGCGACATCGGATGCTATACGCTCGGCGCAACACCTCCGCTTTGTGCCATCGACACAACGGAGTGCATGGGCGCATCTATCAGTTCCCTCCACGGCTTCAATACGGCTTTGGGCGCTGACGCCGAGAAGAATACCGTTGCGGTCATCGGCGACTCCACCTTCATGCATTCAGGCATGACAGGTCTTGCCAACATCGCATATAACCAGACAAATTCCACGGTCATCATCCTTGATAACTCCATCACGGGCATGACCGGTCACCAGCAGAATCCCACAACAGGCTATAACCTCCGCGGCGACCCGGCAGGCAAGATCGACCTGGAAGCTCTGGTCAGAGCAATGGGCATCAACAGAGTAAGAGTCGTAGATCCTTATAACCTCGCAGAGGCAGAAGCCGCAGTCAAAGAAGAACTTGCAGCAGAAGAGCCTTCGGTCATCATCTCCAGAAGACCCTGCGCTCTCCTCAAGAAGGTAAAGCGCGGCGAGCCCATCAAGGTCAACCCCGACAAGTGCAAGTCCTGCAAGGCCTGCATGAAGTTAGGATGCCCTGCGATCTCCTTTAAGGACGGACACGCGACAGTTGACGCAACACAGTGCTTCGGATGCAAGGTCTGCAGCGAGCTGTGCAAGTTCGGAGCTTTCGAGACAATGGAAGGAGAGGCAATAACATGGTAACGAGCATAATGATAGTAGGCGTAGGCGGACAGGGTTCCCTCCTCGCAAGTAAACTTCTTGGAAGAGCCGCTATGGATAAGGGCTACGATGTAAAGGTCTCCGAGGTCCACGGCATGAGCCAGAGAGGCGGAAGCGTCGTAACATACGTTAAGTTCGGCGACAAGGTCAACTCCCCCATCATCGACAAGGGTGAAGCTGACTACATCATCTCCTTTGAGCTCTTGGAAGCTGCAAGATATGTACAGTTCTTAAAGCCCGGTGGACAGATCGTAACCAACTCCCAGCAGATAGATCCCATGCCCGTAATCGCAGGCACGGCAGAATACCCTGAAGGACTTATCGCCAAGATGGAAACTGCAGGCGCCAAGGTAGATGCCATCGACGCTCTCTCCATCGCTGAGCAGGCAGGCAATTCCAAGGCTACCAACATCGTCCTCATGGGTGTCTTCTCCAAGTACATCTCCGAGATCAGCAAGGATGAGTGGGTCAAGGCAGTTGAAGCTTCCGTTCCCGCAAAGTTCCTCGATCTCAACATGAAGGCTTTCGAGATGGGCCTCGCAGCAGAATAATTCTTGAACGGTGGACGACTAATGAGCTACTGCAGCAGGTGTTTTGAGAGACATGCCATTATCTTTGTAAGCCGTCATGAGAACGGTGCGGACATTGATGAAGGTTTTTGTCTTAAGTGTGCTTATGAATCAGGAATAAGCAGCTTGGAAAAGCAGTTGGCTGCTTCCGGTATAAATGCCGGGAACGTTGACGAGATGAGTGACAAGATCGAGATCAGCATCCTTGAGAACGGTACCGAACCATCTATGTCCGGTTTTTTCCAGTCGCTCGAAAAAACAGAATACAAACCGTTTGTATCGAACCGTGAAAGTAATACAGAAACGAAGAACAAAATGATTGATCTTGAAGAAGTAAGGAAGTTTTTCGAGGGTGACAAATACGCCACCGAGGCTACAGGTATCGTTATCGAGAAAGCCGAGAAGGGCCACAGCATAGTAAGTCTTGAGCCCGACGGAAGGCACCTTAATGCCGTTGGCGGACTCATGGGCGCAGTATATTACACCATGGCGGATTTTGCTTTCGCCGTGGCAGAGAACTGTGAACTGGATTCAGATACCATAACAGTCACTCAGGCAACACAGATGAATTGCTTAAGGTCCTGGCACGGCGGAAAGGTTACCTGCACCGCCGATATCGTCAAAGACGGCAGGAACATCTGTCTTTATGAAGTCAAAGCTTTTGATACCGAAGGCCGCGACCTCGCACTGATAATTATTAACGGGATTAAGACCCAACGCAATAAACCCGCTAAATAAGGAGGGAACATTTATGATCTGGAACGAAGCAAAAGAATGCATGTCCAGGGACGAGATCGAGGCTCTGCAGAGCACAAGACTTGTCAAGGTAGTCAACCGCGTTTACCATAACGTTGAGTACTACCGCAAGAAGATGCAGGAAGTAGGACTTGAACCCGGAGACATCAAGGGCATTGAAGACCTTGATAAACTCCCTTACACAACCTACGCGGATTTAAGAGATACCTACCCCTTCGGACTGGCAGCAGTCCCGAGATCCGAGATGGTCCGTGTTCATGCATCGTCAGGCACAACGGGTAAGCCCAAGATCGCAGTCTACACCAGACGCGATATCGACATCTGGGCAGAGTGTGTCGCAAGATGTCTTGCCATGGCAGGCATCACGAGAGACGACATCATCCAGGTAGGTTACGGATACGGCCTGTTCACGGGGGGCTTAGGTGCACATTACGGAGCAGAGTATCTGGGGGCTCTCGTTCTTCCCATGTCCACCGGCAACACACAGAAACTGATCGATATGATGATCGACTGCGATGTTACATCCATCGCCTGCACACCTTCTTATCTCCTGCATGTTGCAGAAGACCTGGAGAAGGCAGGTCTCGTAGATAAGATCAAGTTAAAGTCCGCGATCTGCGGCGCAGAGCCCTGGACAAACGAGATGCGCGACCAGATGGAAGCAAGGCTTCATATCAAGGCATACGACATCTACGGTCTGACGGAGATGATGGGCCCGGGTGTCGCTTGCGACTGTGAGCATCACAAGGGTCTGCATATCTGGGAAGATCACTTCCTCCCCGAGATCATCGACCCCGTAACATTAAAGCAGCTTCCCAAGGGTTCCGACGGCGAGCTCGTCATCACCAACCTCACCAAGGAAGGCATGCCTCTCATCCGTTACAGGACCAAGGACTTAACATCCATCGAATACGATAAGTGTGAGTGCGGACGTACGATGGCAAGGATCCAGCGCTTCAGAGGAAGGTCCGATGACATGCTCATCATCCGCGGCGTAAACGTCTTCCCTTCACAGGTAGAGGCAGCCCTTCTTACGGTAGAAGGAACGACACCTCACTACATGCTCGTAGTTGACCGTGTAGATAACAACGATACTCTCGAAGTTCAGGTCGAGGTTGCAGAGAACGCTTTCACAGACGAGATCTCCAGCTTGGAGAAGCTCTCCAAGGAAATCCACGCAAAGCTCAAGCAGGCAATAGGTCTCAACGCAAAGGTCAAGCTCGTTGAGCCCAACGGCTTAGAGCACTTCGACGGCAAGAGCAAGCACGTAACAGACAAGCGTAAGCTTTATCAATAATCTTTAGGGAGGTACCACTATGTTCGTAAAGCAGATTTCAGTTTTCCTGGAAAACACTGAAGGCAGACTTGATGAGGTATTAAAGATCCTCGCACAGGGCGGTATCGACCTCCTGTCCGCAAGCCTTGCAGATACAATGGAATACGGCGTTCTACGCCTGATCTCCAAGGAGCCCGATAAGGCCAAGCAGATATTAAAGGAAGCAGGCTTTGCAGCCCGCATCGATGAGGTCATCGCAGTAGTCGTTCCCGATGCAGTGGGAAGCCTTGCAAAGGTTATCTCCATGATCCATACTGCAGGAATCAACATCAGCTACATCTATGGTCTTTCACTTGACGGTGAGGGCGCTCCCATCGCCATCAAGACAGATGACAATGCCAAGGCAGAAGCACTCCTCAACGAAGCAGGAGTTACGACTCTCGGCATGGAAGATCTGCAGTAAGAAAAGAAAAACAAAAAAACATAAGAGGCGCGATTGAAGTGGAACGCGCCTCTTTCTATTTCCGGCAAATCCGGGATACATAATATTCTTTATAACGGTGTAGTCGCAGATCATTATCAAGTTTATTTTATTGTCAACTATAAATAAAACTCATCATAAATAATTCTCCTTAACATACAGGTCCAGCCTGGACTTCATGGAATCGGCAATGGAATCAATTGTTTTATTCTGGGTGTAATAAGACGTAATCTCCTCATGGACGATACCGAAAACGCCCCAATCGTATGCTATGACAGTATCAACCTCGTCAAGAATATGTCTGTATTCGTCACCGTATTCTGCGGGAACTGCCTTCCTTTCAAGATAAGAATCCACATACTCCCTGTACAGAACGTCATCCCCGGGAATGCTGTCCGGATCGACCGCATATCCGATCATCTCATCGACTGCATCGGAAGTTACCGGAACAACTCCTTGTGATACGGCACATCTTTGTACTTCATCACTCAAAAGATAGCTCATGAATTCCCAACATATATCTTTATATTTTGAAGAGTCCGATAAAGCGCATAATCCTTCTGCCCTTATCCCGTGAACACTGCCTCTGACGGCAGGAAATCCCAGATACGTCAGCGCCCGGTGTTCCGATGTACTGTCAGATACCGAGAAGCAACAGTAATCCGTGAATCCGCTGACAAAAGATCTTTGCATCAGGACTTCCCCGTCCTTCATGCTCTTCGTTCCCATTTTCAAAAGTTTCTCATCGGATCCTGCTCCGTATTTGACAGCAAATTCTATCACATCACAGATATCGCTCTTATCGAGCACGTGCCCTCCTGAATTTGCTGCAACATACAAGTTCATCGGATATCTGATCACACCGTCAGCGATATCATAAGCCATGGCAGCATACACCGGAGAGATACCGCTTGCATCAGCCTTTTTGACAAGATCTTCGAACGATACATTCCCGTCAGCAAAAACACTTTCAAGCCCCCAGTAACCATCAAGCTGATAAGAAGAGAATATGGAATAACAGTGACCGTTGCCTGTCATAGTCTTTGCAATGGAAGGATACAGCTTCGATCGGATATTACTTTTATCCATATATGGCGTAAGATCACAGACAAGTCCCATCTTTCCGAAATACTCATAGTCAAAGTTTTCCCCATAGAATATATCTGGAGCTTTCCCTTCATTAAAGTGCTTCATGAGCTTAAGCTGAGCCGCCTGTGCCTCTTCAGCATTATTCCAGCCGTATTCAGCCGTATATTCGTCAAGGAATATCCTGTAATCATCATGAGTGGAATTGAACTTATATACTGCCTGCTTAAGCGAATCATCCTGACATACTCCGTATCCGCCTATTACGATCTGCTTAGCATTGGAATAATCAAGAGTCGGATCATATATGTACATATCAAGTTCGGCGCCGCCCCGGCCGTAACTGTAACTCTTTACAAAGTGCATATCGTCCAGACCAAAGTACCTGTACTCGGCAGAGCGTTCCGAAGGACGTATATTCACATAATTGAAGTCCGCCAATGTCTTCAATGAAAGTTTCTCTATATCGATCTCGAACAGCCCCTGATCGCCTACTAGGTATTTCCCGTATGGTTCAGGTCTGATAACGGGCAGATCCGAATAATCCAGGGCCTTTTTGATCTCACCTGCCTCAAAATCAACATTGTAATATCCGTCAGACAGTTCCAGGTAGTATTTCTCATTCTCGACAAAGAAGGGATTGTCTGAGTTTTGCGAGATCAGGTAATCGTTTATACTCGCGACAGAAGAAAGATCCTTATCCAGCTTTGATATTATGCCCTCCCTGATAACTACATACCCGTCCTGGATCTCTGCAAGACCTATAACATAACCTGTATCACTTTCCTGCGATGATCTCTTCACCTTGCCGGTATCCATATCGATAAGAGCTATGTTCCCGCCTAAAAGAGGTATCAGGATACCTTCATCCGTGATCGCAGCCGTATCGTTCTGGATCTCAACATCCGCTTCTATCTTTGTTCTGCTTACGATATTCCCTTCGTCATCTAACTTATAAAGTGTCAGATATTTATCCGAGTTATCTTTATCAATGATCTTATATGATAACTCCAGAGCATAATTACCCCCGTTTACCTTATCTGCCGATATGATCCTGTTCTGATACGAAGGGTCGTCTCCAAGATCAACTGATCTTAATCTATAGCTGTTGATCCCTTCTACTCTCGCTACAGTGGTGTTCTTTTTGCTGCATGAGCAAAGCATCGTCATGAACAGCAATATAGATACAATTAACAAATATTTCTTATTCATATATACCCTCTACTGCAGGAATAAATGCTGCACCCTGCTGAGTCAATCCCGATTCAATCCCGCACTTATAGTAAACAGCCCAGAATGGAACAAGAAAACAATTACTGCTCTTGTCAGGCTCTGCATAGTTATCATAGATCATGACATAACATACTTCTGCGGCTGTTACGGTAACATCTTCAAGTTTGTTCTTGATCCGACCACCATCACCATCGTTTATGATGCTCTTCTTTATCTCAACTTTGAGCTTATCTTTTACTTCATCAAAAGGAAGAACATCCTGATCCTTCGCAATCGCTTCATTGATATTAAGCTTCGGGATCAGCAGATACTCGATCGCATATTCCCCGTCAAAGATATCCACCGGCGATTGACTGAACGTCCATGTACCTCCCTGCTTGATATAATCTCCGTACGACAGTTTCCCGCCTTCAGTATTAATTCGTCCTCGCAGTGGCATCGTGGGAATACCGTCAATCCGCTGCCTTATCAGGATATGCCGAATCGGATATCTGATATTGTCCGTAGGAATCCCCACTTCCTTAAGCAATTTCTCTAATCCTTCATCCTGAAGGTACTCTTCTTCTTCGGCTGTCCCCAGAAGATCGTATCCTTTGGCATACAAGGTTACCTCTTCCGGAAGTTCATTTATGTCTATAAACTTCTGTGAATTGGCTGTATGGGTATAAGTATCTCTTCCGATGACCATATCTGCATAAAAACCACGATTGTACAGTGTGGTTGCATTCCCGTTCCAATATGTGTATCCGGCCGGCATCTCATCGGTTATAGCGGCGTCCTCAAGATCGCAGGTCACACTGTAGACTGAAGCCTTGGAGATATCGTTTAGCATCTGAATATCTTCCATGGTCCATTTGATGCCATCTGATTCTTTATCTTCCTGTGAAGAGGCAGACGATTCGCTTTCGCCGCTCGTAGTCGTAGTTATGGTGTAACTGTCCGGTATCTTGCTTGTCCTTGATCCGTCAGATGCAACATTACAGGCTGAACAAGTCAGACACAAGATCAAGAATATAGCAGAAATGCTTTCGGTATGTTTCAATTGATCGCAGATCCTTTCTTTATCTGATAAACAGCGCATACCGGTCTATCGGTATGCGCTTTCATTATAACTCACCAATTAGGATCCCAGCTAGAATATACCGTTACACCCTGGGTAGCATTTGATTCTACGCCGGCATATACAGTCTTTTGGGAAGATACTGAATATGATTTTGACTTATAATTGGTGTCTACTGATGTATACTTTTTACTGATACCTATATTTGCAAAACGAACCGTAAAGCTCTTACCTGCCGGAAATGTATTCTCCGGCATTCCACCATGAAACCTGAAACTGGATACACGATAATGACATGTATGTGATCCGACGTTCACTACCTCACTATCAGTTGTATTGTAGACAAGACTTCCGTTTGAAGTTCCAAGTGTTGTAGTGTGACTGCTCGCACATACACCCAGTGATAAAACTGCAACACAGGTAACAGCTGCGAATACTGTAATAACTCTTTTAGTATTTTTCATATTGACCTCACTTTTAGATAATTGTTTCCATTCTTAACTCTTCCAATATGTTTTTTTGAAAAGGGAAAAGAACCGTTAATATTTCTTCGTTCGTCTTACTTCCACATGAGTCTATACCTCCATCAATTCACAACAACCGATTGATCATTTCTCTGTTCTCTTTGGTCTCTTAGGCTGGTGCAGTATAATCCAACAATCTGGCCACGGCGGTTCCGGATCTGCTTTACAGCTCATCGCTTCCTTGCGGCTGATCCGCTCTACACCTTTAAGAATAGCTCTTTCAATCTTTCTCTTTGCCATCGCTCTGATCCCTCCTTTCTTTTAAAATTGCTATTAATAGGCTAATTGCGTTGTAGATAACGCCCAGAGCCAAATAGTACACAATTTCTTTATCGGGAAAGATCAGAATAAAGATCAATATAATTCCACCTGTTACCCCACTTGTAATGCGTGATCTTTTCTTAAGGTGGTTCAGTTCCCTTTCGGTTAAATTCAAATCTGGGTTGTTGAATGTCGCTATTTTGCACAATATCGCCATTGCAATTACCCCCCCCTCCTAGGCAGGCTGCACAATGGCGACTGATTATTTTGACAACACCAATTGTAGATAATGACATTAACAACGATGCAGAAAAACACCCTGCAGTTGTATTGCAATGAATCCCGTCTGAACTCCTCCTTATCAACATAAAAATTGACAAGAAAGCAAGTACACCAACCAAAGATCGGAAAACAGCGGCTAGCAAAATAATCAACGATAAACAGATCGTCTTCTCAAACAACCCCTGCAGAGAATAACAATAACAGTCCCTATCATCACTACCGATGATATCGAGCGCAATCATCCTGTCTGTCACACAAGAAGATAGGTATTCCATTCCTAGGCCTCCTTATGCCTGCGATTATATCGGTCTCGAAATGGATTACAACAATTTACCCACCCCTTGGTGTTTTTTGGTAAAATCCAGGTTTTTTTGGTAATTACAGGGGTATCGATATGATTATTCTGAAGATGCCTTCCCTTGATTCAATAATGCATTCACCGTTGTTTTTTTCAACGGCATATTTTATGTTGGATATCCCGTATCCATGATTCTCTTTATCATCCTTTGTTGTATATCGGGATCTACCGGGGAAGTTGTCGCACAAACATGTGTTTGATGAATCAATACACAGGACTTTTCCATTTTCTTGTTTAGTAATATGAAGTACTATCCTCTTTACATCACAAGATTCTGTAGCCTTTATCGCATTATCAAGGATATTCGATAATATCGTTACGATGTCACTCTCACTTATTGACAGATCCCGGAGATCATCTATCTGCAAAGGCATCACAATACCCTTTTTCTTCGCTTCGCGGTATTTTATGTTCAAAACTGCATTAATAACTGCATCCCCAGTGTCAATAATATCAAAATTTTCTGTTTCTATCCCTATCTGTTCCTTCAGATAACTAATCTCCTTCGTCCTGTTTTCCCCTTCTGCCAAAGCAAGCAAAGCGTTCAGATGGTTTATGTAATCATGGGATCTGGCTTTCTGAATCTCTCGTTCTTCTGATATAGATCGATATAATTTATTGGCATGTTCTGCCTGCTCAACCAAGGCCTGTTTGTTATATATATCAGCTTCTCGTTGCATTATGTTTTCAAACAGGAAAAACTGCATTATACTAAGAAAGAGCATACATACCGCAAACGCGAATATCAAATAAAAAACATTCGAAGAAATCTGATCTTGAGGAATATATAACAAGAAAGATATAACACATAATGTAGTTAACGGATACATCACAAATGCAATCCATCCTTTCACATCCAGTCTGGTAACAATTGATCTTTTGTGTTTTATATTGATTAGGACAATGATAAGGAGCATGATCAGATAACATATGAGTTCCATAACAGCTGCACCGTTTGTGTTCGTTAAACTATCGTAATTTCTTGCTTTAAAAACCAACTGGAATAATAGCAACACAACTATTTCTAAGGATGCAAAGATCGCAAAGTATAACAAATTGAATATAAGACTCTTCTTCCAAGAAATCTTGAACACGAATATATCTATTACAACAGCCGTACCCAAATTCAACAACAACTTTAAGATAACTACATCATGTAGAGATACAGATACTATAATTCCTTCAACAATAAGCAAACAAACAAGTAATATATCTTTATAAGTAAACTTATCCTTAGGGAAGAAACATTTGAGAAAAAGAAGACTAATAAGAATGTTTATTCCTATCAAAGAAAACGTCAATAACTGCTCTATCATAACCCCTTACCCCTCTTATAAATCTTGTATGCTCGCATCAAATCGTCATACTTTCTTCGCGGAACATCAAAACTCTCGCCATTATCCATCAACAATGTTTTTCCGCTGATCCTATCTACATGTGCCAGATTTACACAGTTTCCGGCATTTACTGAAACAAAATCGTATTCCGCCATTTGAGACGATATCTTCATTAGCGGACGTCTCTGTTTCAACTCTTCCGGCCCTTCATGATTGTTTACCACAAATACGGTGTAATTTCCGGAACGTCTCAAGTACAGTATGTCACTCACTTTTATGCTACGCTCACCTATAGTGAATTCTAATGTAATGATCTTTTTATCTGCTTGGAGTGTTTTCATCAATAAATCCAGACACTCTTCAATGTAAACTTGAATATCTTCATCTTTCAAGATAAACCTTATTGCATTGACGTAATAGCCCTCTGAAGCATATTTCATATAAGCAGATATAAATGCGATCGGTGTATTCTCATTGATCTCGTGCAACTGTTGAGCAAGCTCCATTCCGTTCATGTCTCGAAGCTCAACATCAAGCATTATCAGGTCGTAGTCATATAGCTTAAAAGACTCTAATAAACTCTTGCCCGAGATAAAAGCATCCACTTTATACTCTTGCTCGCATTGAGCCAGATATCTCATTACGATCGTTTTCTCTTTATCCAAGCATTCCTGATTATCGTCACATACAGCTATTCTGATCATGGTCACCTTCGCCTAAAAGAAATGATATTGAATATTTGTATTCTACATATCCGTCTATACTATTTCAACAAACGGACAGGATTCTGAAAATGGACCGCTTTTATAAGACACTTTTATTTTATATAACGTTAATGAGTACAAAAATCGGCGGAATCTGCGACTTTGCGAGCAGATTCCGCCAACTTATTTTGCTGTATTTGTTGTGTTACCTTATCAGTCTTTCTCGTCTGCGGGAGCATTCTCGGGAAGAGAATATCTCTTCTCGATGGTGACAGTCTCCTCATAGCAGGAGAAGATGCCTTCCACCTTTTCCTTGGAAAGCTTGGGTGTGATAAGGCTTACCAAAGGTACGATAACAAGACCGGCAAGCATCGTTATGGCACCGGCGTTGATGGGGGATGCGATGAACTTGAAGACCATATTGGCAACCGTAAAACCTACACCGAAGATGAAGCATACCCATACGGAAAGCTTTGTTGTCTTCTTCCAGTAGAGGCCCCAGAGGAACGGTGCGAGGAATGCGCCTGCAAGAGCACCCCAGGAGTAACCCATGAGCTGAGCGATGAACGTCGGCGGGTTGAGGGAAAGAAGAACGGATACGACGATGAAGAACACGAGAAGGAGTCTCATGGTGATGAGCTGTGTCTTCTCTGTCTTCTTCTTGTCTTCGCCTTCCTTGGGCCTTATCTGCTCGATAAGATCCAATGTGACCGTGGAGCTCGATGTAAGAACGAGCGATGACAGTGTGGACATTGAAGCTGAGAGCACGAGAACGATGACGACACCTAAGAGAAGGTCCGGGAGATTTTCGAGCATCGTAGGGATGATGGAGTCGAAGAGGACGCTTCCGTCTTCCTTGTAGATAGCGGCATTACCGCTGTAGAGTCTTGCAAATCCGCCCAGGAAGTAGCAGCCGCCTGCAACGATGAAAGCAAAGAATGTGGAGATGATCGTTCCGGCCTTAACGGACTTCTCGTCCTTGATGGCATAGAACTTGCCGACCATCTGAGGCAGACCCCATGTACCGAGGGAGGTAAGGATAATTACACCCAGGAGGTTAAGAGGGTCAGGTCCGAAGAAGGATGTGAACGCACCCTGCATGCCTTCAGTTACGGGAAGGTCGGAAGGTGTCTGTGACAACGTCGTAAGAGCTCCGATAAAGCCGCCGTTGTTGTTGAGAACGGAGAAGATGACAGCCGTGATGCCGAAGAGCATGATGACGCCCTGAACCAGGTCATTTACGACAGTTGCCATGTATCCGCCCAGGATAACATAGACACAGGTAAGGGCTGCCATGACGATGATGCAGACCTTGTAGTCGATGCTGAAGGCCATGTTGAAGAGTCTTGACAGACCGTTATATACGGAAGATGTATAAGGGATCAGGAAGATGAACGATATCAGAGCTGCCGTGATGCGGAGCGCCTTGCTGTCGAATCTCTTGCCGAAGAAGTCAGGCATGGTCTTAGAGTTCAAGTGCTTGGTCATGACCCTGGTCCTTCTTCCCAGGATGATCCATGCAAGAAGCGATCCGATGACCGCGTTGCCGATACCGATCCAGGTGGACGCTACACCGTACTTCCATCCGAACTGGCCTGCGTATCCGATGAATACGACGGCCGAGAAATAGGATGTTCCGTAACCGAATGCCGTAAGCCAGGGGCCCGCGGACCTTCCGCCCAGAACGAAGCCTTCAACGCTGTTTGCCTTCTTGCGGGTAATGACACCGATACCGATCATTACGGCAAAGAACAGAACCAGAAAGATGATCTTCACTACCATATATTATTCCTCACTTCCGGCTTCCTGCCCCTCTTAAGTCAGGAAGCAAATTATATGCATAATAATCCCTGCGCCGTTTTTTGTTCCGGCACAGGGCTGTTATTTTATGACTTATTCTCTTGTTCAACAAGTCTTTCGGCACCGTATCTCTTGCGGAGAACGGGCTTCTCGATCTTACCTGTGGCGTTCCTCGGAACGTCAGCCAGGATTATCTGCTTGGGTCTCTTGTAACGGGGAAGCTGGTTGCAGAACTTCTCGAGTTCCTCAACAGTACATCCGCTGCCGGGTTCGATCTCAACAATGGCACCGGTGATCTCACCAAGTCTCTTGTCGGGAAGACCTATTACAGCTACATCCTTGACCTTGGGATATTCCTGGAGGAAGTTCTCGATCTCAACAGGATAGATATTCTCGCCGCCGGATACGATAACATCCTTCTTACGGTCTACAAGGAAGTAGAAGCCGTCTTCGTCCTGAAGGGCCATGTCGCCTGTGAAGAGCCACCCATCCCTTAAGGTCTCTTTGGTTGCTTCGGGGTTCCTATAGTATTCGAGCATGACGCCGGGGCCCTTAACACAGAGCTCACCTACTTCGCCCTGCTTTACGGTGTTGCCTTCCTCGTCAACGATCTTACACTCCCAGCGGTAACCGGGAACGCCGATGGCGCCGACTTTGTGGGTATTCTCAAGACCCAGGTGAACACAGCCGGGGCCGGTGGATTCGGACAGGCCGTAGTTTGTATCGTACTGATGCTGCGGGAAGTAATCCTTCCAGTGACGGATCAGCGAAGGCGGAACGGGCTGTGCGCCGATATGCATGAGACGCCACTGATCCAGCTTATAGTCTTCGAGTTTAAGTTCGCCCCTGTCCAGAGCATCCAGGATGTCCTGTGCCCACGGTACGAGGAGCCATACGATAGTGCACTGCTCGTCAGATGCGGCCTTCAGGATAACGTCAGGCTTTGTGCCCTTGAGAAGGACAGCCTTGCTGCAGGTCCAAAGTGAACCCATCCAATGGAACTTTGCGCCTGTATGGTAAAGAGGCGGAATGCAGAGGAAGCAGTCATCCTTGCCGGTCTTGTGGTGGATAGCCTCCATCTCTGCAGCCTGTGTAAGGCTTCTGTGAGGATGAAGGATGGCCTTGGGGAATCCGGTCGTGCCGGATGAGAAATAGATCGCAGCGTAATCTTCTTCCGTAAGCTCGATCATAGGATCGGTGCTGGGATAATCTGCAACCATGCTCCAGTAGTTCTCTGCGAACTCGGGACGCTGGGATCCTCCGACATAGATCAGGAGTCTTCCGTTCGTGATCTCGTCCGCATTGATCGAAAGTCTGTCAACGAACTCGGGACCGAAGAACATAACTGATACTTCAGCCAGGTCTGCGCAGTAAGAGATCTCATTTGCCGTATATCTGAAGTTGAAAGGAACGGCGATGGCTCCTGTCTTCAGGATACCGAAGTAGATGGGAAGCCACTCCAGGCAGTTGAACATGAGGATAGCTACCTTGTCGCCCTTCTTGATTCCGAGATCTAAGAGCATGTTGGCAACACGGTTCGACTTCTCATCGAAAACCTGCCATGTGATCTGTCTTCTGTAATGCTTATGGTCCTTGGTCTGCTGAACAAGATCGAATTCCTTGAAGGAATACTTCCTGGTATCCTCCATCGTGGGATTGAGTTCAACCAGAGCAACCTCTTCGCCGTGTTCTTTGGCATTGCGTCTCAGTAAATCTGTTACGGGCATGGGTATATGGTCCTCACTTTTTTTATCATTAATAAAGCCAAAGACAATAATAACACCCTAAAGGGTGTTCGTCAAAAACTAATTGGAAAAAAGCGTTATCTCAAGAACCTTCAAGATCCGTTCCGGAATTAAGAAGTTCTTCAAACCTGTCGGTGGGAAGAGGTTCGGAGAAATAGAAGCCCTGAAAGAGTTCGCACCCCATCTCGGACAGACCGTCGTATTGGCTCTGTGTCTCAATGCCTTCGGTAATCGACGCGATCCCCAGTTCCTGGCTCAACTTGATCACGTTCCTTACGATGATGTCAGCCTTGGCGGCATTCTCGGCGCTTCCCAAGAAATTCATGTCGATCTTGAGAACGTCAACCGGAATCTCCTTGAGCATGTTAAGAGAAGAATACCCGGACCCGAAGTCATCCATCTCCACGATGAAGCCGCTCCGGCGGAACTCGTTCATTATATCGATCATCTTATCCGTGTCGTTCACCATGACGGTCTCGGTTATCTCCACGCGGAGTTTGGAAGGCTCGATATCGAACTCCCTGACCAGGTCTCTTATATATTCGGGGACATCCATGTAGTAGAAGTCCTTGGGCGAGATGTTTACGGAGATGAAGGTGTCCCTTCCCTGCTTCTTCCAATCCGCAAGGATACGGCAGGCACAGCGCCACATATACTTATCGACCTCGGCGATCATTCCGTTCTTCTCGAGTGCCGGGATAAACTTGACGGGTGTTAGGAACCCGTGTTCCTTATGCATCCAGCGGACAAGGGCTTCGGCGCCGACAATGTTCCCTTCAGAATCTGCGATAGGCTGAAGGTACGGCACGATATTGCCTCTTCTTATGGCATCCGCGAGCTGCGCGGACAGTTCCTGATTCCAGAGGATCTCATTCTTGATCTCGTCGTCGTAATACGCAATGTGAGCATCCTCATCGCCATTTATCGTAGCCAGCGCGAGACGGGCTTTGGCGAACATATCAGGGACTTCGCTTTCGCCGCGGACGACTTCATATGCACCCATCTGGATCTGGATAGGATACTTGACCTTGTCCCTCTTGATCGTGATGTGGAGCAGTTCTTCTTCGAGCTTTGCGGAGTTGAATTCGTTCTTGGGGATCAGGATACCGAAGTTGTCGCCGGCAATCCTTCCATATATGCTGCCCTTGGGGAATACATTCCTCAGTTTATCTGCAAGACACTTGATTGCATAATCGCCGAAGTCCGTGCCGAAGATATCGTTGACTATCTTAAAGCTCTTGATATTGATGAACAGGACCATATACTCGGTATCCGGGTGAGCATCGAGCGAGGATTGTATAGCCTTGTAGAGAAAATCCCTGGTATACAGTCCCGTGAGCTTATCATGAGTCGCTTCGTACATCTCACGCCTGATCTTAAGCTGTTCTTCGGTAACGTCCTTGACCTTAAGGTAGTAACCGGTAACCCTGCCCTTATCGTTGATAACGTCATTGTTCTCCAGAAGATAGTATTTGACACTGTCTTCGCCGCCCGTTACAACCTGTTCCGACCAGTTGCCCTTGCGCAGCTTGATGTTGAACAGATATTCCAGAAGGTCCGGGGCATTCTCACAGTTATTCTCCTGAACACCTACAAGAAGGCATCCTTCATTATTCGCCCAGACGCAGCGCCCTCTGGGGCTGAATATAAAGCAAGCCTCCGAACCGTTCGATACTATGCCGGACAGCATACGGTCCAAGAGCCTCAGGGGCCTGTAGTGAATGGAGAAGTAGTAGATAAGCACGCCGAAAGCGCCGAACCCCAGCATGGATCTGTCGATGGGATTATCGGAGAAGATGTAATAGCTTTCCCATACGCCCACCAGGACCATGGTTATCATGATGATGGAATAACGTTCCCTGTATATACGGGAGGTATTGACGGTGGTAAGGACAAAGATCAGGATGACTGCCAGGAATACGCCGTAGTCCACTATCCTGTGTATCGTCTGCCCGAGGAGGGGGACCACATTGTAATAGGACTGGCCGTCAAGGAAGATCTCCTCTACATCGAAAGCATGACGGGTAAAAGGATTGATAAGGAGCTGCACCACATCTGCCGCAAGGATATACCTGATGAATGCCGGGGGCTTTTGACCCCTGCCGGCGCCCTTGCAGTACGCCACGGTAAACATCATCAGTTCGTATACGACAATGTCCATGCCGACGAAATAGATGTAACATCCCATCAAAGACAGGATCCTGTTGGTGGACAGGATGATGATCCCGTTGCCGAGGATAGGCGGCATAAGAGCAATGTTGAGCTTTGCCACCGCTTTGCCCAACTCTTTATAGTGGCGGTTCGAATCGATAGCACACGTTGTCAGCGTGAGTATCAATACCAGAAACAGTGCCGCATATAAGAACCTGGATAGCACACCTACACCTCAATACCCGTAAAGTCTTGCCTTCGCATTATTGCATTATAAGGCACGATTATTATACACACTTGATCAAGTTATTAATTTTTCGGGAACGATACCCGAAAACAAAACGGCAGGGTAACCGGAATATCCCCTGCCGCACCTTTATCATTACCGGATCTCAGCCCTCTTGACCCAGGGCTTCATCTATAGCTTTGGCCAGCTGGTCAGCGCAGGATGTGCCCTTGCCGCCGCAGTCATTGCCTCTTAAGATTTCTGCCGTCTCCTTGGCGTCAGCACCTTCCAGGAGCTTGCCGATCGCGGCCAGGTTCCCGGGGCACCCTCCGACGAAAGATACATTATGGAGCTTGCCGTCTTCGATCCCGAAAGTTATCATCCTGGAACATACCCCGCGGGGTGTATATGAATAATCAGCCATGTTACAGACCCTCCTGTCTCGTCCTTACTCTCTCATTATATCAGATGCCGCAAGTGATGTCCTTAGCGCAGGGGATCCCCGCTATCCGGATCTCTTGCACCGATCATTCTCCCTCCGGGAGGAATTCTATTACTTCGTCATCTTCTTTTGCCTGGGGTTCCGCCGGGATCACGGTCAGGATCGCGTCGGTTACTTTCGCGTAAAGGGCCATCATGGGATCATGGTCTTTGCGAATGGCACCGGCATCTTCCGAATTGGCGCAGGCTTCGAGTTTTGCCGCCATATCCGACAGTTCCCAGGCGCCTATCATCTTTGAAGTGCTCTTTAAGGAATGTACATGTATCGCGTAATCATGCCAGTTTGATGCCTCGTATGTCTTGGCAAGGTTCTCCTTCTTCTCTTCACTGCCCTGCGCGTATTCTGCCAGAAGAGACCTGTAGAAGTCCTCGTCATTCTGACAATACTTAAGCCCCGTCTGAGGCTCTATTCCCGCTTTGCGAAGAGTCCCGAGATCATCTTCTTCAGGTTCTTCTTCAGTCGGTATGCTGCCTGACACTGTCCTTACCAGCTCTATCTTCTCGTCAGGCAGATGCTTCATCAGCATCTTCTCAAAAGCCGCGCTGTCGATAGGCTTCGACAGATAATCCGAGAACCCTTCGGCGATATATCTTTCTTTGGCGCCGATCACAGCATCCGCGGTCAGGCAGATTACGGGCGTTTGCAGATTGGCGCCGTCCTCGGTTGCGCGTATCTTATGGAGCGCCTCGGTACCGTTCATCTCGGGCATCCTCTGGTCCATAAGGATCAGGTCATACCGGGTCTTTGCCGCCATCTCGACGGCATCAGCGCCGGATGTTGCGGTATCAACACTTATCTTGGTGCTCTTTAAGAGATTGACAACTACTGTCAGGTTTATCCTGGTGTCATCCACGATCAGGATACGGGCATTCGGAGCCCTGAACGATTCACGGTAAGGCCTGGCCTCCACCATGTTGGCTTCGAACCTTGCCTGGAAATCTCCCATAGGTTCGGAAGACAGCATCTTCTGCGGGATCTTAACCGTAAATTCCGAGCCCTTGCCGTATTCACTCTCAACGGATATATCTCCTCCCATCATGTCCAGCAGACGCTTGGATATGACGAGCCCCAGACCCGTGCCCTCAACGGTGCTGTTATGCTCCATCTCGAGCCTTTGGAACTTGGTGAACAGTTTCTCTTTGTCCTCGGGGCGTATGCCTATGCCTGTATCCTTAACAGAGAATATCAGTATTATCTTATCACCGCCGGATTTATCGCCTCTCAAGGTAAGCCTTACGGATCCCTGTTCGGTATATTTGACCGCGTTATTGAGAAGGTTCGTCAGGACCTGGCGGATGCGAACCTCATCTCCCGACAGGGAATCCGGTATCGACTGATCGATATCGATCGTAAATTCCAGTTTCTTGTCCTGAGCCTTGAAGAGGATCATGTTGTTAAGGTCGTTGATCAAGGAGCTCAACTGGTAGGGAGCTTCGATTATATCCATCCTTCCGGCTTCTATTTTCGAGAAGTCCAGGATATCGTTAACTATGGCAAGAAGGTTATTGCCGGCGCTCTTGACATCGCCTGCGTACATGCCGATGTTGTCCAGGGATTCCCGGACATCTGCAGAACCGCTGTCACAATTATCCAGCGCCTTATTGTCCTCACGTATGATCATCTCGTTCATCCCGAGAACAACATTTATCGGAGTCCTTATCTCATGTGACATATTGGCAAGGAAATCACTCTTGGCCTGGTTTGCGCTCTCGGCCCGGACCTTCTCTTCCAGAAGTTCACCCTGGGCCCTGACAAAAGGTCTTACGATAAACAATGACAGGAGCGCCGCAACGAGAAGTGACAGCAGAAGGATTATCACATAGCTTATGACCGTGGACCGTGTCTGTTCCGACAGCTGTGCCTCGAACCACTCCACGGAGAAATCAACAGCTACTATCCCGACAACATCCCCGGCTGAATCGAACACGGGACTGTAGGCGCTGTAGAACCTCCCCCACTTGTCTTCATAGGGGACCTCATCTACCGCGGCAATCCCCCGCCCTGCCGACGCGAGAGCCTCCGTATACTTGACACTGTCTCCGTAAGCTGCCGGCGTCAGAGGGTCAAGATCCATCGTGAAGATGAACTGTCCCGGACTGTCTTCCTTGATGCTGTATACATATTTCAGCTCACCGACATTATCCCTGAAAACTGCCAGTGTGTTATAGAGGTCGTTATATTTGGCGCTGCCGACATCTTCTTCCTTGAGATCTTTGAGAACATCACCGCTTACGGATCCCGAAGCACAGTTAGCGATATCCAGCATTCGCTGCTGGATGGCCCTTCGGATACCGACTCTTGCCCTGTACAAAGAGACCGAACAGAAGAGGATACTGGTGATGAGCAGAATACACTCTACCATCATTATGATCTTGGTAGAAAGCCTGTTCCTCGACGCCACTAAGCGGTACCCCCTGAGATGAACGTGCAAAATCCCCTCTTACACGCGTAATTAAGTAATAGTTATAGTATCGTAAAGAGGGGCTTATTTCAAGATTTTGAGGCTGACAGAGATTAGCGGATCACCCCGGATCCCCCTGTTCGAGTCCCGGAATTTCCTTATTATTAACTATGGCTTTCCCGACCCATTTTTTCTTATACCAGTAGTACATGACGATGAGTCCGCGGATACATTCATCCGTCGCGGTTCCGGCAAAGATCCCGGCAACGCCGAACCCCATTACCACACCGGCGATATATCCCGTCGTAAGGCCTAATCCCCAGTTGCAGACAAGTCCCATGATCAGAGGAAAGATATATGCTCCCGCGGCTTTGAGGCTGCATACGAAAGTCATGTTAAGACACCTTCCCATCTCGACGAAGATATCCACGATCATTATCATCTGCCCGAGGGCGATAATGTTCTGATTATGAGTAAAGATCTGAAGAGTATACCTGCATACGATCGCATTGATCGAAGCCAGCGCTATCGTTATCGGCATCGAGGTCCTCAATGTCTTAAAGACCCTCTTATATGCTTCTTCGGATTTACCTGCACCCACAAGATGCCCCGTGATTATCTGGGTCGACATCGCTGACGCGTTCGAAAAGATCATCGCGAAAGATATGAGCATCAGGCAATAGGATCTGGCATTGACCGAATCGTTGCCCATTCCGTTTACGAATGAAAGAAGTGTCGTCTGATACAGGTTATACGTAAGGTTCTCTCCCGCGGTGGGAAGTCCGATCTTGACCATCTGGCCGAGGAGCTTGGCCGGGAAGGGATTAAGATATCTTAAAGAGAACCGTCCTATCTTCTTGATGTAGAAGAACGCGATAGTCGCCACAACGGCAAGGGCTCTTGCGACAATAGTAGATATAGCGACACCTGCGACACCCATATTAAGGAAAGTCAGAGGTCCGTACAGGAACAGCCAGTTGCCGCCGATATTCACTATATTGATGGCAAAAGACACCCACATTCCGACCTTGGTATATCCGTTGCATCTCAGGATCTGCAGCATTACCATGAACACCGCCGATACGAATCCGCCACCTCCGACGATGTAGATATAGATCATCGAGTAGGGGCGCATCTCCGGCGATACCTGAAGGAAATTCATGATCAGGGGATTTGCTGCGCAGAACACTCCGCTCAGTACAAGCCCCACAACAAGGTTGACCGCAATAGCAAGCGTATAGATCATGTTCATCTTGTCATTCTGCTTAGCGCCGAGATACTGGGCAACAACAACGCTTGTGGCAGTTGCTATGACATTGAACAGGATATTCATCATGAACAATATGGTATTGGCGTTGCCGACCGCACCCACCGCGTACTCGTCATAGTGGCTCAACATGACAGTATCCACATTGTTGAGCATGATGTTCAGGAAGAGTTCCAGGAACATAGGCCCCGCCAGCACCAGCAACGGGGTCTTCTCATCTATTACGATATTCTTTTTCCTGCTCATCGGTCTTCCCTTTTGAAAAAAAATTGGCGAACATTTACGGCTTTCAATGATACTACAAGGTCAGACCAAAACCAATTAATTATTGCTGTATCACTTATCAATTTGTTATGTTTCAGAGTCTCGAAAACCAAATGTCCCAACCGTTATTCTTCCTGCCCGGGATCTGCGATCGAAGACACTTTCCCTATGGCGATCCCCGTGACCATCACGAGTCCGAACAGGAATACGACCGCTGCAGTCTTTATGTCGGATTCGGCCCGCATCGCTCCTTCTTCCCAGAAAGGCAGTTCATATCCGTAAGCAGAATCTGCTTTGAACGTGTTGAATACATTGTATCTGCCGGTAACCCTGACCACACGGAACGCCGGCGAAGATATGTTGTAGCCGGGGAGCGCGCCGCAGACATCGAGACGGGCAGAACCTGATACCTGTTCCGGGATCATCGCTTCATAACACATAACGGCGGGGATCACCGGGTCATCTAACCCGGAGCAATATTCCTTGAGAGCCTCGAATGAGATATATACTCTTGGCTTCTTATCTTCATGTTCCCTTACCACTCCGATTATCGTGTAATCCTTACTAAGCAGGCTTATCCTCTTTCCGACCACATCATATGAACTGAATATGTTCCAGGCGATGGCATCGTTCAGTACCACCTGATATCTGTCAGTCGTGTCCGACGACAGGAACCCTCCGGACATGAACTCAACAGGATGCATGACAGTAAAAGACCCGCTGACGGCATAGATATCCGCTTCATATGTATTCCCCGTTCCGGCGGCTCCGGAATTAACCGTGCCCTTGAAACAGGAACTGTAACAGTCGGTCCAGTTATATGTGACCTTCTTTGCATTACTCTTTTTTGACCCGGAAGTCGTATTAACCACACCGTCCAAAGCAACCCGGATACTGTCTATATCCGAAGATGAAAGCGATGTACCGTCATCTAAGTAAGATAAAGGAGAACCTGCGCCGGAAGCCCTTGCTCCCCTTGCGTATACGGCCACATGTCCATACCCGGTCCCGCTGTCCTGACCGAAGACTGCCGCAGCCCTCCGTTCCGGACGAGCTCTGTACACAACGATACCGACGACAACACATGCCGCCATCATGAGAATGGCTGCAGCCGATACGATAAAGAATATGTATCTTGTGACCGTCCTTACCTTCGACATCTCACTTCACCGATCATTCATCCAATCTTACACGCTGGCCGTTCTCAAGAGCCGATTCACTTCTTACGACGACAAGGCTCGACTCCAACCCGTCACCTGATATGGCACAGTATGCGCCGTCCGTATCAAGCACATCAACGTCGACTCTTCTCACCTTATATGTGTTTCCGAAAGGTGACTTGGTCTCGTCTATAACATAGACAAAACTGCCGCTGTTGTCTTCGTAGACTGCGCCTGACGAGACGAGGCAATCGTATTTGTAATTTGATCCGCCGAGGTTGCCCGTAACGATCTCTCCGGGATAGACAGCTTCCGACTTGATCGAACACTTTACTTTCCTCTTCCCTCTCGGATCATCGGGATCTGACTTTATCGACAGGATCTTACATTCTTCGATCCAGAGGGTGTCCGTAGACATCTCCATGCCGGGATAAAGATTCGAGACTGCTTCGGTATCGAATGTGAACGTAACCGTATATTCCGTATCATTGGGGATGACGACCATGAGAACCGTGTCTTCATCAGTATCATCACCTTCTGATGCCATCACGGAATAGACTATTCCTTCCACCGGAGATCTGACTTCGTCGGTACCGAAGTTCTGTTCCATCTTCTCGATCTTTTCTTTGAGGTCCTTGATCTGATCCTGCCTGTCCGTCGACGCGTCATCAGCTCTGTCTTTGGCAATGCCGTCATTGGCCTTTGCGTTGGACAGGGATTTGCGGGCAGACTTGAGATTTGCTTCTGCCTCTTCCACCGAAGATTGTGCTTCCGATACTGACGGCAGGGAATTTGCCTCTTCTAAAGTTCCTTCAGCTTTCTGGATGGCAGTCTCACAGTCCGCCAGTTTCTTTGATGCTTTTTCGAGCCTTTTCGAAGCGGCATCCAACTTGCTCTTATTCTCTTTTTGATCTTTCTTAAGATCCGAGATCTCTTTTTTGAGTTTTTTGATCTCATCCGCATTCGCAGGATCGGGCTCGCTTCCGTCGTCAGGTTCGAGCTTCTTGAGCTTCTTCTCGGCGGACTCTATCTTGCCTTGCAGTTCATCGTCTTTCTTGCCCAGTTCTTCCACTGTTCCGGATGCCTTTTCGACCTCGGCGGAAAGTCCCGGGAGCTTCTCTTTATTTTCCTTGATCGTCTTCTCGGCTTTCTTTATGATCTCGCTCTTGTTCTTGGCTTTCGACAGCTGATCTTTTGCATTTTTGAGCTGGTCTTCCGCCTGGGACACGCTCAGATTAAGAGAAGCGTAATCAGTCTCGGAAGGTGTTCTTGCGGCATAGGATTCTTCTCTTTCAAGATCCTTAAGATCTTTCTTCAGTCCTTCAAGCGCGCTCTTATCTTCAACTGACTTATACTTCACGAGGACATCGTCTTTCTTGACTTCGTCGTAGTTGCCGACAGGCACCTCTTCGACGGTCCTTCCTTCCATTCCCTTTATCTTGTAACTTGTCACGGGCTCAACTTCCGCCGCGGAATTATTAGTAAAGGACAGCGTGCCGCCTGCTACCCTCTTGCCTGCGACTTTGGGGATGAAATAGTTCATTATCGTATTCGAAAAGAATGTCAGCAGCAACAGCGCTGCAACAAATCCGATTATTACTTTGGTAACCCATTTTCTGTTCTTTGTCTTGTCGCTCATAGTATCTCTCCTCTACTTGATCCCCGACTGGGATATTCCTTCCACCAGTTTATCTTCTCCGCGCAGGAAGATAAGCAGCGGCGGTATCATGTACAGCGCACAGGCTGCGAAAGCTATTCCGATATCTTCAACATTAACCTTTGACAGGAAGACAGACAACGGCTGCATTGTCTCATCCTGGAGCATTACCAGAGGCTGTTCTACCATATTCCAATAGTCGATAAACAGAAGTATTGCCATTGCCGCGACCGGTGCCTTGCAGTTAGGCATAACAACCTTTGTAAAGATCTGCCATTCTCCCGCTCCGTCGATTATGGCGGCTTCTATGTATGACTTCGGTATGCGGCGCATATACTTGGTGAGGATATAGATCGAGAACGTCGAGAATACCCCCGGGAGTATGATCGACCAGGGAGTATTCAGGATATTCAGTCTGTCGCTCATGATGTAGTTAGGAACGAGCGTTACCTGGAAGGGCATGAGCATCAGGATGATGTAGAAGAAGAATAATATCTCCCTTCTCTTTCTCCTGTATCTCATAAAGCTGTAAGATGCGGTGCACGCGACCATCAGCTGTCCTAAAACGATAGGTACTGTCAGCAGTATGGAATTCCAATACTTGAAAAGATACGAAGGGGTCTTGAGGAGAAGTTCCGAATACTGGTCCAGACTTACCTGCTGAGGTATAAGCTGCAGCTGGGGCATCTTGTCGATATAGCGGCTCGCTTCTTCCGATCCTCCGGGAAGGCTCTCGTAGATAACACCGTAGTTGGATTTTATCTCCGTCGATGACATGAAGGAATTGAGGAAAGTAAAGAATATCGGCAGTATCGCTATCAGAGCCGCTATCGACAGGAAAGCCACTCCGAATATCTTAAATGCCAGAGACCTTCTTCTCCTCTTCTTCAGGATCAGGGCATTGGCAGCCCTTGCGTCCGACATGAACTTGATCCTCTCGGCAGGCGAAAGACTTGATACGTAAGACTGGGATTCCTCGGTCTTTACGTAGATATGGTGTCTGGCAAGCACAGCCTGCTTTCTTCTCTCTTCGCGGATATCATTGTCCATATCTACTCTTCCACTCCCGTATCGATCCGTGATTCTATGAAGAACAATACTCCGACGATGACCATCATGGCCAGACTCAATATCACGGCAGCAACCGACAGCTGCGTGTAATCCAGATGAGTAAACTTGTTATTCATAAAGTGCTGTAAGGTATAGAGCTTGCCGTAAGGGTAATTTCCTGTAAGAAGATATACCTCCCTGAATATCTTGAACGAATTAATGAGCGACATGATACCTACAAAGAATATCGTAGGCCCCAGATAGTAAAGTCTTATGGAGAAGAATCTCCTGACCGCCCCGCACCCGTCCATCAGCGAAGATTCTATAACTTCCTGGGGGATGTTATTAAGCGCCGACAGGAACAAGATGATATTAAGGCCCAGATTCTTCCACAGGAATAAGAGCATGATCAGGACCTGTCCGTTATCGTCCTTCATCCAATCGATACGGTCCAGACCGAAAAGCTGATATGTCCATCCGTTCAATACACCGTTATAACTGAAGAAGACCTGCCATATAAGAACGATGGAAGCGACAGGCACCATCATCGGAGTGAGAAGGAAACTCCTGAACGTACTCTTTCCGGGAAGCTGAGTATTAAGGACAAGCGCAAGAAGGAGAGATATCAATATAGCCGCCGGAACCGTTACCGCGGTGAACAATGCCGTATTGCCGCAGGCTGTCTGGAAAGCTTCATTCGTCAAGACAGTCTTGTAATTC
Source organism: Clostridiales bacterium (assembly GCA_017964005.1). Taxonomy (GTDB): domain Bacteria; phylum Bacillota; class Clostridia; order Saccharofermentanales; family Saccharofermentanaceae; genus Saccharofermentans. Next base: position 41,003 of record JAGCSR010000014.1, read on the forward strand.
TCAATACCCGCGAAGTCGCTGTTGGTCGCGGACTTCTGGAAAGACATCTGTATCAGCATCAGGAAAGGAATGATGAAGAACAGCAAAACGCCCGCAACAGAAGGCAGGAGGAACCCTGTTCCTGCTCCCCATTCCTTGAGTTTGAATAATATGTGCCGCAGCCGCGCCAAAACTTACCTCCCCAAAGTTCCATGATCAGTCTGCAAAAACATGTTTTCTCATATTAGATATGACAATTGTCTACCCTTTTGCATATTTTTGCAACATCTTATTTCCCTTAAGAAAACAAAGGACTGATATATTTGTATATTATCGCAGATTGCACAAAACAAGGGATATATCTTTTTAATTAAATTTGTGGCATCAGATTGTAAAATATAATCGGGATAGCAGTTAATGGGAGGGGGGAAAATGAGAAAGATCAAACCTTTTGCTATAGCCATGGCAGTCGTTATGCTTATACCTGTGCTCACATCCTGTTCTTCAGGCAAGACGGGGCACGCTGTCGTCAAGGAAGACGATCCCTGGTATAACTCGACCATGTTCAAGCTCGACTTGGATACCCGGCAGTTTGAGACCTCGGCCTTCGTTAATGTATGCACCTGCAGCGACAAGATCTTCACGATGTATTTATCTTCAGCGGATATGTGGGCTTCCGCCAGAACAACCCTGGATACATATGATTACGACGGTAATCTTGTTGACCGCAAGGAAGTCTCCTGTCCCAAAGATTCCAGCATCACCGATATCTATTCTGTAAGTGCCGATCCTGCCGATAATACTATCAAAGCGGCTGTCTACCTTAATTCCGGGAAGACCCGCGGTGTCAGGCTTGTAACCATCGATACGGAATCCGCGGCAGTAACAGACACAGAATTGATAATCAGTAAAGAAGCCCAAAGCGTGATCAAAGCCGACTCAAGCGTCACCAATATCATCATTATCGGTGATTACACGATCGCACAACTTCTGCATGATTATAATGGCGGCCCCATCTATGATTGGCAGCTTCTGTTGTTCAAGAACAATGAATTCGTCACCGAACTTGATCTGTCATCTCTGACACTCGGAGAATTCCTCCCGGGATTCTCGATAAATGAATCCGGTAACTCCCTTTATGCTGTGGCCGAAGGTGAAGATCAGGAAAATATTTCCATGGAATTCGATCTGACAACCGGGAAACTCAAGGACAAAAAGTCCGTATCCGAAACTGACGATAAGTCGGTGGACTTTACCGAATACTCATCAACGGATAAGGGGGATCTTTGCAAGATCGATTCGCTCGGAAACATCGTGAAGATCGATCCTGACGATATGACCCCGAAGACCGTGATCGATACTAACTGGTATACTCCAATCTTTTGTCCGGTCATGGATGATGATCACTACCGTCTTACCGGGATCGTAAGCTGTGATGAGAACAGAACAGTCCTGATGGAATCCGAAGCAACATTGTACGGACATGAAGATGTCACCCGTACTCTTTATATCAGAGTATTGACCAAGGCGGATAAGAATCCTCATGCCGGCAAAAAAGTCATCGATCTTGCATTGCCTCCCAGCTTCGGAGTGTCGGATTATCTGTCAAAATCCATATATGAATTCAACAATTCAGATGATGAGTACCTTATAAGAGTATGGGATAAATACAGCAGCGGGTTTGCCATGAACAGGGTCTTCGGACCTTCCGAAGAAGACGAGAGCAAAATATATACCATGATCCAGGATCTTAAGGGCGGAGACGCACCGGATCTTGTTATCGGAATACAAAAATACTACGCGATGCACGATGGCATCTTCATGGACTTATCAGGATTCCTTGACCCCGAGGTTATGGATAAGCAGTATGGAAATATTTTCGAGGCGGGAAAGATCGGAGGCAAGCAATATTTCCTTCCCGCTACCCTGGAGATAGAAGGTCTTGTTACAAATGCTGACCTTCTTAAGGACGGCGCAGCCGGGATCACTTTCGATGAATTCGACAAGCTTATAAAAGAAAACATGGGAGGCTTCTCGCCTTACGATTATCCGGAATCCAAGTACTATAACAAGCGCTCGTTCATCCTGTCATGTATAGACACCAAGAGCGCCATCGAAGGTGAGAAAATCGAGTTCGGAACGGACCAGTTCCGAACCGCAGTCGAATACGCAAAAGAAAACTTCATCGACTACGATGATGCGAAAAGCACACCCTGGGAATACATTCACGATTACGGCAGATACAGAGGTGAATGTTATTATGCCAAGATCGACGATTACCTTGATTATGTGTATTCCTGCTATAAGTCTAAAGGACAATACAACATCATAGGCACACCGTCCGTTGATGCATCCGGCCCCAGATTCAATGCCCTGGAGACCATATCCGTATCGGCATCTACCGATGTAAAGGACGGCTGCAAAAAATTCTTAAATTACCTTTTTGCAGGAACCGCATATGCTTCCGATGAATGCGCATTCAGGCAGATCGTAACCAACAAAGAGATCATGAGTAAGAACATTGACACTCTTACAAAACTCAGTAATGCGGAATATGAGAAGTTCCGGAATTCGGTGCAAAGCGGCGCGTTCATACCGGCTCCCGGACTGGATAAGGCAACCGGAGATAAAGAGGCAACAGAGGATATGGGGAGATTATTCCAACAAAGTCTGGCAACGATCTCTACCTACTACTACGAAGATAACGAGATCACAAAATTCGTATTCGAAGAGATATCTCCTTATTTTGCAGGCGACCGCAGTCTTGACGATGCCATTACCTTCTTAAACGACAGAGCCGCCAAATACGTCAAGGAGAGATGACCACATTAAGAACAAAAAGCTTTCAAAAAACAAAAACTAAATGGGGGAAAAGTTTATGAGAAAGATCAAGATCACAGCCGCAGTTTTGGCAGTCACAATGCTGATGCCTATACTTACATCCTGTTCATCAGGCAATAAAGCGACAACCGTTGTCAAGGAAGATGATCCCTGGTACGAATCGACCAAGTTCAAGCTCAACAGAGACATCCGGGAAAACGAAGCCGAGGGGAATTCCGTAGTGTGTTCGAGCAATGACAGGGTCTTCTCCTTGTATTGCTCATCCGGGGATCTGTGGGCTACCACCAGAACGGTCCTGGACGCCTATGATCTTGAAGGTAATCTTGCCAACCGCGTGGAAGTCTCACCTCCGGAGGGTTACTATGTCACTTCAATTTACTCCATGTCGGCCGACCCTGACGGGAAAACCGTAAATGCAGCTGTTTACCTGAACGAAGCGAAAGATTATGGTGCCGCTTTCGTAAGCATAGATACCCAAACCGGTGAATTGACAAAGATCAATAATATATTCAGTAAGGAAGCATCAGCAGTATTGAACGGTAAACCCAACATCATGAATGCAACTTACATAGGAGAATACATTATCCTTAAGGTTTTTGATGATCCCGGTACCTCTTTGGCTTTCCGAAGTGATCTTTTATTGTTTAAGAACTGCGAATTAGTCGCCAAACTCGATCTTGAGACGGCAAATTCCGTCTATACGATGGACGGATACTCAATAGATCCTGCTTCCGGGTCATTGTATGTGGCAGCTTATGAAGAATCGGATATTGCTTCTTTGGAATTTGACATCAATAACGGGAAGCTTAAGAACAAGTTCAGCCTTCAGGATGACAATAACAAATCGATCAAGATAGCGGAATACGCATCAACTGACAGAGGCGAATTGTGTAAGCTCGATTCATTAGGAAATGTCATGATGATCGATGTTAATGATATGACACCCAAGACAGTGATCGATACTAACTGGTACACACCGTATTTCCATCCTTTGGAAACCGGGAATAATCTCACCACTTCCTCGATCCTGAGCTGTACCGAAGACAGGACGATAATCCTGGATACCGCGTCAATATCATACGGGCTCGACGACGACAATGTATATGAATACATAACAGTATTGAAGAAAGCCGACAAGAACCCTCATGCGGGCAAAAAGGTGGTGGACCTTGCATTGCCTCCGAATTCGAGTGTCTCGGAATATCTTGCAAAGTCCATATATGAATTCAACAAGACCGACGATGAATATCTCATAAGGATATGGGACAAATATAAGTCGGGATTTACATTGGGAAGATTCGTCGGCTCTTCCGCCTCTGTAGATCATGAGACAGATAAGATGATCCAGGATCTTAAGGGCGGCGACGCACCGGACCTTGTTATCGGAATACAAAAGAATTACGCGATGCGGGATGATATCTTTATGGACTTGACAGGATTTCTCGATCCTGAAGTCCTGGACAAACAATACGGTAATATCCTTGATGCGGCAAAGGTCAACGGTAAGCAATACTTCCTCCCCGTGACTTTGGAGATAGAAGGACTTGTTACCAAAGCGGATCTTGTAAAAGACGGGGCAGTCGGGATAACTTTCGAAGACTTTGACAATATGGTCAAAAACGATCTTCACGGTTTCTCCCCTTACGATTATCCGAATGAATTCGAATATAACAAACGCTCATTCATCCTGTCCTGCATAGATATAAAGAGCGCCATCGAGGGTGAAAGGGTAGAATTCGGAACGGATCAGTTCCGTGCCGCAGTCGAATATGCAAAAGACAACTTCGAATATGACGATATCCTGAGCATGCCGAGAGGTCACTCAAGCGAATGGGAGAAGCTTCACAAAGAAGGATGCGGTTATACGAAGATGACGGATTTCCTTAAATTTGTATATACATGTGCTGATTCCAAAGATCACTATGTCATTATCGGAACACCTTCCATCGAAGCATCCGGTCCCAGATTCAAAGCGGTAGATTCCATATCCGTATCTTCTGCTACCGATATGAAAGACGGCTGCAGGAAATTCATCAACTATCTCTTCTCAGGCGCAGCCTTCAGTTCAGACGATTGTGAATTCCGTCAAATAGTAACCAACAAGGAGATCATGAGCAAAAACATCGCAACTCTTGCCCGGGTCAATAACGATGCCTATAAGAGATACAGAGCATCGATAAGCAGCGGTGCGATAATCGTACCTGTGTATGTGGAAAGGGCTAATGGCGACAAGGAAGCAACGGATGATATGTGTCAAAGCTTCCAAGACTGCATGTCAACGATCTCAACCTACTACTACGAAGATCAGGAGATCTTAAGATTCCTTGATGAAGAGATCGCTCCATACTATGCAGGCGACCGCACCCTTGACGACGTCATATCTGTCTTAAATGACAGGGCCACCAAATACATAAAAGAGTTGTAAGCGGTAGACTATTGTAGTATAACAAAAATGATTCTGTAACTTGTACGGGAGGATATTGCAATGAAAAAAGCGGTATCTGTTATCATTTCTGTTATATTGCTCTTTACGGCCTTTGTTACAGGTTGCAACAAAGCCGATAATGATAACACTAATACTAACACTAATGGAGTCCCCAGGAAGATAACAGAGGATTCGATCTGGTACGATACAACGCGTCTTGAGATAGACATATCGGATAAAGGAACTCAGATAGGTTTTGAACCTATCTGTTCTGATGACGAGAACATATATCTTTACTGCGACATATACAAGGAACCGGTAACAAAGGAAGAGTGGGAAGCTACAAACGGCGGATCAAGCTGGGGCGAGGTCATAAAGTATTCATATAAAGACCAAAAGATAGTATGGGACAAGAAGGTTGATAACAACTCATCCGTATTCCGTAATAAGGATGACCTTGTCATAATGACCAGTATTCATGATCCGGACACATATAAGGATACAAGATCTTTATTCAAGATGGATGATGCCACAGGTGAGATCAAAGAAGAGATCAAAGGGACCAAGATCTTAACAACTCTTAATCTACTCCCTGCGGGAAGCTATATTGTGGCGATTATTCCACAGGAATCCGGTCTTGCTTTCTGCGTTTCACAAACCAATATGGACGGATCTGTTACTCCCATCATACACATTATGGATGATGCGGGTAATGTTACGACTAAGAATATTCAGTCTGAATGCAAAAAACTAGATATCAGGCAATATTTCCGTTTTTGCAAGATGAGCGATAATGAGATACTGGTTAAGGGCGGAGACTGGAATGATTCTTCCGGTTTTATCATGAACACAAGTGATGATACATATAAGCCTGTTGCCGAGAAAAGCCCGCTTATCGGGGGAAATGCTCAGGGCAGTCATGACTGGAGATACTGCGGAAACGGTGTTTGCTATTCGGATAATTACGGAATTAACATGTACGACGCGTCTTCTGATACAGAGATGCGAAGTCTCGATTTCAATAATGCGAATACGGACAGATATGAATTTTTAGGAGATATGAGACCGCTTGTATATTCTGACACAAAGATCGTCATGGGCGGAATGGCCCAAACCGCGAACGGCGACGGTAAATATGTTATCTATGTATTTGACAAGGCAGAGAAGAACCCGAATGCCAAAAAGACAGTTATCACTGTTGCAGATACTGTGGATGATTTTACCCAAGGTCTCTCCCGGTCCATATATGAATTCAACAACAACAGTAACGATGTATATGTAGCGCTGGATGACAGGTATTTCCTCAGCAGTTATCTGGAAGAAGAAGAAATGGTCGATTACAAAAAAGCTATAAACGACGATTATTTTGGCGGAACCAAGAAGAAATGGGACAGACTGCTGTCTTCGAGGATGACATCCAAACTCCGTATGGATATACTGTCGGGCAAAGGCCCCGATATCATACTCAATGCGTCAAGTTATTCACAACTTGACAACGGAGATGTCTTTGCAGATCTGTCCGGCAGATTAGATGCTCTCGATCAGGATCTTTACGATAATGTTATCGACTTCTTCAAGACAGATGGTAAACTCTATCAGGTTCCCGTATCATTCACTGTCTCGGGTATGACGGAGATCATGTATGATGAACACGGACCCTATTACAATAATCCGTTTGGGGACGGGAAAACGGGTGTTACTTTCGACGAATTCGAAGAATATGTAATAAACAAATCTAACGGCAAGAACTATTTTACTTTCCGTTTTTCAAGAGATGAACTGTTTATGCTCCTTTTCAAGAGGATCGAGAAGGATCTTATCAGGGATGGCAGATTCGAAGCGGACTGTGAGCAGTTCAGAAAAACAGCTGAATATGCCATGAACACTTCGAATGAAAGATCGTATGCATCGGAACTGCAAGAAATGAATGACGAAGAAGAAATATCGCTTTTCCAAAACGATATCCAGATATTGGCTAATGACAGATATACTTTCCCGGGGGCAGGAGTAGCGGGGGTTCCTACAGCAGACGGCAGCGTCGGGCCAATGGCATATTCTGATGCATCTGCCGGAATAACCTGTGCCTGCAGTAATCCCGACGCCGCATGGGAATTTGTATCTTTTCTTCTCTCTCCTTCGGGGCAGAAGATAATGGTCGATTACCGTCTTCCTCAGTTCGCCATCAATCGTGATGCGATGAAAGATATTGCTTACGAATATGAGAAATTGTTGATGACTCCCAATCCGAGGGAATATAATTACGAGCCCGGGAACGAGGAAACACATAACAGGAAGATGCCCCCTAATCCGACCGAAGAAGAGATAAGAGACAAGACCGATAAGGAAATGAAGAAAGCTGAAGATTTTATATTGTCTCTGTCGGGTTCTGTTAAAAGTGATACAGATATTGAGAATGTCGTATTAGAAGAAATGGCATCCTACTTCTCGCAGGATAAATCCCTCGATGATGTCATACCGATCATCAACAACAGAGTCAACACGATCCTTGCAGAAAGGCATAAGTAAGATCAATCCTGAATTATCTGCTCCAAGCCCGAGAGTAATCTCGAGCTTTTACGTCGTGAAGTCACAAATTGTGACTTCACGAATTCCGTCTATTCATAAACATAGCAAAACGGGAAATGTTTTCAAGCGGCATATGGGCTATGTCAATACAATGCAATTTCATTGTTGGAGCAATGTTCAGCAATGTATGTGTAACAGCGTATGGCGTATTATGTCGAGATAACCAATACTGCTTGTTTTCTGTTGTTCATCCAAGTTGTCCGTTTGTCTGCAGACTTTACAAACAACTTTTTACTTCATGTCACTTATAGTTCTCCAAAAGTCTTTTTACTATTTTATCATTTACGAAAAACCGGACCCCGGAAATAAAACAAAACCTATATTTTGAGCGGATTAGATGATAAAGTAACAATATTGTTACTTTAGGCCTTGTGATCTATCGGGAGGGGACCTGGCATGAATATACATAAGATCATATCTATATTGCTCATAACATCTTTTGCATTATCTTTTGCAGGATGCAGTTCAAACACAGATAACACAACGACCACAAACACAACTTCAGAAGCCGGCACGGAAACTTCAGCAAGTACCGAGACAACGGAATCTGCTGCCAGTTCTAAAGGCAGTGAGGCATCAAAGATAAATGAGTTCTTTATAAAGATCAATTATCTTGAAGGCTTTGATACATTCGAACTAAGTTCCGCTGATCTTAGCGGTGATACATGGGCTGATTCGTTCTCCACCACAACAAAGGGTAAGGACCAGTCGCCCCAGCTGTCATGGGCGCCCGTTGAAGGAGCAAGTTCTTACGTAATATATATGCTCGACCAGTTTGGCCGTGATCCGACGACTTATTGGAAATCAAATGATGTTAAAGAAACAGATCTTCCCTCAGGCTGGGCTCCCAAGAGTGAATACATCGGTCCTGTCCGCCACACGGACGGTTTTGCCCATCCTTATGTCATCTACGTTGTAGCTCTCCGTCAGGCAGTTAAAGAAGCTCCCGGTGATTTCTACAACGTCACATTCAAGTTCGAAGATAAGAGAAAGACTCTCAATACTGACGATAACGGCAAGAGCGGTAACATCGTAGCCTATGGCCGTATTGCAGGTTACTACGCAGGCGAGGAGAATTTCTCGGATCCTTCTGAATGGGTCAAGTGGGTAACCGAGGATTAAGACTCTGCCTTTGCTTTTACGATAACGAACAAGATGAAAGATTGCGCTTACATCATTAAGGAACTCTATTCAACATGGACTTAACTTCAAAAGAAGCCAGAAAGATCCTGAAAGACTATTACACCTGGTATTGGGATGAATACTACGAGCGAACATGGGAAGGCATGAGCGGGTCATTTTCCCGGCTTTTTGGTGTCGATCCTTCTATGAACATGCACGACACTATGAATAAGGTGTTCGGTTATGATGATGCGAAGCCCTACCACGAGAAAGTCGACCACTCTCTTGATATCAGAAGAGGCATCGAAAAAGGTGTCCTCATAGAGCCTCGCAACTGCAGTCACGATGAGGTGATGAATGAACTGAAGAAGGCCTGGAATGCTCTTGATATCAAGGATCTTGTGAACGGTTTTCTTTATAGTCTCTCGACAGGAAGGAATCAGTACAGAACGGCTCTTGCGAGTTATCTTATAGCGCGCGTCATGCCTGAGCATGAAGCTAAGCGCGAAAGCGTGATGGGTCCGGCCCGTCTAAACGATGCGTGCCCCGTCTGCGGTATGAAGCTAAACGAAGATTACGTATGTCATATTGAAGATTCGTTATCCAGATACACTTTATACTATCCTCAGAAGGCCACCATACCGGAAATGCAGACCCCGGAATATGTGTTATTTGATCTCAAGCAGTTTAAAGATCTTCCCAAGGTGTCTTATACGGAAAAAGATGTTGAGATCCTCGTAAATATCTTAAAGCTCGCAGAGAGCATGGGCGACCATAACAATTACACTGCGCTGCAAAAGCTCATTACAAGATCGCAAATATTAGATGCCACCGGCAACGAGATAAACGTGATACTAGGTGTTCTGTCCGTGTGCGGAGTCTTACAGACGCCTGAACGCAAAGGCTTTGCAGAGAAGTTTACGAATATAGCTGACAGGAGGAATTACGGTCTGGAGACTGAAATCTCTTATCCGCTGTTCCATTGGCACGGCAGGAACGGCGTAGATAAGAAGGCTCTTAAAGAAATCTTCCCTTCATGTGTGACAGAGGCTTTGGAAACAGATAAAAAGGATGTCTCTTTGACTGAGGTATATTCAAAATCGAAGACCAAGTCAAAAACTCCCAAAGAAACAGGAGAAAGATTCTTTACTGACGGAAAACATATGATCGAGTTGGATGACAGGATCAGGCATTATTATGGTCTGCAAAGGCTTGATCCTTCCTGGCATAAGGAAGTCAGATACTCGCGCCTCTACGACGGATACACAAGGACTGAGGTCTATTTTGAAGGCAACAGTATCAAGAAAGTTATAAGTGAGAAAGGAGATGTAAGAGGCGGTGTCTTTCACATCTATGCTTACACCGAGAAAGATATGTTTGCCGAGACGGAGGACAGATATCTTCTCCTTCCCAAGACATCCAGGGGAAGTAAGAAGCCGTGGACCCCGTCGCTTCTGGAAACATTTACATATATGGGAGCGTATCTAAATATCAATTTCGGAGGGAGTGATTTCTTCACATATAACTACCAGAACAATAAGCGGCTTCCCCTGCCGAGTCCTACAGATCTGAACGTGTCATATGTAAGAACGCCCATCGAATTCTATACATACACGGAAGCATATATCAGAAGTGTTCCAGACAACTACGAAGAGATATTGAATGATTATTTGAGCTAGGTTAAATATACAGCATAGATAACTAAATCATGAATAAGATGAACTATGAAAAACAGAGAGAATAATAAAAAATCCAGAGAGGCAAGACTGATATGGGAGAAGATCGGACAGAGTATAGATACTCCTTGCCCTTTGTGTGGACAGCATAGCAAGATGTACATTTTTAAGTATGATGCTTTGGCATGTATTAACTGTAATGAATGGCTCGAGAAGGCCTGCACGGATCCAACCTGTTCATTTTGTGCCGGAAGACCGGAAACCCCATATGAAGTATATTGGAGAGAGAAAGAGTCTCCTTCTGATGCTACAGCGATCAAAAGATGGCGCAGGGACAATTATGCCCATAAGGAAAACGGACGGTTAAGGCACGAGAAAAAAGATAAACTCAGGAATTTTGTGAACCAGGGAACTAGCTGTAATGAAGTATGATTTTGAACACTATCTGCAAGCAGGTCACGGACGTGCGTATGTGATTGCCAGAGCTGATCCGGAACGCTACCGCGACAGGATCATGGCGGCATGCAGGAAAGATTATTCTTTCGATATGCAAAGTGAAGGATCGCGTGCATTTCTGACTTATGATCTTATCTCATTATATGAAGATCCCACACCGTTTATCGAAGCCATTAAGGAAAGCTATAAAGACCCTGTTGCAGATAAGGATTGGAATCAGATTTGCTATCTAACTGATCTTCTCTTATTATTCGGACAAAGAAAAACTGTTATCAAAAAGTATAAGCAGCTCGAAAAGCATTTGTATTCAGATGAACCGCTGTGCGATATGGTCCCGCTTTGTCAGCCATTTGAATATGTTGCCATTAAACTCATAGAGGACAGCAGCATAAAAATTATCTGGAATGTGGTAAATGATATTGGCAAATGGTTCTTATCAAGGACAGAAGATCCCCAACGTTTGTTATCGCAGTTCTTATGGTTTGACGGTAATCTTGAAGACGAGCTCGGTGAAGGCAGATTCGATGAACTGCTCAAGTACAACAGTGATTCTGACGGCGTCAAAGAATATGTAAGGATCATGTCTCTCCCGCATGAATTTGGACGGAAAGACGGGGTCCAACATGCAACATCGGAAATCGTGATGTCCTGGATCAGGAAAGAGCCGAAGATAGAGCGCTCAGAGATGATGGCCCGAGGCTTAATGACCATGAGCAGAACGGAAGCCTTAAAGCTTGCGGAACAGTTCATAATTGAAACTGATACGGATATAAAGGCAAGTATTGCCTCTGTATTTACTTCCGGAAAATACCGCTGGCCTCTTGACGCAGGTTTACTCATCGAGTGTGCTGCATCAGACAATCCGAGATTGGCCGAAGAGGTAAGATCAGCTCTCTCACTCCTAAAAGACGAGCGTTTGCACGATTATGCGATTTCTATCCTGGAGAAAGGTTTTGATTCCACTGCAGCCAGTATCCTGATAAATAACATCAGGAAAAGCGATGAATCATTTATCCTGAGCCTTCTGGAAGAACTTCCGGTAACTGAAGAGAATGAGGAAGATTGGCACGGGATCGCTTCTGACATCGGCGGTAACGGGGACAATCCCGAGTTGCCCGAATCGCTGCTTACTTGGGCTTATGAATCCACATTGTGTTCATGGTGCCGTAAGAATATAGTTGAGAAAATGATTAAAAGGGGCATGCTGACTGCTGAAATTAAAGAAGAACTTCGTTGGGATGCTAATCTGGATATTAGCAAAATGATTGATGAAGATTGGGAATAGTTATTAGACAGATAAACTTAACGACAGAAGGACAGAATGAGTAGAATTTTAAAACGTAAAGAGTGGGATAGAAATGATCTCCTGCAAATTGCTTTATACCATGATTTCATTCAAAAGAATGAAGATGGTTGGTTCAATGTTGACGAGATTATCAACTATATCTCAGGCATTCGCCGATGCCAAAATAAGCCTGAATATGATTTCCAGACGTTGGAAAAGCACGTTTATAATGACGTAGACCATCGGTATATTTTTAACGAAGATAAAACACTTCTACGCATCAGTCCGGACCATATATCGCCTAAATATGTTGAGGAAGAACTTAAGAATGCCGGAACCATAAAGGTCAAGCAATCAGTATTCAAGAAAAACAACCTTGAATTTGTAAAGGATGAGACAAGGAAGATAATTATAACTTCAGGTAACGGAAGGCGATGGTTTTTCCCATACGAAACAAATAGAATATTCTATATTGATGATAAGAGGTTCTTTATGCCTGTAGAATTAACACGCGGCTCAGCAGTGGCAGTAAGTGCATATCTCAACAAGCATACGAAGTATTCTTACCAATATCGGATGGCTTTCATTGATTTCCCTGCTGTGCTGAATTATATTCATGCCCTTAATTCTGAACTTGCTGACTACGAAGGAAACACATATAGAATATGCATTGAACAGGTAAGTGAACAAGCAGTAGAAAAAACAACTGATAAATCGCTTGAAGAGTTAGAAAATGATTATTGGGATAAACCTGGATATAAATCATATGTTGTAACCACATGCTTTGCTGCAAGAAAAAAGCCTTTATCCGAACTCTCTAATGAAGAAATACGGCTTCTTATTGGTCAGAAGCTCGGGTTAAAGTACTTATTGCCATTGGCCATTGACATTCTAAAGACAGATCCTTTGATTGAAGTGACTTTTTTCCCAGGAGATTTATTGTATCAGTTGCTTAAGTTGGATTTCAAAGATTGGATCGACAATAAAGAAGAGCGGGATTCTTTATTGAAAATTGTGATCAATAACCGTTCAAAAATAGAAGAAAATACTGAAATCCCTGAAGACTGTAAAAAAGAGATGCTTGAATTACTATCTGGTATTGAAAAGTATGATAGGCATAGAAACTCATGAATATTGTCGACAAAGAAGCCTGCTGAACATCCACGCAGGCTTCAGTTATTTAGACAATTTTTACTACTTAAAAAGCTATCAAGAGATCTTAACTACGATGTTATAATTGAGAGGACAAGGGAAGGGATCCTTTGTCGGGATAATCATCAGGATGGCAAGACGGAGCTTAATATGAACTTTGAAAACTTTTGTGTTTTAGTTGAGCATTACAAAAAGAGTAAGCCTCACTTGTTCGAGTTGGAAGCTGATTGCACCGTGGATGACCGTCAGATTTCTATTATCGAAAATGAATATGGCATTGTCTTACCGGATAGTTATAAAAACCTGATTAAGAATTTCGGCGGAGGCTACTTTGGTTTTATAGCATTCTATTCTTTTGATCAGAATAGTCCATTTGATTTTTCTAAAAACGTCTCTGTGAAACTGATAAAGGAGTTACTGTATTTTACCAGTTTGAAATTTATCTTTGAGGAACTGCATTGGAAGGCATCTGATACCTCCGTTTTTATATTCCATCATCGATTTCAAAATACGATGGTGTTCCCATTTCTGCTGGTCCTTCAAAACCTTTTCCGGTAAATCCAAAATTCAGCCATATCAACCATGTAGCAATTACAATAATCAGAATGACAAAACAAGTGACAGCTATAATAATCGTTCTTATCCTTTTATGTCTCAATTCAGATTTACTGGTATCCAATGATTTTTCATAAGTCTGAAATGTCGATTTAATTGCTTCATTCTGACTCTTTATTTCTCCTATCAGTTCTTCATGCCTCTTGTCATCCTTTTCCTGGCTTAAGGATAAGACATCATTTATCGTTTCCTGCCCTGTGACAAGGTTATCCACACCATCCGATATTCTGTCGAGTACATCCTGCTCTGTGTCATTTGATTCAAATTCTTCAGGAACAAACTCATCGCTCATTAACTCTTCTACCGTAATCCCAAGTAAAGCTGCGATCTTTTTCGCTTCCTCGGAACCCGGCCTGTTTGTGTTTTGCTCCCATCGCATCACCGTGCGGGAGCTCACGCCAACCATATCGCCAAGCTCTCTTTGCGAATAATTGTTTTTTTGTCTGAATTGTTTAATTCTTAACCCGTACAAAGTAAGATCTCCCTAATACTTTTTAATTCAGTTTATGCTCGTGCAATATCGATTTCAAGTGACAATTTCCTTGTCACATTGGTGACAAGGAAAAACATCAAATGTAGTATTTTCAATGCTTTGAATGGATTTTCTTAGGTGACATAGCCATTCCGAGGAACATGAAATTTCTATGAATATTGGGGTTTTTAGTAATATAACTATCACTTACCACCTACTGTAGCCCCCAACCGTCCGTCTTCCATGTGATACAGAACACTTGCTGATTCTCCAACATAAGGATCATGAGTAACAACAACAATTGTTTTGTTGTATTTGTCATTTATTGCCGACAGCAGTTTAACAACTTCTTTACTATTCTGTTTATCAAGGTTTCCTGTTGGTTCATCACACAGTATTATCTTAGGATTGTTAGCCAGTGCTCTAGCGATAGCTACTCTCTGTTGTTGTCCTCCTGACAATTGAAGTGGCATATGACTAAGTCGATCTTCAATCCCAAGAACAGAACATATCTCATCAATATAATCTTCATCTGGCTTATTTCCGGCAATTAAAACAGGAGCAATTATGTTTTCTCTAATAGTCATTTCGTTAATTAAATAAAATTTTTGAAACACAAATCCTATTTCGTTACATCTTATCTTTGACAACAACCGGTCATTTAACTGAGATATGTCATTATCACCTAAAAATACTTTTCCTGATGTTGGTTTATCCAAACCTCCAAGCAGATGGAGAAGCGTGCTTTTGCCACTTCCCGATGCCCCCATAATAGAAACATAACTTCCGGATTTGATTTCCATATTAATGTTATCTACAGCTGTTATTGTAGTGTCTCCGACTTTGTACACTTTGCTCAGGTTTTCGGTTTTTAGTATCATATTGATTATTCCCCTGTTTCTATCAATTGGTTTTTTCTCAAATATCGAATCTGCGGGATGCTTCCGATTACAATCAATAAAACACCTATCAGTATGCATAATAGAAGCGCCTCTACAAAATTGTATTCAAACAGATTTTTGGAATATGGGAGAGAAGAGTACCATGGTTCTTCGCCGGGAAGATACGAAGACGCCCATTCTCCGGAACGCAGTTTTCCCCATATAAAGCTGAACATACTCTGACACATAAAGACCGGTATTACAGAAATCATTACAGCCATAACCGGATAGTATATGTTTTGCGAAATTATCATCAAACCACACTGTCGCGAAGATAATCCTATTCTCCTAAGTATCATAAGGTCTCCGTTACAGCTCTTAACCTTGGCATATAATCCAACAGATACGGAGATTGCTCCTAATAATATAAGACTTATCGAAATTAAATAATATATTATCATGACTTCTATAGTCCCGGATTTAACCTTATTAATGTATAAATATGAAGAACTGGTATCTACATTTTGGGATTTAGAAAGTGCTCTGTACCACATTTGATCATATTCATTGATATCAACATCAGATTTGATTGTAGCTTTGATACAAGTGTAATTTGAATCCGGCAGACCCCACGAATTAAATGTATGGTAATCATTTACAATTAATGCCATGCCATAAGTGGTGCTTTTTATTTCTGCTCCGATGTTATCATCATAATAATAGTTAACGCCTTTAGAGTCGGGAGCTAAGTACAAATTACACAGCCTATCATCAAGTACAACTATGGCGCCTATTGTTGCCGTAATATCATGCCTTTTTCCATAGGCTGCCGCAATAGTACATATCTCGTTATCATAATCATCTTTAACTACAGTTTCGTAAACTTTATAATGATCACCAAATGCCTCTTCGGAATTGAAGTTCAGTTCCTCCGCATCCGAACTCAATATTACATCGCTGAAATTAACCGTAGTCCCAACGTTGTAATACTTTAAGGCACTGTCTTTTAAATATTCAGGAATCGCAACTATCACCTCTTTGCCAGATGAAATAGCCTCAACATCTATTTCCCCGGCTACCACATATTTATTTAGAACTCTGAGATCGCGCTCTCTAATTCCAACAGTGGGAAGCTCATACATATAACAAGAAGGATCATATCCCATAGCACTCAATGAAGCGGCTTGTCCTTGCTCTCCGGCCAGTCCAAGAGCTGTATCATCAAATGTGTTTTTCAGATTGTGATTCCCGAGAAGATCAACCAATTCTTTGTCCGGTTCTTCATCAAACACTACTCTGGTGGAAGAATTAAATATAACTGCATAAAGCTCATCTGTCATTTCCGATTCTTCAATTACTTGAATACTTTCGTGAGTAATCCCACTAGAATGTCTGTTTGAAACCATGTATGGAGCATCTTGAATTCGATCTGTTCTTCTAGCGACATAATCGAATCCTTCCATACTAGATTCATTTAAATAGCCCAGATAGGAGCTCGTTGATTGATCTGAGTATGCCCGAAAATAACAATATCCAAATAGCATTACCGACATAACAGCTGCCAGCGTAAGCATGGTTAGACTGTCATGCAGACTTATTCTTCTGCAAAATGCAGATAACCACCCCGCACTTTTTTTATATTCTTTATTTGTTCTGTTTTTCTTTCTGTGAACGAATAGTTCTTCATCTGACGCCATTAACTCCATAGGCAGCATTTTAATGATTTTTATGATTGGAATTAGCAAGGCGAACCACAGAGATAATAAACAGACAACAACGCTTAAAACAATAGGATTGAATGTAACAACTTTAACAGCATCTGAGACTATTAATCCGGATTCAATTTTAATATTAACGGCTGATCTTACTGCTCCAACCATAACATTATGTAATATAATTCCAAACACTACACCCAGAGAGGTTCCGATAAAGCCTAAAAGGCTAAACTCAACCAAAATGTCCCTTACTACATCTATAGAAGTAACTCCAATTAATCGGAAAGTTCCATAGTATTCTTTGCGATCAAAAATAATAGCTTTTACCAACACATTAATAGCAAAAACTTCAATTATTAAGATTAGCGTTGTAATTGCAGGTATAAGTACAGCTGAAAAGAAATCCTTCTTTCCAAATCCATCATCTATTGCTTTATAAACTGATGTATATGATACATTTCCATATTCTCCTTCCAGATCATCCAATATCCCCATTGATGATGCTAAAGCATTAGCTCGAAAATCGTTTAATTCATATTGTGCTCCATTTCCTACTTGCTTTACTATGTTATTAACTTCAGAAATTAGCACCTTTTCTTCACTATCTTCTTCTGCTTGGAGCATTACTACTTCGTTGCCCGGCAAAAATGAATTATATAAACCATCGTAAAAGAATATAGATGGCATAATATATTCACCTTCGTCATATAAATCGCTCGGATATCGGAACCAACCGCACCAAACCATATCCGATGATGCCTCAAATATACCCGAAACTGTATATTCTTTTGAATTTACAATTGCACCCTCAGGATCATGAAATCCTAAAACAACTTGTGTCCCCGGATATGGAGTTATTCCTAAAGCTTGTGCTGTAGATATATCCAGCGCAACTTCATTCTCACTATCCGGATATGATCCTCTGATACAAGGCATATGATACATTTGTTCAGAATCATGATTTTTGAATATCGCGCCCTTAAACAACACATCACAGTCCGGAGAAGAAAAAATACCAGCTTCAAGATAAGAACCTTCAGACTCAAAAACCTCGGGATTAAAATCTACCTCGTCGACTATATTTGAAGGAACATCGTATATTATTACATCATAATCTCCCGTCTCTGTTAGAGTTTTGTTCAGTTCATATTCTTTCTGACTTCTGATCAAATAACCAGTAGATGTTATAGTTGTTGCTCCCAGAATAAACATAACAAGCAGGCAGAATAATCTGCCTTCCTGCCTTCTATATAATAGCTTCTTACTGATAAATAATGATTTCATATGATAGCTTGAGTTTATATACATACAATATCGCTTTCAAGTGACAATTTCCTTGTCACCCATGTGACAAGGAAATCCATAAAATTCATTGTTTTCAATTCTTTAAATGGCTTTTCTTTGGTGACATGACTATTCGTCAAACATGAATTTTCTGTAAACGGACCTATTGTACCTTCCTTGTTAAACCTTTTTCTTGCTCAGATATCACTTTTCAACCGATAAGTCTAATAGAAATTTACTCCCTTACGAGTGTGATTCAGCCAGAATAAACCCCTCTAAAACAAAAAGTTGAACGATATTCCATCTCAAATCTTCACTCACGAACAAGAATAGCCTTATCAATTAATCATTTTTGCACTCGACTTATACATAAATCCCCAGAAAAACGCCCCCAAAAACATGTAATAATATCCTCTCTGATTTATCAATAAAGTCTCTTAGAAACCACCGGAAATCTTCGTAATTGTGGTCAAATTGTTGGTCAAATGAACATTTCCGGTAAACTAAAACCCCTGAAATCCAATGATCTCAAGGGTTTCAAAAAGTCAGATTTGGCGGAGAAGGAGGGATTCGAACCCTCGCGCAGGTTGCCCCGCCTAAAGCTTTAGCAAAGCCTCCCCTTCGGCCTCTTGGGTACTTCTCCATGCAGGCTTATCTGCCGTGCTTGATGATGATAACATACTTTTTGTAAGTTTTCTACCTTTGAGACGATTTTTCGATGAGAGAAGTAATGCGGCCGTAATTGTAATATCCGCGAAAATCAAATAAAATAGACGCGTGTTATGTTTTATTATGTTCAAGGAGGTATTATGACTACTATCAATCTGATCATGATGGCAACCATCATAGTGTATCTGGCAGCCGTCATCATCGTAGGGTTCAGATTCTCCAAGTCTTCTTCGACATCCGAATTCTATTTGGGCGGACGAAAACTCGGACCTTTTGTAACCGCGATGAGCGCCGAGGCTTCCGACATGAGTTCCTGGCTCCTTCTGGGTCTGCCGGGTCTTGCTTACGCTTCAGGTCTTTGCGATCCTTTCTGGACTGCGGTGGGACTTGCAGCAGGAACTTACATCAACTGGCTCACGGTCTCCAACAGATTAAGAGTTTATTCTCAGGAGATAGACGAGTTCACGATCCCGGGATTCTTCTCCGGCAGATACAATGACAAGGTCGGCGTACTCAAGCTCGTATCAGCTCTTGTTATCGTCGTATTCTTCATCCCCTACACGGGTTCCGGATTCTCGGCCTGCGGAAAGCTCTTCTCCACATTGTTCGGCATCGACTACCATGTTGCCATGATCATCAGCGCCGTCGTAATCCTCGTATATACGACTCTCGGCGGATTCCTCGCGGCATCCACGACCGACTTTATACAGAGTATTATCATGACAGCCGCTCTCATCACTGTCTTAGGTTACGGCACATACCAGGCAGGCGGCATAAACGCAGTTGCAGAAAATGCCAAGGGTCTTGCGGGTTACCTGTCTGTTACGGCAACCCACTCAGGTGAAGCAAATGTGGTAGGCGAAGCTTCCGGATACGGAGTGCTCACCACTATCTCCACCCTCTCCTGGGGCTTGGGATATTTCGGTATGCCCCACATCCTCCTCCGCTTCATGGCTATCAAGGATCGTAAGAAGCTCAAGCTGTCCCGCCGCATCGCTTCGATCTGGGTCGTTATCGCAATGGCAACAGCTATCCTGATCGGTCTTATCGCTAACGGAATGACAGCCAACGGCACACTCGAGTTCCTTCCCGACGGTGAGACTGCGATCATCAACATCGCTAAGCACATCGCTTCCAACGGCTGGCTTGCAGCTATCGTAGGCGGTATCATCCTCGCTGGCATCATGGCTTCCACCATGTCCACTGCAGACTCCCAGCTCCTGGCCGCGTCATCGTCCGTATCCGAGGATATCTTCAAAGGTTTCTTCGGCATCAAAATGAACGAGAAGATCGCGCTCCTCATCGCAAGGATCATTCTTCTCGTTATCGGCGTCATCGGCGTCATCATCGCCTGGGATCCGGAGTCTTCCGTATTCAAGGTAGTATCTTTCGCATGGGGCGGATTCGGCGCCGCTTTCGCACCCGCAATGCTCTTCTCGTTATTCTGGAAGAGAACAACAAAGTGGGGCGTATTCGCGGGAATGCTCTCCGGCGGTATCATGGTATTCGTTTGGGAGTACCTCATCGGACCTCAGTCTGAATACCTTGCAAAGATCTATGAGCTCTTCCCTGCTTTCGTTACGGCATGTATCTTCATCGTCGTTGTAAGCCTTATCACACCTGCTCCTTCCCAGGAGATCCAGGACACCTTCGATAAAGTCAAGAAGATCGCTAAGAGCTGATACGTTATCTGAATGACTTAATGGCTGTCTCAAGTTTTTGAGGCAGCCATTATTATGTTTTTTTATCTGTTATTTTTCGAAGGATAAACAAATACGTTTACATAGTCACTGAACTTTCATATCATACACGAACACTTCATGGATCTCTTCTGTGTAACCGTCGTAGAATCCTTTGGGCATGCCGAGGACTATCCTTGCACCCCGGTTATAGAGCAGTATAAACTGACCCTTGTTCTTATCGAAAGTAAGTCCTTCTATCTCTCCCTGCCTCGTCACATCATCGAAAACCTTATCCTTCGTAACCGTCCCCTTTGCTACATCGACCCTGTACATATTGTCCGGCTCGTCTTTATCCGCGTCACCGTCGTCTGCAGTCACATAGAGACTGCCGTCGTAGTAAGCTACGCCCTGGATCCACTTCGGCGAGGGATCCATTGTGAGAGTTCCCTTGTAAGCGCCGCTGTCAAGATCGTACATGTAAAGGTAATTACTGGACTTATCGTCTATCCAGGAACACATATAGACAGTCCTGGAATCCGGGTCAACCGCGATCCCCGAGCACTCCAGCTGACCTGTGGAATCGTTAAAGGGAAAAACGCGCTTAAGTTCCAACGTATCTCCGTCGTACACAGCCACCTGGATATTGCGCCCGACACCGTCCATGAAGTATTCCACACCCAGATACAGTTCATTGTTATAGACATCTATATCACCGATGTGATTTACTTCGATATCGTAACCTGCGAAGGGATCGTCGTTCTGAGCCAGAACATTCCAGTCCTTGTCGTACTTGGTAAGTGTCGTCGAACCTGACACCCAATAGTATTCCCCTTCAACGCAAACACCCTGCCTGCCGTTCACCTGATGGACGGCGGACAGGGTATATTCGCGCTTTGTATTTTTCGTGCCGCATCCGGAAAAGCATGCCGCCATCAAAGATATCGTGATGATCGCTGTGACGGCGCGATTGGATTTTCCGGAATCAGTCATATTATCATACGGCTTTCTGGCTCTTAAGAAGACTCTTAAGCCTTCCGTCAGGATCTTTTACGATCAGAACGACAAGCCAGATGATAAGGCCCAATGCTACGACCGATATGCCGAGGAAAGCATCGTTGAGCATATCCTTGCCGGCAGGCTCGAAGAACTCTGCTCCGGCTTCGGCGTACTCGAATATGGCATCAACGAACCACATGATCGACGCGCCCCAATACATAAGGCACAATGTGCCGAGACAATACTTGCCGTTATTCTTGAAATACCAAGCCAAAGTAGCGGCGATAGCGGCGAAAACAGTGATCAGTAATGTCATGACGCCTTACCTCCCGCAAGTTCCTTCTTAGCGGCTTTCTTCATGATGATATCGGCTGCTACACACATAATCCCCCAGACAGCAGTTACGAGGACCGCCATCATCACGCCTGCAGTTGCCATCTCATGGAACATCTCCATCGCGTCAGCCTCGCTTCCCATAGCAGTAAGGAACGGGAACCAGGGTGTAACCTCGCCGTGCCATACATGCTCGAAAGCAAGAAGAGCCGAACCTCCCCAGAGCATTCCGTTAAGCCACTTGAGCTTGCGTGCGAAAGGGATCTTCTCAGAGATCTTCGATGCATCTACTTCCTGAGTCTTTGACGCATCCTTATGATCCAATACCTTGGATACGATGGTAACGACTACTGCTTCAGCAGTAGGTACAAGAAAACAAGCCATAATAAACCCTCCTTGAGATTATGTTTGTTGTTCGTATATTTTACACTCTTTTATGCTTCTTTGGTAATACTTCTTATGACTTCATCCCAGACCCGGGAAACAGGGACACCCTGCTCTGTCGCGATCCTCACAACATCATCATGCTCGGGATAAGTTCTTACCGATCCGTCTGGAAGCGTTACGTTCTTTACTTTGACTTCACCGAACGATGTGTTTACGACACCTGCGCTCCTCGGAAGGATAGTACGTTCCATACTGATACGTCTGATCCCGATGGTCGTAGTCTCGGTAAATATGATCTTCTCCAATACTTCCCTCTCATCTTCGTCACAGATAACCGTAAGTTCAATGCCGGGACGGTTCTTCTTCATCTGTATCTGCGAGTAGTGAACTTCCCTTGCGCCCTCTTTATAGAGCTTATCCATAAGATAGCCCAGTCTCTCACCTGTACAGTCGTCGATATCACTTTCGAGTTTTACTATCTTATCGGTATCATCTTCTGCGGGTTCGATCTCATAGATCCTTACAAGACTTGCCCTCTCGTAATTTCTCTTGCCTGCTCCGTAACCTGATCTTTTTACCTTGTATACCGAAGGCAGTTTCTTACCGGAACGCATCGTTGCCGCGATCGCAGCACCTGTCGGGGTTACGAACTCACCCATGCAGTCGATCCTCTTAAGTGGAATAGCGTGATCTTCAACTATGTGCTGGACAGCAGGAACAGGGATCGGAAGGATCCCGTGAGCACAGCGGACAGTCCCGTGACCTTCCGCAAGGTACGGAACGATGATCTCATCGATACCGAGATCGTCCAGACATACTGCTGCGGCAACGATATCAACGATCGAATCAACAGCACCGACTTCATGGAAATGCACTTCATCGGGAGAAGTTGCATGTGCCTTGGCTTCAGCTTCCGCAACCGTCTTAAAGATATCTTTGGCCAAAGACTTTGCCCTGTCGGTTATTACAGCGGAATCGATTATCCCGTATATATCGCTTAAGTGTCTGTGTTCGTGATGATGTTCATGTTCATGTCCGTGTTCATGCTCGTGATGATGATGTTTTTCGGCATGAACAGTACCATGAAGATACTCCATATCGTGGTCGTGATTCTGATGTTCTTCATCCAATACAACGTCAAAATCGCAAGCATCGATACCCGCTTTCTTTACCCTTGAGATCTTTATGTCAAAACCTTCCAGAGGAAGAGTCTTAAGCGCTTCAAGAAGTTTCTTCTCGTCCGCTCCAAGATCCAAAAGCGCCCCAACCGTCATGTCGCCGGCGATCCCGGCTTCGCATTCAAGATAATACATCGTTCATACTCCCTGTCCTGTATCCTGCAAGATCTGCCGTAACGTATACAAATCCCGCTTTCCTGATCTCCTCTGTTATCTTTGTTCTGTTGTCCAAAACAAATAGAATGTCTTCCTGTGCTACCTCTATCCTTGCAAGATCTCCGTGTGCTCTTACCCTGTATTGCTTAAGCCCGAGATCTCTTAACACGCCCTCTGCTCTCTCTATCTTACGGAGTGCTTCTTCGGTTATCTCCTGTCCGTAAGGGATCCTTGTTGCAAGGCATGCAAAAGACGGCATGTCCCATGTATCAAGTCCCATTTCTTTCGACAGTTCCCGTATATCACTTTTCGACAAGCCTGCTTCTCTCAAAGGACTTCTGATCCCGAGTTCAGTAAGGGCCTTCATGCCCGGACGGTAATCACCTTCGTCATCGGTGTTCGTGCCGTCGGCAACATATTCCATACCTTTAGCGCGCGACTCTTCAGCCATCTTTGCGAAAATCTTTTTCTTGCAGTGATAGCAGCGGTCCTTGGGGTTGGACCTGATGAGATCATCTGACAGGACATCCGGAGTAATTACGATCTGATTTATCCCGTTCGTTTTACAGAAATCTTGAGCTGCCACCGCTTCATGCCGGGGTATCATCGGGGAGTCCGCTGTTATGGCAACGCACCTGTCGCCTAATACTTCCGATGCAACAGCGAGAAGAAAGGTGGAATCGACTCCTCCGGAGAATGCTACCGCGCACGATTCCATGTCACGGATGATGTTCTTAAGGCCTGTTAACTTATCACCGATTTCCGTCATAATCCTCACCCGGAGCTTTCACGGCAAGACGGTTGATCTGTATCGCAAGATATCCTGCGCAGTATCCGTTATCGATATTGACCGTGGCAACGCCGTTAGCGCAAGTTGAAAGCATCGCATGAAGAGCCGCCGTTCCTCCGGCTCCAACTCCGTATCCGACAGATGTGGGAACGCCGATCACGGGATTGGATACCAGACCTCCAATGACTGATGCCAGAGCTCCTTCCATACCCGCAACAGCGATGACGCAGTTGGCCTTTGCGATCTCATCTTTTACCGCGAGGAGACGGTGGATCCCGCTTACACCCACATCGTAGTAACGGAAGACCTTGCCTCCGAAGAATTCTGCAGTCTGGGCCGCTTCTTCGGCAACCGGAATATCAGCAGTGCCTGCGGTACAGACGGCGATATTGCCGATAAGAGTTTTGTCTGACTTTGAAGCCTTCAAAATTTTCGATGTCTTATCGTAGGTTATCTCAGGAATTACGGTCTTTACGGCTTCAAACTGCGCCGTTGAAGCGCGGGTGCCGAAGACTTCCCCGTACTCGTCAAAAATATTCTTATAGATCTTCTTTAAGTACTCTTCTTCTTTCCCCTCGCAGAAGACTACTTCGGCAAAACCCGTCCGCTCCTTGCGGTCCAGATCGAGCTTTGCAAATCCCAGATCCTTATATCCTTCGTTCATAACATTCCTCCGGGGATCATCTTAAGATGTCTGCTTTATTCTATCACGATAAGGACCTGTTATCGACCGTGCGATGTAAGAAACAGTTAAGGATCTTATAAGGAACACATTAAGACTTGGAAGATTTTGCGGAGTATAGTTAAGCTGTAACATAAGACAGGCATAAAGGAGTCTTGAATAATGGATAACTCGGTTGCAGTAAAGAACAATTACAGGAAGTTCCTGCTTCTCTGGTCGGGAGAACTGATCTCCTCCATCGGCGGAGGTTTGTCCTCCTTCGGTCTCGGGATCTATATCTACCAGCAGACCGGAAGTGCCGCAGGAATGTCTTTCATGACATTGCTCGCATTCCTTCCGGGGCTCCTTCTTAAGGTACCTGCCGGAGTTCTTGCGGACAGATACGACAGAAGACTCCTCATGATGATAGGCGACGGCTTATCGGGCCTCGGTGTACTGTACATTCTCATCTGCATGATGACAGGCAAGTGCCAGATCTGGCAGATCTATGTGGGTGTTACGATAAGTTCCGTCTTCTCAGCATTGTTGGAACCCGCATTCACTGCAACCATCACGGACCTTCTTACCAAAGAGCAGTACTCGAAAGCAAACGGCCTTGTATCCCTCGCCGGATCTGCCCGTTATCTCTTCTCGCCCGTTATCGCGGGTTTCCTGCTCGCAGTATCAGATATCAAGCTGATCCTCATAATCGATATCTGTACTTTCTTCTTAACGGTCGTTTGTGCGGCAGTAGTAAGAAAAGGACTTGCAACAAAAGTCACCGAAAACAAGGATCCTTTCATGAAGAGCATGAAGGACGGCTGGAAGGCAGTTGCGGGAATAAGGGGACTTCTCCTTCTGGTTATCGTATCTTCCTTCCTCACACTCTTCATCGGGTTCTTCCAGGTATTGGCCGAGCCCTTCGTCCTCTCCTTTTCCGATCCGAAAACAGTAGGCATCGTCGAGACAGTATGTGCATCAGGCATGCTCGCAGGCGGATTGCTCCTGGGGATCTTCGGCATCAAGAAAAACTTCGCCAGGATCCTCTCCATCAGCCTCATCTTGTCGGGTATCGGAATGACGGGCTTCGGACTCTTCCATAACTTCTATGTCATCAGCATATTCGGATTCATGTTCTTCCTGGGCATGGCATATGCAAACAACAGTCTCGACTATCTTGTCAGGACCAACATTCCCGACGAACTCCAGGGGCGCGCCTGGGGCTTCATAGGACTCATCTCCCAGATGGGTTATGTTGTGGCCTACCTATTCTCGGGGCTTCTCGCAGACGGTATCGGACATATAACAGAAAGAGGTTCAGGCTTTGGTTCGTCAGTGCTGATAATCGTATCCGGCATAGGACTTGCAGCGATCTCATTTGTACTCCTCTTCATAAAGAGCATCAGGCAACTGGAATATGCCGATAAGAAGGAGAATATCTGTCTTGAATCTTGATCCGGTTCACAAGAAAAACTCCGGCCGCCATCAAGGTGACCGGAGTCTTTATCTTTGTTTAAGCTCGGTTAAACCTTAGCCCCAGGGATTCTCCTTAGGATAAGGAAGTGACTTAGGCTGGTTGTATCCGATGTTCTGAACGCCCAGGAACTTGAATACTTCGAAGAGAGCCTTACCGTGATGACCGAATGCTACGGCACCGTGGTGAGGGAATCTGCCGGCGATAAGAACGTGACGGTAGAAACGGCCCATCTCCTTGATTGCGAATACGCCGATACCGCCGAAGCTGGTGGTTGCAACGGGGAGAACTTCACCCTCTGCGATGTAGGAGCGGAGAACGCCCTCGCTGTCGCACTGCAGACGATAGAATGTGATCTCGCCGGGAGCGATGTCACCTTCGAGTGTTCCTCTTGTGAAATCAGGCTCAGAACCTGCGGGCTCCAGGAGACGGTGCTGGATGAGCTGATACTTAACAGCTCTGTCAGCGCACATCTTGCAGCTGGGTGTGTTACCGCAGTGGAAGCCCATGAATGTATCTGTAAGTGTATAGTCGAACTTGCCCTTGATCTGGCTCTCCCACATCTGAGCAGGAACGGAGTTGTTGATGTCGAGGATCGTAACTGCATCGAGGGAGATGCATGCGCCGATGTACTCGCTCAATGCACCGTAGATATCAACCTCGCAGCTTACCGGGATACCGCGGGAAGCAAGACGGGAGTTAACATAGCAAGGCTCGAATCCGAACTGCTGAGGGAATGCGGGCCAGCACTTGTCAGCGAAAGCAACAAACTGGCGTGCGCCCTTGTGAGCTTCTGCCCAGTCGAGCAATGTGAGCTCGAACTGTGCCATTCTCTCCAGCATATCAGGGAAGTACTTGCCTTCGCCCATCTCAGAAGCCATGTCATCACAGACTTCCTTGATACGGGGATCACCTGCGTGCTCCTTGTAGGATACGAGAAGGTCGAGCTCGGAGTTCTCTTCGATCTCAACGCCGATCTCATAGAGACCCTTGATGGGAGCGTTGCATGCGAAGAAGTCCTGGGGCCTGGGGCCGAAGGTAATGATCTTAAGATTCTTAACACCGATAACGGCTCTTGCAACAGGAACGAAGTCCTTGATCATGGCTGCGATGTCAGAAGCTGTTCCGACAGGATACTCAGGGATATAGCCCTTGAGATGACGCATGCCGAGGTTATAAGAGCAGTTGAGCATACCGCAATATGCATCACCACGTCCGTTGATGAGGTCTCCGTCACCCTCTGCTGCTGCGACGAACATACAAGGTCCGTCAAAGTTCTTGGCGATCAGAGTCTCAGGTGTCTCAGGTCCGAAGTTTCCGAGGAAAACAACGAGAGCATTACAGCCTGCGCCCTCAACGTCCTTAACTGCCTCGAGCATATCCTTCTCGTTCTCTACGGTAACGGGACACTCATAGATCTCATCACCATAAGCAGAGACGATGGCTGCGCGGCGCTTCTTGGACAGTTCGATAGGGAAACAGTCACGTGACACGGCGATAAGGCCAAGCTTTACTACAGGAATATTCTGCATTATGTGCTACCTCCTAAAAGAAAATATATGCGGTCCGATCTTGCGACCCCCCGCTAAAATCACATCTACTATTGTAAACGAGCTTTTGGTGGTAGTCAAAGAATTGTTGATGATTTATTTAACGATTTATTCTGATTATTTTTGTTGTATTTATCCTATGGTATTTCCGGCCGTCCCCTCCCCCAGGGCCTTGGAATTGACGATGTTTTCGAACATGTTATAATCTTGACAGACAAAAGCTTTAGGATCCCGGGGACAATCAATGAGCGCACCCAAACTGATAATCGTCATACCCTGTTACTGTGAAGAAGAAGTTCTTCCCGTTACCGCGCCGCAATTCAAGGCGGAACTTGAAGAACTTACCGGCAAGGGACTGATCGCCTCCGACAGCAGGATATTGTTCGTCGATGACGGATCGACCGACGGCACCTGGAAGATAATAACGGAACTTTCCAAAGAAGACAGTAAGTACTCCGGGATACGCTTAAGCCGGAACAGGGGACACCAGAATGCTCTTCTTGCAGGACTCATGGAAGCAAAGGCTTCCTGTGACATCACCATATCCATCGACTGTGACGGTCAGGACGATATACATGCCATGGAGAAGATGGTGGAAGAATACAGCAAGGGCGCCGATGTGGTATACGGTGTAAGGTCTGACAGAAGATCCGATTCCTTCTTCAAGAGAACAACTGCCAAGTTCTACTACAAGCTCTTAAGATCCATGGGCACAGACGTCGTATATAACCATGCCGATTACCGGCTGGTATCTTCACAGGTCCTTAATGAGTTTGCTCAGTTTGAAGAAGTCAATCTCTTCTTAAGAGGCATGTTCCCGCTGGTCGGTTTTGACAGTGCGGAAGTCTATTACGAACGGCACGAGCGTATCGCCGGCAAGAGCCACTACCCTTTGGGCAAGATGATGAGCCTTGCCCTGAACGGCATAACCAGTCTGTCTGTCAAGCCCATAAGGATAATCACGGGACTCGGCACGATAGTCGCCCTCATAAGCTTCGGCTTGTTGGTCTATACATTCGTAAGATACTTCATGGGCGCCACCATCGAAGGCTGGGCCAGTACCGCGGCAATCATCTGCTTCATGTCAGGCATCCAGCTCGTATGCCTCGGTGTGATCGGAGAGTACGTCGGAAAGATATACCTTGAGACCAAACACCGCCCCAGATACATAATCAGCAAAAGGACAGATGATCCCGGTAAGGATCAGCCCCTGGCCTGACGGATCATGTCCAAAAGACCTTTCTCCTTGATTATTGCGATACCCTGACCTTCATCTCCCAGGACGATAAGATTGTCGCCGGGATTGATGTCGAAGATCGCCCTCGCCTTGGCGGGGATCACGATCTGTCCTTTGTCGCCTACCTTTACCATTCCGAAGATGTGCTTGCCCTTGGGAGGAACATAGAGGCCCTGATTGCCGCTATCCCTGCGGTCGTAATTGATGAGGTCATCCATGCTCACTTCGAAGACATCGGCTATGAGCTTGCACTTTTCGATGTCAGGCAGAGACTCTCCCGTCTCATACTTGGAGAGAGTCTGCCTTGATACACCTATCCTGTCGGCAAGTTCTTCCTGAGACATGTTATTGAGTTTTCGAAGTTCCGTAAGATTGTCCTTAAACATTTTTCTTCTCCTTTTTCCTGCTGATGCCCAGCACCGCCCAGCGGTAGAATGGGATCCTTGAGATGATCTCATAAAGACCGTAACCGAATACAAATCCTGCAATCAAGCTGATGATATAGCAAAGAGGAGCCGGTAACAATCCGGGCTTGGCGAATATGAGAGCCATGGATGAAATCCCGAGATAATGAAAAACATAGAGTCCGAAGTTCCTCTTGCTCATCCACCCGGTAAACTTGTTGCTGATGTCGCCGAACCTTGCAAAGCCCGCGAGCATTGCAAGGGAACCGAAATAAGAGCAGGCGACATAGAGAGGGCCAACGTTTACCGGCTTCTCGGCATAGTTCATTCCTCCTCCCAGCCAGAAGCAGATCACTGTAAATGCCACACATAAAGCAGAGCCTGCTGCTATGAACCAAACTGCATATTTCCTAAGTTTTTCAATTACCGGATCGTTCGAGAATACGTAGTATCCGGCCAGAAAGAATGCAAGATAATATCCGAATCTGTAGACCGAGATCATGGGTGCATTGAGGATCTGCGCAGCTCCCCACAACGGGAAGAAGAGCAGCAAGATGAGCCACACCGGTGTCTTCGCGCCAAGGTTCAAAAGACGGCCTTTCTCGATCTTACGGATAAGAACGAGGATCAGGCTGTAGATCCAGAGGAGATGGCAGAACCAGAGGACTCCGCTTCCTGAAGCCACCATTATCAGAAAGATCACAGGAGCCGGAACGCCCTCATTCGCAAGAGCCGTAAAAGCGTCGCCGAACGACATGCTGACGTATCCCTGGATGAAATGAAATACGAAAACGCCGATGGTCGAAGGGACCAGGAGCTTTCTTGTCCTGCTCCTGATGAATTCTTTATTTGTATGCTTATCGAGAACGATCCTTGAGCTGATCCCCGCAACTATATACAGAACCGGCATTATCCACGGATAAACAAGATACATAAATGCATCGTAGTGCTGAACGCTCAGGTCAGTTATCTTTCCGACTCCGCCTAAGATTCCCTCGGCGTTGTACATATAGAGAACGTGATAGAGCAAAACGATTACTACCGTTACCCATCTTAAGTTGTCCAAATAGTGCTTTCTCATATTTATCCCACCTTTGCCATTTATTTTAACACCATAATATTCCCAAACAAACTGAAAGACCACCAACTTCCGTTAACGGAAGGAGGCGGTCTGTGTTAAAAATCGTGGCAGGATACTGTCTCCGGTATTTATAGTCTTAATCTAAAGAGCCCGTGGCGGTTGCAGCAGGCGTAGATATACTTGTCTCCCGATATCCTGAATCTCGTTTCGGCCTCACCTTCGGGATAGAGCTTGACGAACTGAACGGATCTGTCAGAAACCGCCGCAAGGAAAGAGATATAGTGATCCTTGGTCATGGGATGATCAACGCTGCAATAGTATTCATCTTCGACCTTCTCGAGCTCGATCATGTGCTCCGGATCACAGTCTTCCGCTTCCGCCGCAGGCAAAGTTATGCCGCAGCAGCTTACCACGGTCTCTCCTATCGTCCTTATCACATTACCGCAAACGGGACATACATAGAACCGGCTCTTCAGCATATTGGACGCCTTGTTATTGTTCCTGATATCTTCACCCGACAGAAGTTCTATCACCGATATATCCAGAGCCTTCGCGAGCGGCTCGATGAGACTTATATCAGGGAACCCCTGACCTGTCTCCCATTTGCTGACTGCCTTAGCCGTGACACATATCTTCTGTGCCAGGTCCTCCTGTGTCATGTTCTTCTTTTCGCGGAGCTTTTTTATTACTGCTCCCGTAACATATCTGTCCATAGATTCCACCTCCTGCTGCCTATACTAACACGGGCATATGAGACACGCTACCTACGGTGCGTGGAGTTACGGACGGATCTTATTCTTTATTCGCAGAGACGCTTCAATATGCATTATCCAATGTCTTGAGAATGGCATCTGGATCAGTCCTCTTATGTCCTTACCGCACCAGTAATCTATGAGCCATTCCGCCGACTCGTCGGTGCTTACGACATTGAGGGATATCAATCTCTCTTTGCGGCCATTCGGGATCTTCATCTTAAGGTCATCGTAAGAAAGTCCTTTTATGATCTTCTCCGTGCTGCTCTTAACATCCGAAGCGTAAGAATACAGTTCATCTATATCAAGTCTTGAAGTGAAACCGGATATCTCTTCTTTGACCAGTTCATTGCCGGTGGTGATGATAGGAGATCCGGTCCTCTTCTGATAATCCTTTGCGAAAAATATCTGTTCATCATCGGCGATCAAAGTATGCGCGACTATATCTTCGATCCTCATGATATGCCATATGGAATACGCGATGTTCTTGCTGTGGTAACCGTCGGCATTGATGAACGGCATGGCATCAAGATCCACCCTGGCAAGATCTGTCTTAAGATCTTCCATCGTGGCCATCAGGCTGTCGCGGAGTTCGATCATCGTATCGACACCTTCTTCGAAGGAATCCCTCTTCTTCAGAAGCACCTGCATCTTCTTATTCAGTTCGGACCATTCGCGGTTCATGAATTTCTCCTTAATGCCTTATGGTAAAAGCCTATCGTATCCTCTGTTATAAATCCTGCGGCGTTATAGAACTTTCTTCGCCAGTCATAGGAAT
This sequence comes from Clostridiales bacterium, assembly GCA_017964005.1. Lineage (GTDB taxonomy): Bacteria > Bacillota > Clostridia > Saccharofermentanales > Saccharofermentanaceae > Saccharofermentans. The sequence goes on from JAGCSR010000014.1 coordinate 73,620, forward strand.
TGACATAGCATTTCTCTACTCCCAGCTCCCTGCACCTTTGGATCACTCCGTGCATCATGGCCGTGCCTATGCCTTTATGCCTGTAACGCTCTCTTGTGCTGACCGGTTCGATATATGCCGTCTTTGACGGAAGATCGACATACACAAAACTATATGAACATACATCGTTGGGGTCTTCAGCGTTCTCATCGATTATCAGACATTCAAAGCTGTCCTTATACATCGTAGAGTTCTTTCTTGAGTTATAAGCGCTCATGCCGTTACGGTAAACGGGACTTTCAAGATCAGGATGGAATCCCATATTGCAGGCGCTCCACTTATTGTCCTCATCGGTATATTCGTCGCCGTAGGCAAGTCTGAATCCTTCCGGAAGATCCACGGATACATCTGCCTGCTGAGGATATACGAAATTATCGTAATCCTCTTCCTTTTGCCTGGAATATCCGTTGGCTTCAAGATAGGCTTTGCGCGAAGTCAGACTGTCGTTATTGATCACCAGAAAATCTATAGTTCCGTCTTCATCCGGAGAGAATAACGGGAGCAGGTTTTCTTCTGCAAATCTTACCATTGATCCGTAAAGATCTTCGTAATCCTTATCAAGGCTGATATAGACTGCGTCGCCGTCCGGCAGGATACATCCTGCGATCCTGCCTTCATCTTCCCATAAGTATATGAAATCAGAAGATCTTAATAAGCCCGCGTCAGTATACTGGACATCCATTCGCCAGATAAGATCATTCAGCCTTTCGGGAAGCCATGAAGTCATATTCCGATTGGCAAGATATTCTTCCCTCAAATATACTTCCAGCTTCAGAAGGTCTTCTTCAAGATCAAATCTTCTGATCGTCATTCAATATCACTCCGCAAACTTGACGGTTCCCAGTATCTGTTCAAACTCTTTCATCTGATCTTCCGTTATCTTCTGATCGTAATTTGTGAATATAAACTCGAATACGTAGTCGCCATAGCTTACGTAAGCTGCAGCCACCATATCGGGGGTGTCATCCGACTCGTTCGTTCCTATGTATCCGGTCTGCCCTCCGACAGTGATCTCGCGCTTGTCTGACAAAGTGTTCAGATATTCATTAAGGTCGAGTTTCTCTTCGATATCGTCGAAACATTTATAACCGTTGTAGGATAAGATGGCAACACTGAAATTTCCGCTCTCATCACTTTCATAAGAATGTAAGATAATCGAAGTCCATTCCTCGTCGTTATATCTGTAATCCGAATCGGGAACAAAATATGTGGGCAAAGAGAATGTCATCAGATCATCCAGAGACTTAGGCATATTTACATAATCGATATCCTCTTCTTCGTCCCCTTCTTCCCTGTGGAAGATCATCCAAACATCATCATGACCGAGCTTAAGTGTATCGCCGTCGAGTTCATACTGCAGAGTATCTCCCGAAGGGTCCAGCTTCCAGCAGGACGGCACGTCGAAATCATCCGTATTGAAAGTGCAGTCGACCGAGCTTCCGGTGTCATTGCTCATGAACCCGGATATCCCGGGATTGCCGGCCTCCTGATCGTAGATACTGAAGTATCCCACCTTCTTGATGTTCATGGCATAAAAACCCGTATCCGTCTTGCCGTCGGACGCAAGATCCTCACAACTCCAGGAACCTTTAAACCCTTCAGGGATAACCGCCTCGGAAGTCTCAGCCGTGGTCTCTGCCGTGGTTGTTTCCTCTGTCGGTGCCTCCGTCTGTTCTGTGGTTGCAGTAGTAGTCTCGCTTGTCGCAGGTACCGAAGAAGTGTCCGTTATTTGCGGAGTTTTTGCTCCGCATGAAGTCAGCATCAGTGTTGCCATAAGCGCTGCCGTAATGTTGATCCCTAATCCTGTTTTTCTCTTGAGCATTTTCATTTTCCCCTTCTTTCATATTGATTGATAAACTCTTGTATTTGTTCACTGTTTTTCAATGCCGTGCAGGCTCCTATCTCCGATGCGCATACGGCGCCGCAAGCATTTGCGAAAACGAGAGCGCTTCCGGCATCACTCCCCGAGATGATCTTTGATGCGAAGCCCGAGAGAAAATTATCTCCTGCTCCAGTGGCATCTAGTGCATCTATCTCATACGCAGGTAATGATATCATCTCTTCCCTGTTCTTGAAAAGGCACCCGCGGGCCCCGAGCTTTATTATCACATTACGGACTCCCGCGTCAAGGAAAACATCCGCCATCTTCTCCGGATCATCCTGTCCCGTATAGAATCTTCCTTCGTCTTCGTTAGGTGTTATGAAGTCGATCATCGGGAGAGAATCGGAAATATCCGCAAGCTTAATCTTCGCAAAATTTGGAAGCTTTGTATCCGCGAAGACCTTTATCCCCCGCGCATGAGCTGTCTCAACAATCCTTCTGATAATACCGGGATCATCAAACGGCGCCCTGAACAAAGACCCCAACACCAAAGCCCTGGCATCGCAGAACCGGTCTTCGTACTGTTCGGGATGAAAGTTATACCTGTGAGATCCGTTCGTTATGGACTTGCGGGACCCGTCCTCTGCCACGAACATCGTGGTTACTGGTGTTGCGTGTTCGCAGGATCTTACGATCAATCCGGTATCCACTCCCTGCCTTGCAAGTTCTGCTTCTATCATGGAACCAGCCGGATCGGATCCGAGATAACAGAGTATCCCCGTCTTCATCCCCAGCTTTGCTGCGGCGATCGCACCGTTTACGGCCTCGCCTCCGATATTGAGGGTTCCGCTGCCGGCAACAAATCCGGTAGCGGAAACAGGGTTCGGATCAAATCCTCTTATGATGGAATCGACTATCGCAGTCCCGATATATATGATGTCGTATCTGCTCATTACTCTACCTCTTCGACATAAGGACAACATTCTCTATATGATAGGTCATCGGAAACATATCCACGGGCTGAACTTTATCTATCGTATAATCAGATCTGAGCATCTTAAGGTCCCTTGCAAGGGTTGCAGGATCGCAGGATACATACACGAGTTTTGGCGCTCCGAGCATCTTGATCTGCGCGATCACAGGCTCTCCCAATCCCTTGCGGGGAGGGTCCACTATCACGGCATCAGGGGCCGGGATCTGCCCGGACCTTATCATGCCGGCAAGATCGGTCTTGGCTGCGTCTTTCTTTATGAACTTTATCCTGTCCTGATCTTCCTGATATGCGCTCTTTGCGTTGCGGACGGCAGAATTTACCGCCTCCTGAGAAGTCTCTATGCCCAGAAGCCTTGTGCCTTCGTCCATTACCGACAGTCCCAAAGTCCCGGCGCCGCAATACAAGTCGACAAGGGTTTTCGATCCGCTTACATATTCTCTTATGATGTTAACGATGGCCTCCGCCTGAGGGATATTCACCTGGAAGAAAGATCCCGCTTCGACTATGAATCTTCGGGAGCAGAATTCCTCTTCGTAAAAGGACTCCCCTTCCAGTACGAATCTTTTGCCTGACCTGGTCCTTCCCGATATCCTGTCGGGACTTATCCTGAACAGGACACCCCTAAGTTCGTATCCTTCAGCCGCGTCTCTTATCGCTTCTATGATGCCTGCCGACTTTATGAGATCCTGCATCTGGCGTATGACTGTCTCGTGCGATCTTGTGTCACATGTTATGAATTCTGCCAAGACCTCCCCAGTCCTTAAAGATCCCCTTAATACAAGACCTGTAAGGAGTTTTGTGGGACACCTGTCAAGACAAGCTTCTACTGCCTTCACGATCTTTCCGAAAACAGGATATTCCAGGAAATCCTCTTCATAAGGAATGATGCTCACGCCGTCGGACCCGGTCTGGCCGATGATGCTCCCTTCGATCTTATACTGCATATGATTACGGTAGAGTGTTGTTTCTGCCGAGGGAATGACAGGAGATAAGACCCTGTCGACATCTTCCGCTCCTATCTTTCCCAGACGGATCAGGCAGTCCCTGACCTTCTTATGCTTATACGCGATCTGACCCCCGTATGACAGGTGGGCAAGGGCTGCCCCCGGGATCTTCGGGGCACCATAAGGTCTCACCCTCTGATCCGAGGGCGTTATCACATTCTCAAGGATGCATTCTGCGAACTTGGGACTGTCTTTTACGATGGCGGCTTCAACGGTCTCGCCGGGCAGAGCGCCTTCGACAAAACAGCACTTGCCGGAAGGGAGCCTTCCTATCCCCGCACCTTCATTGGACAGATCTTCTATCTTTACCGTTACCATGTTTACGATAATATGCCTCATTTGTTTATTAATAATATGGATAATTATATCCGATATCGTGATAAAATGTTGAGAGTTAAAAGATCGTAAGGGAGCATAGTATTGAGCAATAACAAGAACATGCAGCGTTCCACGAGCCCCGTCAATCCGGAGAATTCCGCGTTGGCGGATGAATTGCGCCGCAATCTCAAGGGCAAGCCTACCACTGCGGGATTCAACAGGAGTCTCCCTCATGAGATCTTCGGGTTCCTCGGGGATATAGTAAAGATCTTCGTGGTGCTTCTCCTGTGCGTATCATTTGCCGCCGGCGGATTCGGCGCGGGAATGCTCTTAGGGTACGCCTCCACCGCAAAGCCCCTGTCGATCGGAGATCTTACCACAGCCGACGAGACCCAGACTTCATTCGTATATGATTCCGAGGGCAAGGTAATATCCAAGCTTACCGGAACCGAGAATGTCGACAGGATATATATTCCTTTCGGAGAAGTAAAGGATACCTACATAGACGAAGCCATAACATCCATTGAGGATGAGAGATTCTACGAGCATTCCGGGATCGATCTTCGAAGGATCGGAAGCGCCGTTCTGTCAGCGCTTGCCAACAGCGGTTCGGCAACTCACGGCGGATCCACCATAACCCAGCAGACTGTAAAGCTCATAAGCGGCCAGGACGAGCACTCCACCTCCCGTAAGGTTCAGGAATGGTTCTCCGCCATGTCTTTGGAACAGGAACTCTCCAAGGACGAGATAATGGAGCTTTATGTCAATCTTGCTCCCATGGGCAATAACTATGTGGGCATCCAGGCTGCCGCCCAGAATTACTTCGGCAAGAACGCATCCGAACTCAATCTGTCGGAATGCGCGCTCCTGGCAGGACTTCCCAAGAGTCCTTCCTACTATAACCCGATGAGGGAGACCGGACGCCGCAACGCCCTCCGAAGGATGAGGATCGTTCTCGGCAAGATGTATGAACTCGGCAAGATCAATGAGGAAGAATACCGCGCGGCATTGAACAGTGACGTTAAGTTCAAGGTCAGGCAGAAGGATTCTTCCACCAAAGTTAATTCCTACTTTGCGGAATACGCGATCTCCGAGGTTATCGCAGACATCGCAAAGGCCCGCGGAATATCCAAGAGCCTGGCATCATCCATCGTGTATAACCGCGGTTACCACATCTATACGACTTTGGAACCTCAGGTCCAGAGCATCCTCGATGAAGCATTCCAGAACAAGGAACTGTTCCAGAAGAAGCCTTCCAAGATAGAGAACTACCCGGAGAAGCCTAACGGCTCCATGGTCGTAGTCAATGTCAAGACCGGCGCCATCGCCGCTATGCAGGGAGGGTTCGGCGAGAAGACCATGAACCTCTCCTTGAACCGCGCCACATCCTCTCACAGGAACCCCGGATCTTCCATAAAACCTCTATTGGATTACGGACCGGCGGTTGAACTTGGGCTTGTGGCCCCTTCAACGGTATTTATCGACCAGAAGGTATATCTTGATCCGCAGAATCCCAAGAAGGCATGGCCTAAGAACTACGAGAATAACTACATCGGTCCCCTTACGGTAAGACAGGCCCTCGTCAAGTCGCGCAACACAGTCGCTGCAATGCTGTGGTACGAAGTCGGCGGCGATACTGCTCTTTGGTATCTGTCACAGAACGGTATCGACAGGACCAAGGAAGGATCCTTCCCTTCACAGGCGGTAGGCGGATTTACGACCGGTATGACAACCCTTGAGATGGCAGGAGCATACGCAACCTTTGCAAACGGCGGAACGTATGTGGAACCTTATGCATATACCCAGGTCTTAGACAGTGACGGCAATGTCATTATCCTTGCAGACCCCACCAAGCATAAAGTATATTCCGAAGAGACTTGTTTTCTGGTATCCGATATGCTCATGGGTGTCGTAACTTCCGGAACCCCTTCCAAGTTTGGCGGACAGATCAAGGGCCAGGACGGCGCCAAGATAAGCACTGCCGGCAAGACCGGTACGACTTCCGACAACAACGATAAATGGTTCTGCGGATTTACACCTTATTACGCGGCAGCAGTCTGGTACGGTTACGACAACAGATTAAGACAGACGGAGATAATCAAGGATGACTACCGCAACGCCGTCCATATATGGATGTACTGCATGAAGAAGATCCATGAGAACCTGCCGGGCGCCAAGTTCAACAAGCCCGAGTCCATCGTACAGGTCTCCGTATGTACCGAATCGGGAAGATACGCAACAGATGCCTGCAAAGCCGCAGGTACCGTTGTCTCGGATTATTTCGTATCGGGATCCGATCTTTGTCCTTCATCGGACAAGCCGTGCAAGACACATAAGGCGGAACCTTCCGTCACGCCTACTCCTGCGCCTGAAAATTAATTCGGAATATCGTTATTCGTCGACGGATGCTGCGGCAAAGAATGTTCCGACGTTATCCTGATCCAGGATCTTCTCCAATATCTGTGAATCGGAACCTTCCGCAATAACTCCGTTGATGCCTTTCTCGGTGGCGGTCTTCATTGCCATGATCTTGGTGGTCATGCCGCCGGTGCCGAGCCACGAGCCTTTGCCTGTGGTTATATCGTTCAATGTCTCTGTGAAGTCTTCAACATAGGAGATCCTCTTGGCATCAGGATTGTCCTTGGGGTTGGAATCGTAAAGACCGTCAACATCCGACAGGATTATAAGAAGATCGGCATTGGACAGAATAGATACCAGAGCGGACAATGTGTCGTTATCGCCGAATGTGCCGTTATGCATGATCTCGGATGTGGAGACGGAGTCGTTCTCGTTGATGATCGGGACTATCTTCTTCTCGATGAGAGCCTCGACGGTGTTCGTGATGTTGGATCTTGTCAGTTTATCCTGAAGGTCGTCTTTTGTAAGGAGGATCTGACCGCACTTATAACCGTACTCGGCGAAGACTCTGGCATAAGCGTTCATGAGCTCAACCTGGCCTACTGCGGCGATCGCCTGCTTCTCACGGGTGGTCTCGGGTCTGGAATCGAGATTGAGATATCCTATTCCCACTCCGATAGCGCCGGAAGACACCAGGATAACTTCCATTCCGCGGTTCATAAGATCTGATATGGAACGCGCAAGACGCTCGATGTTATTCAGGTTCATCTTGCCATTATCGTAGGTCAAAGTGGACGTGCCTACTTTGACAACGATTCTTTTCGCGAAATTAACCGCAACTCTGGATCCGCCCTCGTAATTCATCACTTTCTCCTTAAGGCATATATAAAGCCCGAATAAGAATATACTCTTCTTGCTCAAAATGCAAGAAAGTTATATATCAGTCGTATTGCACTTTTCCGTCAGATATATATATCCTCTTGACGCGTTTGCCGACATCGCAGGTTATCTCGTAATTGATGGTCCCGATATATGATGCCAGTTCATCCGTGGGGTTCCCTTCGCCGAATATCTGAACGATATCGCCCCGTTTTACATCGCTTCCCGTTACATCCGTCATGCACATATCCATGCAGACATTACCGATTATCGGGTACTTTGTCCCCTCGATATTCATCATGAAGCCGTTCGACAGTCTCCTGGAGAACCCGTCCGCATAGCCTATCCCGATGGTCGCAACCTTTGTGGTCTTATTAGCGGTGAAGTGCCTGCCGTAGCTTACGGTGGCACCTTCGGGGATCTCTTTTACAAAGATAACCTTGGCAAGCCAGGTCATTACGGGCTTAAGATCCGGCATCTTGTCCCTGTCGGGGCATCCTTCGGGATACATTCCGTAGAGGATAAGTCCTGCCCTTACCGTATCTTCGTGGAATCCCGGGAATCTGAATATCCCGGCGCTGTTGCATATATGGTGTCTTGCAAAGCTTATCCCTTTTGTTTCCAATCTCCCGATCTTCGCCCGAAAAGCTTCGTACTGCTTCTTCGTATATTCGTCATCGGAAGTATCCGATACTGCAAAGTGGGTGAAGATCCCTTCCGGGACTATCCCGGGAAGTCTGCAGATATCTGCGATGGTATCGTCTGAAGATTCATCCGCCTTAAATCCGATCCTTCCCATTCCCGTATCGATCTTGATGTGGATCTTACATTCCCTGCCCTGCTTTACGGCCTCTTCGGACAGGAGCTTGGCATCTTCTTCCGTAAAAACGGCCTGACCGATACCGTACTTGACTATATCTGCAAATCTCTCCTGAGGCGTGAACCCCAATATCATCATGGGTCTTGTAATACCGTTATCCGCCAGGTCCTTAGCCTCATCGACGGTCGCAAGACAGAATCCCGCAGCGCCTTCCTCTTCCAGGACTTTTGCAAGACGGACAGCACCATGCCCGTAAGCATCGGCCTTGACTACACAAAAAACATCAGTATCTGGAGACGTGCATGACTTTATCTGCCTGTAGTTATAACTTACGGCATCCAGATCTATCAGCACACATGATCTGTCAAAATGAATGTCTTTGTTCTGCATCTTGTCAGAGGGCTTTGAGGATACCGTTCATCACTTCGGGAACAAATCCCGGAAGATCCGACGGCAGCATTGCCCTGACCCCTTTCTGTTCCGCGGCGAACTTCCCGCAGAGCGAATGAATATATACAGCAGATAAGGCGGCTTCCATCGGAGCCATACCCTGAGCATAAAGGCCTGTCATGAGTCCTGCCAGAACATCCCCGGATCCGCCTTTAGCCATTCCGGAATTGCTTCCCTTGTTAACATAACAGACACCGTTCGGATCTGAGATAACAGTATCGCTGCCTTTAAGTACGAGAACGCACTTGTGCTCTTTTGCAAATGCTCCGCATCCTTCTTCACCGCATCGGACATCTTTGCCGCAAAGCCTTGCAAATTCTCCCGGGTGAGGAGTCAGGATCGCAGGATCCAGTCCTTTATCGGCTCTTGCAGCTATCAGGGAAAGGTAGTGATCCTTATAGCAGGATATGATATTAAGAGCAGAAGCATCTATTACGACAGCTTTGGATTCCTGCAGGACATAGGTCAGCGCAGACTTGATCTTCTCATCCCCGGCATCACATCCGGGTCCTATGAGACAGGCGGTTGCTTTCGCAAGTCCCGTCTTAAGAGATGATACCGTATCCTTGATATCTTCTCCCAAAGATGATGTCAGGGCGCAGGGGCAGTTGATCTGAACAGGAAGGAGAGCTTCTTCTTCAGAAAGATATCTTACCATCCCGACTCCGGATCTTAAGCAGCTTTCGGTTGCCAGGACTCCGGCACCCGTCATGTAGCGGCTTCCGGCAATGACAAGAGCCGTACCGAACGTACCCTTGTGACCTTCTTCATCCCTTGCGGGAATAAGTGATCTTACGATATCTGCCGTAATCTCAATCATTACGCTCTTCGTCCCTTCCCGCGGCAATGTCGCCGGGCTTGATATTTTCGATAAGACCGATATCGAACGGTGTCTCCTGATATACATAGTAGTTAAGCCAATTGGTGTACATCAGGGTAGCAGAAGATCTCCACCTCAAGATGAATCCTTTGTCGGGATCATCGTCCACATAGTAGTTTACGGGAAGATAAGGATCGATCCCGGCAGCGGTGTCTCTCTTATACTCACGGTCCAGAGTATCGGCATCGTATTCCGAATGACCGGTAATGAATATCTGTCTTCCGGTAAGATCGGATACGGCATATATGCCGCACTCCTCAGATTCTGACAGGATACGGAGATCGGAGACCTTGGCAATGTCATCGCGCCTTACTTCCGTATATCTTGAATGAGGAACATAGAATATATCGTCAAAGCCGCGGAAGAGCTTTACCGGACGGCTGTATGTCATGCTGTGTTCGTAGATGCCGGATACCTTCCTGTCAAGCACATACTTGGGTATGCCGTAGTGGTAGTAAAGCCCTGCGAAAGCACCCCAGCAGAGATGCAAGGTGGAATAGACATGACTCTTGCTCCACTCCATTATCCTGCACAGTTCATCCCAGTAATCGACCTCCTCGAAAGGCATCTTCTCGATAGGAGCTCCCGTGATTATCATGCCGTCGAAAAACTGATCCGATATCTGATCGAATGTAAGATAGTACTTATTCAGATGAGACTGGCTCGTATGGCGGGATTCATGGGACGCCATACACATCAGCTCTATATCTACCTGGATAGGAGTGTTGGACAGAGCGCGCAGAAGCTGGGTCTCGGTAGTGATCTTGTCAGGCATGAGATTTACGATCACTATCTTGATCGGTCTTATGTCCTGAGTCAGCGCGCGGGTCTCTTCCATAACGAAGATGCGCTCCTTCTCGAGAGTCGCACGTGCGGGAAGATTATTAGGTATTCTTATAGGCATATATTATCTCCTGGGTTCCGGGACTTTGTTTACGATCCGATGAATTCATTGAGGATGGACCGCTCCGGCACATGTGCCGGGTTGATGACGGGTATCATGTTCAGATGTTCTGTGAGTACTCCCGCTCTTGCCATTGCCTGCGACAGGTTGGCAAAGGGTTTGCCGGATGGTGACTTCTCCAGGAATACATTCGGCTTGCAGGTTCCTTTGTTGACCATATCCACTGCGATCCTTATATCGTTCAATGCCATCGGAGCGATTACCAGCGGCTCATAGGCAAGGAACGAATTGATATGGTAATCTGCCGCTTCAAGATATTCGTCAACAAAATCCTCTTCGGATCTTTCGATCATGGGCCAGTAATCTATGGTTGCGATCGCATGAGCATCCCTGTGTCGGTTATCCCTTACGATCCTCCTGATCATCCTGATCTCACGGCTGTCCATGAGCTTGGAATCACAGAAGACGTTGCCGTAGGGCATGATGAATACTTTGGAACACATATCCCCGTCGATATTGCCCGATATCCTCTGGGACAGACCGTGAAGGCCTTCGACGACCAAAACACCGTCGGAAGGCAGAGTGATCGCAGAATCCGGCGATCCTTCTTCCTGAACACGGGTCATGAAGTTAAAGTGGGGCGGTATAACCGTCTTATGATCGAGTATATCCTTGATATCCTGTTCGCACCTGGGGATATCCAGAGCTTCTATGCTCTCGAAGTCCGGTCTTCCCTCTTTGTCACAGGGGGGATTGGAAATATTGTAATAGTCATCCAAAGACAGGAAATGGGCGGTCCTGCCGCCTCTTGTTATACCGTCGGCAAGCCTCATGGTAAAAGTGGTCTTACCGGAAGAAGTGGGGCCGGATACGAAAATGGCTTTTATCTTGTTGTCCGAACAAATCTGTCCTACGATCTTATCGATCCTGGCAAGGAACGAAGCCTCTGATTCCTCCACGAACTTCGGCAGTTTTACCTGCCCCAGGTTCTCTTCCAACTCTTCTATCGTAATATCTGTCTTATCCTGTAATCGGGCCATGCCGGGTTTCCTTCCTTATCTTCTGTTAGGTATGAATCTCTTTATGATAAGCGTATTGATCACCCAGTCATAACAGAACTGAAGCAGTCTGTACGCAAGATAGATCAAGCCCGGGATCACAACAGCCAGGACAGCTATCAGCAGGATGACAAGGAGAACATGAAGTCCGCCGGCCAGAACGCCGATAACCGTAGCAAAGGATCCGGTATTGGACGCGAACTTCTCGGTATAGTTCTCCAGTGTGTTGTTGAGATAATCTATGACAAAAGACTGCAGGTCTCCTGCACCGACGGTGATCCTGGATGATATAAGGCTTACCGTGAAGCTTACGACTATAAAGCTCTTGATGAGCTTTTCGATCATGACAAGAGCCTTACCCCAGGCAGGCATCCTGTAATATCTCATGTTAATGAACGGACATGCGATGAACAGCAGACCGAAGATGACAAGCTGGACAGTCGAAAAATCCCCGAGCAGGAACAGAGGCCTTCCGGTCAGGTAGTAATAAAGAACCAGCGACTCCACGAAAAGACCGTAGATCACAAAAAGCGCAGTGTGCCTCCTGTTCTCAAAGTCGGTATCGCTCCATAATCTCCCGAGAAACAATCCTTCGAGATAATCCATGCCGTCTCCTTTGTGTCCTTTCTCTTTATTCTCTTGCTCCGGTCATTATCTCAGGGCAAAAGTCGTTCCTGTAGTCATCTCTATGAGAGAACGGAGTTCTTCCCATTTCCTGGGAAAGTTCTGCTCACATCCGGACTTTATGACCGTCTTGTCCGTAAACTCGATCTTCATCTTCCACGATCCGTGGGCATCCACCTTCATGCCGTACTTTTCGGTGTCACCTTCATTATATGCTTCCATCCATTCGATCACACCGAGTTTGGGAAGTTTCTCTTTGAGAAGATTGAACTTGTCGTCGTTTATGAGGATCGTGAAATTATTGTTCCACATATAGTTATCTCTCCACGACAGGACTTTCCTGCGGAAATCATACTTGACCCTGTAGCCCTCGTCAGTAAATGAGATGATCTCCACCTCAAATACGGCTATGTCATTGTATCTTTCCTTTGTGCTCATATTAACCTGCCGTCCGTCATGCTAACTTCAGACCGAATACCGATCCTGATGTGGTACCGATAACTGCCGTATTTCCCCAGACAACCGGTGATGCTTCAAAGCAGACACCGGCAGATGTCTTCCCTTCTGTCTTGAAGAGCCTGGACGTCTGGATATATGTAACTCTCTTACCGTTGGATGCATTCACAAGATGGATCTGCCCTATGCTGTCTCCGATCAGGATATATGCATTGCCTTCGGAATCATATATATCGACCGGGGAACTGTACGAATAGATATTCATCTTATATTCCCAGACAACGGTACCGAGTGTCTTGTCGTATGCCACGAGTTTGTTTCCGCTCAAAAGTCCGTTGGTCATGCTGTAGGAGAAGATGACCAGATTGCCGATGGAACGCTTGCCGATAATGGGATTACCGAAGCATCCGCCGCTCTGGTCAGTCTCGGAAGTCTGACCGTTATAAGTATAACATGACTCGGATGTCTGCCAAACGATCTCACCCGTCAGACCGTTGATCTTATAGATATATGCGGCTCCGTTGTACTCGCCGACCTGACCCTGATTATCAACCTCGCATCCTATGTAGACGAAAGGCACACCGTCTTCCTCATCGATGACCGGAGTCACATCGGAATCATCGCCGAGCTTGACGCACCAGACCATCTTCATTGCATTGATATCAAGGCATATGAGATTCTGTGTATTGTCAACAAAATACCCGTAATTGCCGTAGAGGGCAATCGAACTCTCAACTCCAAGATGCGACGCGGTATTGTCATTGAATATATACTTGTAAGCGCATACTTCGGGATTGAGGGTGATGGCGGATGATCCGGGAGAATAAACGGTATTGAGCTTCATCGTGTAGATAAGTCCGTTCTCGCAGGGCCAGATCAATGTGTCTGTCTCCCCCGACACGATCGGAGAAGAATCAAAGGCATGCCAACCTCCCCTGTACGCACCGTCATCGGTGCCTTCGTAGCTGTAAAGACAGAGGCCGTCCACAAGGGAATATATGTACATACCGAACTTGCCGTCTGCGGCATTATCGTCAGTCTGTCCGATGTAAAGAAGCGGATATCCTCTCGGATCCAGTGCGGGAGTTCCCTTGATCGATGCACCCACGTCAATGGGATCACGGGTAAACTCGCCAGTCTCAAGATCCATGAAGTAGACCTTGCCGTCAAGGGCAGCTGCGATAACTTCAACCAGTCCGCTCTTGGACTTGGCGGAATCCTTCATGTTCATGACACTCTTCATGGAATCCGGCCATTGAACGACCAGAGGCTGACCGGTCCAGCGGAGGCCCTTCCATTCGAACTGCATGGTAGAAGCAAGCTTGGATCCGATATCCGAGAATTCCCAGGACTGTTCAACAGTTCCCTGCTTGATGTCCGTATATCCGAAGGATGCACAGTTGCGGAAATTGTTGCCCCTGAATGTGAATATACCGGGGACCTTCCCGTAATTGATGGGGTCTGTAAAGAATATCGGTTCTGCCCTCAGATACTCTTCTGTATCGGTTCCGCCCACCGTTACCGACTCAACAAGTCCTCTTGCCGCAGGATCAGCCGCGGGAACCACCTGAGCAGTCCCGTCGATTATCACTGAATTGGATGCCGGATACAACAGAGGGTTCTGGTGCTCTTCCAGAGGAGGAGCGGGCGTCGGTGTGGGAGATGCAACGGAGATAAAGGAACTTACTTCGCTTCCGTCGGGACTGGTAACTTTGTCCTGCGCGTTGTTTTTCTTGAAAAATACCACGGCCAGAACTGCCGTAAGGGTAACAAACAATACCGTGATGATCACGACGAGCATGACCTGTCCCTCGTTAGGATCGCGGGAAGGCTTATAGTAGCTGTTATCAGGCTCTATGTACTGTTGTCTCATTTCTTGCGTTCTTTCCGTGCAATAATTGCGGGCTCAAGTCCGCGTATAATAGTGCATTGTACCACGCAAGGCCGAATTCCTCAACAAATGACTTAATATAATATGCTTATTAGGCTGATATCAGAGGTCCTGGGCGATCCTCATGAGTTTTTGGAGACGGTTATTCATGCCTGATTTGCTGATCGGCGGCGTCATCATGTTGCCCAGTTCGGCAATAGATGCACCCGGGTTCTCGATACTGGCCCGGGCAGCGCACAGGAGTTCTTCCGGCAGGTCTTTCGCCTTTTCGGAAGCCAGGAGTTTATTGAATAACTCGTATCTTTCGGCTCCGGCCTCCGCCTGCCTTCTGGTATTGCCGTCATCACAGTTGACTTCACGTGTTATCTGTTTGCGGAGTTCATGTTCGATCCTTATATTCTCGAAAGAAAGCCTTGCGGAATCCGCCCCGCACATGCCGAGGAAATCAGACACATAATCCCCGTTCTTAAACCTTATGCAGCAGATATTTCCCCTTTGGGTAATGCCGGGATCTATCCCTTCGAATGCCAGGACGGCAAATACCACTTTGCCAAAAGACTCGCTCTTAAGGTGTATCTCGACTTTATAAGAATTTGCAGGATCGCTTATATGTCCCGCTCCGACACAAACACCGCCCAGGAATGCCCTGGAGTTGACATGTCCTTGTATCTCGGATCTTTCCGGCATACCGCCTTCCAGGAAAAAACGTGTCTTATCGGAGATTGCGGAAGGGATCTTCCCGATGTATAACCTGCCGTCCTTTACGGAACTTGAGATCCCGTATTCGGCCAGAAGATTGGAAAGCCTGCCTGCGACTTTCCCGCAGACCTTGATCCTGCCCGGAAAGCCTTCTCCGTCAGATGAAGATGCCAGCAGACCGGACGCGAACCACAGGAAGGATCCTTTGTTGTATCCCGCCTTGCAGATTTCATATTTGACATTGTCCGAGAATGACGATTCGCTCATCTTATCAGCTGAAATCACCTATCAGGCGGACTTCCGGTTCAAGCCTTACGCCTGATGTCTCAAATACCTTATCCTGAATATACCGGATCAGCCGGTAAACATCGGAAGCGGAAGCGCTTCCTTTGCTGTTGACCACGAATCCCGCGTGTTTTTCCGATACCATGGCTCCGGAATCGTCAAGACCGAATCCTTTAAGTCCCGCATCTTCTATGAGCTTGCCGGCATAGTATCCTTCGGGACGCTTGAAGGTGGATCCTGCCGAAGGGAGGTTCAGAGGCTGGGAGTTTACTCTCTTCTGCCGCAATTCCTCTGCATATGCCTTTATCTGTTCTTTATCGCCTTCGGGAACCTCGCAGGTCATTCCAAGTATGACCGCATCCTCCATATTCTCGAAAATGCTGGTCCTGTATCCGAATCCAGCATCGCTCCCCTTAACGGTCTTGATATCCCCGTCCTTCCAATACGTGACCTCGGTCACGATATCTTCCATCTGTCTGCCGTATGCTCCGGCATTCATATATACCGCGCCTCCGACATTACCCGGTATCCCGCAGCAGAATTCCGCGCCGGCAAGACCTTCCTTAAGGCATTCCGCCCCGAAGGATGCAAGGGTTGATCCTGCCTGACAGGAGATGACTCCGACACCGTCTCTTATCACGGTATCTATGGCACTCATGTTCCTGCCGATCTTTATTACCAGTCCGTCAAAACCCTTGTCCGAGATAAGCACATTGGATCCGGCGCCCAATACCTGCACGGGAATTCCTTCCTTAGCCGCAAATCCGAATGCTTCACCCACCTCGTCAGCGGAATCAGGCTCGGCAAAAAAAACCGCGGGGCCGCCGCACTTCATCGTGGTATAGGGCTTGAGGATAACGTCTCTTCTTATATCAAGGGTTGCTGCCATATGTCTGTTCTCTTCCCGGGAAAACACGGCTCGCGAGATTCTGGGCCGCGTTGAATCCCATCTTGTTCACTCTGTGGTTGATCGCCGCAGCCTCGACGATAATGGCAAGGTTACGTCCGGGTCCTACAGGGATCGTTACCGAAGGAACCTTTATCCCGAGGATCTCGGTAGTCTCGTCGGTAAGACCCAATCTGTCGTAGGTCTTCTTCTCATCCCACAGTTCGAAGTTAATGACAAAGTCGATAGTCTCCTGAGGTTTTACGGACGATACGCCGTAAAGCTCCTTAACATCCAGGATACCGATGCCCCGGATCTCGATAAGGTGCCTTATGACTTCGGGGGCCTGTCCGATCAGGGTCGTCTCGGAGACTCTCCTTATCTCAACCTGATCGTCGGCAACAAGCCTGTGTCCACGCTTAACGATCTCAAGAGCGGTCTCGGATTTACCGACACCGGAATCTCCCAGGATAAGGATACCTTCACCGTTTACCTCGACAAGGACTCCGTGCATGGATACTCTGGGAGCAAGCTCCGCCTTCAGGAAATCGATGAGCTCCGAATATATATCCGATGTCGCTTCGCTTGTTCTTAAGACCGGTGTCGGATATTCCCTGGCTGCATCCAGCAGTTCTTTATGGACCTTATGATCACGGGTGATTATCAATGCCGGGATCTTCTTTTCGAACAGGACCTTGAGGGAGTTATACCTCTCCTCCGGGGTAAGCTGCTCAAGATATGCATGCTCCATATTACCCATGATCTGGATACGGTCCGGACCGAAGTGATCGTAGTAACCTGCAAGCTGAAGACCGGGTCTCGTAGCATCCGCCACCTGGATCCTCCGCTGTTCTATATCACCTGTATCGAAAACGACTTCCAGGTCAAATGTCTTTACGACTTCAGATAAAAATACGCTTGAGTAAGGCATGTGGACCCCTCCTGTCAGAAAGCTACCTCTACCTCATGTACGGCACCGTCTTCAAATACCGGCACCTTTGTTCCGTCGATCATCTCTCCGTCGACCGTGATCTTAACGCCTTCTTTGGTCCTTACAAAACCCTCATCCTTGGTGATGTGGATCTTATATGAACACCTTTCCGTCGTTATGTCGACTTTGAGTTCCCGATCCTCTTTGCGGAGGATAGGCATGCAGTCCATGTGGTCTGCCGTGAACTCAACGCCGAAGCACTGAAAGAGGCAGAGAAGGAGCCATGTGGAAGTACCGGACAGCGTAGGTCCGATGTTCTCACCGGAATCGGAGTTGTTGTACTGCGTGCACCACCTGGGGTTGCCGCATACCGTGAAGGGAGATACGAGTGTCTTATAAGGCAGGATCCTGTCGATGATCCAGTAAGCCGTATCCGCAAGTCTTTCGGCAAGCTTTGCATCCTTTACGGTCTTGGCGTTCTTGAGCATAGCGGACGCTGCCATCATGTTGGCATGCTTAAAGACACCGCCGTTCTCACGGTCGCCCGGATAGTAGAGCATAACATCGATCTTAGGTGCGATCTTGGGATAATCTACCGTGGAACAGAGCCTGTATCCGTAAGGCGACTTGAGATACTTATCGATGCTGTCGAGCATTGTCTCGATCTGCTCTTCATCAGCGCATCCGGAAAGGAGCGCCCAGGAGAAAGAGTTAAGGAAATATGTTCCGGGAGCGTCTTCCACTGCAAGTCCGTCACCGCCTGCACCCAGGTAATCGAGTTTGGGCTTATCGGATCTGTTGAAGAGCACTCTTGCGTAGAAATCACCCTTCCATGCATTCTCTCTTAATCCCTCTTTAACCGACTCTGAAAGACCGGCAAGTTCATCAGCATAAGCCTTATCACCCGAAAGTTCGAAGAGGGTCTTTGCCGCATCTACTGCGACCTTCAGGAGGAAGCCGTTCATTACGGATTCGGAGTATTCGGACTTGAAAGGCACCTCTCCGTACTTAGCGCCGGACCGGGCCAGCTGCTCTTTGTACTTTTCGATCTTGTCGGCACCGCTGATGCAGTCAGGATCGACTCTTAAGCAGTCGTTCCAGTCAGCCCTGTCGATGAGAGGGATCCCGTGGGATCCTACCGAGATCTTGGCGCTGTATGTGATTATGGCCTTTATCGTATCTAAGAGTGTCCTCCCCTCATCGGAACCTGCAACTGCAAACTTCTCCTTGAGGAAATCCACGTCACCGGTAAGGCTTACGTAACGGTCCAGAGCCTGCAGGAGCCAGAGGGCATCGTCCGACCACCAGCCGGGTTCCTTGCCCTTCCAGTAGAAGTTGTGGTTGGCATATCCTTCGGTGTAAACATTTTCGATCCATTCGCGCAGGAGGCTCTTGATGAAGTCCGTGCGGCCCATTCCGGCGAAATAATACATGGATGCGAAGATGTCCTGGATCTCGCGGAAACCTATCTCCCTGTAACCCTTCTGTGTCCAGTCCAAAGACCTGGATACGAAGGTCTGGTAGAAGACCTGGAAAGGCAGGTTGTTATTGACATACGCTTCGAAATCGCTGTCCTCGGAAGAGATCTTCATGTAAGAAGAATAGCGGTCTGCAAAATCACAAACGAAAGCATAATCTTCTGATAAAACATTCCTGTCGGAATAAAGGTCTATGAGTCTTTCCATCTCAACCTTAACCGTCTCTTCGAAAACAAAATCCTCATTGACGGCATCAGATGAAAGACAGGTAAAGTTATCTGCTCTTACGGATTCTCCGGCCTTGATCGCAAAAGGCGTGGATACAGCAAAGAATCCGGGGCCCTTTCTTGACTGAGCGGAAGCAAGAGGAGCTATGAACTGGGGATCGGAAAGCGTACCGTTGCCCACGAAATCATCGTACCTTGCGCAGTACTCATCGGGGAATATTGTCTCATCACCCTTATGGAGCATTGCCACATGGAATCTGATGTTGCCCTTGGTCCACTTAGGATTGGGATTAAAGCTTATTGCCTTGAGGTTCTCATCCTCATCGAAAAAGATCTCGGACTGGGCAACGACTGTGGAGAAGATGACGTCTTCTCTTAAGGCATGCACTTCGGTAGTTCCGAACATACCGGTGTAGACGATGCGAAGATCCATGTCCTCGGTGCCTGCATTCTCAATATCGATCATCTGGGCTTCGGATGCCAGAGGAAGTCCTTCCTTTGCAGGCAGGATAAAGATAGTCCTTCTGATCTTAAGACCGTTATCCATCTCATACTCGATGACCGTTCTGTTCTGTGCATGGGTAGTCCTGCACGACTTGAGACCTTCTGCCTTGGCAAGCCCTGAATAAAAGATCTTCCTGCCGTCCTTTACGAGATAGAACTGGCGGTTTGCGGGGAACCCGTTTTCTTCGGGAAGATAATCCCACTTAGTAGCCAGAACCTGGGTATCGGCATGAGCACGGAAGCATCCGCCGCCTAACATTCCTACGGCACTCTTAGGTGTACTCTGCAAAGGTCTTACATGGCCGATCCTGTTGCCGATCAGCATGTTCGTGTAATAGTGAGGGCCCGGTGAAGGTGTCGCAGGATCGAAAGTAAGCTCACCCTTGGAACTCAATATGCCGCCCCAGGAAGATGCATCATTGATCATATCTGCTGCGGGATTGGCGGAGATATCACATTCCGTAACGGTTCCGTCTTTTGCAGCAAAGACCTTGTCAGCCAGGAACAGGATGCTGTATCCTTCGCCGGTCTTCTCCTGTATGAGATCAGAATAATCGGCAGAAGATGCGATCACCCGGATAAGCGGTGAATCGAACTTTAGACCTGCTGCACCGATAACGACAGGATCCTTACCGAATGAGATGAACTGTGCAGAAACCCCTCCCTGCACCCTGTCACCGAATCTTTCCTTAAGGACCGCTGCGGCACTGATCTTCTGTCCTCTTGCCGTTTGTCCGTGATAACTCATAGTTGTACCTCCTTCATCGGGAAAAAGCCCCGCCGCTCGGAAGAGGGCGGGGTCCCGCGTCAATTATTTGAATGATGATTTATCCGAGAATAACCTCAACCTTGTGAACTGCGCCGTCGCCTGCTGCGGGAACAACGCATCCGTCAACTGCAACGCCGTCAACGGTCATGGACTTAACGCCCTTGCATACATGATCAGGGTTCTTGATATCGATATCATAGGTTGCGCCCCTGAACTGACGTGTAGCGCGGAATCCGTCCCAAGCCGAAGGAATGGAAGGATCTATCTTAAGTCCGTTGAAGTCTGCCATGATACCCAGGATGTACTGGGAGATGGCAACCATGTTCCATGCAGCGGTACCGGTAAGCCAGGAGTTCTTGCCCTGACCGAAGTTATCTCCGGTCCTGCCGATATCGGAACCTGCGTCCTTACCGCCGATCATCTGGCCGTAAACATAAGGCTCGGTCTTGTGGATATCAGATGTCTCCTCCGTGAAGGCAGGAGCGATCTCGGAATAGTATTTGAATGCCTGGTCACCCTGTCCTGCGTATGCGGCAGCGCAGATGATCCATGCGTTATTGTGAGTGAAGATACCTGCGTTCTCCTTGTATCCGCCCGGATATGTGGAGATCTCACCGTACTGGATATAGTACTTGGTGAAAGCGGGATTATTGAGAACAAGACCGAATTCGGTGTTGAGGCGCTCATCGATGGAAGCGAGGGTCTTAAGATCGCATCCCTCATCCTTGCCGATATCGGACATGATGGCAAAGCCCTGAGGTTCGATAAAGATCTGGCCTTCTTCGCACTCCCTGGAACCCATCTTATCTCCGTTGGCATCATAAGCTCTCAGGAACCAGTCGCCGTCCCATGCGGATTCCATGATGTTCTTCTTCATCTTATCGATCTCTGCCTGAGCCTTGGCTGCTTCTTCATCCTTACCCAGATGCTTTAAGATCTCAACATAGTTGGGGCCTGCATATGTGAAGAGCGTTGCTACCATTACGGACTCTGCAACCTTGGAATAACCGCCTTCTGCGGCAAACTTCGGGTTGGTGTATGTCTGGAATGATTCACCGGGTGTGTCGGAGTAGCAGGACAGGTTGATACAGTCGTTCCAGTCTGCTCTCATTGCCAGAGGAAGCCCGTGAGGTCCCAGGTTATTTACGATGTGATAGAAGGATACATCGAGGTGGTCGAGCATAGACTTTGCTGCAGACACATCATTATCGTAAGGAACATTCTCATCGAGGATGGACCAGTCGCCGGTCTCCTTGATGTAAGCGGAGACGGACAGGATGAGCCACAGGGGATCGTCGGAGAAGTCTCCTCCGATATCCGCATTACCCTTCTTGGTAAGAGGCTGATACTGATGGTAGCATCCGCCGTCAGGGAACTGTGTGGATGCGATGTCGATGATCCTCTCCTTGGCTCTGTCGGGGATCTGGTGGACGAATCCCAGGATATCCTGGTTGGAATCTCTGAATCCCATTCCTCTTCCGATTCCGGACTCAAAGTAGGAAGCGGATCTTGAGAGGTTAAATGTAACCATGCACTGATACTGGTTCCAGATGTTGACCATCCTGTTGACCTTATCGTCAGGGGTTGCGACATTGAGGATGCCGAGGAGCTTATCCCAGTAAGCGGCAAGCTCTGCCATGCCGGCAGCAAACTTCTCGGGGGTGTCGAACTTGGCGATCATCTCTTCAGCCTTGACTTTGTTGATGGTCTTGCCGTCTGCTTCGAACTTCTGGTCGACAGGCATCTCGACATAACCTAAGACAAATACCAAAGTCTTGGATTCACCGGGAGCCAGTGTGATCTTCTTATAGTGGGATGCGATGGGAGACCAGCCGTCTGCGAAGGAGTCGTTGGACTTGCCTGCTTCTACGGCCTGAGGCTTATCGAATCCGTTGTAAAGACCGATAAAGGAATCTCTGTCGGTGTCATAACCGTCGATCTCATCGTTTACGGAATAGAATGCATAGTGATTGCGGCGGTCCCTGTATTCGGTCTTATGGTAGATAACGGAACCCTTGACCTCTACACGGCCTGTAGAGAAATTACGCTGGAAGTTATTGCTGTCATCCTGGGCATCCCAAAGACACCACTCCGCAAATGAGAACAGGGAGAATGTCTTTGCCTCGGAAGAATCATTGGTCAATACCAGCTGCTGAACCTCTCCGTCATAATCCTGGGGAACGAAGAAAGTAACTTCTGCGGCAAGACCGTTCTTCTTACCGCGGATGACCGTGTAGCCCATACCGTGGCGGCACTCGTACTCATCCAGTTCAGTCTTGACGGGAGACCACCCGGGATTCCAGATGGTGCCGTTGTCGTTAATGTAGAAATATCTTCCGCCCATATCGATCGGGACGTTGTTGTATCTGTAACGGGTGATCCTGCGCAGACGTGCGTCCTTATAGAAGCTGTATCCGCCGGCAGTGTTGGATATCAAAGAGAAAAAAGCCTGTGTTCCGAGGTAGTTGATCCAGGGATAAGGGGTCTTGGGGGAATCAATAACATATTCCTTCTTAGCATCGTCAAAATGTCCGAATTTCATTTGGGTTGCCTCCGTGGGTTGTTATTTTTATTGACAAGTCCCTTAATTCTACACTATTTCGAAGACGATATGTTGCCTTTCTTTTAAATAATCGTAAAGAGAAAGGGATATCCCTTCCCGGGATACCCCTTTGCCGAAAAGCATATATTTTCGATCATTCAGCCGGAGTTATGATCCCCAGGTCTTCCACCGTGGCCTTGAACTGGCGTTCAGCCTCCGCGATGGAGTCAACATCGCCTGCGCAGTAAGAGGATACTGCCGCGATCCAGGCTGCATTGACGGTCTCATCCTCCTCCTGGACAGAAGCCAGATTAAGGGATTCGGCAGCCCTTATAAGCACCGGAAGGGGATTTTGGCCTCCGAGGATGTCGCTTCCGAAGGAATCATCTGATGCCTTTGTCTGCATGACGGACTTGCTGTTGACGAATTCGCCTCCGTCAGCCATATCCGCCAGATTTGTCTTGTTGATGCAAAGATCCCTGATGATCTGAGCCGATGAGGCTTTCATGTCACAGTATTTTGTAGCCGCGATCCAGGTTCCGCCCAGATATGAGGGAGAGGGGGCATCCACGATCGCCCATTCGCCGGAAGTCTTATTCTTGCCGTCGTTGAATCCCATGGAGTAGTTCAGCATCTGCATGGAACCGAAGTAAGCCAGGACCTTGTGGTTGGACATGTTATCCGCCCAGTCCCCGGACCACTGTGTCGTATTGAATGTCAGGTTCTCGCCCGTCAGTATCTTGGCGAAGTTGATATAGTCTTCCATCACGGGATCGATATTAAGCTGCCCGTCAACGATCCATCCCTGTGAACGGTTGTTTAGGAAGAATCTCCAAACATCATCTGTTCCGGACACTATCCTGACCTGACCGCCGGAAGCTTCCTTGACCTTGCGGGCAGTCTCCGTAAATGCGTCCCAATCCTTGAAGTAAGGAGCCACATCCTCCGGCTCCGAGACACCCAGGACCTCCTGGGCAACCTGCTTGTTATAGAACACACCGCAGGGGCATCCCTGCCAGGACAGTCCCTTGACGACACCGTCCCTGTCGGTTCCTGTCCTTACGACATAATCATAGGAGTCATCCATGAATTCATCGTAGGAGATCCCTATGTCATTCAGAGGGATTACACTGTCCGTATTGAGGTATTTCTTCGCATATTCGGGTCCGAAGAAGAACAGGTCGGGAGCGTTCTCTCCGGAAGCCAGAGCTCTGTCAAGAAGTCCCGGGTATGCCGCCGGACCTGATGATACATTCTTCTTAAACTTGACATCACTGTATTTGCTGATGAGGTCTACACCTTCTTTGTTCCAGCCCCAGACCATCAAAGACCCCTCATTGCCTTCGTCTGCAACTTCCTTCGTTGCAAACTCCACATATTCAAATACTTTGGGGACTTCTTTGGTATTCTCGGTCGCTTCAGTAGTGGCAGTGGTCTGCTCCGTAGCATTCGTCACCTGAGTCGGCTGGGTATCATCGCTTCCGGAAGCCGAAGTCTCCTCGGGTGTCGTGTTACAGGCCGAAGCCGTACCGACGGCCAAAGCCAGTGTAAGCGTCAGGGCCAATGTCTTTTTTATGTTCATCGATTATCTTCCTCCCGATCGAAAATCAGCCATCGATCAAAAATACTATCCTGCCGTAGGAATTGATAAGGTTCGCATAAGATCTCATATCGACAGTGGTATGACATCTGTTGCCGTCGACCATGCCGTAAATTTCCGCGGTTGCAGTCTCCGCACCGGGCTTCTGGGCAGCAACGAAGAAGATGGTGACCTCATGATCGCCCTTCTTGTCCTTAGCTTTCTTATCGTTTCCGTTCTCTTCACCTGAAGTCTCATCCGTCTGATCTCCTTCAGGGTTCTCATATGCATAGACAAGCTTCTCGCAGAACAGTTCGTTCAACATATTGTAATCCGAAGCGATGGCGGCCAATGTTACATAGTGACCCGTAAGCATGTCAAATGTTGCGTAATCGGTTACGTCTTCAATGACTCCGTCAGCGCCTTCGGCAGATCTGTGCATGATCACCGAGAATAACCTTCCGTTGTCGGAATAGCTCATCTCCTGTGTTACTTTGTAGGTCTCTTCGGGAAGTCCGGTGAGAGCAACATTTGCCATCGCCTTATCGTAGCAGGACCCGTAGAGGCCGTCTGCTTCATCTCCGAACGCCTTAAGTATCAGATTGACTGCTTCCTGGATATTCTTGTTGGCACACTCGACTCTTATGGTATTGCCTTCATACTTAACGAGCTCATTCTGCTTCTCATCAAGACCCGTCTGGGAGAATTCTTCGCTTAAGACAGTGAAGGAATTGCCTATCTCCTCATCGGAAAGACGGGAGAAATCCACTCTCTCAGTAACCGGAGTGGGAGTAGGTGTCGGAGTGGCCGTAGGGGTCGGCGTCGCTGTGGGCTCAGCCGTTTCCGAGGTCTCGGTCTCCGAAGGTTCGGTATCGGAAGGCGCCTCGGTCTTTTCCGTCGGTTCAGCAGTTGTGGTACTGCTGCTCGCCATTCCCGATATGGAATCCCCAAGTTCGGATAAACCCTGATTGAGCCTGTCGATATTAACCGTGCAGGCTGTAAGAACAAACACACCGGCCATGCTTACGCAGATGATACCGGAAACCACTTTGCCCAGATCTTTTCTTACTCTTCTCATGTTAATCCCTCCGGTGCTGTTTTGAGAGTTTAAACCTTCCTTATCACTTAATATTACCACTCTTTCGTTTTTATTCCGTCATCATGATATTCCCTTTTTGGAGAGCCGCGGTCAGCACAAGGCCGGAATTGCCGCCGGCTCTTCTGATCAGGATATTCCCGTCAGATGATGCGAGGCATGCCGCAGCAGTGCAGACATCGTGCATCTTCTCCGGTGCAAAAGTCATCTGAAGAGGCACTACCACCTCCGACAGGCGCTTGGCCGGATATGCGGTAACGGATGCTCCAAGATCATCTGCGATCGCCCTTACTATCTGGCTCGAATGGGCAGACTGGGTTACGGCAACCGTAGACACCGCTCCCGGTTCTATCATGTGGTTGATCAGGGTATTCCTGACATACTTTACGGCATAATCCGGATCTGTCTTATCCTTGATCTCAAGACCGATACTGATCCTTCTTGGAGTCAGCACCAGCGGCCTTCCGGAGCCTTCGGCATCAGGCAGGTGAGAACAAGTTACAAATACAGCGGGACGGTCGGAATCCTCTTTCTTCTCGGAGATATAGGCCCTGGTAAACTCCTCTCTCGTATGAGTCCCATATCTGTTGATATCGAATATAAGACTGTCTATAACAGGTTCGGCAAAGGCCACGGGAAGATCGGTAAATATGCTGACACGCCCGCCGGCACGGATATATGAATTAACCGTAAGCAAAAGTTCGGGATCGTTGGCCGTCATATTGTAGATCCGGGCAGTCTTGGTAAGGTCCGGCGCAAAATCCGAATTATCCCCGAAGGAAGTAAAACAATCCCTGCCCAATGCTCCGGTTATGGCTTTATATGCTTCATCCGTATCAGCAGGACTTAAAGCTCCGGCCCTTCTCAATACGGCAGCAAACCTGCCGTCGGGAGATACGCAAATAACCGGAAGATCCGATATCGCAGGAGAGTAATTGTCGCTTATTATCCCGCAGGCGGCTTCCAGAGGAAGGATCATGACGATGCATGCCCCCTTCTCGGATTCTGCCAGGGGAGCCCTGGATGTAAAGAATTCCGCAGATTCTATCCTTCTTCCTCCGATGCGCCCGATCAGGTCATCTGCGAGTTTTTGGGACTTATCAGATCTTCCGTAACATAAAAGGTACATATCAGAATGCTCCTTATCATCTCATTTGCGGACCCCGTAATCCGGGCCTGCTCCGATAATTATAATATATATGCCGGAAATCAAGAAATCTTCCCCGGAAAACCCCGCAAATACCATGGGCGCCCGAATCTATTCGGACGCCCATGGCATGGAATAAGGGATAGATTAGAAAAATGTCATTGTCATGCGGTTGGCAGGATATCCTGATATGTATCAAATTATCTTCCCTTCCGTGTATAAGCATAATATCAAGAATAAACCAAAAAGTAAACCATGCTGTGATTTCTTTTTTGTTAAAGTTTTTTAACGATGTCTGTGTTTATCCTTATTTGTTCTTGGATGCCTTCATCTGGGCAATAAATCCGGCTGCTGCGAATATTATCATGATCAGCCCGGCAACGATGGATTCGGACGGCGCAGTCAACGTTTTGACCCCGAAAATAAAGTCCGCCATGGTGCTTGCGGCAGCTGACCCCTGAGCAGACGAGATCACACCCATAAAATACGGTGTTACGACGCTTCCGATGATCTTTGCCCCCGCAACACTGGTCACGGCAGCCACAATCGGACGTCTGGCCCTCCACAGCAGGAAACCCGCTATAAGTCCGACCGTAACTCCGGCTATGGCAGCCACAAAAGGGACCTTAAAGTACTGGGAATAATCGGTGTAGATCCACCAGCAGAAGAAAAGGCATGTTACTGCGATACAGGCTTTTTTGCAGAATACTCCCGACAGGATCGCGAACAGGATTATGCACAGTGCTATAACTATGTAACCTGCAAAGGGGATCCCGCTGATCATGGGTTCCAGTACAAGGGCTGCATATCTTCCCGCGATGAATCCCAGAAATGCGCCGAGCAGGGTCATCGTCAGACGGAAGAACCTGTATCCGTTAAAGCAGACAAATATACCCGCGACGAGCAATATCACACTGACTGCCAGATCTGTCAATTCCACAGGATATCCTCCACTTCTGCTACGGTCAAAGCTCTGCACAGGCGGTCCTTGAGGCCTGCAGCGCCAGGCATTCCTTTAACATAAAACACAAATACGCTCCTCATCGCCCTGACTGCAGCATCTTCCGAGGGAGCCAGTTCCACTTCCTCTTTGAGATGCTCTATCAGCATCTTCTTGCGTTCTTCCAAAGAAGGTTCTGTAAAAACTTTACCTTCCATCTCCGATCTGATCTTTTCGAAGACCCAGGGATTGCCCTGCGCCGCACGTCCGACCATAAGCCCGTCCGCGAAGGTCTTCTCCTTCATGAGCTGTGCCGACGCACCGTCGCATATGTCCCCGTTGGCAAAGAAGGTGACACCTGCTTCTTTTGCGGCTTTGCCCATCACGGCTACCGCATCGATATCTGCCTGTCCCGAGTACATGGCAGCTGCCGACCGCCCGTGAACACAGATCATATCACATCCTGAATCCGCCAGCACCTTTATAAATTCCGGATCCCCCCTGGCACCTTTGTCAAATCCTATCCTGGTCTTTACGGTCACGGGCTTGCCGCAGGCACTCTTCACCGCGGCCCTGACTATCTTTCCCGCAGTTTCCGGATCCTTCATCAACGCGGACCCCGCTCCTGTCTTTACCACCTTTGGGACAGGACATCCCATATTGATATCTATCATATCGGTTTGGGACAGGAGTTCATCATCCAGTATGGCCCCTATGGCATATTCGAAATCCACAGGGTCGAACCCGAAAAGCTGTATCGCGCATAATCCTTCCCTTGCCGGATCTATCCTTAAGTACTGGTAACTGGGCCCCGTTCCCCTGTATCTGATTGAGCGGGCAGAGCAAAGTTCCGTCGGCGCGAACGACGACCCGAAGGTCCTGCAGATCACTCTGTAGGGTACGGTGGAGAACCCTGCCATCGGGGCAAGGCAAACGGGGTTATCTATCTGCAATTTTCCTATGGTTGCCAATTATCAGCTCCTCACCCGTATCATTCTTGTAAAGTTTTGAGGGTTGAAATTATTATAAACTAAGAATAAATTATATGTGCTTACAAAAGGAGACTGTTTTATGGACGACTGTTTGGTCTATTTTTTTACGGGTTTTCTCGACAGCGGGAAGACTTCTGTCATCTGTTCCTGGATGGACGGTGACAACTTCAACGATAAGAAGATAGTCGTTATCTCTACCGAAGAAGGCGAAGAAGAGTACATAAAGGACAACTATCCTTCGGCAGATCCCGTCATCATTAACTGCGAGACCGACGAAGTCAATAAGGACATGACTTTCGATATCGAGAGGAAATACCGCCCGGATGTCATATTCATCGAATGGAACGGTTCCGTGTCTCCTTCTGAATTTTTCGAGAAGGTTGATGTTCCGAGAAGGTGGGCTCTGGCTGCCGCCATCGTAGTCGTTGACACCTCCACCTACAAGGTCTACTACAAGAATATGCAGATGCTGTTCGCGGATTACTTCAGGTATTCCGACACGGTCATCTTCAACCGTGTGGATCCTCAGGTCGACGACATCATGAACCTGAGAGGTTCGGTCAAGAGCGTTAATCCCGCAATGAGCATCAACTTCCTCGACAAGGACAACAACATCATAAGGATGACCGAACACCTTCCCTACGATCTTTCCAAGGACCCCTGCGACATCGCTGCGGACGACTTCGGTCTGTTCTTTACGGATGCCATCGACAATGCCGACAGATACGACGGCAAAAGGGTATCCCTTATAGGCAGAGCAACTCTCATGCGGGAATTCAAGGGTCAGGCCTTCGCTTTGGAGCGCCAGGCGTACACATGCTGCGCGGCGGACATCGGGGTCATGGCGATCCTGTGCCTCTATCAGATAAAGCCCGGGTTCCCCAAGGATTCCTGGGTCAAGGTAACGGGAACGGTCAAATACTATTCCGCAGGGCCCGGAGGCGACAACGAGCCGGCGCTGCCTTGTCTCGAAGTCGAGAGCTACGCCCTGACGTCTCCGCCGCAAAATGAAGTGATCTATTTCAACTGATACAACATAAAGGAAAAGAGGTAATTCAAATGGCAACAAAAGTAGATGTTTTCTCGGGATTCTTAGGAGCCGGCAAGACAACTCTCATCAAGAAACTCATCGCTGACGGATATAACGGAGCCAAGCTCGTCCTCATCGAGAACGAATTCGGCCAGATCGGAATCGACGGCGGATTCCTCGCCGAGTCCGGCATAGAGATCACCGAGATGAATTCCGGCTGTATCTGCTGTTCCCTCGTCGGAGACTTCGGCACGGCTCTCAAGGAAGTCATCGACACATATTCTCCCGACAGGATCCTGATAGAACCCTCCGGTGTCGGCAAGCTCTCTGATGTTGTCGCAGCCGTCAAGAATGTGGAAGGCACCGAGATCTGCGGAACCGTAACCGTTATCGATGCTTCCAAGTGCAGGATCTACCTTAAGAACTTCCGTGAATTCTACGAGAACCAGATCAAGTATGCCGGCACCATCATCCTGAGCCGCACCTCCGACATCAAGCAGGAGAAGCTGGACCAGGCTATCGAACTGATAAGGCAGATCAACGATCATTCACAGATCATTACAACTCCCTGGGATCAGCTGTCAGGAATGCAGATCAGGAAGGCCATAGAAGAGCCGCTGACTGCAGCCGACATGGCTCAGGCATTGGCTGAGGCTGAAGAACACGAGCATGAGCATCACCATCATCACGATGATGACGATAACCATGAGTGCTGCCATCACCATGACCACGACGATGACCACGAGTGCTGCCACCACCATGACCACGACGAAGACCACGAGTGCTGCCACCATCATGACCACGACGAAGAAGAGCACGAACATAATCACGAACATGGTGAGGAATGCACCTGCGGATGCCACGACCATGACCATGAACATCACCACCATCATGCTGATGAAGTCTTCGACAGCATCGGTTATGAGACATCCCGCACCTTCAGCAAGGAAGCGATCAA
This sequence comes from Clostridiales bacterium, assembly GCA_017964005.1. Classification (GTDB taxonomy): domain Bacteria; phylum Bacillota; class Clostridia; order Saccharofermentanales; family Saccharofermentanaceae; genus Saccharofermentans. The sequence goes on from JAGCSR010000014.1 coordinate 104,180, forward strand.
GGATATCCTGGGACGCCTCGATGACAGCGTAACATATGGTACGATACTCCGTTCCAAGGGCATCGTAGCAGGATCCGACGGCAAGTGGATCCACTTTGACTACGTCCCGGGCGAAGTCGAAGTCAGGGAAGGCCCTGCAGACGTTACCGGCAAGATCTGCGTTATCGGATCTTCCGTTAACAAAGAAAAAGTCAAAGAACTGTTTGGAGTCTGAACCAATAAGGTTATAATGATACAGGGGTCTTTATGGCAAAGCGCGGATTGAAGATAATTATTGTCGGTGTCGGCAAGATCGGACAGACTCTCGTAAAACTCCTTACGAGAGAACGCCACGATATAGTCATCATCGACAAGAACGAGAAGATAGTGGCCGAGATGGCCAACGCCTATGACTGCATGGGCGTATGCGGCAACGGCGCCAGTCATTCGGTATTGGAAGATGCCGGCGTCATGGATGCCGACCTTATCATCTCCGTTACCGCATCGGATGAATTCAATCTCCTGTGCTGCACGATCGCAAAACAATATAACGAGGACCTTGCCACCATTGCAAGAGTAAGAAGCCCCGAATTCGCAGAAGACTCCGCCTACTTAAGAGAGACTCTCGGAATGGCCATGATAGTCAATCCGGAGCTTGAGACGGCAAGAGAGACGGCAAGGATCCTGTTCCTTCCCACGGCACTGTCCATCAACACTTTCGCTCACGGTCAGGCGGAACTCATAAGGATCAAGATCCCCGAGAATAACTATCTTGCAGGAAAGACCTTAGGAGATCTTCCCCGCAACCTCACAGAGGGTCTCATCATCGTCGGCGTCGAACATGATGAAGAAGTTATCATACCTAACGGTTCTTCAAGACTCGAAGCCGGAGACATCATCTCCTTCGTATCAACGCGCAAGAAGACCATATCATTCTTAAAATCCATAGGCTTTGCCACAAGATCCGTATCAGACACTCTTATAGTCGGCGGCGGCTCTTCATCTTATTACCTGTCTAAGGAACTCATAAGGTCCGGGATCGATGTCAAGATCATCGAATCTAATCCCGCAAGGTGCGAACAGCTGTCCATACTGGTGCCGAGAGCTTCCATTATCAACGGAGACGGAACCCGTGAGGAACTCCTCCTTGAATCGGGTCTTGCAGAAGCGGAGTCCTTCGTCCCTCTGACCGGAATCGATGAAGAGAATATCCTCCTTACCCTTTACGCGGGAACCGTGTCAAAGGCAAAGGTCGTAACCAAGATCAACAGGATATCCTTCGATAAGGTAATAGAATCTTTGGACCTCGGAAGCGTCGTGTGCCCGAGGAATATCTGCGCCGAGACCATACTGTCCTATGTCAGGGCAAGACAGGCTTCCCTGGATTCCAACCTGGAAGTACTGTACAAACTTTTCGGCAACAGGGCCGAAGCAATGGAATTTACGGTCAAAGAACGGTCCGAGGTCACCGGGGTTCCCCTCAAAGACCTTAATACCAAACCCGGAGTCATCATATCGTTCATAGGACGCGGCAGAGACATGATAATCCCGTCCGGATCGGATACGATCGAGGTCGGAGACTCCGTAATGGTGGTCACGACCCAAAGCGGATTTACGGATCTTAGGGATATCTTAGGGTAATCATATATGAACACTTCGATGATAAGAAAGATCTTAGGGCAGGTCCTGATGAGCGAAGGCGCGTTCATGCTCCTGCCCTGTCTTGTCTCCATCATCTATCAGGAACACGAAGGATTCGTTTACCTTATCGTGGCTTTGGCAGCAGGATTGTCGGGATTCCTTCTTAACTTCAAGAAACCCAAGAACACGAACATATACATCAAGGACGGTCTCGTCGTCACGGGCCTGTCCTGGATCGCAATGACCGTATTCGGATGCCTTCCGTTCTATATCACCCAGGAGATCCCATCCCTTATCGATGCTCTTTTCGAGACGGCATCGGGTCTTTCGACCACAGGATCTTCGATACTTACTGATATCGAGGCCATGTCACATACCGCTTTGATGTGGCGTTCGCTCACCCACTTTATCGGAGGAATGGGCGTTCTCGTCTTCCTTCTGGCGATCCTTCCGTCAAGCGGAGGATCCACCATCAATCTGATGAGGGCTGAAAGCCCCGGACCTTCAGTAGGAAAAGTTGTTCCCAAGATCTCCCAGACGGCAAGGCTCCTCTACACCATCTACATAACACTTACCGTATTGGAGTTCATCCTTCTTGCCGCAGGCGGAATGCCTGTATTCGATGCCATCTGCTCATCCTTCGGAACTGCCGGCACCGGCGGATTCGGTGTAAGGAACGACAGTTTCATGAGCTATTCTCCCTATGTACAATATGTCACTTCCGTGTTCATGTGCCTGTTCGCATGCAACTTCAATTTCTACAGTTTCATCCTTCTTAAGCAATTCCGAAAAGCTTTCGGAATGGAAGAGATCATCGCCTTTGCATGCATAATCTTTGCTTCCGTCGCAACTGTCACAGTCAATGTGCTTCCCCAGTCTGCAAACTTCGAGAACGCGTTCAGGAATTCCTTCTTCACGGTAAGCTCCATCATTTCCACAACAGGTTTTGCCAATGTGGATTTTGACACATGGCCCATGCTTTCCAAGTTCATAATCGTCCTTCTGATGTTTGTCGGCGCGTGCGCGGGTTCCACAGGCGGCGGTATCAAAGTATCAAGACTCCATATCCTTGCCAAGACCATAAGAAAATCTCTTAAGGGTTACTTCCATCCCAACAACATCAAGAAGATCCAGATGGACGGAAGACCTATAGAGCACGAAGTCATCCGTTCCGTCAATGTTTATCTTGCGACATTCCTTGCGGTATTTACGGTCTCCGTCTTCTTTATCTCCTTCGAAAACCTTGATCCCGTAACTACTTTCACATCCGTTGCGGCGGCCATCAACAACATCGGTCCGGGTCTTGCCGGTGTAGGCCCGACCTGCAACTTCTCGCAATTCTCCGACTTCTCGAAGCTGATATTCATCTTTGATATGCTGGCAGGACGCCTTGAGCTCTTCCCTCTCCTGGTATTCATAAGCCCGGATTTCTACAAGGCCCTGACAGGTTCTGCCAAGACCAGGATAAAGAAACTCAAGGATTGATCATATCCTCTTAAGAAGATCTTCTATTACCCCTGCACATTCGGCAGGTCTTTGTTCGTATATAAGATGTATCCCCGGAAGCAGCACCATATTACAATTGCCCATCTTATCAAGATATGGCCATAAGATATTGTTCCTTGCGTCGATATATTTCTGATCAGTATCTGACGCCCAGGTTGCGCATATATAGGTCTTGGGAATATCATTTGCGACAATGGAATCCCAGGTCTCGTTGCAGTTGGCGCTGATAAGATCATATTCCGAGTTCATGGCTCTGTTCCAAAGAGTCGAATTGCCGATGGTATAAGACAGCGCAGAACACACTTCCTCATCATTAAGGTCTTTAGTTTCCGGAATATCAGATGCTTTGGGAATGCTGAACCTGTATAGGCCCAATCCGTTCAGGAATATCTCGGATGAGGTATGGCCGTTAACGAGCTTTCCTTCCGGAAATGTATCTTCCCTCAGCTGGGTTCCGTCAAGGAACACCACACCTTCTATATCTTCCGGGTAATGGCTCTCCCAATATGTGGCATACATCCCGCCAAGGGAATGTGCAACGAGAACATAAGGCCCGTCAATGCCGTCAGCTTCCAAAGCTTTCCGGTAGTCCTTGACGACCTTATCTGCAGTCATCTTATCGCCGGTATCGCCGCTCATGCCGTATCCTGCGCGGTCGACAAATACTATCCTGTTGTCTTCAGATAATATATCCGTCATGGGCCGGTAAGTAATGCTCATATCCTCAACGCCCAATCCGGAGATAAAGACTATCGTATGGCCTTCGTCGCTGCCGTACGATACCACATTGAGTTTGTTGCCCCCGACATCGACGGGATGGTAAAGCCCGAATCTTTCCAGGAGCTTACGGTCTTCTTGTGTCCTTTGGATATCATAGATCTTGACGGCACCCACACCCACGGCCGCCACCGCTGCAACAGCCGCAAAGGTAATGAGGATCGTTTTTACGGCTTTGGTCCTACCCTTGCTCATCGGTCCTTTGTCTTCGGCTCTCCGTCTTAAACTGATACATCGCCTGATCTGCTCTTCTTATGCATCTGTGTATGTCGAGGTCTTTACCTGCTCTGACAGAATAGAAACCTGCGGATACTGACAACCGGTAGGGCTTGTTCGACTTCTCATTCCAGATCCTGACCTGCTCGAAAAACCTGCTTACCAGGAATTCTCCGAACTCTTCATCTCCGATAACGGCCACAAGGAATTCGTCTCCGCCCATCCTGATGCAGCAACCGCCGTGGGGCATTATCTTGCGTATTGCCTGGGCGCATGCCTTGATTATCGTATCACCGGCTTCGTGCCCGTAAGTGTCATTAGTCTGTTTTAAGTAATCCAGATCCACGCTCATGAATACAAGGTCTTTGCGTCCCTTTATCCACTTGTCTTTATTCAGTTCGAAGAAATGCTCACCGCCTCTTCTGTTGTTCATGCCTGTCAGGTAGTCGGTAAGAGAATCCTTCTCGTATATATCCAGAAGGACTTCCGTTCTCTTGTGCATAAAGAAACGGGCAACTGTGATCCCGATCGTCAGATTAAACTCGTGGAAGTTGAGTCCTATGGTATCGCCGATATCCTTGAAGTTAACGACGGTAAAACCGAAGTTATCCTTACTGTCGTGAAGCATGGTGATGTAATAACACAAAGGCCCGTCACCTGCCGTTTCCGAAGGAAGGATATCCTTGGTATCAAATCTGGTATACCCGTCCTGAGGCAGCACCTTGCCGTCCTTCCAGGACAATACAAGGTCGGCCTTCTTAGACAGCTTGCTGCCGAAGACCGGCAGGCCGAATTCGTCTCTCTCGCCGAGCAGGCACAGATAAAACTCGGACACATTGCCGTTGATGGGTATATTGTCGGATATGATCTTAAGGATATCGTCGAACTTGCCGCAGGCTCCCATATCTATCATGAAATAATTTTGGAGCGCATGCTGATCCAAGATCTCCTCATTCTCACGGCAGTAATGGCCGATGACGCTCGGCGCGATCGCGCCTTCCTGAGAAGGACACCCGCAGCTCTCTCTGAAATACATATTAGCCGGGACTCTTACGATCCGGTCTCTTGCATTATTCTCGTTTACATCCCTGATCAGACCGATCGCCTCTTTGGACATCTGATCTATATCGAAGCCTATCGTAGTTATCTTCGGTTCTATGACGAATGTGATCGCCTCATTATCCACACCGGTAACGGCGAGCTCTTCGGGAACTTTTATCCCTGCGATATATGCCGCATCCATCAGTGACCTTGCCATGGTATCGTTGGCGCAGACAACTGCATCCGGCTTACGGGCAGGATCCGACATGAAGAATTCCAGGGCTTCCTGACCTTTGTACTTCCAAAGATCTCCGTAGAAGATCGAATTATCGTGGATCTTAAGGCCCTTAGAGGCCATGAATTCCTTATAGATCTTAAGTCTCTCATTGCTGTCGTAATGACCCTCATATCCTGCCATGAATGCTATGTCACGATATCCGTGTTTCTCATACAGGTGTTCGAGGATCTCTTCGATCTGACTGTTGACTTCAGTAGTAACATTGTAGAAATCATCGGATATTTCCCTGAAGGACACAACAGGACACTTCGCTCTCTTCTTGATCGAACTTATGAGCTTGTCCCTGAATTCACCCTTATCGTAAGTATCAAGGGCGATGATGACACCGTCCAGGTCTTCCAGCGGGGCAAGATCTATTATGATGCTCCCGTAGATATCATAATAGTTCATCACTTCCCTGATCTCATAACTAGTGAAGAACAGGATGTTACAGTCGGCTTCCCGGGCATACTTTATGAGGGCAGAACTCATATTGCCCTGATATTCCTTCTCAGCCCTGTTGAGAAATACACCGATCGTCTTTCTTTTGTTATTAAACATATATCCCCCGTAAACCATATATCTACGTTGTTAAGGATAACATATTTTCAACATAAAAATCACATATCGTAGTAAAATATCAAGCATGAATATTTAAAAGAAGGTCCTTATGACAGATTACATCCTGGCATTTATTATCCCTGCCTTACTCGGCGCCGCAGCTCTCTTAGTCCTGATACTGACGGGGCATAGATCCTATGCAGACAAAAAATGTGTTATAGGATGTGCGCTTATCCAGGCTGCGGGAATGGAGATCGCAACTCTTGCCCTGAGGCTGTGGGGGAACCTTGATCTTTGGAACGATCATGTTATCCCTCTTGCGGGACTTGTTATCGTAAGCCTTATTACCACTGTTTCCGTTACACTCTCCGTGGTATCAGGTAAAGATAACATCCGCCGCCTGTTCAGGATCACGGGATATTCGGCTTTCATATTCCTTATGGCAGAATGCCTTATCTTCAATGCAAAGTGCTTCTCGGGAGATAATGACCATAAGATAGCTGATAACATTCCTCTCACCGGCATAACGAGCCTGGAAGAGGACTCTTCTCATAAGTACATCCTCGCCGGCAATGAGATCGTGGCCTTCGGCAGCACATATCTTGTCTATGAAGATCTTCCCGGAACAGTACGTTATATCTCCGTTAATCAGGAACGTCAGGAATCCCCGGACAACAAAGCTTTCGTGATCACGGCGGAGATAAAGGATTCTTCCATGTCCGACTCTTTCATGACGATAGGAGCCAAGAGATCTTTCGGATATATAGGAAGATCGGATTTTGCCGTAAAGCCTGCCGAATCCGGATTCACTTTGGGTATCAAGATCGATCCTGCCAAGAATTCGGGATTCGCATACGACACCGCCACCATCGAAGCCGGCAACAAGACCGCGCCCCTTGTGGTCAAGTCCGTTACCCTCTGGGATGCAGCTCCTTATGAGTTCATGTTTTCGCGTGTCATCATACTGTGGCTTATAACCTTATGCATTGCATCAGTAATCCTCCTCAAGTTGTATAAGATCAGATACGACAGGACAAACCCTAAGCACCGCATCGTCATCGAACTCGTGGTCCTCGCATGCGCGGCATCCACATTCACCGTGCAGGGTCCGGACAAGAACATTGTCGAGTATCCTCTGACGCAGCCGGTGGATTATTACGATATCTATGTTCAGACTTTCGATGCTTTCCAGAAAGGTCAGCTCAATATCGATTTCCCGCCGCCGGAGGGTCTGTCTCAGATCAACAATCCCTACGATTTTTCCGAGCGAAAAGCTGCAGGCCTCGAAGACCAGTTCCTTTGGGACCGGGCCTTCTATAACGGAAAGTACTATTCCTACTTCGGAGCAGCCCCGATCTTTACCAACTACTATCCCGTCTATTGGGTAACCGGAAGCATTCCCACATGCGATACTGTCATAGCGGTAAACGGCGCCCTTGCCGCCCTGTTCCTGGCCCTTGCTCTTCTTGCAGTGATAAGGATCTACTGTCCTGAAGCTAAGCTCCTTGCCGTTATTGCCTGCATCACTTCCACCAGCGCGCTGAGTTATATCCTGCTTCTGATGAATTACGGCTATATGTATAATGTGGCCTGCATCACAGCCATGATGTTTATGGGCTTGAGTCTGTGGTCCGGATTTACCGCCACCGTATCGAAAGGCGCGGCAAGATATATTCTTTATGTCTTAAGCGGCATATCCCTGGGATTATGCGCCGGATCAAGACCCATAATAGCCGTAACCGCGGCGGTAATGCTGCCGAGATTCATAAACGTCCTTTTGGACAAAAAGCAGAAGATGTCGTCCCGGGTTCTTCAGGCATCGGCATTTGTGCTGCCGGTTATCGCCCTCGTATCCTGTATCCTTTGGTATAACTATGCGAGGTTCGGAAGCCCCATGGACTTCGGAGCAGCGTATCAGCTTACCGTAGGTGATATCCGCAATATGAAGCTTATCCCTTCGGCCTTCCCTCTCTCGGTATATTACTTCTTCCTGATCCCTCCAAGGCAGACAGATCTGTTCCCCTATTTTGATCTGTCGAATAATATCCTGTCCAATGCAGAAGCATACCGCTACACAGTTCTTAATATGGGACTTTGGAATTTCCCGTACATACTTCTTGCTTATATACTCGCAGTGCCTGCGCTGTTTAAGTCAGGCAGGAACAATAAGACTCTGTCAAACGGCACGTCGTTGCCGGAGCGCCGTTTTGCGATCGCCATAGCATTCATCCTGCCCCTCATCATCGCGTGGGCTGTTTACTGCATGGCGGGTGCCTGCTTCAGATACTCCGGAGATATAACGACCCTTGTCATTATCGGCTGCGCTCTGATACTCGTCCAGTGTCCCTCCGACAGCAAGTTAAGATATACGGCCATAATAACAGCGGCCGCATTATCTGCGGCCGCCATGTGGCTTCTTGTTATCTACTATGGCGGAGTTGCCCAGACTCCCGAAGGAGACAACTTCCGCAACAATTTCCCTAATGCCGTCGAATACATTGAGAAGCTGCTGGTATTCTGGCACTGATCACTTATTCCCGTGTAATGATCGAGGTTAACCTCAGATATTGTTGACGGTTCCTATGAAGACCGGCTTATTGTTCTCGCAGTCTACGATCATGTAACCGAAGGGCCTGTCACAGATAACCTCTTTCCTCTCCTTCTCATCCGGCATTATCCCGGCGCATTCCACCGATACGGCGGTAACAGCCGCAGCCTTTGTCCCGTTCTCATCAAGATCTATAAAGGTCTTATGGATCACCTTGGATATAAACAGGTTCTGATCTGTATGAGCGATTCCCGTAAAGTCAGCGCCGGCAGGATCGAAAGCATCCTTTATACCCATATCCTTCAAAGCATCGTTAAGAAGAACATCATAGTCATTCTTGAACTTGGGGATCTTGGTGGTGACATCGTAATCCGCAGTCTTTGACGCGATGAACTTGGCATAATCGTCACCGGTAAACTGCGTCATGAAGGAATTGGCGTCCGTATTCTCATCCTTTGGGAGGATGGCGACAAAACAGTATCTTCCTCCCTCATACATCTTGGAGAATCCGATGGCTTTGTCTGATTCGTAATAGTAAGGTGATGCTTCAGTCATCATCATGGCATCGCCGTTGCCGTTCGTTCCTCTGAAAGTTCCGGGAGTTACCTGGTACGACTCGTACTTTTCTTCCCAGGCGCCTTCAAATGCGATGGCATTTACGAGGAATGCCGCTGTGGAAGGATCGATGTTATCGATGACCTTGTCGATCATTCCTTTGGTCTTCTCGTTTACCCATTTATTGATATCGGATTTGGCTCCGTCATCGAACTTCATCGACTTGGCTTTGGCTTCATAAAGCTTCTCCACGAATTCGATATATTCGGGATTCATCTTATCCCCTATCAATTCCTTATTGGACCAGATAGCATTAGCTACGGAGAACTTTACATCCTCGGAAGCATTAAGATCCTTCATCCATTGAGAAGCGAAGGCCTGCTGCTGTTCAGGTGTAAGATCTCCGCCTCCGATCACCTTGTTGATCTCAGCCAGAGTATTCTTGCAGGCACCTGCATCGGCAAGATCCAAAGCGAACATTACGGACGCGGGGGACACCATAACATTAACGCCTTTATCCTCCGACTTTGCCACAGTCGAAAAAAGCTTAAGAGCGAATTCGTTATAGCCGTCTGCTGCCGCCTTCTGATTATAATCGGGGGATTCACCCTTACTGATCAAAGCTAAGTTTACTTCAGCCTTAGGCTCGGCAATATTTTTTATCGGACGGTCTCCGCCGTTGCCGGAACACCCTGCCAATCCTCCGAGGAGCATGCTCCCTGCCAGGACTGAAGTTAATAATTTCTTGGTTTTCATTATCCTCACCTCCAGTGGTTTCTACTATAATATACAAGTGATGATCCAATATTGTTGCAAGATCGGATTTTTTTCGGAGGACTATATATGAGATATCCGTTGTTTATAAGATCAGGAGATCCCCTGGGGTTCATAGCGCCTTCCTTCGGCTGTTCCATAGAACCATACAAGTCGTGCCTGGATAACGCTCTTATCTATTGGAGGAATGAGGGTTACAACACATTGACCGGCCCCAACGCTTATGCCGGCAAAGGAGTGGGAATAAGTAATGTCCCGGAGGAATGTGCAAAGGAGTTCTGCGACTTCTATACTTCCGGTAATAACAAAGCTCTGCTGTCCGTCGGCGGAGGTGAACTGATGTGCGAGATCCTTCCCTTCATCGACTTCGATAAGATCAGATCTTCCGATCCCAAATGGTTCATGGGATATTCGGATAATACAAACATCACTTATCTCCTTACGACTCTTTGTGATGTCGCTTCCGTATACGGTCCCTGCGCGCAGTCTTTCGGAATGGAGCCTTTGCATGATTATCTTAAGGATGCCAAAGCTCTGCTGGAAGGAACTAAGCTGAAGTTTACGGGATATGACAGATATGAGAAAGAATCTCTCAAGAGCCCTGATAATCCGCTCGCGCCGGTCAACGCGACGGAGCCCAGGAAGATCACGGTTTTCGACGGCCAAAAGTTTACAGATAACAAAGTATCTTTCAAAGGCCGTCTTCTCGGCGGATGTCTTGACTGTCTTGTAAACCTTCTCGGCACAAGATTTGACAAGACAGAAGAATTTATTAAGAAGTATTCCGGCGACGGGATCGTCTGGTTTATAGAAAGCTGCGAACTCAATCCTTTCGAGATAAGGCGGGCACTGTGGCAGATGGACAATGCAGGTTGGTTCGAAGGGTGCGCCGGAATCCTGATTGGACGCCCCGGAGGCACTCCGGACTTCGAAGGATTTGATCATATAGCCGCTTATAAAGACGGTCTTAAGCATCTTAATGTCCCGATCATCCTCGATATAGACTTAGGGCATGTGGCACCGCAGATCCCGTTTGTCTGCGGAGCTTTGGGTCAGGTCGAAGCTATGGGACAGAACATGTCAGTCGAATATATCCTGAAGTGATCATTCCATTACAACAGAAAGGGCTGTCTCATCCGAGACAGCCCTTATCATCATTGGCCCTTAAGCGATTCCGTCAGTTTACGAACTTATCATACTTATATAAGAACGTTACCATCTGACGTCTTAAGCACTTGCCGTCCGGCTTGAACGTGCCGTCCGAATATCCTGCGAGGATACCCTTCTCTGAAGCCCACAATGTAGCCTTGAAGAAATAGTCGGATTTACTTACATCCTTAAACTTATTCTTGGTGGAAGAGGGCTCAGGCTGACCTGCAAGTCTCCACAGGAATGTAACCGCATGCTTTCTCTGGCAGACCTTCTGGGGACCGAATGTTCCGTCCTTGTAGCCTTCGACTATTCCGTTCTCGTTGCCCCAGATAACCGCCTTATAGAAGTAGTTGCTCTTCTTGACATCGGAGAACTTGCACTCTTTTGCCTTAGGTGCGGGACATCCTTTAAGACGCCACATGAACGTTACCATCTGTCCGCGTGTGCATTCGTTGCCGGGACGGAATTCCGTCTCATTGTTATACCCTTTGACAACATCTTTGGCAGCTCCCCAATATGTGGGAATAAACCAGAAATCCTTGGTGTCGGTAACGTCATTGAACTTTCTGACTTTATTGTCCTTATTGATGGAACACTTGCTGATATTGTCGACCTTAACGGCATTCTTGTCGTTCTTCGGACAATTGATCGTGTTGCCGGTAAGAGTATTTACTGTGGCCTTGTTCGATACGAAGATGGAGATATCGCCCTTGGCTGCAACCACAGTGTTGCCGGTCACATTCTTTACGACGGTATTATCTTCCGTTACCTTGATGCCGGCATCACCTGCCATCATCACCACATTATCCTTGATGTCCACATCCTTGATGAAGTCACCTTTGCTTCCCTTATTTACAAAGATCCCGGTGGAAGGAGAATTCGACACGGTATTGGAGATTATCTTGATGCCGGAAGAATTCAATGTTGCGGAGATACCATAGTAATCCTTGTCCTTATCCTTTGTGGTTCCCGTATCGACTTTGTTGCCTGTAATGGTTATATCATCGGCATAAACACATCTGATACCGAAGCCCGTTGCATCCAGGGTATTATCCTTTATCGTGATGCCTTTAACATGATATTTACCTGTCGGGATATCACCGGATTCGTCACCCATGATCTGCTTGTCGGTATACTCGGTTCCGTTTACGAGGATACCGCTGTGAACATATCCTCTGTAATCCTTCTCGTTATTCAGGGTGATCCTGTTATTGCTGATAACTATGTTCATATCCGAAGGTTCCTTATATGAATCGGATATATCCGTAGTCGTTCCGCCTTTGGAAGTAATGTAAGATGCTTTGAACGTTCCGTTCGCAGACGAGGACTCACCGCCGTTGCAGTTGACGGAGAACACGGCAATTCCTCTGGGACAGTTCGTTATCGTATTGCCTGAGATCGTAACGTTCTTCCAGTTGCAGATCTGGATACCGGCGCTTATGCAGTCCTTGATGGTATTGTTCTCGATAACGATATCCGACATGGGAGCGTTGAGGATCGCCGTATGGCTTCCGACGGCTCTCGGAACATTCGTAAACTTACATCCGGATACCTTGACATTCTTGACCGGCAGAGGCTCCGCGTGGTACAGGCCGAAGTGCTTGGGAACGAGGATATCGAGCTGGATAGCCTCATAGAATGTCTCATTGTCTCCGGTAAGTTTCATGTCGCTGAATGAACAATCAGTGATGGTGAGCTTATCGATCGCAGCAAATTCAGACAGATGTGTGTGAACGGTATGTCTGAGCGTCATATTGTCGATCTTGACGTTGGTGGCATGGGCACCTTTGAGAAGAGTTGAGGAATGCCCGTCTCCGTCAAGGGTTCCGTTCTTTATCGTGATATTCTCATATCCGTTGTATCCGGTTACACCGGTAGTATCCGTATCATAACTTCCGATATGGATCATGTTATATGCATCGCCTTCTGTCTCCATCATAAGGGTGGAACCGTTCAGGTCGAGGGTGGTATTGCTGAATACCTTAAGGGCGGAATACAGTTTATATGTCTTGCCGGAAGGCAGTTTGACGGTATAAGGATCGGATCCTGTCGCTTTGGATCTGGCCTTATCCAAAGCACCCTGGACAGCGATGGCGGGGTTAAGTTCCATATCGTTATCGGTCAGTTCTATGGTCGTTCCGGAATCCGCGGACACCGTCTCCTGTGCAGGGATTGCGGCCGGGATCGCTGCCGTTACGGCTAATGCCAGAGCCGACGCAATGATCTTCCTCAAACAGATCTTTTTCATGATGCTAAGTCTCCTTTCGCGAAAACAAGAGGGTTATATTTTCGGAAATATATATATTATAATATCACAAGACCAAGACCGGTGACGAACATCAGGGGGAGTGGTAAATGTCATCTTCGAAGAAGAAAACGCGTAAGAAACACGACATCAGGAAGATCATCCTTCGGATGGTCCTCATTATCTTCCTGCTTACGGTTGTAATCCCGTTCATCGGCGGTATCGGTTTCTACCGGTTCATGTTCGGCAAGAGATATGACCCCGACGACGAGGTCTTATATTCCGCCGAAGACTTCGAAGGGCTGTCCTGCGTAAGGAAAGATCTTACCGGCAACAGAGGACAGAACCTGGCAGGATATCTGTATTACGGTTCCGAGTATGACAGCGAAGATATCAGATCGATCCCTCAGCATTATAAGGGAATAGTTATATTCGCCCACGGACTCGGCGCAAGTCAGGCGGCATATGTTCAGATATATGACTATCTCGTTGACCGTGACCTTCTCGTATTTGCCTACGATGCCACAGGAACGGCGACCAGCGAAGGATCTTCCATCAGGGGATTCCCTCAGGGAACCGAGGATATGAACAGCGCCATAGACTTTGTCTATGACAATATAACCGGAAGGGATTATCCGGTCGCGACCGCAGGACACTCCGCGGGAGCTTTCGCGGCATGCTCCGTCCTGGGGCTTCATCCCGAGGTCCGGGCAGTTCTGTGCATTGCCGGGTTCAACAGTTCCCCGGATTACATCGCGGCACTCGCAAGACCATACGCGGGTCCTGCCATCGAACCTCAAAAACCCCTGATCTCATTTTACGAATACTTCCTGTTCGGCAACACCATCTACTATACAGCCCAAAAAGGATTCGAGAGTTCAGATGCTAAGATCATGGCTGTTTATTCCGATACAGACAAAACTGTTCCGGCATCGGGCGGCATCGATATCTGGAAGAGATCTTCCCTTCCGGAAGATAAGATCTTATATTATCCGGTAACGGGAAGAGCCCACGGCGATGTATGGCGCAGCGACTCAAAAGAAGGTGCCGATACGGCAATGCTCGATAAGTTCTGCGGCGTCTTCGATTCCGCGATATCTCAAAAAGCTTCCGTACCTTCCCCTGCCAAAACATGGGATCCGGTCTTATATGTCATTATCATATTGGGAGCTGCCGCGGTATTTGCCGTTATCCTGCTCATCGTAAGGCACAGAGCCAAGATATTCCGACTGTCTTACATCGAAGGCGTCGATAAGATGGACGGAAGAGACTTCGAACTGTGGTGCGCTGATTTCCTTAAACACAACGGATTCTCCCGGGTCGAAGTCACATCCGAGTCCCGGGATAACGGCGTTGATATCCTGTGCCGTAAAGACGGACAGACCTATGCCGTGCAGTGTAAGAGAATGGAATCGTCCGTTCCCAACAAAGCCGTTCAGGAAGTATATACCGGCATGGAGATGTACGGATGCGACCGCGCAGCTGTCATTACCAATAATCATTTCTCGCCGGCAGCATGTGATACCGCAGAGAAGACCGGTGTTGAATTATGGGATCGGGATTGGATCTTAAGCAGGATCTCAAAGGATCGGAAGGCCGGTGAAGACGATGAATAAAAACAATATTGCTGCGGACCGGGCCCGTACATTTTACATATGCATAGTCTCTGTTCTGAGCTTTGCGGCGGCATTCTATATTCTGGTACTGAATATCTTTACCACCTCGAGAGTCCTTTGTGATGAGCTTGAATTCAACTTCTACTGCGGCGACATATTCTTCATCAATATCCTGCTGATAGCAGCAGGTCTTTGCCTTTGTGTCCTTATCCGTAAGTCCGGGGTATATCCTAAGATAAGAGATTTCTTCAACAGAGGAAGGAATCTTCTCATATCCAAGCTCATCCTCCTGTCTTTGATCGCGGCAGCAGGTATTGTCATCATATCCATTTCCGACTACATACAGGTATTCGATTCCAGATCCATCCTCGATGCCGTGGAAGGACTTCATACCGGAGACTATTCGGCATTCCTCCATCTCGGATATCTTGATATCTATCCTCATCTGAACGGCCTTGTGATCTTCTACTATCTGCTGAGCTTTATCACGGGCGATAAACTGGAGACCGTGATAATGCTCATTAATCTTGCTTTCCTGGTGCTCCTCTACGGCGAACTGTCATCCATCGGCAAAAGGCTGGGACTCGGGGCAGTCGGGCAGCTTCTGATACTTTTGGCAGGACTTATCTATCTTCCTCTCTTCTTTTATGTCCTGATAGTTTACGGCAATATAGAAGGTCTTGCCTTAAGCGCGCTGACAGCCCGCCTCCTGATAGATCTTGCCAAAGCTTCCGGCACACGCAGATGTATCTTTACCGGTATTGCGGCTGTAGTATGCGCAGGGCTTGCGTGCATCTTCAAGCAGAACAGCTTCGTAATGATAATGGCTCTCATCATATGGCTGTTCTTCAGATGCGTCTCCTCCAAGAAGTTCCTGAGGCTGATCCCCATTGCAGGTCTTATCCTGGTCATGGCTGCATCCTCTTCTGTTCCCGGAGCTATACTGTCCCGCGTAACCGGATATAAGACACAGGGCACAAATTATATGTCCTATCTTGCCATGGGAGCATCGGAAGACACCCAGAACTTTGCCGGCGGCTATAACGGCTTCAACGCCTTCTCCTTCGCGGAACTGGACGGTGATAAGAAGGCCCAGGGAGAGGTTGCGGCCGCAATGTATAAAGAGCGGGTCAATGTATTTCTTTCCGATCCGGCCTACATGCTGAACTTCATGACACGCAAACAGGTCCATCAATGGTCGGACCCGACATACCGGGCCAACAGGAGCATTCAGGTCATGGAAGAAGGGCCTTCGAATTCCTCTCTCATGCATAACCTTACCGGACGAATGTCAACCTATATCCAAAGTTATATATATGAACCCTTCCAGCTGTTGGTATGGGCCGGTGTCGCTCTTTTTATCTGGATCAACTGCAAAAGACGGGATGACTGGTTTTTCGACGGCCTCATATTCCCTCTTATGTTCCTGGGAGGATTCATTTTCCATACATTCTGGGAAGCCAAGTCCCCTTATGCCTACCCTTACTTTATGGTCCTCATTCCGGTGGCAGTACTGGGATTACGGGACTTTGCCGTCAAAGCAAAAGATCTTCGTTCCGATATAAAGAAGACAGACCTTAAGTCCTTAAACTTCAGCTGGTCAATGAGATTTACGATGGCAGCCGTTACCGTGATCCTTCTTATGGCAGCCGTTGCCGGCCTTTCTTCGATGAGAGTCCAGCTGTCGGAAGACGAAGCCCAATATAGAAAATACGCCCAGACGGGCGTATTTGTTCAGTCAGATAACAAAGATTCTTCAGGTATCAGTTAAGGATCCTCTTAATGGCCCTTATGGACATCATGTTCATATTGCCGTAGCAGACCCTGCCTCGGGATCTCGAGGCATGTATTACCTTGCCTCCGCCGGCATAGATCGCGACGTGTCCGCAATATCCGCCGTATTCATAGCAGATAATGTCTCCTAACCTGACATTGTTCCTGTCAACCCGGACTCCGTAGCCGTTACACTGGGCATTGGCACTGTGCGGCAGGCTTATACCGAGCTGTTTATAACAATACAAAGTAAGACCCGAACAGTCGATACCTCTGCTGGAAGCTCCGCCGAATACATATCTGACGCCGAGCATGGATGCTGCGATATTGACGATACTCTCGCCGTTTCTTCCGGTGATCGTAAATGTCCTGCCGTTCCTTATGTTGGATGATCCGCTGCCGCCGGACCTTCTTCCGCCGCCATTGCTTGTTGATCTTACGATAGGCGTAGGAGTAGGAGTAGGTGTCGGGGGAGGGTTATGCGTTGTATAAGAGATATAGACATATCCCGTTACGCCGCCCTTGGTCGTAACCTTATACCATTTATCGGATACACCGATAACGGAAAGTCTCTCCTCATCGTTTACGACGGTAAGCATATCCGCGCCCGTGGAAGGCTCTTTCCTGACGATAAGGCTACTCGTATCTACCCATACCGTATCATCTACTTCTGTCCATACCATCTCATCCGTAATGGAATTGGTAAGAACAAATCCTTCCTTGCCGTCATCTGTCCGAACCTTGGACCATGTATCGCCGATACCGATCCTCTTGACACCCTGACCGTATCTTAATGTGGTCAGTGTTGTAGAGTCCATTATGGGAGTCTCTTTGAGGATGGAGTTCCTGGCTTTGATGTAATACTGGGTATCATCCGGCGCGAAGAACTGGGGATCGAGAAGCTCGACCGGAAGGTCCGCTTCATCGTAAACCTGAAATACCGTATATTTCTGGATGTCAGAATAATCAGCTGACATCTCTTCTGCTTCATGATCTCCCTCAACCACAACGTTCTCGGCAGAGATCATGTCTTCTTCTTTGCTGACGAGGGCCCAGTCTTCTATGACATCTCCCTCCTCCAATTCGTCCATACCAAATATGGAGGCATATGCCTGCTTTACGGCCAGGGCCGGACTCAGACCGGATCTGATACCGACAGGAAGACATACCAACGGTACGGCAGCGGCCGAACCGACGATTATCGCAAGAATATGTTGTTTCTTATTTTTCTTAAAGACCATAAGCTTCCTTTCTGGTTCAAACACGCTCATTATACCATCCGTCAAACGGTAAATCCCGTTTAAATGAGGCAAAATAGCGTCGGAGACAATCCTCCGACGCTATTATAAACCCTGTTCCTATCAATATGCTTTACAATTGTAAGACAATATAAGGCTTATTTCTTTGCTGCCTCCTTGGCGAGCATCTTAGCCGTCATCTCGGCCTCGAGGATGTCTGCCTTGGCATTCTCCTCTTCAACCTCTTCAAGATAGCTGTTCTCGAAAAGTGCCTCATCAGTCTCATCTTCACCATACTTATGTCCGGTAAGGATCTCGGCATTGGATCTGACAACAGGTACAGCGGACAGGTTCCTGTGAACCGCAAGTCCTGTTCCTGCAGGAATGAGGCTACCGATGATAACATTCTCCTTGAGTCCGATAAGGTGATCTACCTTACCCTTGATAGCGGCATCGGTAAGAACCTTGGATGTCTCCTGGAAGGAAGCGGCAGACAGGAAGGAATCGGTAGCAAGAGCTGTTCTGGTAACACCCATGAGCTTCAGGTTACCGGTAGCAGGCTTGAGACCTGCCTTCTCGCACTCCTCGTTGCGCGCTGCGAAATCCATATCATCAACAGTGGTATTGGTCATAAAGCCTGTATCACCCGGATCATCGATAGCTCTTCTTCTCATGATCTGTCTTGTGATGATCTCGATATGCTTATCGTTAATGGAAACACCACCGCCCTGCTTATAAACCTTGGAGACTTCGTTGATGATGTACTTCTGAACGCCTCTCTTATCCTTAACCTTAAGGATATCGTTGGGGTTAACAGGACCGGATGTAAGTCTCTCACCTGCTTCGACCAGCTGACCGTCAACAACGGTGATGGTATCGTGGAGCTTGAGCTCATAAGTCAGGCACTCAACAACCTTACCCTTCTTGTCGAGGAGAGGCTCATGCTCTGCGCCATCCTCGTAAGCCGGGAATACCTTGATGATCTTATTACCCTTGTTACCGTCTTCGATCTTGACATAACCGTCGATCTCGGAGATGGTAGCTTCTCCCTTAGGCTTTCTTGCCTCGAAGATCTCTTCGACTCTGGGGAGACCCTGTGTGATATCTTCGCCGGATGCGATACCGCCCGAGTGGAACGTACGCATGGTAAGCTGTGTACCAGGCTCACCGATGGACTGTGCAGCCATGATACCGACTGCCTCGCCTGCTGCAACGGGTCTTGCCGTAGCAAGGTTGATGCCGTAGCACTTAGCGCAAACGCCGTGACGGGACTTACAGTCAAATACGGATCTGATCTTGATCCTTCCGAGATTTGCAACCTCGGTAACTGTAAGGATCTTGCCCTTAGCCTCAGCCTGCTCGACAGCAGCTTTCGCTCTGGCATCCCTGTCCTTCTCACTCTCGCCCTTCTTGAGCTTGACTGATGCAGCAACATCTGCTCTTGCCTTTTCAGCCTCATCCTGTGCCTTCTTGACGGAAGCGTCGATCTTCTGAGCCTTTATGGCCGTGATGAGCTCACCGTTCTTAACGATGACTTCACCTGTCTGAAGATCCAGGATATCCGTAGCTGCGAAACGGCCGTAGATCCTGTCGTACAGGGGCTTGATAACTGTCTTCTTATTGTTCTGGTAGTCAACGATCTCCTTGACCCATGTGAAGTCATCCGTACCGCAGTCGGGTTCGGAGATTACGACTTCCTGAGCAACGTCGACGAGACGTCTCGTGAGGTAACCGGAGTCAGCCGTCTTGAGAGCCGTATCGGAGAGAGCCTTTCTTGCACCGTGGGAGGAGATGAAGAACTCGAGAACGTTCATTCCTTCACGGAGGTTAGACCTGATCGGGATCTCGATGATGTTACCGGATGTATCGTTCATAAGACCTCTCATACCGGCAAGCTGCTTGATCTGGTTGTCACTACCACGGGCACCGGAGTCAGCCATCATCTTGATAGGGTTGGTAACGGAAAGGTTAGCCATGAGCTCTTTAGTAATAGCGTTGGTCGTATCTTCCCAAACCTTGATGACTGCCTTATGACGGTCGCTGTTACGGAGGAGACCCATGTTATAACCGCGGGTAACCTCATCAACCTTAGCTTCCGCCTCGCGGATCATCTTCTCCTTGATATCAGGGATGATCATGTCTTCGATACCGATGGAGATACCGCTGATAGTCGAATACTTGTAACCCAGGCTCTTAACTGCGTCGAGGAACTTTGTTGTCCTCTCGGTTCCGTGAACGGCAATGCACTGGGATATGATCTTCTGAAGTCCGCCCTTGCCTACCTGGAAATCGCACTCGAGAAGGAGTTCGTTGCCGGGGATAGTCCTGTCAACATACTCGAGATCCTGAGGAACGACTTCATTGAAGATGAATCTTCCGAGACAGCTCTCTACGAGACCGGTCTTCATCTCACCGTTGACTTCCTTGGTTACGCGGATCTTGATCTTGCTGTGGAGCGTGATCTGATGCTCGTCATAAGCCATGATAGCCTCATCAATGGAAGAGAAGACCTTGCCTTCTCCCTTATCACCCTCTGTGAGCATGGTGAGATAGTAGCATCCCAATACCATATCCTGGGAAGGAACCGTAACCGGCTTACCGTCCTGGGGCTTTAAGAGGTTGTTGGTAGACATCATGAGGAACCTTGCCTCAGACTGTGCCTCTGCAGACAGAGGTACGTGAACAGCCATCTGGTCACCGTCAAAGTCGGCGTTGAATGCCGTACATACGAGAGGGTGGAGCTTGATGGCACGGCCTTCTACGAGGATAGGCTCAAATGCCTGGATGGAAAGTCTGTGGAGCGTAGGAGCACGGTTAAGGAGAACGGGGTGATCCTTAACGATATCTTCGAGGATATCCCAAACCTCGGGAACCCTGGAATCTACCTGACGGCGTGCCGTCTTAACGTTAAGCTTGTCGTTACGCTCTACGAGCTTCTTGATTACGAAGGGCTTGAAGAGCTCCAATGCCATCTCCTTAGGAAGACCGCACTGATGCATCTTGAGCTCAGGTCCGACGATGATAACGGAACGGCCGGAATAGTCGACACGCTTACCGAGGAGGTTCTGACGGAATCTTCCCTGCTTACCCTTGAGAAGGTCAGTCAAAGACTTAAGTTCTCTGTTGGAGGTAGCTGCCGTGGATCCTCTTACGGGGTTGCCTCTCTTACCGTTCTCGATAAGG